>DATJZP010000026.1:0-165341 GCA_035498875.1 Myxococcota bacterium
CGGGCTACTACAACAACGAGGGCAACCTCTCGAACCTGGCCGCGCAGAACGGCTTCTTCGGCGGCGGCTCGATCCTGTTCTTCAACATGCTGAAGGAATGGCGCGAGAAGGGTGACCTGGCCGGGCTCGAGGCGACTTAGCCCAGGTTCTTCAGGTCATCGCTCGCTGGTACGTCGCCAGGTCGAAGTAGTCGCGCCAGCGCTTGATCTTTCCGCCTTCGAGCTCGAACACGCCGACGCAGGGCAGGTCGACTGACTTGCCGCCGGCGCGGATCCGGTCGACGCGCTCGGCGATGACCGTCTGGCCAGCGGATGCCACGGACACCAGGTCGAACTTCGCCTCGCTCCAGCCGCCGATGAAGCCCCGGATCAGCTGCTCGACCGCGGCGCGACCGGCCACGGGTGCGAGCGGCATGTTGTGGTACACGCCGTCGTCCGTGAAATAGCCGGCCAGCTCGTGCGCGTCGCGGCGCGACCAGGCGGCGAGGAAATCGCGGATGACTCTCTCGTTGGCGTCCATGCCGCGGATGCTACCACGAGCGGGTTGAAGCCCCCGGTGCCGGCGCGGTAGCCTCGCTCGGTGCCGGAGAAGTACGCCCAGGTCGACGGGATCGCGACCTTCCTGAGACATACGGGCGCCACCACGCTGCCCGAAGCGCCGCCGGACCTGTCGCACGGCGACACGATCGTGTGTCTGCACGGCGCGGGCGGGAACAGCGGCCTGTTTGGCGACGTGCTCGAGCGGCTGGCGAAGGAGCACAGCCCGATCGCAATCGATTTCCCGGGCCACGCGCGCTCCGGCTCGCTCGACTCGCTGGGCTCGGTGGCGCGCATCGGCGCGCACCTGCGCGGGGTGCTCGCGGCGCTGCGCGTCCCGCGCTGCGTGCTGCTCGGCGGGTCCATGGGCGGCATGGTCGCGCTCGAGACGGCGCTCGTCGCGCCCGAGCTCGTGAAGGCGCTCGTGCTCGTCGCGAGCGGGGCGCGCGTTCCCGTGAGCCACGAGTATCTCGAGCGCTGGCGGCTGATCAGCGAGGGCAAGGCGCGGCGCGAGTTCGACCGGCGCGACTATCCCGCGTCGGCTACGCCCGACGTCATGCGCCGGGGCTTCATGGAGGACATCAAGACCGACCCGCGCGTCGTGTACCAGAACGCGTTGGCCGTGCGCGATTTCGACCGCGAGGCGGACCTGGGGCGCGTCTCGTGTCCGACGCTGGTCGTGGTGGGGGACGAGGACGCGGAGTCGGCCGGGCCGTCCGAGATCCTGGCCGCGCGCATCCCGGGCGCGCGCAAGCTGGTGCTGCCCAAGGTCGGTCATCGCGTCGCGCTGCTGGCGCCCGAGGCGCTGTCCGAAGCGGTGCTCGAGTTCCTGCGGGGGATCGCGAAGTGACTCTCTCCGGAAAGATCGCGCTCGCCGGCGTGTACGAGCACCCGACCCGCTGGGCGCCCGACAAGACCGAGTTCCAGATCATGGCCGAGTCGGCGAAGGGTGCGCTCGCGGATTGCGGGCTCGAGCTGCGCGACGTGGACGGCCTGTTCGCGGCCAGCATGTCGATGGGAGCGATGGGCATCGTGTCTCTCGCGGAATATCTCGATCTCCGGCCGCGCCACCTCGACGGCACCAACATCGGCGGCTCGTCGTTCGTTGCGCACGTGAGTCACGCGGCCGCAGCCATCCACGCGGGCCTGTGCGAGGTGGCGCTGATCCTGTACGGCAGCACCGCTGCCTCGAACGCGCTCGCGATCGGCACCGGCCTGGGCGGCGGCCGCGACGCCGGCGCCTCGTTCGTCACGCCCTACGGCATGACCACGGTGGGCAGCTACGCGCTGGTCGCGCAGCGCCACATGCACGCCTACGGCACCAGCTCGGAGCAGCTCGCCGAGATCGCAGTTACCATGCGCCGGCACGCGGGGCTGAACCCCGCGGCGAAGATGCGCAAGCCGATCACCGTGGCCGACGTGCTCGAGAGCCGCATGATCTCGCGTCCGCTGCACCTGCTCGACTGCTGCATCATCTCGGACGGCGGAGGCGCGATCGTGGTCACCAGCGCCGAGCGCGCGCGCGACCTGAAGAAGCGCCCGGTGCACCTGCTCGGCTGCGGCGAGGCCGTGTGTCACCAGGAGCTGGGAGCGCCGGACCTGCTCTCGATCGCCGCGAAACAGTCCGGCGCTCAGGCCTTCCGCATGGCCGGCGTGAGTCACGACGACGTCGACCTGTGCACGATCTACGACTCGTTCACGATCACCGTGCTCGTCACGCTCGAGAACCTGGGCTTCTGCAAGCCGGGCGAGGGCGGGGCGTTCGTGTCGGGCGGCCGCATCGGCCTGGGCGGCGCGCTGCCGCTCAACCCCGATGGCGGCGGTCTGTCCTCGAATCACCCGGGCATGCGCGGGATCTTCCTGGTGATCGAGGCGGTGAAGCAGCTGCGCGGCGAGTGCGGCGAGCGCCAGGTGGCCGACGCGCGCATCGCGCTCGCGCACGGCACCGGCGGAACGCTCGGCGTCGCGCACTCGGGCGCGACGCTCGTGCTGGCGAGGGCGTGATGGCGAAGGAGCTCGAGTACCCGCGACCCGTGGCCGACTGGGAGACGCGCGGATACTGGGAAGGCGCTGGCCGACACGAATTGGTGTTGCAGCGCTGCCGCGCCTGCCGCGCCGTGCAGCACCGGCCGCGCGCGCAGTGCGCGAAGTGTCTGGGTCCGATCGAACACTTCGTCGCTTCGGGCCGCGGCACCGTGTACACCTTCACCGTGACCGAGCAGAACCAGGTCCCGCCCTTCCGCGACGCCGTGCCCTACGTGCTGGCCTACGTGCAGCTCGAGGAGGGCCCGCGCCTGCTGACTCACGTGGTCGGCTGCTCGCCCGACGAGGTGCGCATCGGCCTGCCGGTGCGCGCCGAGTTCCGAACGGCCAACGACTCGCTCGGCGTCCCCGTGTTCCGGCCGGCATGATCCTCGACCTGCACAATCACTCGCTGAAATCCGACGACGGCCGGGCGCGGGTCGACAACTACTGTCAGTGGATCCGCAAGCGCGAGCTGCCGATCGACGGCTTCGTTCTCACCGAGCACCGGCAGTTCGACGCGACCTCCGACTACGGCGCGCTCGCCGCCGAGTACGGGCTCGAGATCCTGAAGGCGAGCGAGGTCGAGACCGACTACGGCCACGTGCTCGTATTCGGCGTGAACGACGCCATGCTGCGCGCGTTCGATTTCGCGCGCATCGACCTGCCGCTCGAGCTCGTGTTGCGCGAGACCGAGCGCTGCGGCGGCGTGGCCGTGCCGTGTCACCCTGGGCGCGTCCGCGTGGGCCTGTGCGCGCACTACGAGGCACGCGGCCCGGTCGCGGGCGTGCGCATCGTCGAGACGCGCAACGGCGGCAGCCGCGCGAGCGAGGACGAGCGCGCCCAGGAGCTCGCCGACAAGTTCGGCTACAAGGGCATCGGCGGCAGCGACGCCCACATCGTGAGTCATATCGGGCGCTGCGCGACCCGGTTCCCCGCTGCGGTGCAGGGCGTGGGAGAATTGGTCGAGGCGCTGCGCGCCGGGGAATTCGAGGCAGTTTCGTGGAAATCGACGTTCTTGCGCTGAAGCGGGACTGGGCCGGGTCGACCTTCGACACGGTCGAGTTCGAGATCAAGTCCGAGGACATGCTCGACTTCGCCCGCTCGTGCGGCGAGGTCGCGGCGCACTACACCGATCCGAGTCATCCGGAGTTCCGCGCGGTGCCCACCTTCACCTCGCGCTACGTCGGCCGGCGCGTGCTGCCCGACAACTTCCCACGCTTCTCGAGCGGCTTCGGCTTCGACGCGGGCAAGTGCGTGCAGGCCTTCGGGCCGCTGCGGCCCGGCGACAAGATCGTCGCGAAGAGCCGCATCCACGACATCTACACCAAGACGGGCCGCTCCGGCACGATGCTGTTCATCGTGCACCGCATGGAGTTCACCAACCAGCGCGGCGAGCACGTGTCCACCGTGGACTGGCGCATGGTGCAGCGCGCGGGGGCGTGAGATGAGCGCACGGAGTCACTCGCAAGTGGAGTTCGGCGAGGAGCTGCCGGCGCTCGAGCCCGACGTGTCGCTCGAGAACGTGAAACGCTTCGTGCGCGCCGCCGGCATGAGCTTCGAGCGCTTCACCGACCACGAGGCCGCGCGCCGCGAGGGTCTGCCCGGGGCGATCGTGCCGGGCATCATGAGTCAGGGCATCCTGGCGGCGCTGATCCACCGCTGGGCGCCGGGCGCGCGCATCCTGCGCATCGACACGGTGTTCCGCGCGCCCGTGCTGGTCGGCTCGCGGCCGCGCGCGACCGGAGTGATCACCGACAAGGACGACGAGCGCGGCACGGTCGAGATCGACCTCACGATCCAAAACGAGGCGCACGAGTCACCGGTGGTCGGCACCGCGACGGTCGCGCTGTGAGCGGCGCGGGACTGGTCGCGGGCAAGGTTGCGCTCGTGACCGGCGCGGCGAAGGGCATCGGACGCGCCTGCGCGCTGGCCTTCGCGCGCGAAGGTGCGAAGGTGCTGGTGTCGGACGCCGACGCCGCGGGCTGTGAGTCGGTGGCGAAGGAGATCGCGGCCGCGGGCGGCGAGGCGCGCGCGCAGCGCTGCGACGTGACCCGCGAGGACGAGGTGGCGGCGCTGGTGAAGGCCTGTGTCGATGCGTTCGGCCGGCTCGATTGCGCGCACAACAACGCTGGCGGTCCGGTCGGCGGCGGCCCGGTGCACGCGCTCTCGCTCGAGCACTGGCACGCGACGCTCGCGCTCAACCTGTCGAGCGTCTTCTACTGCCTGAAGCACGAGATCCCGGTGATGCAGCGCCAGGGCTCGGGCTCGATCGTCAGCACCGCCTCGGGCGCGGGCCTGATCGCGGTGCCCCAGCTCGGTCACTACGCGGCGGCGAAGCACGGCGTGCTGGGACTCACCAAGGCCGCGGCGCTCGAGAACGCGCGCACGGGGGTGCGCATCAACGCGGTCTGCCCGGGCACGATCGACACGCCGACCCTGCGCGCGGCGATGGCGCTCCAGCCCAAGATGGGGGAGCGCTGGCTCGCCAGTCAGCCCGGCGGCCGCTTCGGCACCCCGGACGAGATCGCCGAAGCCGTGGTCTGGCTCTCGTCCGACCGCGCGTCGTTCGTGACCGGTGAGTCGTTCGTGGTCGACGGTGGCGCAGTGATGCGCTGACTCCTGCACGCGGCGCTCAACTGGCCGGACGTCAGGTCCGACGAGCTAGAACACGTTATGCCGCGCCAGCAGCAGCCTCTGATCCTGTCCCTCGCGCCACCCGAGAGCTACGCACCGCTCGCTCGAATCACTCTCTCTCGCGCGGGCTATTCGATCGTGTCCGCCGAGCGCTGGGCGGAGATGTCGCAGAGCGTCGACAGCGCGCCCGACCTGGCCATTGCCGACCTCGAGAGCGAGGGCATCGGCGTGCCGCCGTCCACGCCGTGGATCGCGCTCGCGCCGCGCGGCGCGCCGCACCCCACGCGCATTCCGATCGTCGGCCTGGTCGAGCGGCCGGCGCCGTTCCACGCGCTCTACCGCGTGCTGCAGCTCGCGCTCGAGCCGACCCCGCGCGCCAGCGCGCGCGTTGCCACCAGCCTGGCCGCCCACTGCCGCGCCCGGAGCGGAAACTGGGACGCGCGAGTGGTCTCGCTCTCGCGCGACGGGTGTCTATTGTGGCGCGACGAGGGCTCGCCCGAGGGCGAGCTCGTGACGCTCGACTTCGAGCTTCCCAATTGGGGACGCGTGCAGGTCTCGGGACAGACCGTCTACCGCAACGCCAGCGAGACGGCGCTGGCCTTCCGCGACGTGTCGGCGCCCGAAGGCCGCTCGATCCAGAAGTTCGTCGAAGAGCGCTTACTGACTGCTCAGTGAGCGGATCTCGTCGGCGCTGAAGCCCCAATCGCGCAGCGCTTCCTCGGTGTGCTCGCCCACGCGCGCGGGCGGGCGCTGCACCCCGGAGTCGGTGCGGCTGAAGCGCGGTGCGGGTCGTGGCTGCGCGACGCCCGCGACCTCGACGAAGGCCTGGCGGGCGAGGTTGTGCGGGTGGCGCCGGGCTTCGGACATCGACAGCACCGGCGCGAAGCAGGCGTCCGTGCCTTCCAGCACGGCGCACCACTCGTCGCGGGTCTTGGTCTTGAACAGCCGCGCGAGTGACTCCTTGGCCTCGGGCCAGCGCGTGCGGTCGAGCTGCGCGGGCAGCGCGTCGGCGTCGAGACCGACGCGCTTCAAGAGCTCGGCGTAGAACTGCGGCTCGATCGCGCCGATCGCCACGAACTTCCCGTCCGAGGTCTCGTACGTGTCGTAGAAGTGCGAGCCGCTGTCGAGCATGTTCGTGCCGCGCTGCTCCTGCCACCAGCCGGCCTGCTGCGCGCCGTGAAACACGGTCATCAGCGCGGCGGCGCCGTCGACCATGGCGGCGTCGACCACCTGGCCCTTGCCCGAGCGCTGGCGCTCGAGCAGCGCGCAAGTGACTCCGAACGCGAGCAAGAGCCCGCCGCCGCCGAAGTCACCCACCAGGTTGAGCGGCGGCGTCGGCGGCGCGCCGCGGCGTCCGATCGGATCGAGCGCGCCGGCGAGCGCGATGTAGTTGATGTCGTGCCCTGCCGCTTGCGCCAGCGGGCCGCTCTGGCCGAAGCCGGTCATGCGGCCGTAGACCAGGCGCGGATTGCGTGCCAGACAGACGTCGGGACCGAGCCCGAGTCTCTCCATGACTCCCGGCCGGAAGCCCTCGAGCAAGGCATCCGCGCGCTCCACCAGCCGCAGCACGGCGGCCACGCCCGCCGGCTTCTTCAGGTCGAGCGTGATGCAGCGCCGGCCGCGCGACAGCAGATCGAAGCGCGCGTCGCCCGGCGGGGTCTTCGCCGGCCGCTCCACGCGCAGCACCTCGGCGCCCATGTCCGAGAGCACCATCGCGCAGTAGGGCCCCGGCCCGATCCCGGCGATCTCCACGATCCGCAGCCCCGACAGTGGTCCCATGCCGGGGATGCTACGGAGCCGCGTGGCACAATGGCAAACGCCCGAGCATGGCAGGGTGCCCATGCGTTCATACGTGGAGAGTCTTCATGCCCATGCCCACCGGCATCGGGGTCATCGACCTGATGCTCGCGATCCCGACCGACGACACCAGCCGCTGGTACGAATTCATGAAGCCGCTCTTGCGCGACCGCGAGAGCCGCGAGCAGTTCAAGATGCCCGCCGAGTACATGTTCCGGAACATCCCCGGCTTCACTCCGGGCACCGACTTCCTGAAGTTCGTCGTCGCCGAGATGGACAAGTACGGCATCGAGCGCGCCATGATCTCGGTCGACGAGGGCAGTGAGTCGTCGATCCGCGCGCTGAGGGAGTATCCAGAGCGCTTCTTCGCCAGCTACGAGGTGAACCCGAACAACGGCATGGACGAAGTGCGCAAGATCGTGGCGCTGCACGATCGCTTCGGCCTGAAGGCGCTGACCGCCTTCCCCAGCGGGCTGTGCCCGCAGGTGCCGATCGACGACAAGCGCTTCTATCCGATCTACGCCAAGGCGGTCGAGCTCGACTTGCCGGTCTGCGTGTGCAGCGGCGTGCCCGGACCGCGCCTGCCGATGGCGCCGCAGCACGTCGAGCGCATCGACGAGGTGTGCTGGTTCTTCCCCGAGCTCCGGTTCGTCATGCGCCACGGCGCCGAGCCTTGGACGGCGCTGGCGGTGAAGCTGATGCTCAAGTGGCCGAACCTCTACTACTCGACCTCGGCGTTCGCGCCCAAACACTATCCGAAGGACATCGTCGACTTCGCCAACACGCGCGGATCCGACAAGGTCCTGTACGCCGGCTATTTCCCGATGGGATTGTCACTGGAGCGCATCTTCGCCGAGCTGCCCCAGGTGCCCTTCCGCGACCACGTCTGGCCCAAGTTCCTGCGCGAGAACGCGCTCCGCGTCTTCAAGCTCTAGGGTCCGGAGGCATGGGTAGGGTGCCCATGCCGTTCATCGGGACTGCAACTCGGGCCCTGATCCAGCCGATACGGCAAGACGGCAAAGCTTTGCCGTGAGCGGAATGTCATGACCCGTCTTTGGCTCAAATTCGTGGCCGGTGACGACGGCGCGGAGCTCCCCGATCTGCCGCGCTCGCTCGAGCGTGCGGCGAACATCGCCGCGCTCGTGTACGCGGCCGTGCTCCTCCCGCTGTCCTTTGCCTGCGCGCTGCAGGCGGGCGAGCCCGTCGGCTACGCGTTCGCGCTGTGGCTGGCGGGCGAGGTCGCGACCGCCACGTGTCTCGTGCTCGCCTTGGGCGACCGTGGCCGGAGTCACGCGGAGACACTCTTGTGCGCCCAGGTGGCGGTCGGCAACGCCGCGATGCTGTTCCTCGACGTGAGCGGGCCGCTGCACTGGTGGGCGCTGTTCGCGCCGCTGATCGCGGCCTGCTTCGCGCCCTGGCGGCCGCGTTACGCGCTGGCGCTCGCGGGAGTCACGGCGGCGCTCGAGGCGCTGGCCAGCGGCTTCGATCCGACGGGCGTGCTGACGGCCGTCGGCGCCGGCGCTGCCGGCGCGCTGGCGAGCGTGCTGCAGCGCCGCGCCTGGACCTCGTTCGCCAACGCCCGGGCGGCGGCCGACGCTGCGCGCAACGCCGCGCTCGCCGCCGACCAGGCCAAGTCCGAGTTCCTGGCCAACATGAGTCACGAGATCCGCACGCCGCTGACCGCGATCCTGGGCTTCACCGAGGAGCTGATCGACGAGGCCGAGCGCAACGGCCAGTCACTGGGGCCCGACCCGGCGCTCTTGACGGTGAAGCGGAACGGCCACCATCTGCTGGCGATCGTGAACGACGTGCTCGACCTGGCGCGGATCGAGGCCGGCAAGCTCACCGTCGACCTGCAGGCATCGCCGCTCTTGCGCGTGGTGGGCGACGTCGTGGCGCTGTTGCGGCCGCGCGCGGTCGAGCGCCAGCTCCGCCTCGACGTGCGGCTGCGCGGGCCCGTGCCCGAGACCATCACCACCGATGCCACGCGCCTGCACCAGATCCTGGTGAACCTGGTCGGGAACGCGATCAAGTTCACCGAGCACGGCGGAGTCACCCTGAGGCTCGAGCACCTGCCGGCGAGCGGCGCGCGCCCGTCGCTCATCGCGATCGACGTGATCGACACCGGCATCGGCCTGGGCAGCGCCGATCACGGACGCATCTTCGAGGCCTTCGCCCAGGGCGACGCGTCGCTGACCCGCCGCCACGGCGGCGCGGGCCTGGGACTCACCATCTCGCGCGCGCTGGCGCGCCTGCTCGGCGGCGACATCACCGTCGAGAGCGCGACCGCCGGCAGCGTGTTCCGCACCACGATCGCGACCGGTGACCTGTCTGCCGTGCGCATGCTCGACACGCTGGCCAGCGACTCGCTGCGGCCCACCACGCCCGCCCGCTCGCGCCCGGCGCTGCGCGAACGCGAGCCGCTGCGTGGCCGGGTGCTCC
This sequence comes from Myxococcota bacterium, assembly GCA_035498875.1. GTDB lineage: Bacteria > Myxococcota_A > UBA9160 > SZUA-336 > SZUA-336 > VGRW01. The sequence continues at coordinate 9,435 of DATJZP010000026.1, forward strand.
TGGCCGAGGACGGGCCCGACAACCAGGCGCTGATCTCGAACCTGCTGCGGCGCGCGGGCCTCGACGTCGACCTGGCCAACGACGGCCAGATCGCGTGCGAGAAGACTCACGCGGCGCGCGACGCGGGCGCGCCCTACGAGCTGATCCTGATGGACATGCAGATGCCGCTGATGACCGGCTACGAAGCGACGGCGGCGCTGCGCAGGGACGGAGTCACCACGCCGATCCTGGCGCTCACCGCTCAGGCGATGACCGGTGACCGCGACAAGTGTCTCGCGGCGGGCTGCGACGAGTATCTCTCCAAGCCGATCGACCGCGATCGCCTGCTGCAGCTCGTGCGCGAGCTCCTGGAGAAGAGCGCCGGCGAGCCCGCGGCATGAACGAGCGCCTCCGGCGCTGGCTCCGGCCGGTGCCCGCGGCGGAGCTCCCCGAGCTGCCGCGCGCGCTCCAGGTCGGCACGCGCGTGCTCGCCGTCACGCTCGCGATCGTGGGGCCGCTGGTGTGTCTGCTGCACGTCCGCGTCGACGACTGGGAGCTCGACCGCGTGCTCTACATGACGCTCGCCGTCGAGCCGCTGTTGTGGAGCTGCTTCGCGCTCACCTTCACCCGCTGGGGCAAGCGCCACCCCGAGACGGCGCTGTTCGTGCTGGCGCTGCTCGTGAACGGCTACGTCGGCCTCGCCGGCCTGCAGTCCCCCAGCGGTCAGAACCCGTACGCGGTGCTGGCCCTCGTCTCGCCGCTCACGCTGGCGGCGTTCGCGCCCTGGCGGCCGTCGCTGTCGTTCGCGATCGGGACGGCCAGCGCGGGCTTGTGTCTCGCCGGGCGCAGTCTGCTGCCGCCGGGCTCGACCTTGGCGGCGCCGATGGTGCTCGCGCTCACCGGCGCGCTCTCGATCCTGGGCGCGGCGACCGGGCAGGTGCAGCGCCTGATCCTGGCCAAACTGTTCAGGGCGCGGCAGGCGGCCGAGCTGGCGCGGCGCGAGGCGCAGGCGGCGACTCAGGCGAAGTCGGAGTTTCTCGCGATGATGAGTCACGAGATCCGAACGCCGATGACCGCGATCCTGGGCTTTGCCGAAGAGCTGCTCCGCGACGCCGAAGCCAGCGACCCGCCGCAGACGAGCAGCGCGCCGCTCCGCACGATCCAGCGCAACGGTCAGCACCTGCTGCGCATCCTGGACGACGTGCTCGACGCGGCCAAGATCGACTCGGGCAAGCTCCGGCTCGAGCAGCGGAGCTGCGCGCCGGTCGAGCTCGCCGACGACGTGATCGAGCTCTTGCGCCCGACGGCCGAGGCCAAGAAGCTGCGGCTCGAGGTCGAGGTCGCGGACAGCGCGCCGCGCACGATCTCGACCGATCCGACGCGCGCGCGCCAGATCCTCGTGAATCTGGTCGGGAACGCGATCAAGTTCACCGAGCAGGGAGAGGTGCGCGTGCGCGTGTCGGGCGAAGGTGAGCGCGCGCTGTTCGAGGTGATCGACTCCGGCATCGGAATCACTCCCGAGCACCAGGCGAAGCTGTTCGAGCCGTTCACGCAGGCCGAGAGCGGGTCGGGCCGGCGCTCGGGTGGCACCGGCCTGGGTCTCTCGATCTCGCGCAAGCTCGCGCGCCTACTCGGTGGGAACGTGACCGTCGAGAGCATGCCGGGCCGGGGCAGCACGTTCCGCGCGGTGTTCGGCAGCGCGCCGAAAGGGCCGCCCGGCACCGCCGACGTGGCGCCCGAGCCGGTCGGATCGAGCCTGCAGGGGAGAGTGCTCTTGGCCGAGGACGCGCGCGACTCACGGGCGCTGATCGAGCGCATCCTGAGCCGCGCGGGACTCACCGTCGAGCTGGCCGAGAACGGCCGCGAAGCGCACGCCAAGGCGATGAGCGCCATGCTGTCGGGGGCGCCCTTCGACGTGCTCCTGCTCGACGTCGAGATGCCGGAGATGTCGGGCAACGAGGCGGCCAGCGCGCTGCGCGCCGACGGCTACGACCAGCCGATCGTGGCACTCACCGCGCACGACGGCGAGAGCGCGCGCGACGCCTCGCTGGCGGCAGGCTGCGACGCGTTCGCGAAGAAGCCGATCGACCGCGTGGCGCTGCTCTCCATGCTCGCGGGTCTCTTGGAGAAGCCGTACCGTCCGAAGACCTGACCCGACTTTCCCGTATGATGGCGCCATGGAGCGCTTCAGCGGGAAAGTCGTGGTCATCACCGGGGCGGCGTCGGGCATCGGGCGCGCCTGTGCCGAGCGCATCGCCAGCGAGGGCGGCTCGCTCTTCCTGCTCGACGTGCAGGCGCAGGGCCTGGAAGAGACTCGCAAGCGCTGCGCCGAGCTCGGCGCGCAGGTCGAGACGCGGGTCTGCGACGTCTCCGACGCCGAGGCGGCGCGCGCCGCGATCGCGGCGGCGGTGCAGCGCTTCGGCCGCATCGACTCACTCTGCAACATCGCCGGCATCCTGCACTTCGACCACACCCACGAGCTGTCGCACGACACCTGGCGGCGCATCCTGGCGGTGAACCTCGACGGCACGTTCTTCATGTGCCAGGCCGCGCTGCCGCATCTGCTGGCCGTGCGCGGCAACATCGTGAACATGTCGTCGACGGCGGCGCTCGCGGGTCACCCCTGGACGGCGGCCTACTCCGCGTCGAAGGGCGGGATCCTGGCGCTCACCTACACGCTCGCGATCGAGTACTGCGGCAAGGGCTTGCGCGCGAACGCGGTGTGTCCGGGCTCGGTCACGACGCCGATCCACTCGGTGTTCAAGCTGCCCGAGGGCGCCGACCGCAATCTGCTCTACCGGATCATGCCGCCGGACAAGGTGTTTCGAGGACCCGAGGCCGCGGCGGCGGCGGTGGCATTCCTTGCTTCGGATGACGCCGCACACATCAACGGTGAACAAATCCGGGTAGATGGCGGGACGCTGTCCTAGGGAATAGAACAGGTTTCATTTTCGCGGGAAGCGTGGCATGATCGGGCCATGCAGCTCGAAAAGCGCGAGTTCCCGTTCCCGATTCCCAACGGCTGGTTCGCGGTCGCCTACGGCGGCGACGTGGCACGGGGTCAGGTCGTGCCGCTGCGCTACTTCGGCGCGGACCTGGTCGCGTACCGCGGCGAGAGCGGCGAGGTGCGCGTGCTCGACGCCTACTGTCCGCACCTGGGCGCGCACATCGGCCGCGGCGGCACGGTCGAGGGTGACACCATTCGGTGTCCCTTCCACGGCTGGCGCTTCGCGGGCGAGGGCACGTGCGTCGAGATTCCGTACGCGCAGCGCATCCCGCCGCGCGCGCGGCTGCGCGCCTGGCCGGCGCTCGAGCGCAACGGGATCGTCTGGGTCTGGCACCACGCCGAGGGCAAGCCACCCGACTGGGACGTGCCGCTGATTCCCGAGCTGAATGACTCGCGCTGGAGCGCGCCCGAGCGCTATCGCTGGAAGATCCGCTCGCGCAACCAGGAGATGGGCGAGAACGCAGTCGACCGCGCGCACTTCCGCTACGTGCACGGCACGCTCGAGGTGCCGGAGTCGGAAGTCACTGTCGACGGCGTGTGGCGCCGCTCGCTGCAGCGCTCGAAGATGCTCACCCCGCGCGGCGCCGTCGACGGCTGCATCGACGCCAACACCTTCGGCTTCGGCTGCGGCTTCACCCGCTTCACGGGTATCTGCGAGACGGTGCTGATGGCGTCGACCTCGCCGATCGACGAGGAATACTGCGACGTGCGCTTCGACTTCGTGCAGCCGCTCGAGAACGGTCAGAAGCCCAAGGGCGGCGTGGCCGCCGCGATCATCCGCGACATCGTGAAGCAGATGAACGAGGACATCCCGATCTGGGAGGCCAAGAAGTATCTCGGGCGGCCCATCCTGTGCGACGGCGACGGACCGATCGCCGAGTTCCGGCGCTGGGGCGCTCAGTTCTACAGCCCGCGCGAGCGCTCACAGGTCGGGTAGCCGCATCGGGAAGTTCGAGGTCTCCTGACCGCCGTCGACCTCGACCACCTTGCCGGTGACCCAGCTGCCGGCGTCGGAGCACAGCCACAGCGCCGCCGCCGCGATGTCCTCGACCTGGCCGATCCGGCCCAGCGGCGTGAGTGACTCCATCTTCTCGCGCATGCCCTCGGCCTTGAGGAAGGGCGCGAGCGCCGAAGTCTCGACCGCTCCCACCGCCAGCGCGTTCACGCGCACCTTGGGTGCGAGCTCGTTCGCGAGCAGGCGCGTCAGGTGCGAGAGCGCGGCCTTGGCCGCGCCGTAGGCGGAGAAGCCGCGATCGGTGACTCGGCCCATCGCGGAAGACACGTTCAGGATCGCTCCCGCGCCGTGCTCGAGCATGCGCGGCACGGCCAGCCGCGCGAGCAGGAACGCGGAAGTCACGTTGAAGCGGTAGGCCTCTTCGAACTCGCGCTCGCTGGTGCGCAGGAACGGCTTCCAGGGCGCGCCGCCGGCGTTGTTCACGAGCAGGTCGATCCGGCCCAGCTCCTTGCCGGTCTGCTCGACCAACGCCTCGAGCTGCGGGCGCTGCATCACGTCGCAGGGCAGGGCGATCGCGCGGCGCCCGAGCGCGCGCACCTGCGCGGCCACCGCTTCCACTTCCGGCAAGGTGCGCGCGCCCAGTGCGACGTCGGCACCCGCCTCGGCGAACGCGAGCGCGATCCCGGCGCCGATGCCGCGGCCCGCGCCGGTCACGATCGCGACCTTCCCTTCCAGCCTGAACCGATCGAGGATCATGCCCCCAGCATACGCTACATCCCAGGCGGGGGTCCGCGGCCATCCACGACACTCACGAGTTCTTCCGCTCACTGACGATCGTGCTCGGCGTGGCGGCAGTCACGACCGTGCTGTTCCAGCGCCTGCGCCAGCCGGTGGTGCTCGGGTATCTCCTGGCCGGCATGATCGTCGGCCCGCACGTCTGGACTTCGTTCGTCGCCGACGAGGCCATGGTGCGCACGCTGTCCGAGCTGGGCGTGGTGCTCTTGATGTTCTCGCTTGGGCTCGAGTTCAGCCTGGGCAAGCTCGCGCGCGTCGGGCCGACCGCGGGAGTCACGGCCGCGATCCAGTCGGCGATCGCGGCGCTGCTCGGCTACGTGGCGGCGCGCGCGCTGGGCTGGAGCGCGCTCGAGGCGCTGTTCAGCGGCGCGATCGTCGCGATCTCGAGCACGACCATCATCGCCAAGGTGTTCGACGAGGAGCGGATCGGCGGCCGGCTGCGCGAGCGCGTGGTCGGGATCCTCCTGGTCGAGGACCTGATCGCGATCGCGTTCATGACCGCGCTGACCGCGGTCGGCACCGGGGCGGGCGTGTCGGCGAGCGCGCTCGGCTACACGCTGTTCGAGCTGGCGCTCTTCCTGGTGACACTGCTCGGTGTCGGGATCCTGATCGTGCCCCGCTCCGTGCGCGGGGTGCTGCGGCTGCAGCGCGCCGAGACGACGCTGATCGCCGCGATCGGCATCTGCTTCGCCACCGCCTGGCTGGCCCAGCACTTCGGATACTCGGTCGCCCTGGGCGCGTTCCTGGCCGGCTCGCTGGTCGCGGAGTCGGGTCACGCGCCCGAGATCGAGCACCTGGTGCTGCCGGTGCGCGACATGTTCGCGGCGATCTTCTTCGTCTCGGTCGGCATGTCGTTCGATCCGGCGCTGGTGGCGCAGCACGCCGTCGCGATCGCGGCGCTCACTGCCGTGGTGATCCTGGGCAAGCTCGTGGGCGTGTCGCTGGGCGCGTTTCTCACCGGCAGCGGCGTGCGCGACGCGGTGCGCGCGGGCATGAGCCTGGCGCAGATCGGCGAGTTCTCGTTCATCATCGCCGTGCTCGGCCAGTCACTCGGGGCGACGCGCGAGTTCCTGTATCCCGTCACGGTAGCGGTCTCCGCGGTCACCACGTTGACCACGCCCTGGCTGATCCGCGCAGCCGATCCGGTCGCGCGCGCGGTCGACCGCTCGCTGCCGCGTCCGCTGCAGACCTTCGCCACGCTCTACGGCGCCTGGGTAGAGCGCCTGGCTCAGCCCGCCGCGCCCGTGAGCGTGCCGCAGCGCCGGCGCTTCGTGCGCTTCCTGGCGCTCGACTCACTCGCGCTGGCGGGCCTGGTCGCGGGCAGCTCCGCCGGGCTCGCGCGCGGCGTCGCGCTGCTCGAGCCCCTGGTCGCAGCGCCGAGCGTGGCGCGCGCGCTGTTGATCGGCGGGGCCTGCGCGCTGGCGGTGCCGCTGGTCGTCGGCCTCGGCCGCAGCGCGCGCAATCTCGGCGCGCTGCTCGCGCTCTCCGCGCTGCCCCGCGGCAGCGCCGAGCGCACCGACCTGGACGCCGCGCCGCGGCGCGCGCTCGAGCTCACGCTGCAGTTCGCGGTCGCGGCGGGCGCGGGCGTCGGGGTGATGGTGCTGACGCAGCCGTTCCTGCCCTCGATCTCGACCCCGATCGTGCTGGTGGCCCTGTTCGGGGCGCTGGCGGTCGCGGTCTGGCGCGGCGCGGCCGACCTCGAGAGTCACGTGCGCGCCGGCTCGCAGGCGGTCCTGGAGACACTGGCGAGCTACGCGCACGCCGGCCGACCCACCGCTGAGTCGCGCTCGATGCCCGAGATCGAGCGCCTGCTGCACGGGCTGGGGGCGCCGCTGGCGCTCTCGATCGAGGCCGGCTCGCCGGCCGCGGGCAAGAGCCTGGCCGAGCTCGACCTGCGCGGCCGCACCGGCGCGACCGTGCTCGCGATCGCGCGCGGCTCCGAGTCCCTCGTGACTCCGCCGCCGCACGAACGCCTGCGCGCGGGCGACGTGCTGGCCCTGGCGGGCGCGCACGACGCGGTGGAAGCGGCGCGCGCGCTGTTGCTGGGTGAGCCGCCTGCGGCTCAGTGAAGCCGAGACAGCGCGCCTTCCAGCGCCAGCTCGATCCGCTCGCCGATCAGCTCGATCTCGTGCTCGCTGATCGTGAACGGCGGCCCGAACGTGATCACGTCGCGCGCGGGATCGACGCCGCCGCCGTAGGCGAAGAGGCCGTGCTCGAGCCCGGCGGCGACCACGCGGTTGGTGAAGCCGACGCGCGCGGGGAACGGCTCGCGGGTGGCCTTGTCGGCCACCAGCTCGATCGCCCACAGCAGGCCGCGCCCGCGCACGTCGCCCACGTTCGCATGCGAGAGCAGCCGCGACAGCCGCTTGCCCAGCTTCTCGCCCATCGCCGCGGCGCGCGCGACCAGCGCCTCGCGCTCCAGGATCTGCAGCACGCGATCCGCAGCGGCACAGGCCGCGGGGTGCGCGGAGTAGGTGAAGAACATCAACAGCTGCTCGCGCGCCGCGATCGGCGCCACGACGGCTTCGCTGGCGAAGATCCCGGCCATCGGCGCGTAGCCGCCGGTGAGTCCCTTGCCCGAGACCAGGATGTCGGGAGTGACTCCCCAGTGATCGACCGCGAACTTCTTGCCCGTGCGGCCGAAGCCGGTCATCACCTCGTCGGCGATCAGCAAGACGCCGTGCTTGCGGCAGAGCTCGGCCAGCCGCGGCCAGTAGTCGTCGGGCGGCACGAGCGCGCCGGCGGTCGCGCCGCCGATCGGCTCCGCGATCACCGCGGCCACGGTGTCCGGGCCGGCCGCCACGATCGCCCGCTCGACCTCGTCGACGCAGGCGGTGCGGCAGCTCGGGTAGGTCTTGCCCAACGGGCAGCGCCAGCAGTAACAAGCGACCGCCTTGGGCAGGGGAGTGAGCCACGGCTCGAAGCCCGCGCGCCGCGGCGTGTGTCCGCCGACCGAGAGCGTGGCCAGCGTGGTGCCGTGATACGAGAGCTCGCGCCCGATCACTTTCCAGCGGCCGGGGCGGCCCGCGGCCAGATGGTGCTGGCGCGCGATCCGGATCGCCGTATCCACCGCTTCCGAGCCGCCGCTCGTGAACGCCGCGCGAGTGAGTCCCGCGGGCAGCCAGCGCGAGACCAGTCTCTCGACCAGCCGCACGCGGCTCTCGGTCGCGAACGGCGGCACCGCGTAGCTGACGCGCTCGACCTCGCGCGCGTAGGCCTCGGCGACTTCGCGCCGGCCGTGACCGACGTTGGCCACGATCGCGCCGCCGGCGGCGTCGAGGATCGCGCGCCCGTCCTCGGTGTAGAGCCACGCGCCCTCGGCGCGCGCGATCGAGAGCGGCGTCGCGCCCGGCCGCGCTGCGAACGCGAAGCGGCGCGCGCGCTCCGCGTCCATCAGGCCAGGCCCACGAGCTTCGCGCTCTCGTCCCAGAGCCGGCGCGCCAGCGCGGCGTCGTCCGCCGCCGGGTCGGTGGCCTTCTGGCGGCCCGACACGAAATACTTTCCCGTGGTGGTCGCCAGCGCCGGGTCGCTGGCGAGCTGCACCGAGGTGCGCGCGCCCTTCTCGGGACTCGCCCCGACCAGCCGCATGCCCAGGCGCATGAACAGGTTCGCGTCGCGCGCGATCTCGGTGGCCACGCCGCCGGGGTGGAGCGAGTTCGAAGTGACTCGCTGCGCGGGCACGCGCCGCGCCAGCTCGTTCGAGAACAGAATGTTGGCGAGCTTCGACTGCCGGTAGGCCGCCCAGGAGCTGTACTCGCGCTGCGTGCGGAAGCTCTCGAAGTCGATCTTGCCGCCCGCGTGCATCATCGAGCTCACGGTCACCACGCGCGCGGGCGCGCTCGCGGTCAGGCGCTCGAGCAACAGGTTGGTGAGCAGGAAGTGACCCAGGTGGTTCACGCCGATCTGCTCCTCGAAGCCGTCGGCGGTGTGGCGCAGCGTCGGCGGGAACACACCCGCGTTGTTCAACAAGACGTCGATCCGTGGATACGCCGACAGCAGCTGTTGCGCGCAGCGCCGCACCGACGCCAGGCTGCAAAGGTCGAGCTCGAAGAGGTCCAGCTGCGCCTTCGGCGTGCGCGCGAGCAGCTCGGCGCGCGCGGCTTCGGCCTTCTTCGGATCGCGACACAGCATGGCCACGCGCGCGCCGCGCGCCGCCAGCTCACTCGCCGTGGCCTTTCCGATTCCCGCCGACGCACCCGTGATCAGCACCGTTTTTCCCGTCATCGCCTGCATGATAGCCTCAGCGCGTGGGTAGGGTGCCCACGCGCTCGAAAGGACGCTCTTTCCATGAGACTCGGAGTGTTTCTGCCGTTCGCGACGCCGCTGGCCGACGGCCCGTTCCTGCGCGCCGTGGGCGAATCCGCCGAGGCCGCGGGCTTCGACTCGCTGTGGGTGGCCGAGCACGTGGTGCTGTTCGACGAGTACGAGTCGAAGTATCCGTACTCCGCCAACGGCAAGATCCCGGCGGGCGGCACGGCCGGAATCCTCGAGCCGTTCGGCGCGCTGACCTACCTGGCGGCGTGCACGAGCCGGATCCGGCTGGGCACCGGCATCTGCCTCGTGCCGCAACGCAATCCGGTGTACACAGCGAAGGAGGCCGCGAGCGTCGACTGGCTGTCGAACGGGCGGCTCGACCTGGGCGTCGGCGTGGGCTGGCTGGCCGAGGAGTTCCGCGCCGTGGACGCGCCCTTCGAGCGCCGCGGCGAGCGCACCGTGTCGTATCTCGAGGTGATGAAGCGGCTGTGGTGCGACGACGTGTCTCAGTACAAGGACGACTTCTACGAGCTGCCGCCCTGCCGCCAGTACCCGAAGCCGGTGCAGAAGCCGCACCCGCCCATCCACTTCGGCGGCGAGAGCGACGCCGCGCTGCGGCGCGTGGCTCGGATCGGGCAGGGCTGGTACGGCTTCAACGTCGAGCCCGAGCTCTTGAAGGAGCGCCTCGCCGCGCTCGACGGCTTCCTCGCCAAGCAAGGCCGGAAGCGCAGCGACGTGCAGGTCACGATCTCGCCGTATCTGCTCGAGATGACTCCCGCGAAGCTCGAGGCCTACAAGCGCGCCGGCGCCGACCAGGTGATCCTGTTCGCGATGGCGCGCGACGCCGCCGCGGCGCGCAGCACGCTCACGAAGCTCGCCGAGCAGTATCTGCCGCTGGCGCGCAAGCTCGCGTGAGTCGCGCGCTCGTCGCGGCGGCGCTGCTCGCGTTGGCGGGCTGTGGCGGACCGCTCGGCATGATCCATGGTGGCCAGCTCGACGGCACGGTCGAGACCGCGCCGGTCGACGACTGGTCGTTCACTCACGACGTGAAGAAGATCCAGCTCGAGACCCGGCCCGCGGACCCGTACTCGGTGAACGTGTACTGCGTCGCGAAGGGCCCGAGCCTGTGGGTGACCGCGGGGCGCGAGGAGAACACCTGGGCGCAGAACCTGGTCGCCGACCCGCACGTGCGGGTGCGCGTGGGCGAGCGCATCTTCGAGCGGCGCGCGGTGCGAGTCACCGACCCGAGGGAGGTCGAGCTCGTGCTCTCGCTCTACGAGGAGAAGTACGACTACGAGCGCAAGCCGGGCGGCTTCGGAAATCCGACTCAGTTCCGGCTCGATCCGCCTTAGAGCTTCCGGAAGTCGGGGGCGCGCTTCTCGAAGAAGGCGCGCACGGCTTCCAGGTTCTCGGGCGAGCCCACGCGCACGCGGAAGGCGTCGTCCTCGCGCGCGCGCGCCGCGGCCAGCTGTGACTCGCGCGTCGCGAGCAGGAGCTGCTTGGTGTGGCGCAGGGCTGCCGGCGGCAGCGCCGCCAGCGCGGCCGCCTTCTCCTCGGCCACCGCCAGCAGCTCGGCGGGTGAACACAGGCGCGTCGCGAGCCCGAGCTCGGTCGCGCGCTGGGCCGTGAGCCAGCCGTCGCCGAACAAGAGCTCCTGCGCGCCGCGCCAGCCGATCAAGAGCGGCAACAGGAAGCTCGAGCCCGCTTCGGGTACCACGCCCAGCGTGATGAACGGCGCGCGCAGCCGCGCGCCCTCGGCGACGTACACGAAGTCACAGTGCAACAGGATCGTGAGCCCGATCCCGACCGCCACGCCGTTCACGGCGGCCACGAGCGGCTTGTCGAAGCGGCACAGCTCGTCCATGAACGCACCGAACGGGTGCGAGCCGCCGCCTGCCGGTGCCGTCGTCGATTGCGCCATCTCGGACAGGTCCTGACCCGCCGAGAACGCGCCGCCCGCGCCGGTGAGCAGCACCACCCGCACGGAGTCACTCGCGCGCGCCTCGGCCAGCGCCTCGCGCAGCTCGCGCCACTGCTGGCTGTTGAAGGCGTTCTTCTGCGCCGGGCGGTTCAGCGTGAGTCGCAGGACGCCGCCCGCGAGTGACTCGAGAACCGTCTCCCGGCCCACGTCGCTAGTTCGAGGCGCCGGGCGCCAGCGCTTCGAGCGCCTTCCAGTCGGGCAGCGGCACGCCGTTCGGGTTGATCGGCTGGATGCACACGTGCGATGCGCCGGCGTCCTGGTGCGCGCGGACGCGCTTCGCGATCGCCGAGACGTCGCCCCAGGCCACGGTCGCGTCGATGAAGCGGTCACTGCCGCCGTTGGAAAGGTCGGCGTCGCTGAAGCCCAACCGCTTCCAGTTGTTGCGGTAGTTCTCGAGCCCGAGATAGATGCTGGCGGCGGCGCGGCCCAGCCCGCGCGCCTTCGCGGGATCGGTCTCGAGCAGCACCTTCTGCTCGACGCACAGCCAGGCGGAAGGGCCTATCTCCTTGCGCGCGAAGGCGGTGTGCTCGGGCGTGGTGAAGTAGGGGTGGGCGCCCTGCGTGCGCTTCGCGGCCAGGCGCAGCATCTGCGGCCCCAGTGCCGCCAGCACCGTCGGCGGCGGCTCGGCCGGCTGCGGCGCCATGTACGGGGCCTTGGCCATGCCGTCGAGATAGTCGCGCATCGTCTTCACCGGACTCGTGTACACGTGTCCGCGAACACCTTCGACCATCGGCCGATGAGACACGCCCAGACCCAGCAGGAAACGGCCGTTCGACTGCTCGGCGAGTGTCTTCTGCGCCGCGGCGGTGGCCGCCGGGTCGCGCGCGTAGATGTTGGCGATGCCGGTCGCGAGCACGAGCTTCGAGGTGTTCGCCAGGAGCCACGAGGCGTGCGCGAAGGGATGCCGCCCGACCGCCTCGGGGATCCACAGCGCGCCGTAGCCCAGCGACTCGATCCGCTGCGCCGCTTCCGCCGCCTGACTGGCGGACAGCGACTCCGTGAAGTACCAAACGCCCAGCTTTCCCAGGTTCATCGGATCCTCCCTGCGGCCCGTTTGTCTCACACCCGGCCCGGTCTTTTCAAAGGCGCATCCGACCCGGCGCCGCGCTCGTACCATGGGTTGGAGGCAGGTTCTTGCGGACACCCGTCCAATCTGCGGGTATGGCCGGCGACGGCGACCTGCTCCGGCGACTCGAGGCCCGGGAGCCCGCCGCGCTCGAGGTGATCTACGGGCGCTACTCGGCCTACGTGATGGGAATCTCGCTCCGCATCCTCGGCTCGCGCGAAGAAGCGGAGGAGGTGGTGCAAGACGTGTTCTGGCAGCTCTGGAAGGCCACCCTGCGCTACGACCCGGCGCGCGGGCGTTTCTCGACCTGGCTCTTCTCAGTCACTCGCAATCGCTGCATCGACCGGCTGCGCGCGAGCGCGCGCGCGCCAGCGCGCGCCGACGGTTCGGAGCTCGGGCTGCTGGCGACGGACGACGACCAGGAGGTCGAGGCCTATCAGGTCGAGCGCCAGAAGGAGGTGCGCGCCCAGCTCGAGCTGTTGAGCGACGAGCAGCGCCAGGCAATCGAGCTCGCCTTCTTCCGCGGTCTCTCGCACGTCGAGATCGCCTCCACCACCGGCGAGGCGCTGGGCACCGTGAAGAGCCGGATCCGGCGGGGTCTGTTGCGCCTGCGCGAGGGGCTCGAGCGCCCGCGGGAGGTCACGCCATGACCGAGCACGAGGAGCTTCTCGAGCTGGCCGAGCTGTACGCGCTGGGCGGGCTCTCGGCCGAAGATCGCGCGCGCCTGGCCGGGCACGTGGCCGACGGCTGCGCCGCGTGCGAGGCGGCGCTGGGCAGTGCCTCGCGCCTGGCCGACGAGCTGCTGCTGGCAGTGACTCCGGTGCAGCCCGCGCCGGGCGTGCGCGCGCAGCTGATGGATCGGGTGCGCAGTGAGTCGAGCGACGTCGCGGCGCCGCTCTCGCAGATCGCGCAGCGGCGCGCCGGGCTGCACCGGCGCAGCGCCTTCCGGCCCTCGTTCGCGGCCGCGGCCGGCGTGCTGCTCACGGTGGGTCTCGCCGCGCTCTCCGGCGTGCTGGGCTCGCGCCTGGCGCGTGAGTCGGCGGCGCGCTCCGACCTCGAGGACGCGCTCGACTACGAGGAGACGATCTCCTGGTCGCTGCTGCGCGACGCCGAGCGCGAGCGCAGCGAGCGCACGGCGCTCGAAGAACGCATGACTCACATGGCGCGGATCGTGGCCGCGATCGAGGCGCCGCTCGTGCGCACCGTGGCGCTGGCGGGGCAGGGCGACTTCCGCACCGCGACCGCCAAGGCCTACGTCGAGCCCGAGAGCGGCCGCCTGATCGTGTACGCGCACAACCTGCCGCCGGTCCCCGACGGCCGCACCTACCAGCTCTGGGTCATCATCGACAAGCGCCCGGTGAGCGCGGGCCTGTTGCAGGCCGACTCCCAGGGCGAGGCGAAGTACGACACGGGTCCGCTCGCCAACCTGGGCGGGCCGGTGAAGGTGGCCGTGACTCTCGAGCCCGCGGGCGGCGTGCCGCAGCCGACCGGGCCGCTCGTCTTGGCCGAGGGCTGAGTCTTAGCGCTGTACGCGCGCGGGCGGCCGCGCGCTAGCGCCTGCGCTCGGCTCCACGCTGCGCGCCTGGCGGCTTGCCGGACAGCGCTGTACGCGCGCGGGCGGCCGCGCGCTAGCGCCTGCGCTCGGCTCCGCCTCGCTGCGCGCCTGGCGGCTTGCCGGACAGCGCTGTACGCGCGCGGGCGGCCGCGCGCTAGCGCCTACGCTCGGCTCCGCCTCGCTGCGCGCCTGGCGGCTTGCCGGACAGCGCTGTACGCGCGCGGGCGGCCGCGCGCTAGCGCCTGCGCTCGGCAGCGCCTGCGCTCGGCTCCGCCTCGCTGCGCGCCTGGCGGCTTGCCGGACTCACCGCCGTCAATGCTGCGGTGCGGTCGCTGGTCGCGGAGCGGTGACTTCCGAGGGTCGGGTGTACCACCAGGCCCAGGCCATCAGCACGAGCTGGAACGGCAGTCTCACCCAGTTCAGCGCGCCGGCGCCTTCCTTGGCGCCGAACAGCGGCACGTTGTGCAGGGCGACGTGGATGTTCGCTGGAAAGACCGCGACCAGCAGCGCGATCGTGCCCCAGGCCGCAATCACTCGGGTCTGCGGCAACAACAGCCCGAGGCCGCACAGCACCTCCCCGACGCCCGACAGGAGCACCAGCTCGGAGTGCCACGGCAGATAGGCGGGCATCATCGGCAGGTAGTAGTCCGCCACCCGGAAGTGCTGGATCCCGGCGAACACGTAGAAGATCGCCTGGAGATACAGCAGGACACGCTTCGTGATCGACAAGGCCGCCCTCCCGGGCGGATTGTACGACTTACGACGACTGTCCGGGCGCAGGGGGCTTGGTGGCGAGCGCGATGCCCTTGGCGCCGGCCTCCTGCGCCAGGTCGAGGATGTTGACCGCCTGACCCAGCAGCACTTTCTTGTCGCCGCGCAGGATCACGATCTTGTCGCGCGCGGCGTCGAGCGCGGCCTTCAGCCGCGCAGGCAGCTCCTGCTCGCTCACGGCCTTGCCGTCGACCTCGATCTCGCCCGACGCAGTCACCGTGACCGACACGCCCGTGGGCGTGGTCGAGGCGACCGCGGAGTTGGGCAGGTCCACGTCCTTGCCCTGATTCGAGATCACGCTGGTCGTGACCATGAAGATGATCAGCAGGACGAGGAAGATGTCGGTGAGCGGCGTGATGTTGATCTCGGCGACGATGCCGTCGCCGCCCTCGTCGTCTGCGCTAGGCAGGGAGCGGGCGGCCATGCCGCACCTCCGCTGGCGTCTCTTCCTCGAACGCTGGGCTCGCCGACTCCACGTACAAGAGCGCCTGCACGAGTCTCTCGCAGGAGCGCGCGAACAGGCCCGAGACGTGGTTGTTGCGCACCTGCAGCCAGTTGAAGAACGCCAGCGCGATGATCGCGACCAGGAGACCGGCCGCGGTGGCGACCAGCGCTTCCGAGATGCCCGACGCGACGACCGCGAAGCCGCCCGAGCCCTGCGTGGCCATGTCGTGGAACGAGCGCAGGATGCCCCAGACGGTGCCGAACAGGCCGATGAACGGGGCGAGTGACCCGATCGTGCCCAGCACCCAGAGCCCGCGCTTGATCTCGGTGATGGCCTCGGCGCGCGAGGTCGCGAGCACGGCGTTCAGGTCCTCGAGCGCGATGTTCCGCCAGCGCAGGCCCTCGAGAAACACCCCGGCGAGCGGCGTCTTCGCCGACTCACACATCGAGCGCGCAGTCACGACGTCGTGCTTCACGATCGCGTCGACCACGCCGCGCGTGAGCTCGCGGCTGCGCCGGTCGATGCCGCGCAGCCGCAGCAGCTGCATGATCACCACGCTGATCGCGAGGATCGAGCATGCCACCAGCGGGATGACGGTCAGCCGCCCCTGCCAGAGCATGTGGAGCACGGCCTCGGTGTCGAACGTCGACACCGGGGTGCCTGCGGCCGCGTTCATGGCTGCTTGTGTCGCTGGATCCACAATCGTTCCTTCATCATTCGCAAGAGGAGCGGGAGGCTATCCGATCGCTCGCATTGGCGCAGGGTTGAGTTGCATATTCGCGCGTTGACGCCCGCCCCTGGGCTCGCCTAGCATCCGGTCGCCTTCCTTGGTCCAACACCGCGCCGAATCAGCCCTTTCGGGGCCGCGTCCAACGCGCTGCTGTCCTTATGCGACCGCGTGCGCTTTCCGATGAGAGGGGATCGGCAGACTCTTGCCGCCTCATGAGCATGCACCGCGAGCCGTCATCGGGACACGGACGTAGTGGCACCGACACCGGGGAAGGTGACAGGACCACGAAACCCAGGAGCGCGCTCGAAAGATGACTCAGCCTCTCAAAATCCACCGCCGCCGGGGACGCGGCCATCCGCTGCGCACACGCCGCATCGGCGCCGCCTTCCGCGCGGGCACGCCTGCGGGAAAGCGCGAGCCGTTCCCGGGCATGAACTTCGAGATCGAGCGCGATCGCGCCGAGGCGGTGCGGTCGGGCGGGATCTCGATCGGGCTGCACGGCTTGATCCTGCTGTTCCTGTTCCTAACGCCTTTGCTGTTCCCGACGATCCGGGAAGAGATCCTGCCGGTCCAGATCATCAAGGAGCAGGCGCCGCCGCCTCCGCCTCCGCCCAAGGAGGAGCCGGCGCCCGAGGCCAAGAAGCCCGACGAGCCGGCGCCCGCACCCGCACCCAAGGCGCTCGCGGAGCGCAAGTCGCTCGACTTCAAGCCGCAGGCGCAGGCCGTCGCGCCCTCGATCATCAATCCCACCGTGATCCAGCAGGCCGCGCCCTCGGTCGCCGCGCAGAAGATCCAGATGAACGAGGTGGCCGCGGTGGTCGCGCCGAAGGACATCGCGCACGCCACCGTGGTGGCCGAGCGCGCGACCGCGATCGACTCGGTCGCGACCGCGCAGGTGGCCAAGATCGACATGGGCGCCGCCGCCGCTCCCGCGCTGCGGGGGCAGACCAACGCGGCGCTGCCCACGGGCGCTTCGGCGGGCCCGAAGCAGGTCGTGGCGCAGGGCAACACCACGGGCACCGGCTCGGCGGTGAACCTGGGCAACGGCTCGTCGGTGCGCGAGGGCATCACCAGCGGCCGCGACGTGCTGGGCTCGCCCGACGGCGCGCCGCTCGCGAACGTGAACACGCGCGTGGGCCAGGGCTTCCTGCGCGGCGAGGGCGGCAACGGCACGGGCGGCGAAGGCGGCGTGCCGCTCGACGACTGTCTCAAGCGCCCCGAGGTCACGAGCTATCTCGAGCAGGTGCGCGAGCGCATGTACACGCGCTGGAACCTGCCCTCCGACGCGCCCACCGGCCAGAAGGTGCTGCTGCGCTTCAAGCTCGACTCGAGCGGCTCGGTCATGACTTCGGAGCTCGAGATGTCGAGCAACGCCACGATCGGCGCGACCGCGCTCGACGCGCTGCGCTCCGCGGCGCCGTTCGCCGCGATGTCGGACCGCGTGCGCTGTCTCGCGCGCCAGAGTCTCAAGGGAACCTTCACGGTCCCCTCAGCCTCTGCAGTGAACTAGATGCGGAGACTCGGCTGGGTCCTGGTCGCCCTCCCGGTGCTGTGGCTCGCGAGTGAGTCGGCGCGCGCGCAGCAGACGCAGCCGCAGACGCCGAGCCCGAACAAGAAGAACAAGGTCGTGCTCGAGTACGACGACCAGGAGCACCTGGCGCGCCGCAAGACCGACACCAACGGCGACGGCATCTTCGACGAGACCATCTACTACAAGAACGACGTGCCCGAGCGCGCCGAGGCCGACACCAACTACGACGGCAAGATCGACCTCTGGATCCGCTACGACGTCTCGGGCAACGAGATCGCGCAGGAGCGCGACACCGACTTCGACGGCAAGGTCGACCGCTGGGTCGCGCTCGAGAACGGCAAGCCCAAGGTGCAGCGCGACGACAAGAATCACGACGGCAAGCCCGAGTCGGTGACTTACTTCGAGAACGGCGAGCGCACGCGTTCCGAGGAGGACACCAACGGCGACGGCCGGGTCGACCGCTGGATCAGCTACGTGAACGGCAAGCCGTCGCGCGTCGAGGACGACAAGGACGGCGACGGCAAGCCCGACATCCGCGCCGAGTTCGACGCCGACGGCAACAAGTCGCTCGAGCTGCAGGACACCAACCGCGACGGCAAGTTCGACGTGACCATCCGCTACGAGAAGGGCGTGAAGGTCCGGGTCGAGGAAGACACCAACGGCGACGGCCAGCCGGACATCGTCACGACTTACAACGGCGACGTGATCCTCCGGCGCGAGGCCGACACCGACCACAACGGCACGCTCGACACCGTGTCTACCTACGTGAACGGCAAGGAAGCGAAGCAGACCCGCGACCTGGACGGCGACGGGAAGCCGGACCTGATCGCGACCTTCGACGCGAATGGCCAGAAGCTGCGCGAAGAGAACTACAAGCCCGGCGCGACCACGCCCTACCTGATCCTCACCTTCGCCAACGGCCAGCGCGTGCGCGAGGAGCAGGACAGCAACGGCGACGGCAAGATCGACCTGACCACCGACTACGCGAACGAGCAGCCGACCAAGAGCGTGGCCGACACCAACGGCGACGGGAAGCCGGACACGACCGTCCTCTACAAGAACGGCAAGAAGTCACGCCAGGAAGAGGACCGGAACGGCGACGGCAAGACCGACGCGATCTACGAGTTCGACGTCGACGGGAAGGTGCTGTCCGAGAGTCTCGACGCCGACTACGACGGGCGCTTCGAGCGAGTCACGACTTACAAGGACGGCAAGATCGACCGGCGCACGGTCGACCAGAATGGCGACGGCAAGCCCGAGCGCACCGAGATCTACAACGACGGCAAGCTGGCGCGCGTCGAGCTCGACGAGAACGGCGACGGCAAGGTCGACCTGTGGAACTTCTTCGACCCCAACGAGAAGCTCGAGAAGCAGGAGCAGGACGCCGACCACGACGGCAAGGTCGACACCTGGGTCGTGCTCGATCCCAAGACCGGGAAAGAGCAGCGCGTGCTGAAGGACACCAACGGCGACGGCAAGCCCGACAGCTGGCGCACCAACGACCCCAACGGAGTCACGGTCAAGCTGGAAGAGGACACCGATTTCAACGGCGAGCCCGATCGCGTGGTCGATTTCGCCGACGGCAAGCCGGTGCGCTTCACCGAGGACAAGAACGGCGACGGCAAGCCCGAGCGCCGCGGCGAGCTCGGCCCCGACGGCCAGGTGACTCGCGAGGAGGAAGACACCAACGGCGACGGCAAGTTCGACGTGCGGGTCGAGTACCAGAACGGCCAGAAGGTGCGCGAGGAGCGCGACAGCAAGGGCACGGGCAAGTTCGACGTCGCCACCACGTTCGAGAACGGCAAGCCCGTGCGCCAGGAGCAGGACACCAAGGGCACGGGCAAGTTCGACTCGGTGATCGCATTCAAGGACGGCCAGCAGGCGACGCAGGAGCGCGACACCAACGGCGACGGCAAGGTCGACCTGTGGGTCACGTTCGACGCGGCCGGCAAGCCGCTGCGCGAGGAGATCGACACCAACGGCGACGGCAAGCCCGACGTGGTCAAGACCTACCAGAACGGCGAGCTGGTGAAGGAGGAGCAGGACCACGACTTCGACGGCAAGTACGAGCTGGTCATGACCTACCAGAACGGCAAGCCGAGTCACTCCGAGGCCGACACCGACGGCGACGGCAAGCCCGACGTGATCACCGAGTACGTGAACGGCGTGAAGTCGAGCCAGGTGGAAGACACCAACCACGACGGCAAGCCCGACGTGCGCACTCACTTCGGGCCCGATGGCCTGCCCGACAAGACCGAGGCCGACACCGACGGCGACGGCCGCTTCGAGACCGTGAGCTATCTCGAGAAGGGCGTGGTCGTGCGCAGCGAGAAGGACAGCAACGGCGACGGCAAGCCCGACGTGTTCGCCTGGTACTCGGGCGGCCAGATCGTGCGCCAGGAAGAGGACTCGAACTTCGACGGTGTGATCGACAAGCGTTTCAACACCGAGAAGGGCGGCGGCCAGGTCCAGGAAGCCGATTCGAACGGCGACGGCAAGATCGACACCTGGCTCACGCTCGATGCCAAGGGCAACGTGATCCAGAAGCAGGAAGACAAGGACGGCGACGGCAAGCCCGACGTCACGGTCACGCTGAAGGACGGCAAGCCGACGCGCCTCGAGCAGACCGCGAACGGCTGCAAGGTGCTGGTGCAGGAATACGACTCCGCCGGGAACATGGTGAGCGAAGAGAAAGACACCAACGGCGACTGCAAGATCGACACCTGGACGTATCTCGCGAACGGCGCCGTGGTGCGGCAGGGCCAGGACACCAAGGGCGCCGGCAAGCCCGACGTGCTGACCGTGTTCGGACCCGACGGCAAGCCTTCCGAGCAGGAGCTGATCTCGGACCCGAAGCACCGCCGCCCCGACAAGCGCTTGTTCCTCGACTCGGCCGGCCAAGTCACTGGCCAGTGCGTCGACACCGACGGCAACGGCACGTTCGACGCGCGCGCGGTGGTGGCGAACGGCGTGGTGACCGAGGTGCTGATCGACACCAAGGGCAAGGGGCGCGTCGACCAGCGCGAGCTGTACAAGAACGGCGAGAAGGTCGCGCTCGAGGCCGACACCAACGGCGACCACAAGGTCGACGTGATCGTGACTTACTCGGGCGGCCAGGCCGTGCGCCAGGACGAGGACACGAACTTCGACGGCACGATCGACCGCAGCTTCGAGGGCAAGAACGCCGTCCCGCCGCCCGCGAATCCGAAGATCACGTCCGAGCCGTTCGCCGGGCTGGACTGCGGCCGCTTCAACGACTTCTGGACGACGTCTCGCTAGAACCGCTAACGGTTCCCCGCCAGTGAGTCCAACGTGTTCGGCCGTCCGCCGAGCGTATGGGCGATTCCCGAGAGCAGCGCGAACACGCGCGCCACGAGCACGAAGTCGCTCGGCACCGATACGATCGGGTCCTTGCGGATCGACTCCATCAGCTCGTCGGTCATCTCTTCGGTGAGCTCGCCGCGCAGGTCGCCGCGCCGGGCCGAGCTCATCATCTCGCGCGCGATCCGGCGATAGGACTCGGGGTCGCCGGTCTTGGTGCGGAAGCCGAGCTCCTTGAAGGCGCGGATCATCGCCGACTCGTTCTCGGTCATCATCGAGAACATCAGCTCGAAGAGACCCAGGCCGAAACCCTTCGGCAGCTGCTTCGCGAGCCCGAAGTCGAGGATCACGAAGCGCGGGCCGGGCTGGATCAGCACGTTGCCCGGGTGCGGGTCGGCGTGGAAGAAGCCCAGACCCATGATCATCTGGTTCCACAAGGAAGTGAGTCCCTGCACGACCTCCTGCGGCTCGATGCCGGCGGCCTCGAGCCCGGCGCGGTCGTTCGCCTTGATGCCGGCGACGAGCTCCATGGTGATCACGCGCTCGCCCGAGTGCGCGTAGTCGATCTGCGGCACGATCACGGCCGGGTCGTTCGCGAACAGCGCGCGGATCCGGTCGGCGTTCTCGATCTCGCGCCGGAAGTCGAGCTCGAGCGCCAGGTGAGTCTGCAGCTCGTCGAGCAGCGGCAAGAGCTCGATCGGCTGCGGATCGAAGCGCTCGTACAGGATGCAGATGCGGCGCAGCGTGGCGAGGTCGGTGCGCACGATGTGCTCGATGTCGGGATACTGCACCTTGACCGCGACCTCGCGGCCGTCGAGCAGCCGCGCCCGGTGCACCTGCGCCAGTGAGGCCGAGGCCAGCGCCGTGGGCTCGAAGCTCGAGAAAACGGCGTCGAGTGGCTTCCCGAGCTGCGCCTCGACCACCCCGCGAATCACTTCGAAGGAACGCGGCGGCACGCGGTCCTGCGCGCGCTGGAGCGTGCGCACGTATTCGGGCGGGAAGACGTCGGAGCGCGTGCCCACCACCTGACAGACTTTGAGCAACAGCCCGCGCAGCCGCGTCGCGGTGCGGAAGATCTGCTCGGCGTTGCGCTGGTGGATGCGCGAGTAATTGCGCTTGGCCGGGTCGCGACCCCAGGCGCGGTCCCACCAGGCCGGGATCTTCTCGCGCAGCCAGACACACAGCGCGGTGTAGCCGATGCGCGCCGCGCGCAGACCGCGCTCGAGCTCTACACGCGGATTCAAGGGATGGTCAGCTCGAGCCGCGGGTCGCCGTGCTCGGGGAACGCCCAGCCCGAGTCGAGCCCTTCGAAGCGGGTCGCCAGCGCCGCGGCGCGCGGCGCGTCGTCGAGCGCGAGCCGGATCGCCTTCTGCACGTCGGCGCGCTCGCGCTGGGGCCGGGTGCTCGCCATCTGGCGCAGCTGAGTCTCGAGGATGCCGTCGATCACGCGCTGGCCGGAGATCTGGCTCTTGCCCTCGTGGCTGCGCAGAGTTCGCGCGCGCAGCTCCGACAGCGCCGTCCGCAGATACTCCACGTGCGGCTTCTCGTCGGCCTGGATGTGAGACACGAGCGCCGGCGCGCCGGCCGGGTCGGCGGACACTTCCGGGTCGCCCAGGAGCTTCTTCGCCCACTCGAACACGTCCTCGGCGAAGATCTCCACCACCATCACGTTGGCCATGAACGTGATCGCGTCCTCGAGCCGGTGCGACAGCTCGGGGAAGAGCCGCTTCCGCTCGCCGCGCCCGCCTCCCATCATCATCGCCAGCAGCACGTCGTCGGGAATCTCGGGCTTGGCCAGGCCCAGGTCTCGCGCGGCCTCCCACATCTGCTTGTGGCCGCCCTCCTCGCGCCAGCCGGCCTCGTCGCGCGCGTGCGCTTCGAACAGGCCGCCCTCCAGGTGAGACAGCGCTGTGCCCGAGAGGTCTTCGACGACCTCCTTGCGGAGGTCGGGCAGCGACAGCTCGCGAATGCGCGCGCCGAAGCCTTCGACGATCGAGATCAGCGTGAGCGAGCGAGTCACCGGATCGCGCACGCCTTCCTGCAAGAGCAGCTTCGCCTGCGGGTAGTTCGGGTAGTGCGGCGGTACGAACGCGCGCGGCACGTCGACCAGTCGGTGACCTTCCGCACGCAGCCGTGCCTGCCACGCGTCGATGGCAGGAACGCGGTTCGCCGTGCGCGGCGACACGTAGCGGCCGCCCCGGAACCCGCCGTGGCAGCGCACGCCGCCGGCGACGAGCGGCTCGTCATAGGGCAGGTCGGCAAGCAGCTCGTCGCGCGTCCAGTCCAGCTTGCTCATGGAATCTCCGTCGTGGTGAGCACGAGTCTCGCGCTCCGCGCGCCCCGGCTCAAGCCGGGCCAGATTCTGTTGTAAAGTCCTCTGTCATGAAGTTGCTGCACCTCTGCTTGGCGACCCCTTTGGCCGTGCTCTGGGCTGCGACGTTCGCGCGCGGCCAGGCAAATCCAACCTTCCAGCTCGTCACGACCGCCGAGGCGCCTTCCTATCTAGCCGATCCGGGTGATGGCCGGTTCTTCATCACTCAGCTCGACGGGCACGTACGCATCTTCCAGAACGGTACGCTCCAGTCGGACGCGGACGCGTTTCTCGACTTGTCGAGCTCGGTCGTATTCGGCGCTGCGGGCGAAGGTGGCATGCATTCCATGGCCTTCGATCCGAGTTTCTCGACGAATCACTTCGTGTACGTCGAGTACACGCGCCAGGGCTCGGGTGATTCTGCGCTCGAGACGGTGATCGAGCGCTTCACGGTCGATCCCAACGATCCCAATCACGCCGATCTCGCGAGCGCCCACATCGTGCTCACGCAGCAATCACCGCCCAATCACGGCGATCCCGGCGCGTTCTCGAATCACAAGGGCGGCCAGCTCCAGTTCGGCCCCGATGGCTTCTTGTACTTTGCGTTCGGTGATGGCGGGAACGCCAACGATCCCAACTGTTTCTCGCAAAAGCGCGACGTTCTGTACGGGAAGATGCTGCGCATCGATCCTTCGGGCGACGACTTTCCAGGGGACCCGAACGAGAACTACGCGATTCCCCCTTCGAATCCGTTCGTCGCGGGGAACGACCCGAACAGTCCGTATCGTGGAGAGATCTACGATCTTGGGCTGCGCAATCCGTACCGATTCTCGTTCGACCGCATGACGGGCGCCATGTGGATCGCCGACGTGGGCCAGGACACGCGCGAAGAAGTCGACTTGGACTCGCCCCCCATGACCAGTGGCCACGGTGGCCTCAACTTCGGCTGGAAGGTGCGCGAAGGGACGACGTGTCACACGCCGAATCCGCAGGCCGCGAATTGTCCTGCATACGTCTTCGACTGCAACAACTTCGAAGACTTTACCGACCCCGTGAACGAGTACGACCACACGGTGGGCCAGACGATCATAGGCGGCTACGTCTACCGCGGCGCGGCCAACGACTGGCAGGGCAGGTACATCTTCGGCGACCACGGCAACAGCAAGATCTTCGCGCTGACCAAGAACGGTCAGACCTTCACCCGCACCGAGATCCCCGCCGCTGGAGTCACGAGTCCGATCTCCTTCGGGGAGGACCACCTGGGCGAGCTGTACGTGCTGTCTCAGGACGGCGGGGTGTTCAAGATCCGCTTCGATCTGCCCAGCGGCCCGTCGAAGGATCAGAAGAACTGCATCGGCAAGCTGAACGACGGCTTCACGAACGTGGCTGACGCGGAGTCGTCGCTGATCCGCTCCTGCATCGACCAGTTCGCGTCGGGCAAGCTCAGCACGACGGTGGCCGCGTGCTACGTCCCGAACGAGAAGATCGCCAAGCTCGAAGGCAAGAACGACACGCTCGACGTCGACCGCTGCCAGGTCTCGCCACCGCCCTTCGGCTACAACGGCACGGACGCGGGGAACGAGCGCGCGACCGCCGTCGACGAGCAGACCGTGCTGAACGTGCCCCTCACGTTCTCACCCGACGCCGTCATTCTGAAGGCAAACGACAAGGTCGGCGCGTCCTGTCAGAAGGCCGTGATCAAGGCCGCCGCCGCCTGCTCGAAGGCGCGACGCGAGGAGTTCGTGCGCTGCAAGAAGGCGGGGCTGAAGCTGGATTCGTTCACGAGCTCGGCGGATCTCGCGACCTGCCTCGGCCAGGACCCCAAGCAACGCGTGCTGAAAGCCTGTGACTCGGGCGGGAAGCTCGGCGCGGCGATCACCAAGTCGTGCGTGAACAAGGGCGTCGACCTGACCACCGCCTTCCCCGGCTGCGCCGCTGCCGACGCGGCCACGCTCTCCGGCTGCATCGACTTCTCGGCGAAGTGCCAGACCTGCCTCTTGTTCAAGGACGCGGATGGGCTCGACGTCGACTGCACCCCCCTCTGCGAGGACTGACATGGCCGAAGAGAAGCCCGCGCCCCGACTCGCCTCCACCGTGCTGCTCGTGCGCGACCGGCCGTCGGGGCTGGAAGTGTTCATGGTCGAGCGCCACCACCAGATCGACTTCGCCACCGGCGCGCTGGTCTTTCCCGGCGGCAAGGTCGACCCCGAAGACCTCGACCCCAAGCTCGCGCGGCGCTGCGGCGAGTCACTCGCGCGCGACGACGCGGCGCGCGCGCTGCGCGTGGCGGCGATCCGCGAGACGTTCGAGGAGTGCGGAGTGCTGCTGGCGCGCGCCCGCGGCAGCGAGCGGCTGGTCGACTCGCCGAAAGCCGGCGAGACCTTCGCGCAGCTGATCGAGCGCGACGACCTCCTGCTCGCCTGCGACCTGCTCTTGCCGTTCGCGCACTGGATCACGCCTGCGATCGTGCCCAAGCGCTTCGACACGCACTTCTTCCTGGCGGCGGCGCCCGAGCACCAGCTCGCGCAGCACGACGGCCACGAGTCGGTCGACTCGGTCTGGATCACGCCCGAGGCCGCGCTGGCCGAGGCCGAGGCCGGCCGGCGCACGATCATCTACCCGACGATCATGAACCTGGTGCGCCTGGCCGAGTCACCCGACGTGGCCACGCTGTTCGCGCGCGCGCGCCAGCAGCCGATCGTGACCGTGCAGCCCTGGATCGACCGCCGGCCGGACGGCAAGCCCGAGCTCTCGATCCCGAAGGACGCCGGCTATCCCGCGCTGCCGCCGGCGCTGGCGCGCTTCGCCAGCCCCGAGGGCCGGTAGTGAGTGAAGATCCGGCGCTGAAGCGCAGCCTGGCGCGCTGGGAATCGAAGCTCGACGAGGCGCCGGGCGCGTGGAAGCAGAAGCGGCGGCTGGCCGCGGCCATGCGGCTCGTGATCGCGCGCCTGGTCGAGACCGATGCGCCCGAAGCCGAGCTGGCGGCCGCAGCCGACGCGCTCGAGCGCTACGCCGAGAGACTCGCGACCCACCCTCGGCCGAACCGCTACGAGGGCTGGTCGGAGACGTCGCCCGCGGGTGACACCGGCGGCTTCTTCGACCACAGCCCGCTGATCGGGCTGTCGAACCCGCTCTCGCCGCCCGTCGAGCTGCGCGCCCAGGACGACCGCAAGAGCGTGCTCGGGCGCGTGGTCTTCGGCTCGGCCTACGAAGGACCGCCGGGCTGCGTGCACGGCGGGTACATCGCCGCTGCCTTCGACGAGGTCCTCGGCTTCGCCAATGCGCTCTCGGGCACGCCCGGCATGACCGGCACGCTCACCGTGCGCTACCGGCGGCCGACGCCGCTACACACCGAGCTGCGCTTCGTGGCGCACTTCGACCGCGCCGAGGGCCGCAAGATCTACACGTCGGGCAAGCTGTTTGCGGGTGACTCACTCTGCGCCGAGGCCGAGGGTCTGTTCATCGCCGTCGGCACCGAGCGCTTCCGCACGCTGTTCGAAGAGCGTCAGAGGCGCGAGCGCGATGACAGAGGAGTGGATCGCAATGCACAAGACGGGGACGCGTGAGGAGTGGCGGGCGGCGCGGATCGCGCTGCTCGCGGCCGAGAAGGAGCACACCCGGCGCAGCGACGAGCTGGCGCGGCAGCGCCAGGAGCTGCCGTGGGTGCGCATCGACGAGCCCTATCGCTTCGACACCGACGAGGGCGGCGCCACGCTGGTGGATCTCTTCCGAGGCAGATCCCAGCTCATCGTCTACCACTTCATGTTCGGTCCGGATTTCACGGCGGGCTGCCCGTCCTGCTCCGCGATCGCCGACGGCTTCAACGCGATTGCGGTGCACCTCGCGAATCACGACGTGATGCTCTGGGCCGTGTCACGCGCGCCACTCGCCAAGCTCGAGGCCTACCGCCGGCGCATGGGCTGGAGCTTCCCCTGGGCCTCGTCCTTCGGGAGTGACTTCAACGCCCACTTCGGCGTCATGCGCAGCGAGCAGGAAGAGCGCTCGGGCATGACCCGATACAACTTCCGCGAGTCGAAGTGGCCCGTCTGGCCGCCGGGCCAGGAGCCGGCCGCTCAACGCGAATTCGCTGCCGGCGCCGGGACGGACTGGACGACGTTCACACGCGAACGTCCCGGCCTCAGCACCTTCGCACGTGAAGACGGCGTCGTGTATCACACCTACTCCGCCTATGCGCGCGGTCTGGACGCGCTGTGGAGCATGTATCCGTGGCTCGACCGCGCGCCCCGCGGCCGCAACGAAGACGGCCACTGGTGGCGCCGCCACGACGAGTATCCGAAGTGACTCTGCTCAGGCCGTGAAGGGCGCGAGCCGGGTGGCGACGGCCGCCGCGCTCTGAACGCGGCGCGCAGGATCCTTGGCCATCATGTCGAGGATCAGCTGCGCGAAGCCCTCCGGCACGCCCTCGACCCGGGTTCGGGGATCGGGCGGCGGCGTGTGCCGGTGGTGATAGGTCACGTCCCCCTCGCGGAACGGCACCGCGCCGGTCACCAGCTCGAACAGCGTGACTCCCAGCGCGTAGATGTCCGCTCGGCCGTCGACCGCCTCGCCCAGCGCCTGCTCGGGGGCCATGTAGTAAGGCGTGCCGCCGATCATCGTGGCCGAGCGGCGCACCTCTTCGATCATCTTGGCCAGGCCGAAGTCCATGATCTTCACCACCTTGCCGCGCGTGAAGAACAGGTTCGCGGTCTTGATGTCGCGGTGCACGATCCGCCGCTCGTGCGCGTACTCGAGCCCGGCGCAGATCTGCACGCCCAGGCGCGAGCAGTCTCTCGCCGAGAGCCGGCCCGCGCGCCGCAGGATCACGTGCAGCGGGTCACCTTCGAGCAGCTCCATGGTGATGAAGTAGTTCTGGTCTTCCTGGTCGGCGTCGAACAGCGTCACGATGTTCGGGTGATTCAGCGCCGCGGCCGCGCGCGCCTCGCGCAGGAACAGCTGCACCGCCGCCGGGTGGTCGGTCAAGTTCTCGGGCAGGCGCTTCAGCGCCACCTCGCGGCCGAGCCGCTTGTCGCGCGCCCGGAACACGACGCCCATCCCGCCGCGCCCGATCTGCTCGATGATCTCGTAGCGGCTCTCCGCCACCACCGGCACCGTGGCTGCGGTGATTCGTCCGCTCGACTCCTTGATCGCCGAGAGCCGCTTGCGCAGCGCGTCGACGCGTGCGCCGATCTCGGGGTAGGTCGGCTCTTCCTCGCGCAGCTTCTCCAGCACCTCGAGCGCGCGCGCAGGCTCGCCGCTGCGTTCGAGCAGCTCGGCCAGCCGGCTGCGCAACGCCGGGTCGACGCCTTCCTGGCTGTCGCGCTCGATCCGCTCCTCGAGCTTGCGCGCGGCCAGGTCGGTGTGGCCCTCGCTCTCGAGCGCATCCGCCAGCAAGAGGCAGGCCTCTGCGTAGTTCGAGTCACCGGGCAGCACCTGCTGCAACAGCTTGATCGCGCGCGCGCGGTCGTCGTTCTGGCGCGCGATCAACGCCGCCTGGAACGACTCGCCGCGGCGCTCGAGCACGCCGATCATGCGGTCGGTCTCGCCCGCCTCGCGGTAGCAGGCCAGCGCGCGCTCGTAGTCCGCCGCCGCCTCGTAGGCCTTGCCGGCGCGGATCGGGTCGCCGGCGCGCGCGAACATCTCGGCGGCGCGCACGGGCTCGCCTGCCTTCTGGAACAGCCCCGCCGCGCGCGACCACTCCGAGAGTGACTCGCGCAGCTTCGCGGCCTCGGCGAAATACTCGGCGTACTCGTAGTGCTCGGCGGCGCGCGCCTTCGCGCCCTGGGCGTCGTGCATGCGCGCCAACAGGAAGTTCGAGAGCTTGTCCTGGCCTTCGCGCGCGAGCGCGCGCGCGGCGGCGGGCACGTCGCCCTGCAGGTAGGGAGTCACCGCCGGCGGGCAGCCCTTGAACAGCACGCCCTCGGCGCGGCTCAGGTCCACGTCGACCACCAGGCTGCCGTAGCTCTCCACCTGAAGCTCGCGCTCGGCCACGCGGTCCTCGGCGCCGAACGCGACCCGGTGTTTGCCCAGCGGCAGCCCCAGCCGCGCCGCCTGCCCGCGCAGGTTGCGGAAGGTGTCGGGCCGCCCGTCGACCGACACCGCGCACTCCTTGACCGGCTGGCCATCCCAGGTCACTCGAATCTCGATCGCGCAGTGGCGCGGCTTCAGGTCGAACTCGGCGCGCGCGGTGTCGCGGCTGCCGATCACCACGTGCTGCGTCTCCCAGCACTCCTCGAGCGCGGCCTCGCTGGCCGAGCCGTACAGCTCGCCCTCGACGCTGATCCAGTATTTGCCCGGCGCAACGCCGCGGAACTGGGTCTCGCGCGACACCAGGTGGTGCTCCATGCGCGAAGACACCCGCGTCTTGCCCGGATCTCGCTCGCCCGGGGTGCCGCGCTTGCGGCGCGGCTTGCGCCGGGAGAGCGCCACGCTGAAGCTGCCGCGCAGGTCGTCGGGGTAGGCGATCACCACCACCAGGTCGCCGTGACCGCGCGCGGTGCGCGCCACCACGAGCAGCAGCAGGAGACCGCACAGCGCCGCGGTCAGCCAGCGCTGGCCGCTCGGCCGGATCGCGAACGCGCGAAACGCCGACGCGCGCTGTTGCCAGGTGGGATCGAGCGACGCGTAGGTCTGGTCGAGCGCGGCCTGGATGCGGGGCGCCCAGTGCTCGTAGCTCTGTGCGATCTCGCCGCGCGCGTTGGCCGGAATCACGGCGTCGAGGTCACCGAACGACGGCGGCTCGTCTGGAGTCACTGCCTCGGGCTGTGCGCTGCCTGCCTCGAGTGCCGCCTCGCGCGCGGCGCGCCGGCGCAGCATCCGTTCGCGCAGGCGCTCGCGGACGGGGTGGCGCGCGCCCTCGTCGGCGTCGTCGCCGAGCGAGTTCCAGCTGCGCGCCGGGGCCTCGTCCTGCGAGCTCGCGGCCGAGTCGGCTTCGGACGTGGGGTGACCGTCGAACGTCGGCTGGACGTCGAAGCTGCCCGGCCGCGCCGGGGCGGCGACGCCGAGCAGTGCCGCCGCGACCATGACCGCGGCCACATGAGCGGGGGTCGAGATACGCATCGAGTCGGCGAAACTATTCGGTGTCGCGGAGCAATCGATTGAGCCGGCGCTTGCCCAGGCGCGACATGCTCGCCGCCGCCCGGCTCGCCGAGATAGGATCTTCGGGCAGGAGCGGTGACGATGCGCGCCGGGACATTCCTGACCGAGGAAATCGAACGCGGGCCGGCCGGCCCCAAGGTCGGCGCCTTCTTCGACGTGGACGGCACGCTGATCTCGGGCTTCTCGGGCATCGCGTTCTGGCGCGATCGGCTGCTGTCGGGCCAGATGGGCGTGTCGGACCTGTCCGAGAACCTGCTCGCCTGGGTCGGCTTCCAGCGCGGCCAGATCGGCTTCTCGGGGATCCTCACCGCCTGGACGGGGATGCTGCGCGGGACGCCCGAGCAGGAGCTCGTGAACACCGGCGAGAGACTCTTCGAGTCCGAGCTCGCGGCGCTCGTCTACCCCGAGTCACGCGCGCTGGTCGAGGCGCACCTGCGACGCGGTCACACGGTCGCGATCGTGTCCGCCGCCACGCGCTACCAGATCGAGCCGCTGGCACGCGACCTGGGCATCGAGCGCGTGCTGTGCACGCGGCTCGAGGTGGAGGACGGCCAGTTCACCGGCGGCTTCGTGCGCCCGGCGTGCTGGGGCGAGGGCAAGGCCGAGGCCGTGCGCCAGCTCGCCGCGGAAGAGGGACTCGATCTCGCCGAGAGCTACTTCTACAGTGACTCGAACGAGGACCTGCCGCTGTTCGAGATCGTGGGCCGGCCGCGGCCCACCAACCCCGACGCGCGACTCACGCGCATCGCCGACCGACGGATCTGGCCCGTGCGCCGCTTCGCCAGCCGCGGGCGCCCGAGCCTGGCCGACGTGGTGCGCACCGGGCTGGCCACCGCCTCGAGCGGGCTGGCGCTCGCGCTGGGCGTGCCGCTGGCGCTGATCACGGGCCGGCCGAAGACCGCGATCGACTTCGCGCTCGGGGCGTGGGGTGACCTGGGTACCGCGCTCGCGGGCATCGAGCTGCGCGTGCGCGGCGAAGAGCACCTCTGGTCGTCGCGACCCGCGGTCTTCATCTTCAATCACCAGAGCTCGCTCGACGTTCTGATCCTGTGCAAGCTCCTGCGCCGTGACTTCGTGGGCGTGGCCAAGAAGGAGCTGCGGCGCATCCCGCTCTTGGGGGCGTTCTCGGCGCTGCTGGGCACGGTCTTCGTCGACCGCGCCAACTCGGCCGCGGCGATCCAGGCGCTGCAGCCCGCGGTCGACGCGCTGCGCACCGGCACCTCACTGGCGATCGCGCCCGAGGGCACGCGCGCGCCCACGCCGCGCCTGGGCCGCTTCAAGAAGGGCGCCTTTCACATGGCCATGCAGGCGCGGCGGCCGATCGTGCCGATCGTGATTCGCAACGCGCTGGACGCGCTGCCCAAGAGCGGATTGGTGGTTCGGCCGGCCACGATCGACGTGGTGGTGCTGCCCCCGATCTCGACCCGCGACTGGACGCGCGAGTCTCTCGATGCGCGGATCGAAGACGTGCGCCAGCTGTACGAGGAAGTCCTCGCCGGCTAGCTTGCGCGCTCGTGGAGGGGGACCGCCATCCGCGTGACCGGCTGCCGCCGACGCTCGGCCTGACCGACGCGACGCTGCTGTGTGTCGCATCGGTGATCGGCTCCGGCATCTTCCTGACGCCGGGCGAGATCGCGCTGCGCCTGCCGCACCCCGGGCTGATCCTCGCGGTCTGGCTGGCCGGCGGCGCGCTGTCACTGGCCGGCGCGCTCGCGAACGCCGAGCTCGGGGCGATGTACCCGCACGCCGGCGGCGACTACGTGTATCTGCGCGAGGCCTTCTCGCCGTTCGCGGGCTTCGTCATCGGCTGGGTGTCGTTCTTCGCGATCTTCACCGGCACGGTCGCCACGCTGGCCGCCGGGGTGAGCGAGGCGCTGGGTGCCTTCGTGACGCTGGGCGAAGGCGCCAAGCTCGCGATCGCGCTCGCGGTGACTCTGGCGGCGAGCTGGCTGAACGTGGTCGGCGTGCGCGAGAGCTCGCGCCTGAACAACGCCGGTGCGGGGCTGAAGATCGCGGCGCTCGGGGCGCTGGTGCTGCTGGCGCCGTTCGTCGGGACGGGTGACCTGTCTCGCCTGCACTTCCTCGCTGCGGGCACGGGCGCCGCCTCGTGGAGTGAGTTCGGGCTCGCGCTCTCGCCCGTGCTGTTCAGCTATCTGGGCTGGAACGCCACGGTCTACGTCGCCAGCGAGATCCGCGACGCCCAGCGCAACGTGCCGCGCTCGCTCTTCCTCGGCCTGGCCATCTGCATCGCGGTCTATCTCGCCGTGAACGCCGTCTATCTCTACGCGCTGCCGCTGACCGAGCTCCAACGGTCGGGGAACGCCGGCGAAGCCGCGGCGCACGCGCTGTTCGGCCCGGTGAGTGGCACGCTCCTGGCGTGCTTCGTGCTCGGCTCGATCGTGGCGACGCTGAACGCCACGATCCTGGTCGGCCCGCGCATCGCCTACGCGATGGCGCTCGACGAGCGCTTCTTCCGCGGCGTCGACGCCGTGCATCCCACCTACCAGACGCCGCACGTGGCGATCTGGGTTCAGGCGGGCGTGGCCTGCGCGCTGCTCGTGGTGCTGCGCCGCTTCCCGAGCGTGCTCGACTTCACCACCTTCGCGATCGTGATCGCCACGATCGCCGACACGCTGGCGCTGTTCACGC
The DNA here is from genome assembly GCA_035498875.1 of Myxococcota bacterium. GTDB lineage: Bacteria > Myxococcota_A > UBA9160 > SZUA-336 > SZUA-336 > VGRW01. The sequence continues at coordinate 41,880 of DATJZP010000026.1, forward strand.
TGCGCCGCCGCCGCTCCGAGCGCGCGCGCCCGTACCGCGCTTGGGGCTACCCGCTCGTGCCGGCCTTGTACGTGGTCGCGAACCTGGCCGTGGCGCTCAACATGCTGGTCGGAAAGCCGCTCGAGTCACTCACTTGTCTCGGGGTGATCGCGAGCGCGGTGCCGTTCTGGATTGCGTTCGGAGGGGTGCGGCGCGCATAGCGCGGGCACGTGTATCGGCTAGCGGCGGAGCCAGGCGAGCAGCGCGTCGGGCGAGCCCGCGTTGACCACGCGATCGGGCGGGATCCAGGCGCGCTCGCAGTTCCGCGCCGCGTACCGCACGCGCTCGAGCTCGCGCGCGTGGTGGGCGTCGCTGGTCAGCACGAAGTCGACCTTGCCCGCGCGCGCGCGCCGCAGCGCTTCGACCGAGAGGTCGAGCCGGGGCAGGGCGCCGTTCACCTCGAGCGCGGTGCCGGTCGCTTCCGCCGCCGCGACGATCTGGTCGAGGTCGAGCTCGATCGGCGGGCGCCCGCCGATCATGCGCGCGGAGAGGTGACCGATCATGCGCACCGACGGATCCTGCATGGCGGTCACGATCCGGCGCGTCTGCGCGGCGCGGTCGAGCTCGAAGTGATCGTGTACCGACGCGAGACACCAGTCGAAGCCCGCGCGGAACTCGGCGTCCCAGTCGAGCTCGCCCTTCGGGCCGATGTTCAGCTCCACGCCATGCAATAGCGTGAACGAGTCACCGAGCGTCTTCTGCAGCGCGCGCAGCTCGGCGCGCTGGGCGAGGAACGCCTCGCGCTTGGCCCCCGAGAGCGTGCCCTCGGCGTGGTCGGTCACCGCCAGCACGCGGTAGCCGAGCGCGCGCGCGGCCGCGACCATCTCTTCCAGGCTCGAGCGCCCGTCGCCAGAGACCGTGGTGTGCAGGTGGAAGTCGCCCACCGCCGGCCCGATCGCCGCCGGCAGCGCGCCGCGCTCGGCGGCCTCGATCTCGCCGGCGTCCTCGCGCAGCACGGGCGCGATCCAGGGCAGGCCGAGCGCGGCGTAGATCTGCTCCTCGGTCTCGCTGGCCACGATCCGGCCGCCCTCGAGCTCGGAAAGCGCGTACTCGTTCAGCGTGAGCCCGCGCGCCAGCGCGCGCTGGCGCAACTTGATGTTGTGGCCCTTGGAGCCGGTGAAGTAGAGCAGGGCGGCGCCCAGCTGTGACTCGTTCACGACGCGCAGATCGATCTGCGTGCCGCGGTGCGTGACCACGCTGGTCTTCGACTCGCCGCGCCCGAGCACGCGCTCGACCACGTTCATGCCCACGAGCGACTCCATGACCGGCGCCGGGTCGGCGGCCGCCACCACGATGTCGACGTCGCCGATGGTCTCGGCGAAGCGCCGCAGCGAGCCGCAGTACGAGACGTGAGTCACTCCCGGGAGCTCCTGGAGCTGCGCCACGATGCGGGTGGCGAGCGGCAGCGCCACCGAGATCGGCGTGCGGCCCACGGCGCCCTGCGCGTCGAGCCGCGCCAGCGCCTGGCCGAGCTTCTCCTCGGACTTGGCGCCGAAGCCCGCGAGATCGCGCACCTTGTGCGCCGCCAGCGCCGCGCGCAGGTCGTCGATCGAAGTGACTCCCAGCTCGCTGCGCAGCTTGGCCAGCGCCTTCGGGCCCAGGCCCTGGATGCGGGTCAGCGCCACCACGCCCGGCGGGTGCTTCGCGCGCAGCGCTTCGAGCTTCGCCACCTTCCCGGTCTCGAGCAGCTCGCGGATCTTGTCGGCGGTGCTCTTCCCGATGCCCTCGATCTGCTGCAGCTCCTTGGTGGTGAGCTTGCCGAGGTCGGTGGCCTGTGCGGCGATCGCCTGGGCGGCGCTCTCGTAGGCGCGCACCCGGAACGACTGCGGGTTGGCCTCCTCGAGCTCCGTCAGCTCGGCGAGCTCGCGCAGCATGTCGAGGACGTCCTGCTTCGTGTCCGCCACGCGAGAGGTGTAGCTTTGCCCACGTGCCCAAGGAAGAGCCCGCAGAGGTGCTGTCGATCGCGGGCCGGGAGGTGCGAGTCACCAACCCCGGCAAGCCGTTCTTCGCGCGCGACGTGCGGCTCTCGAAGCTCGAGCTCGTGCGCTACTACTTGTCGGTCGCCGACGGCGCGCTGCGCGGGATCCGCGATCGGCCGGTGGTGCTGAAGCGCTTCGTGAACGGCGCCGAGGGCGAAGCCTTCTACCAGAAGCGCGCGCCGGACAAGCGGCCGGAGTGGCTGCGCACCGTGACTCTCTCGTTCCCGTCGGGACGCACCGCGGAAGAGATCGTGGTGGACGACGCGGCCGGCCTGGCCTGGATCGTGAATCTCGGCTGCATCGAGCTGCACCCGCACCCGGTGCGCTCCGGCGCGCTCGAGCATCCCGACGAGCTGCGGATCGACCTCGATCCGACGCCGGGAGTCTCGTGGGCCGACGTGCGATGCGTGGCGCTCGAGGTGAGACGGTTGTTCGACGAGGTCGGACTCATCGGCTGGCCGAAGACCAGCGGCTCGCGCGGCATGCACGTGTACGCGCGCATCGAGCCGCGCTGGAGCTTCCACGACGTTCGCCGCGCCGCGCTCGCGGTCTCGCGCGAGATCGAGCGGCGCGCGCCGTCGATCGCCACCTCGAAGTGGTGGAAGGAGGAGCGCCGGGGCGTGTTTCTCGACTACAACCAGAACGCCAAGGACCGCACGACCTGCTCGGCATACTCGGTGCGGCCGCTGCCCGACGCGCGTGTCTCGACGCCGCTCACCTGGGCCGAGGTGCCAGACTGCGAGCCCGCGGACTTCACCGTGCGCACGGTGCCCGAGAGACTGGCCGCACTGGGCGATCCGCATGCGGGCATCGACGCTGCCGCCGGCTCGCTCGAGCGGCTGCTCGAGCTGGCGGCGCGCGACGATGCCGCGGGCCTGGGCGACGCGCCCTGGCCGCCGCACTTCCGGAAGATGGAGGGCGAGGCGCCGCGCGTGAGTCCCTCGCGCGCGAAGAGCGCAGCGCAGAAGAAGAGCCCGCGCGTCCGGATGCCGCTCGTCACGGTGGCCAACTCGCCCAGCCGCGAGGCCGCGCTGGCCGGCCTGGAGCGTTGGAAGGCGCGCCATCCCGAGGCCAGCGCGCTGCTCGCGCCGGACGACGTGCTGGTGGACTCGATGCGCGGCCGCTCGTCGACCTGGACGCGCATCCGGATCAACCTGCGCAACGTGCCCGAGCCACAACGGCCCCCTCAGGAGACGCCCGACCCGGACGATGATCCCACGCGCGAGTGGCGCGCGCGGCGCCGCCCGAAGCGCGAGTGACTAGCGGCCGATGCCGAAGATCTGGGACAGCTCGTGCGGCGCCACCACCTCGAGCTGTGCGTAGCTGCAGTCGCGCGGTGACTTGTCCTTGCGCCAGCGCCGGAAGTGGGCCAGATGGCGGAAGCGCGTGCCCTGCATGTGCTCGTAGGCGACCTCGACCACCAGCTCGGGCCGCAGCGGCAGCCAGGACAGGTCCTTGTCGCGGCTCCAGCGGCTCTTGGCGCCCGGCATGCGCTGGCCCGCGGCCTCCATCGCCTCGGCCCAGCCCTTCCACGGGTGATTCGCGAGCGCGTTCTCGCGGTAGGGCTCGAGGAAGCCGACCAGCTCGCGGCGCTTCGCGGCGGTGAAGCTCGCGCACACGCCCACGTGCTGCAGCGCGCCGGCGTCGTCGTAGAGCCCGAGCAGGAGCGAGCCGACCGACTCACCCTCGCCGCCCTTGTGCCAGCGGAAGCCCGCCACCACGCAGTCGCAGTCGCGCTCGTGCTTCACCTTCAGCATCACGCGCTTGTTCGGCTGGTAGCTGCCCCGGTCGGGCTTGGCGATCACGCCGTCGAGGCCCGCGCCCTCGAAGCGCCGGAACCAATCGCGGGCGGCGTTGGCGTCCTCGGTCGCCGGAGTCAGATGCAGCGGCGGCTCGATCCGCGCCAGCAGTGACTCGAGCGCGCGCCGGCGCTCGCGAAACGACTGCCCGCGCAAGTCGCGCTCGCCGTCGCAGAGGAGGTCGAAGAACACCACCGAGGCCGGCGTCTCCTTGGCCAGGAGCGCCACGCGCGAGGCCGCGGGATGGATGCGCTGCTGCAGCGCCTCGAAATCCAGCCCGTTCTCGCTCGCGATCACGAGCTCGCCGTCGAGCACGCAGCGCGCGGGAAGCTGGGCGAGCAGCGGCTCGCGCAGGTCGGGGAAGTAGCGGTCGAGCGGCTTCTCGTCGCGGCTCTGCAACAAGAGCTCGTCACCGTCTCGAAACACCAGCACCCGGAAGCCGTCCCACTTCGGCTCGAAGATCCAGCCGGCGCCGGTCGGGATCTCCGCCACCCGCTTCGCGAGCATGGGCAGGATCGGCGGCGAGACCGGGAGCTGCACGCGGCGATTCTAGCCGACCGGGGCACGGGTGACTCGCCCTGGCTTGCCGAGCCCGGCGCGCCGTGCGAGGCTCTGACAGTGACTCAGCGGGTGTTCCTGCTCTCTCCTGCGAGCTGCACCGGCAAGCGCGCCCAGCAGCTCTTGCGAGCCGACGCCGCGTTCGAGCTGGCGCTGCGCCTGCGCGACGGCGGTGTTCCGCTGGGCGAGGTGTTCAGCTTTCTCTCCGCGCTGTATTTCCGCGGCAAGCTCACCTATGCGACGCGCTTCGCGGCGCCGCCCGCGGCTTGCCCGGGCGTCTTCGTGATCACGCCGAACCGCGGGCTGGTCGTGCCCGAGACCTCGGTCGGGCTCGACGACCTGCGCGGCTTCGCGCGCGGCTCGATCGACCTGGACGACCGCCGCTACACCGCGCCGCTGGCCCGGGCCACGGCTGCGCTGCGCGAGACACTGTCGCGCGACGTCGAGGTGGTGCTGCTCGGCAGCATCGCGACGCCGAAGTACGTCGATCTCCTGCTGCGCGCCTTCGCTGGCGCGCTGCGCTTCCCGAGTGAGTTCGTCGGCCGCGGCGACATGAGCCGGGGCGGGATCTTGTTGCGCGCCGCGCGCGCCGGCGTGGAGCTCGACTATCGGCCGCTCGATGGCGCGGTCCGCCACGGACCGCGTCCCGCGAAGCTGCCGCGCGAGGCTCGGACATGAAATTCATCTTCCAGGTGCACCTCCGACCGGGTCACACGACCGAGGAGTACGCGGCGACCTGGCAGCGCGCGAGCGAGATCCTGCAGAGCGCCCCGGGCGCGCGCGGCACGCTGCTCCACCGCAAGATCGGCGACCCGAATACCCTGCTCGCGATCGCGAGCTGGGAATCGAAGACGGCGCGCGACGCGCGCGAGGAATTTCTCAAGCCCGACGCCGCCATGCGCAAGGTGCTCGACGAGCACCTCGGCATGGTCGACTTCGAGCTGATCGGCGAGTTCGAGGAGCCGGAATGGAGGGTCGAGCCCAAGTGACTGGTCGAGCCGGAGCTATCGTCTTGCTGCTCGCGTTGGGCTGCGCGCCGCCGCCTCCGCCCAAGCCACCGGGCACGGTGGAGACACTCAGCTGCCACAGCGAGGTCGTTCACCAGGAACGCCCCGGCTTCGCGGGCGGAGTGCGGACCGACACGGTCGAGAAGTGCGTTCCGCGCGACGTGCAGGTGCCGCCCGCCGGCACTCAGGTTCCGCCGACCCGGCCCGACCCGAACGCTACCCCGGACACTCCGTGACGAACGGCTTCGAGATCTTGATCTGCAGGACGCACGGCTGCATCAGGACGAGGAAATCGATCGGCCCCTCGCAGTTTCCCGATTCCACGATCCTTGCCCCCGTCTTCTGACTGAGCCTGCAGATCGACTCACCGCCCGCGCTGAACGCGTACGAACACGTCGACTTCGCTCCGCCGGGTGTCGGGGCGCCGCTGCAGTAGACCGGCGCGGCGAACGTCATCAGCAGGTCGCCCGAGCAGCGGTCGACGATCTCGAACAGTCCGGTGCCCGCATCGAATGCGATCGTGAGGGTCGCGGCGACGCTCGGGTCCACGAGGAGTGCCTTCGCAACCAGGTCCGTCATGCTCTTGCTCGAAGTCTTCACGATCTTGTTGGTGATCGAGTCTTCGAGGTAGCAGGTCAGCGACGGCGAGGTCGTGAACAGCGGATCCGCTCGACCCGTAGCTGCCCAGAGGACTCCGATCGCAGCCAGGACCCTCGCCAACGTGCTCATGCCTTCTCCTCCCGCTGTTCGCCCGTGTATCACGAATCGGGTCGCGCGCGCCATCGGCGAGTCATCGTGAGTCGTTCGGCGAGTCTCGCACGGGCGAGCACGAGCTCGCCGTGCGATGATGGCCCACGCATGGAGAAGGCCGCGCACTACAACGCGGGTGTCGAGCTGCTGAACGCGTGCGCCGCGCGCGGCGCCGCCACGCTGGTGCGCTGCCAGGGAGCGCAGACGAGCGGGGAATCACTGGTCGCGGGCGCACTCGCGTTGCAGGCAGCGCTCCAACGCCGAGGTCTCTCGCCCGGCGACCGCGTGCTGATGCTCGTGCGCGACACGCCCGCGTTCGTGATGGCGTTCCTGGGCGCGCTGCGCGGTGGGTTCGTGCCCGTGCCGGTGTCGACCCAGCTTCCGAAGGCGTCGCTGTCGTTCATCGCGCGCGATGCGGGCGTGCGCGCGGCGATCGTCGATCGCGCGCTCGAAGCTTCCTCGGAGCTCCCGAACGGAGTCGCGCGGCTGCGCGCGGAGCTCGCCGCGTTCGAGGGCGTCTCATCGGGGCCACGCCCGGACGCCGCAGTCACTCGCGAGAGCGACCCCGCGTTCTTCCTGTACACGTCGGGCACGACCGGCGAGCCCAAGGGCGTGGTGCACCGGCACGCCGACCTCGCCGTCACCGCCCGGTGTTACGGGCGCGACGTGCTCGGCATCGGCCCGGGCGATCGGCTGCTCTCCGCCGCAAAGCTCTTCTTCGCTTACGGTCTGGGCAACTCACTCACGTTTCCGCTCGCGCTCGGTGCCGAAGTGGTGCTGTCGCCCGAGCGCGCCACGGCGGACGAGATGTTCGGTCTGATCGCCCGCGAGCGGCCCACGGTGTTCTTCGGCGTGCCGACGCTCTACGCGGCCATGCTGGCCCACGCCGCGCTGCCGGTCAGCCTGGGGCGGGTGCGGCTGTGCGTGTCGGCGGGCGAGGCGCTGCCGGCGAGCCTGTACGAGCGCTGGCGTACACAGTTCGGTGTCGAGATCCTCGACGGGCTCGGCAGCACGGAGATGTTGCACGTCTTCCTGTCGAACCGTCCCGGCGCGGTGCGCGCGGGCTCGAGCGGAACGCCGGTGCCCGGCTATCGGGTGCGCGTGGTCGACGAGCACGACCGCGACGTGGCCGACGGCGAGATCGGTGCGCTCGTGGCGCACGGCGAGAGCGCGGCGCGCGGCTATCACGGGCGGCTCGACGACACCGCGCGCACGATGTTCGCGCCCGGCTGGCTGCGCACCGGCGACAGCGTGCGGCGTGACGGGGACGGCTATTTCTGGCACGCCGGGCGCACCGACGAGCTCTTCAAGGTGAGTGGCCAGTACGTATCGCCGGTCGAGGTCGAGTCGGTGCTGTGCAGTCACGCCGCGGTGCTCGAAGCGGCGGTGGTCGGCCAGCTGGACGGCGAGGGGCTCGTGAAGCCGCGCGCGTTCGTGGTGCTCGCGCCGGGCGCGCAGGCCAGCGAGCGGCTGGCGCGCGAGCTGCAAGACCACGTGAAGGCAAACGTGGCGCCGCACAAGTATCCTCGGCGCGTGGATTTCGTGGGCGAGCTGCCGAAGACCGCGACGGGCAAGGTCCGCCGTCACCTGCTGCGCGAGAAGCCCGCGTGAGCGCCGCGCAGGACGGCGTTCCGCGCGAGCTCGAGAGCGCGCCCGAGCGCTACCGCCACTGGCGGCTCGCGATCGAGGGTCCCGTCGCCAGGCTCGCGCTCGCGGTCGACGAGGCGGGCGCGCTCTTCGACGGCGTGATCCTGAAGCGCAACAGCTACGACCTGGGCGTCGATCTCGAGCTGCGCGACGCAGTCACTCGGCTGCGCTTCGAGCATCCCGAGGTGGGCTGCGTGGTGCTCGAGAGCGCGCTGCCCGAGGTGTTCTGCGCGGGCGCGAACATCGCCATGCTGGCGCGCTCGTCTCACCCGCTGAAGGTCAACTTCTGCAAGCTCACGAACGAGACGCGGCTCGAGATCGAGGACGCCACGCGCGCCGGGCAGCGCTGGATCGCCGCACTCGCCGGCACGGCCAGCGGCGGCGGCTACGAGCTGGCGCTGGCCTGCGACCGGATCCTGCTCGTCGACGACCGGCGCGCCGCCGTGAGCCTGCCCGAGCTGCCGCTGCTCGCGGTGCTGCCCGGAACCGGCGGACTGACTCGACTGGTCGACAAGCGCCACGTCCGGCGCGACGTCGCCGACGTGTTCTGCACGCTCGAAGAGGGCGTGCGCGCGCCGCGCGCGCTCGAGTGGGGCCTCGTCGACGCGATCGCGCCGCCCAGTGAGTTCCGCGCGCTGGTCGAGCGCGAGATCTCGGTGGCGCTGGCGGGTGACTTCGAGCGGCCCGAGCGCGGAGTGACCCTGGAGCCGCTCGCGCCCGAGCGGAGCGCGAGCGAGCTCCGCTACCGTTACGTGCGCGTGGCGCTCGACGTGGAGCGGCGCGTGTCCGAGCTCGAGATCGCCGTGCCCGAGGCGCCCGATCTGCCGGCGCTGCTCCGGCTGTGGCGAGAGCTCGACGACGCCATGCTGCGCCTGCGGCTCCACTTCCCGGAGCTCGGGCTGTGGCTCTTGCGAGTGACGGGCGAGCCCGAAGCGGCGCGCGCCGCCGATCGCGCGCTCGCGGCCGAGGGCTGGCTCGCACGCGAGGTGCGCGCGCTGGCGGGCCGGGTGCTGAAGCGGCTCGAGAACTCCGCGCGCTCGATCTTCGCACTGCTCGACGCCGGCACCTGCTTCGCCGGCGTGTTCGCCGAGCTCGCGCTCGCGGCCGATCGCAGCTACCTGCTGCGCGGCGGCGAGCCGGCGCCCGCGCTCGAGCTCTCGGACGCGAGCTTCGGGGCCTGCCGCATGGGCAACGGACTCACTCGGCTCGAGACGCGCTTTCTCGGCAAGCCCGAGCGCGTCCGCGAGCTGCGGTCCCTGCGCGAGCCGCTCGCGGCCGAGCGCGCTCTGGCGCTGGGTCTGGTCACCGAGGCGCCCGACGAGATCGACTGGGAAGACACGGTGCGCGTGGCGATCGAGGAGCGCGCCAGCTTTTCGCCCGACGCGCTGACCGGGCTCGAGGCGAGCCTGCGTTTCGCCGGCCCCGAGACGCTCGAGACCAAGATCTTCGCGCGCCTCTCGGCGTGGCAGAATTGGATCTTCCAGCGCCCCAACGCCGCCGGGCCCGATGGCGCGCTCCGCGCCTACGGTCGCCCCGAGCGCGCCAAGTTCGATTGGAAACGCACTTGAGCATCGATCTGTCTGCGCGCATCCCGAACAACGTCGACCTGGCCAGTGACCCGAAGCTGCGGCGCGCGCTCGAGTCGTGGCAGCCCGCGTTCCTGCGCTGGTGGGACGAGCGGGGACCCGACGGCCTGCAACGCGACGAGATCTACCTGCGCACCGCGGTGGGCGTCGATCGCGAGGGCTGGGCGCACTACGACTACGTGCGCATGCCCGACTACCGCTGGGGCATCTTCCTGGCGCCGGCCGAGGCCGAGCGCGCGATCGCCTTCGGCGACCCGGCGGGCAAGCCGGCGTGGCAGCAGGTGCCGGGCGAGCACCGCGCCGCGCTGCGCCGGCTGATCGTGACTCAGGGAGACACCGAGCCGGCGAGCGTGGAGCAGCAGCGGCGGCTCGGCGCGCGCGCGCCGTCGCTCTACGACTTGCGCAACCTCTTGCAGGTGAACGTGGAGGAGGCGCGCCACCTGTGGGCCATGGTGTATCTCTTGTTCAGTCACTTCGGCCGCGATGGCCGCGAAGAGGCCGAGGCGCTGCTCGCGCGCGAGAGCGGCGAGCCCGACCACCCGCGCATCCTGGGCGCGTTCAACCGGCCGATCTCGACCTGGCTCGACTTCTTCTGCTTCGCCACGTTCACCGACCGCGACGGCAAGTATCAGCTCGCGTCGCTGGCCGAGTCCGGTTTCGATCCGCTTGCCCGCACCTGCCGCTTCATGCTCACTGAAGAGGCGCACCACCTGTCGGTGGGCGAGGGCGGGGTGCGCCGGATCGTGGCGCGCACCGCCGAGCTGATGAAGCGCGACCCGAACGAGGACGCGCGCGCGCAGGGTGGCATCGACCTGCCGCTCCTGCAGCGCTTCATCAATCACTGGTACAGCGAGAGCCTCGACCTGTTCGGCAGCCCCGACTCGTCGAACGCGGCGACCTACTTCGCCACCGGGCTGAAGGGCCGCTACCAGGAGTCGAAGGCGGGCGTGTACGACGACCACGCGCTGCTGGAAGGCAGCTACGGGGTCGAGCGGCCGGCGGCGTCCGGCGGCGTCGAGGTCGGCCTGGTGCCCGCGCGCCGCGCGATCAACGCGGCGCTGCAGGACTCCTACACGCGCGAGTGCGAGAAGTCACTCGGCCACTGGAACCAGGCGCTCGCCAGCGCCGGGATCGCGCAGCGCCTCGCGCTGCCCAGCGCGCGCTTCAACCGCAAGATCGGCCCGTTCGCGGAATCCCACTGGCTGCCCGACGGACGCCGCGCCGCAGACGCTTCGGCAGTGACCGAACAGCTGCCGAACGCCGACGACCTGGCCTGGCTCGCGGCGCTGCAGGACGGCCCGGTGCTCGAGCGCGGCCAGTGCGCGAGCTGGCTGGCCGCCCCGAGTCACAAGATCGACGGCCAGCCGCTCGACTTCGAGTACGTGCGCTTCGCCTAGTTGCTCTTGTTGCCTTCGGACATCTTGCGCATGACCTCGTCGAGGTTGAAGCTCGCCGGCTTCTGACGCGGCGGGAACTCCTTGAACGTGGAGAGCCACTTGCCGACCAGCGCTTGAGCCGGGACGAGCACGAAGGCGCGCGCGAAGAACCAGGTGTTGTACTCGATCGATTCGGGCCCGCGCTCGAACGGATCGGAAGGTAGGTTGATCAGGATCGGCGCGCGCAGGTTGGTGAACTCGTTCCGCCACACCTCGATGCCGGTGTGCTCCTGGAGCTTGAACTCGACCTTCCACTGGTTGTAGCGCAGTGCCATCAAGTCGCCGTCGTCGCTCGGACGGTCTCCATGCGCTTCTTGGTGAGTGGCCCGGTGTCTTCGATCTTGCCGCCCGCGAACGAGTGAATGACTCCGCGGGGACCGAAGCGCTTGCGGAACTCGGGGTTCTTCGGATAGTCGGGATTCTCGGGCTCCTCCTCCGCGTTCAGGTGGTAGAGGTTGCCGAAGAACTCGTCGAAGCCGTGATTCGTGGGCAGGAACTCGTCCTTGTCGCCCAGGTGGTTCTTGCCGAACTGACCCGTGGCGTAGCCCAGCGGCTTCAGCATCTCGGCGATGCTCGGATCCTTGTCGGAGAGCCCGATGTCCGCGCCCGGCAGGCCCACCTTCGTGAGTCCGGTGCGGATCGGTGACTGACCGGTGACGAACGCCGCGCGGCCCGCGGTGCAGCTCTGCTGCCCGTACCAGTCGGTGAACAGCGCGCCCTGCTCGGCGCGCGGTTGTAGGCGCTCGGATTGAACCAGCCGATGTCATCGCCCATGATCACCAGGATGTTGGGCTTCGCCGCAGTGTCTGCCGCGGCGGCGCGCTGCGCGGCGCTGGAGACGAGCACCACCAGCACGAGTGCAAGAGCGAGGGAACGTCCGTGTCGCATTCCGAACCTCCTTGCGCGGATGTTGGAACGCTGCCACGAGCACCGAGCGAGGTGGGTGGCGCACTGACTCGCGAGCGCGCGTACCTGCTGCTGGCGCTGTTGGTCGTGATCTGGGGCGCGAACTGGCCGGCGATGAAGGCGGGGCTCGCGTACATCACCCCGCTCTGGTTCGCCTGCGCGCGCTTCTGGCTGGGCGCGTTGTGTCTGTTCGTATACCTCGCGGCGACGAAGCAGTGGACGTGGCCGACGCGCCGCGACTGGCCCGTGATCGCGAGCGTGGGGCTGTTCCAGATGGCGCTGTTCCAGCCGATCGTGAACATCGGCCTGCGCCAGGTGCCCGCCGGCCGCGCTGCGGTGCTGGTGTACACGACGCCGCTGTGGGTGGTTCCCGGCGCCCTGTTGTTCCTGTCCGAGCGCATCGGCGCGCTCAAGTGGGGCGGCGTCGCGATCGGGCTCTCGGGCATCGCGGTGCTCTTCAATCCCGCGGCGCTCGACTGGGGCGATCACCAGGTGGTGCTCGGCAGCGCATTGCTCATGACGGCGGCGCTGCTCTGGGCGATCGCGCTGCTGCACATCCGCGGTCACTCGTGGGGGGGATCGCTGTCGCCGCTGCAGGTCACTCCCTGGCAGCTCTTGTTCGCCGCCCTGCTCGTGACTCCGCTGGCGTTCCTGTTCGAGGGCCAGGCCACGCCGGTGTGGTCCTGGCCGCTCGCCGCGCTGCTGGCCTACAACGGGCCGGTCGCCACCGCCTTCGCGTTCGTCGCGGCGACCTCGATCTCGCGCGCGCTTCCCGCGGTCACGAGCTCGCTCTCCTTCCTCGGCGTTCCCGCGATGGGAATCCTGTTGTCGGCGCTCAGCCTCGGCGAGCTGCCGGACGCGTCGCTGCTCGGCGGCTTCGGCCTGATCCTCGCGGGCGTGCTCCTGGTGAACCTGGCGGACTAGCTCAGATCGGGATGCACATTCCGGCGGCCTTGAACGGCTTGGTCACGTGCGCCTGGAGCTGACAGACCGAGGTCCCGAAGTGAACTGCGCCCGTGCACGTTCCCTTCACCGAGACGGGCAGATCGTTCTTCTCGACACCGCTGTAGGTGCACTGGAGCGCGCCCGTGACGGTGGTCGAGCCCCAGTTGACCAGACTCAGGAACGAGTCATGCGCGAACTTCACCGAGTCACTCGCAGCCTTGGCGCTGGTGCCGGAGAACGCGAACGCGACCAGGTCGGCGACCGACTCGCCGTTGCAGCTCTCCACCACCTGCAGCTTGTCGTTGCCGGGGTTGTACACGATGTCGAAGCCGTTCGGGTCGGTGAGGCCGAGCGCGATGTCGATGACGTCGTCGTTCGTGAGCGTGTTCTTGTCGAGCTTGGCGGTGGTCGAATCCTTCACCGCCGAGCACACGAGCTTCGCCGACACGCGGAACAGCGGCTCGATCACCGAGCCGGCCGACGCCACCGACGCGAGACCGATCAGAGCCAGGCTGAAGGCCCACTTCTTCATCGCTGAATCTCCTTGGGTTGGGAGATCCAGAGTAGCTCAGTCTGGGTCTCAGCAGCTCAGGTCGCGCCCCAGCTCACGACCCAGATGCAGCGGTCGGAGCGGCGGGCGCGGCAGGTCGGATGCACGAAGTGCGGATTCGCGGCACCGCTCAGCCGGTGCACCTCGGTGAAGTATCCGCCGAGCAGCCGGCAGTATTCGCGCGAGGCGTGATCCCAGCCCGTGAGCTCGTAGCTGGCCGAGGTCGGCGTCTCGCTCGTGAGTGACAGCTCGCCCGAGTCGTGCTGGGTCTTCCAGAGAGAGCGTGCGCGCGCCGAGGCGGAGCGGTCTAGCATCTCGGAGTAGAGGCCTTCGAAGTGCGCCCGGGCGCCGAAGGCGCCCATCTTCTCGTAGACGTCCTGCTCGCCTTCGGGGGCCAGCGCCGCGCACGCGCGCGTCAGCTCCTGCACGACTTCCTCGCCGTACCAGGAAGCCACGACGATGCGCTCCTCGAGATAGCGGTGCATCGCGGCGGGGAGCAGCTCGCGGGCGCGCTCCTTGTTGCTGCGCAGGATCTTGACCGCCGTGAGAACGGCGCTGCCTTTCGTCTTGCCCAAGCGAGACCCCGGCAGTCGTGATCGGTACGGCGGCGGATCCGCTTGACCGCGCGCCCGCGACCGCCGCGCCTAGGGCGTCAGATCGCCCACGATCGTGTTGTTGGGACGATCGGTGTCGTCGAGCAGGCCGTTCGGGTCGACCACGGCGATCAGGTGAGTCGCGGTCAGCGGCGCGGGGCTCGTGAACGAGACCTTCACGAGCTTGGTCTTTCCGGCGCCCAGACCGGGAACCGAGGCGCGCGTCGCGACCGGCGTGTCGTTCGGGTCGAGCAATGCGTCGTCCGAGAGGTAGAGCGCCAGCTGCGCCTTCTTCGAGCTTCCGGGCCCGTCGTTGCGCACGCTCAGCGTGCCCGTGACCTGCGCGCCACCCTTCTGGGGAGTCACGGTCAGGCCGGTCCACTCGCCCGTGACGTCGGGCAGCGCGATCGAGATCGTCTTCACCAGGTCGGCGTCCGAGCCGTGGATCTTCCCGTACAGGCCGTGACTCACGCCGTTCGAGTCGACCACGAGCCGCGTCCAGAAGTCGGCGCCGTTCGCCAGACGCAGCAGGCGCCAGGACACGCCGTCCTGGTAGGCGTAGATCAGGAGATCCATGCCGTTGAAATGCTGATCCTCGCCCTGCGCCATGATCAGAATTCTTGGACGATCGTGAGCGTCGAGCGCGAGCGAGGCGGCGCCGGGCTGGACGAGCCTGGCTTCGGGGACGTCGTTCGGGTCGAACACGTCCTCGCTCTGCCAGGACTCACCGTCGAACCACGTGTACCGGACCACCTGCGTGAGCGCGAGCGCGGCGCGCGGATGGCCGAGTGAGTCGAGCGCGACCGAGGCGGTGCCGCCCTCGTCGGCGAGCTCGGTCTGCACCCAGTCTCCGGTCGCGTTGGTCGCGTAGACGGGCCGCGATGGAACGGTGCTCGTGAGCCCGACGTGCGCGTGGCCCGCGGAATCGAGCACGAGCGACAGAGGGCTCAGCTCCTGCGCGGCAAAGGCCTCCGGGAAGTCCCCCTCCCACTCGCCATTCACGCGCTGGTAGTACTCGAACGCCTGACTCGAGCTCTCCGTCGTGACGAACGCGGGCTGGTCGTTCGGATCGAACGCCATGGCGGGCGAGAAGCCGCCATCGCCGAGCTCCTCGTGCTGCCACGAGACACCGTCAAAGTGCGCCACGCGCAGCGCCACCCGCGGCGGATCCTGCGGGAAGGCGTAGTAGACGATGTACGGGTTCCCGGCCGAGTCGGCCGCGACCGCGCTCCAGCGGCCCGCGTCCTTCGTGTCGTCGACGAGCTGGGAGATCTTCTTGTGGCCGTCGATGCGCGTGTAGTGCAGCTGATCGTTGGGTGACTGCCAGGAGAAATGGAGCCGATCGGCCGCGTCGATCGCCATGCCCGCGGGCGCGTTCGACGCCGACGCGATTCCGGTCTGGTGAGTCCCGGCGCTTGCCGCCGCAGCGCCCATGAGAAATCCCACACCCAGCGTCCACGCCGCCCAGCTCTGACTCGCCCGATTCATCTTTCGAATTGTGACACGAGCTCGTGTACGGGCCACGCAAGTGTGCTTGCAGTCATCGGGGTCGACCTGTGACGGATAGTCACAGCCTCCTACCGCGGAACCGGAGCTCCGAGCCACTCCGCGGCGTTCTCGGCGTAGAAGCGCTCGATCACTTCGGGCGGGTGACCGGCGAGCGCGCGGTCGAAGCGCGCGATCGGATCGCGTCCGCCCTCGGCGTGCGGATAGTCCGACGAGAACATGTACAGGCGCGGATTCGACTCGCGACACAACAGACCGGCGTCCTCGAACGGGTAGGGCGTGAACCGGAGCTGCGCGGCGGCCTGCTCGCTGGGCGTGCGGTCGAACCCGGCCAGCTCGGGCTCGGACTTCGACCAGATCGCGACCGCGTGGTCGAGCCGGCGCAGCATGTCGGGCACCCAGCCCGCGCCCACCTCGATCGCGCCGCCGCGCAGGCCGCGGTGGCGCTGGAGCACGCCGTCGAGCACCAGCACCGACAGGAAGCGCTCGATCGGCTGGTAGATCACCATCAAGTCACGCGAGCCGATCACCTCGGGGCGGTTGCCCTCCTCGACGCGCGCGGACTTGCCGTCGTCGAGCCAGGCGTCGCCGATCGAGAACGCGCCGCTGCCCACGTGCAGCACGAACGGCACGCCGCGCTCGGCGAGCCGCGCCCAGAACGGCTCGTGCTGCGGGTGACCCGGCGAGTGACCCGCGGGCGCGCGCGCGGGGATCCAGACCTGGCCGAGCCCGAGCTCGAGCGCGGCGTCGAGCTCGGTGAGTGACTGCGGGCCGCCGTCGAGGTCGCACAGCGCTACGCCGCACAGCCTGCGATCGTGCGCGCAGAACGCGGCCATCGCGCGGTTGTGCGCGCGGTACGCGGCGTAGCGCAGCTCCGGGTCGGCGACGTCGAAGAGCTTCGCGCAGAAGGACGAGTACACGACCTGGCGCTCGAAGCCGAGCAGGTCGAGCGCGAGCGAGCGCTCGGCGGGATCGCACGCACCCAGCGCATCGTGCCACTTCGGGCCCTTGCGGATCAGCTCGCCGCCCAGCTCCACGAGTGACTCGCGCGTCGTCGCCGTGCGCCGCGCCCAGGGGCCGAGCTCGGGCACGACCTTGGGCAGCCGCGCGGCCAGGCCCGCGCTGGCCTGCTCGGAGAGGAACGTCGGCCACTCCATCAGGTGGCTGTCCGCGTCGACCATCCGGCGTCCACCGGCGTAGCTCATGGCGCCAAGAGTACCGCGGCCTACGCTTCCGCGCGTGAAGCCCCCCAAGGCGCTGCTCCTCGACCTCGACGAGACGCTGCTCGACGGCCGCGGGCTCGCGCGGGCGATCCAGGGCACCTGCGAGCGGCTGGCTGCCAGTCACTCGAGCCTCGACGCCGCGCGCTTGCGCGCGGCGAACGCCGAGGTCTGGGAGGCCTACTTCCCCGGAGTCGAGCCGTACTGGGTGCTCGGTCAGCTCGACGGCGCGTCGCTGGTGCGCGAAGCCTGGCGGCGCACGCTCGCCGCCTGCGGCACGAGCGACGAGTCGCTGCTGCGCCTCGCGTCGCAGACTCACCACGAGCTCAGCGCCCGGGAGCATCGCCTGTTCGACGACGCCGTGGAGTTACTGGCCCGAGCCAAGCGCGTGGGGCTGCCGCTCGCGCTGATCACGAACGGCGCCTCGGACACACAGCGCGAGAAGCTGCGCGTGCTCGAGCTCGAGCCGTGGTTCGGGGCGATCGTGGTCTCGGGCGAGCTCGGGATCGCGAAGCCCGACCCCGCGGGCTTTCGGCGAGCGCTGCAGCAGCTGGGCGTGGCGCCCGCGGACGCCTGGCACGTGGGCGACAGCCTCGCGGACGACGTCGCGGGCGCGCGCGCGACCGGCATGACGGGCATCTGGCTCAATCGCGCCGGCCGCCCGCGCCGCCCCGATCAGCCCGAGCCGCACCTCGAAATCGGCTCTCTCCGCGATCTGGGGCCGTTCCTGCCCGAATGAACAGGTTCACATTCGGCGGCGTACCTCTGTAGCGTGAAAACCTCAGTGATACGTGGGATTTCTTCCTCAATTTGCTTCACAAGAATCAAACGGACCGGGTACGATCTGGGGCGTCGGGGACTAGCAGCCTGCAATTTGGAGGGAGACCGACGATGCATCGACGTCGGGGGTGGTGCGCTGCGATAGCGATGGCGGCGCTTCTCTGTGCGGCTCGGGCCGAGGCAGCCTCGGTCGATTACCACTACACGAGCGGTTCGGCGACGGTGACCGCATCGGTCGTGGGGACCATCATTGGCAGCGCGACGCTGACGCTGAATGGTGTATCGGCCGACTTCGACGCCGCGACCGGCGACCTGACCGGCTTCAACTTCACGACCACGCCGAACCAGTGGATCGTGCTGAACACGCCGTTCGGCGGCTTCGACCAGGTGTGGATCAACAGCGCGTCGGTCGTTCCGGGGCCCGGCTTTGGCACGCTCGCGAGCACGCCGCTCGGGCCGGGGCACTGGGACGTCAGCGTCCTGCCGGTGGTCGTGAACGCGGTGTACACGGCGAAGAACTCGGTGACGAGTGCGTCCGTGGGGCCGATCCCGCTGTCGTACACGAATTCGACGCCGCTGAACGCTACGATCGACGTCGTGAGCGGAACCTTCGTCCTGCAGGGCATCACGCTGGGCATGGTCTCGGTGCAGGGGGAGGCGAACCCGTTGGTCGTCGGTGCGACCATCACGTTCTCGGGCGTGCCCGAGCCCGGCTCCGCGAGCCTGCTGTTGCTCGGCGGCCTGGGTTTCGCGCTCGCGCGCATGCGGAGGTAGTCACGAGATGAGACTGCGATGGACGGTGGCGCTCGGCGCCTGGCTGCTCGCTACTTCACCGGCGCTGGCGCTGAGCCTGGGTACCTTCGGGGTGACCGGGGGCGGGCTCAATGCGCCCAACGCCAACTATGGCTGCCCGGCCGGCTCCGCGGACTGTCTCGCGGCGCAGAACGAGCTGCTCGCCGCGCCTTCGTCGACCGCGACGGGCACGCTCACCGTCACCGACGTGGGTGCGGGCACGCAGGCGCACCTCAGCCTCGACATCGCGAGCGTGAACTTCAACGGCATTCCCGGTGTGCCGAACGCGAGCTTCACGAACGTGCACTACGACGCGACGGTCAGTGTGTTCTCGACCGCCAGCGTCGTGAGTCAGATCGCGCCGGGCACCGGAACGGTGACCGGAACCCTGAACGGTGTGCCGTTCACGACCCCGAGCGACGCGCTCAATCTGACCTGTGCCATCACGGGCACGACGGGTCAGTGCGGTGTTGCCTTCGGGCCGGGCCAGTTCACCGCGGGCGGTGACAACTGGCTGCACACGTTCGCGCTGGTGATTGCCCAGCCCGTGCCCGAGGCGGGCACGGCGGCCGTCGTGCTGCTGGGGCTGGCCGGTCTGGCGCTCTCCCGCCGCCGCTGACAGACCCTGTCCAGGCGTAGAATGCGTGTCATGGAGGCACGCGTTTTTCGCCGCTTGCGCGGTACTCGGCCTTGCCCCGCCGCGCGCGACCGTGAGCAAGAGCTTCTGTCAGCTCGAGGCCAGCTTCGAGAAGCCACTCGCGATCGGCGGACCGTGCCCGCCGCCCTGAATCCCCGCCGCACCGTGCGCGTCACCCAGGCCGGAGGCAACGTGGCCAGGCTTCTCGTCCTTACAGTCGCGCTCGTCCTGGCTGACACCGCTGCCGCGGCCGGAACCGCGCGGATCGCGATCATCCCCGACACCCAGAACTACGACACCACGATCGACCCCGGCGACGACGCCATGCGCGTGAAGCTGCTCGACGCGATGGTCGACGACATCGTGGCCTGGAAGCCCGATTTCGCGCTCCAGCTCGGCGATCTCACCGACTCGACCGGCGGCCTCGATCAGGGCGCGCAGGGTTGGCTCGACGACGATCCCAACTCAAAGAGCCAGCCGAACGACGCCGAGTGGAAGCGCATCCGCACCAAGCTCTTCGATCGCCTCGACGCGGCGGGCATCCCGCACCTCGAGGTCGTGGGGAATCACGACTCGGGCGTCGATTTCGTGCGCTGGTTCCCGGCCGCGGAGTTCGAGAAACGGCCCTGGTTCTACGCCATGCTGACTCGCAAGCCTGCTTGGAAGGATCCCGTCCAGGACACGACCCAGCGCGCTGCGCTCATGCCCACGCCGATCGGCACGATCTGCGTGATCGGCCAGCCCTTCACCGGCCAGCACGGCCTCTTCGACACCGATTGGATGGTCAATCAGATCGGCTGTGGCGCCGGCCGGCCCACGATCCTGGTGCAGCACGGCGGACTCACTGCCGAGCCGCTCGCCGCCTTGCGCGGCGCCCCCGACGAGAAACGCGCGCTCGTGATCGCCACCGTCGAGGGTCACTTCGTGTGCACGAACTGCGTGCTGATGGGCCAGAACGCATGGCCGGCGGCCCTGCTCCCGAGCGCAGTGAAAGTCCGCGCCAACTGGCAAGAGACGAGCTTCGGCGGTCCCGGCGGAACGAATCACAGCGGATTGTCATGGTGGGCCAAGTGGACGCTGGACCCGAAGGCCGGCACCTCGAACCTGATGGCTCACAACCCGTATCTCAACATGTCGAACGCACCGATCGACGCGGGTTACAGGAACGAGAACGGCTCGATTCCGTTGCCGTTCAGCGCATGTAAACTGTTCTCGTGCTGAGTGGCGCGAAGAAGATCTTCGTCGGCCGAGCCATTGCCGTGGGGATGTTGTTCGTGAACGGGCCGGTGTTCCTGCTCTTGATCGGGCCGGCGGCCGCGGTCCTCTATCTGCAGAGTCAAGGCGTGCTTCCGAAGCCCGACAACACGACCCCGTTCATCGCGATGGGCGTCGGCTTCGTTCTGGCATGGCTGTGGTGGTCGATCTCGGTGCCGAAGTGGCGGCTCTGGGCCTATCAGCGCGTAGACGATGTCTCGGAGCTGAAGCGGAGCGCCGTGCAGTCGGGACTCACATGGCCCGATGGCTCGATCTTCGCGCGCACCGAGATCAAGACCAAAGCGCACGCGGCGCGGGAGCGCGCGCTCGACCCGACCCGACGCGACTCATAGGAGACTCAGGCGGCGCTGCGCTGCAGGTGAGCGAGCAGGAGCGGCGGCACGGCATCCGGCGCCTGATCCGTGACGAAGTGACCGATGCCGGGGAGCTCGACGAACTGGTAGGGCGCTTCGACGAACTTTCTCGTGCCTTCCGCGGCCAGGCGTCCGACCGTTGCGTCGGCGTTGCCCCAGACGTAGAGCGTGGGGACGCGCACCACAGGCACGTCGGCGGCGGCGAGGCCCGAGCTGCCCGCGGCGCGATACCAGTTCACGGCCGCGTCGAGCGCCGCGCGCTCGCCCAGCGTGGCGAGATACACCGCGACGTCGGCCTCGGGCACGCCCTGGCGCGAGAGCGCGGCGCGCAGGCGCTCGGCACCGTTCGCGAGCAGCTCGTCCGTGGCCTCGGGCCGCTGGAAGCTCTTGTGATGACCCGAGCGCTGACTCTGCGCCGGATCTTCGGATAGCGCGCGCGCGAACGCGGCGGGGTGCGGGCGCGACAAGACGGTGAGCGTTCGCACGCGCTCCGGATGGCGCGCCGCGAGAAGCCAGGCGAGCTGACCACCCCAGTCGTGGCCGACCAGGTGGAAGCGCTGCGCGCCGAGTGAGTCGGCGATCGCCAGTGCATCGGCGAGGAGATGCTCGATGCGATACGCCTCGGTGCCCGCCGGTCGCGCGCCCGCGGAGTAGCCGCGCTGATCCGGCGCGCATGCTCGATGGCCGGCAGCGGCCAGCGCGCGCAGCTCCGCGCGCCAGGTGTGCCGCGTCTGCGGAAAGCCGTGCAGCAGCAGCACGAGCGCGCCGTCGCGCGGCCCGGCGAGATCGGCGGTGAAGGAGAGGCCGTTCGCCGCGATCGAGACCGTCTCGCTCACGCGACGCGGCGCTCGCTCGCGGCCTGCGCCACCGACTGGATCACTTCCCAGTCGAGCACACTGGTCGTGTCTCCCGCTTCGTCGATGAACTGCACCGCGCCGTGGTTGGTGAACAGGAACTCGGACTCTTCCGGGAAGTAGGTGTGATCGTGGATCACGCTCACCGGCTCCCAGCCGTAGTCACCCGCGACCGCGGTGACTCCGCCCGCCTGCACGCCGCCGCGCACCTCCATCTTGCCGGAGAGCATGAAATACTCGCCTGCCGCCAGGTGCCGGTGCCGCGGGAACGACGCGCCCGCGTCCGCCTTGAACAGCACCGTCCAGGTGCCGCTCTCGGGCGAGAGCCGGCAGACCTTCATGCGGATCCCCGGCACGAGCACGGACCAGGGCAGGGAGCGGGTCGAGACGAACTCTTCGGACTGCGCGCGCACCATGGGCTCTCCTCTCGAGCGCGGTTCGATGGGATCGTACGCCTCCGCGACGCGGCTTGCTGGGGCGCGGCGAAGCGCGAGACAATGCAGTGCAGTGAGCTTCGACGTCGTCGTCGTGGGTGCCGGCATCGGCGGCAGCGCGCTCGCCAGCGTGCTGGCGCGCGCCGGCCGCTCGGTGCTGGTGCTCGAGAAAGAGACCGAGTACCGCGACAAGGTTCGCGGCGAGTGGCTCGCACCCTGGGGCGTCGCGGAGTCACAGAGGCTCGGCTTGTACGAGCGGCTGCGCGCAGCGGGCGGTCACCACGTGCGCCTGCACAAGAGCGCCCACCACGGCGCCAGCCCGTTCCCCGATCTTGCCGGCACCATGGACATGGGCGCACTGCTGCCCGGCGTCGCGGGGCCGCTGTGCCTGGGGCATCCGCGCATGTGCGCGGCGCTGTCCGAGTACGCAGCGGAATCCGGCGCTCGCGTGCTGCGCGGCGTGGATGCCCTCGAGCTCGGACCGTTCGAGCGCGGCCGGCGCACGGTCCGCTTCTCGCACCAGGGCGCGCGCCACGACACGAGCGCGCGGCTGGTCGTCGCTGCCGATGGCCGCGGCTCGCAGGTGAGAAAGCAGATCGGACTCACGGTGCATCGTGACCCGACCCACCATCTGTTCGCGGGGCTCCTGGTCGAAGGCGCGCACGACTGGCCCGCGGAGCTGCAGGCGATCGGCGTAGAGAACGATCGTCACTTCCTGATCTTCCCGCAGGGTGGCGGGCGCGCCCGCCTCTACCTGGGCTACGCGCTCGCACAGCACAAGCGGCTGACCGGGCCCGAGGGCGCGGCGCGTTTCCTGGAGTCATTCACCCTGGAGTGTCTGCCCGAGGCCGCGCCGTTCGCGCGTGCACGGCCCGCCGGGCCGTGTCACTCCTACGGCAACGAGGATTCTTGGGTCGACTCACCGCTCGCTGACGGCGTCGTCCTGCTCGGCGATGCCGCGGGTCACAACGACCCGATCATCGGCCAGGGTCTCTCGATCACCCTTCGCGACGTGCGGCTGGTGAGTGAAGCCTTGCTCGCCGGCGACGACTGGCAGCCCGCGGCGTTCGCGGACTACGCCAGCGAGCGCCGGGAGCGCATGCGGCGACTGCGCTTCACGGCCCGGCTCAGCTCCGAGCTCGAGGCGGAGTTCGGGCCCGAGGGCGAAGCCAAGCGCGAGCGCGCGCGGGAACGCATCGCGAAGGATCCGACGCTCGCCATGTGGCTGCTCGCCGCTTTCGCCGGGCCCGAGACGCTGCCGCCGCAGGCGTTCGAGCCCGAGGTTCGCACCCGGCTGCTCGGTTGAGCCAGTAGAGACCGGAGGCATCCGGCGGGCGTAAGCTGTCGCCATGATTGCCGAGAAGACGCGCCTCGAGTCCGCGCGCAATCCGGCCTCGCCTTGGAAGAAGTGGGGTCCCTACCTGAGCGAACGGCAGTGGGGGACGGTGCGCGAGGACTACAGCACCTCGGGGGACGCCTGGAACTACTTCAGTCACGACCAGGCGCGCTCGCGCGCCTACCGCTGGGGCGAGGACGGGCTCGCGGGAGTCAGCGACGACCGCCAGCTCTTGTGCTTCGCGCTCGGACTGTGGAACCGCCGCGACCCGATCCCGAAGGAACGCCTGTTCGGGCTGACCAATAGCGAGGGGAATCACGGCGAGGACGTGAAGGAGTACTACTTCTATCTCGACTCGACGCCGACTCACTCGTACATGAAGTATCTGTACAAGTACCCACAGGCGGCCTACCCCTACGACGAGCTGCTCGACACGGGGGTCTTCGACGACGACCGCTACTTCGACGTGTTCGTCGAGTACGCCAAGGAGTCACCCGACGATCTGCTGATCCGGATCACCGTGGCGAACCGCGGACCCGAGGCCGCACAGCTCGACCTCTTGCCCACGCTCTGGTTCCGGAACATCTGGTCGTGGGACGGCGCGGGCCCGCGGCCCCTGCTGCGCCAGGTGCGGCCGAGCAGCGGCGCCCTCGAGGTCCAGGCGACTCATCCCACGCTCGGCGACTTCCGATTCCTGGCCGAGGACGCGGCCGAGCTCTTGTTCACCGAGAACGAGACCAATTCCGAGCGGCTGTTCGCCAAGCCGAACCGCACGCCCTACGTGAAGGACGCCTTCCACGAATACCTCCTGAAGGGACGGAAGGAGGCGGTGAACCCCGAGCGCCAGGGCACCAAGGTGGCTGCGCACTACGGGCTCTCGGTGCCTGATTTCCACGGCGACAACGGCGCCGGGCTGGGCGCGAGTCACCAGACGGGCTGGACCGGTGGCATCGCGCGCGTGATGCACCTGTTCGCGACCACCAGCGCGGAGCAGCTGCTCAGTCTGGGCAAGAGCGCCACCGTGACCGAGGTGGAGGGCCGGTGACCGGTGCGCTCGGCGCCGGCTCACGCAAGGAGTGGCTCGCGTCGGACCTGATGGCGGGCGCGATCGCGGCCGCGGTCGTGATTCCCAAGGCGATGGCCTTCGCCACGATTGCCGGGCTGCCGGTCGCCGTCGGCATCTACACGGTGATCCTGCCGACCGCCGTGTACGCGCTGCTCGGGACCTCTCGCCCGCTCAGCGTCAGCACCACGACCACGATCGCGATCCTCGTGGGCGCCGAGCTCGCTGACGTGGCGCCGAACGGCGCGACCGACGAGCTCACGCGCGCGGCGGCCACGCTCGCGATCCTGGTCGGAGTCACGCTGGCCGCTGCAGGGGTCCTGCGGCTCGGCTTCCTCGCGAACTTCATCTCCGACCCGGTGCTCGCCGGCTTCAAGTCCGGGATCGGCGTCGCGATCGTCGTCGACCAGATCCCGAAGCTGCTCGGGTTCCACATCCACAAGACGGGTTTCCTGCGCGACCTGTTCGCGATCGCGAGTCACCTGCCCGAGAGCTCGCTCCTGACGCTCGCGCTCGGCGGCTCGATGCTCGTGCTGATGTTCGCGCTCGAGCACTTCACGCCCCGCCTGCCCGCGCCGCTGGTCGCGGTGGGCCTCGGCATCGCCGCTTGCGCACTGTTCGGGCTGCCGGCTCGGGGCGTCGAGACGGTCGGTGCCGTGCCGCGCGAGCTGCCCAGCTTCGTTCCGCCACAGCTTGAGCTGGCGTGGAAGATGTTGCCGGGCGCGCTCGGCATCGCGCTGATGAGCTTCACCGAGAGCATCGCGGCGGCGCGCGCATTCGCGCACAGCGACGAGCCCCGGCCGATCGCGAACCGCGAGCTGTTCGCGCTGGGTGCTGCGAACGTGGCGGGCGGATTCTTCGGCGCCATGCCCGCGGGCGGCGGCACCACCCAGACCGCGGTGAACCGGAGCGCGGGCGCGCGCACGCAGGCCGCCGAGCTCGTGACTGCGGCGATCGCGCTGCTGAGTCTCCTGTTCCTCGCGCCGTTCATCTCACTCATGCCCAACGCCGTGCTGGCGGCCGTGGTGGTCGTCTATTCGGTGACTCTGATCCAGCCCGCGGAGTTCCGCGCGATCGGACGCGTGCGTCGCACCGAGTACTACTGGGCGCTGATCGCCTTCGCGGGAGTCGTGCTGCTCGGCACGCTGCAGGGCATCGTCGTGGCGGTGATCGCCTCGCTCCTGGCCCTCGCGCACCAGACCTACGATCCCCCGCTCCACGTGATGGGCCGCAAGCCGGGCACCAACGTGTTCCGGCCACTCACTCCAGAGCATCCCGCGGACGAGACCTGGCAGGGGCTGCTCCTGCTGCGGGTCGGCGGGCGGCTCTTCTTCGCCAACGCCGAGCGCGTGAGCGACAAGCTCTGGGCCCTGGTCGAGCAACGGCGCCCGGCCGTGCTGGCGCTCGATCTCTCGGGGGTGATCGACATCGAGTACACGGCGTTGAAGGCGCTCGCGGTCGTGCGCGAGAAGCTGCGCCAGCGCGGCACGGCGCTCTGGCTCGTGGAGCTGACCCCGGAGGTCCTCGCCATCGTGAAGCGTTCGGAGCTGGGCGAGGCCGTCGGACACACCGGCCTCGTCTTCAACTTCGAGAACGCCGTCGCGCAGTTCGAGAAGGAGTCTCCCGCTAGCGCACTGACTTGAACGCGGCGCGCATCTCCCCCACGAACAGCTCCGGCTGCTCCCAGGCCGCGAAGTGACAGCCCTTCGGCAGCTTGTTGTAGTGGATGAGCTTGGGGAACGCGCGCTCGGCCCAGCTCCTGGGCGCGGTGTAGATCTCGTCGGGGTAGGCGCTCACCGCCACCGGGATCTGCACGCCCTTCACGTCGAAGAACGCGAGCCTGTTCTCCCAGTACAGCCGGGCCGAGGAGATCGCCGTGTTGGTGAGCCAGTAGAAGGTGATGTTGTCGAGGATGTCGTCGCGCGTGAGCCCTTCCGTGTGGCCGGCGAAGACGCGCGCCATCAGCGCCTGACTCGCCGCGTCGTGGTCGAGGATCCAGGCCGCCAGGCCGACGGGTGAGTCGACCAGCCCGTACAGCGTCTGCGGGCGGTGCGCCATCTCCTGCGCGTAGCCCAGGCCGTTCTTGTAGAACCAGTCGAGCTGCTCGTAGGCGTGCTTCTCGTCGGCCGAGAGACCCGCGGGCGCGGGGTTTCCGGCCGCCAATGACTTCGAGATCTCGGGCGGCACAGTCGCCGCCATGTTGGTGTGGATCGCGACGAGCTCCGGAGCCCCGAGCAAGGCCATCTGCTCGGTGATCGAGTCACCCCAGTCGCCGCCCTGCGCCACGAAGCGCGTGTAGCCCAGGCGCTTCATCAGCACGACCCAGGCCTTGGCGATGCGAACCGGATCCCAGCCGGTCTGGGTGGGCTTGGCCGAGAGGCCGTAGCCGGGGATCGAGGGAATCACCAGGTGGAACGCGTCGGCCGCGCCGCCGCCGTGGGCCGTCGGGTCGGTGAGCGGCTCGATGATCTTCAGCTGCTCGATCACGGAGCCCGGCCAGCCGTGAGTCACGATCATCGGCAGCGCGGTCTGGTGCTTCGAGCGCACGTGGATGAAGTGGATGTCGAGCCCGTCGATCTCGGTCACGAAGTTCGGCAGCGCGCTGAGTCGCGCCTCGCACTTCTTCCAGTCGTACGCCGAGCCCCAGTGGCGCGCGAGCGCCTGCACCGTCTCGAGCTTCACGCCTTGCGACGCGTCGGCGACCAGCTCCTTGTCGGGCCAGCGCGTCGCGTGGACGCGCCGCCGCAGCTCCGTGACTTCGGCCTCGGGAAACTTCACCTGGAACGGGCGAACGTCGGTCATGGGTGCGAGAAAACCACGACACCGAGCCAGTGGGGAGCGAAACCCGGAAGAAGAATTCGGGCTCAGCCAGCCGCAGGCATGGCGGTCGCTCCCTGGCGCGTCGGGACGGGTCCGCTCCGGCTCCGCTGGCGCCGGTACATGTGCACGGCGAGGGCCGTGATCCAGATCCACGGGGTCATGAGGAAGGCGAGGGCGGCGGGGTTCCCGCCGATCGCCAGACCCGTCGCGGTCAAGAGCGCGAACACGACCGGCAGGCCCGTGGCGTAGAACCAGGCCCAGCCGCGCTGGCCCTGGGCGTTGAACCAGCCCGCGATCACCCCGCTCGTCAAGATCAGAAACAGGGTGCTCGCGCTGCGCGAGGCGTTCTGGGCGGCGCCGTGCCAGGTGGTGTGCACCATCTCGGCCGTGGTGCCGGCGGGGAAGCCGATCACTGGATCCGCGCGCAGCAGGCCGCCGACGACGTAGGCCACGCCGGTCAGCGCGAGCAGCCACGGGCCCCACACGGAGCCTCGGCCCGGCTTCATCACCTGTCGCACGCCGAGCGCGAGCAGCACCGTCCCCACGCCGACCCCCGCCATGTTCAGCTGGTGGATCCAGCCCAGGTCTCCGGCCGTGAGCCAGCTGAAGCGGTGCTTCCGCAGGTCGAAGCCGTCGCGGGTCAGCGCCTCGGCCAAGGTCACCATCACGTACATCGGGCCGGTCAGGACGCCGCACGCCAGCAGCGCGCGGGTCGACAACGTCTCTCTCGCCATCGCAGGTCTCCTTTGCACGGAGCATACATCAAGGTGTTTTGATACATCAAATTAAATTGATTCATCGTCGACGCTCGGGTAGCCTTGGAGCATGTCGTCGAACGCGCGTGCCGGAGCGGAGGTCCTGAGGCTGATCGGCGACGATCAGCGCTGGCGTCTCTTGCGGGAGCTCGGAGCTTCGGACCTGCGCGTCGCCGAGCTGGTCGAGAGACTCGGCAGCACGCAGAACCTGGTCTCTTACCATCTGGCCGAGCTGCGCAAGTCGGGGCTGGTCACGTCGCGCCGGAGCTCGGCCGACGCTCGAGACAGTTACTATCGCTTCGACGTGCGCCGCTGCGGCGAGCTCTTGGCGGCGGCGGGCTCGGCACTGACGCCGGCGTTGCGGCTCGAGCCTCGTCCTGCGAAAGCAGCCGCCTCCGGGCGGCGACGGCCGATCGTGTTGTTCCTGTGCACCGGAAACAGCGCGCGCTCGCAGATGGCGGAGGCGCTGCTCGAGCACGCGTCCGCGGGCGGCGTGCGCGCGCGCAGCGCCGGGAGTCAGCCCAAGAGCCTGCACCCGCTGGCGGTGCAGGTCATGCGCGAGCGCGGCATCGACATCTCGGCGAACCGCACCAAGCACCTCGACCGCTTCGTCGGCACGCGCTTCGATCGAGTGATCACGCTGTGCGACAAGGTGCGCGAGGTCTGCCCCGAGTTTCGCGACGGGCCCGCGCGCTCGCACTGGAGCATGGCCGATCCCTCGGCCGCTCCGGCAGGAGAGAGCTACCCCGCGTTCCTGCGCACCGCCGACGAGCTCGAGGACCGGATCGGGCTCCTGCTCGGCGAGCTCGGAACGCCAGAGAAGAAGGAGCACCCCCGTGTCTGAGATCGTGAGCGTCCGCTACCTGGTCGATGACGTCGCCGCGGCCGTCGACTTCTACACCACTCACCTGGGCTTCAAGGTCCTGACGAGCTTCCCGCCCGCCTTCGCCGACGTCGTTCGCGGCAACTTGCGCGTGCTGCTGAGCGGTCCGCAGAGCTCCGCGGGCCGGCCCATGGCCGACGGCGCGCGCCCCGGCCCCGGCGGCTGGAACCGCATCCACCTGATCGTGGACGACCTCGCGAAGGAGGTCGCGCGGCTCCGGGCCGAAGGCGTCCGGTTCCGCAACGACACCGTCGAGGGCCCGGGTGGCTCGCAGATCCTGATCCAGGACCCGGCCGGCAACCTGATCGAGCTGTTCCAGCCGGCCGCCATCCGCAGCTGACTCTTGCTGTGCTAACACCACCCTCTGGATGAGGGAGAACGCGGGCCCGCCGGATGGCCGGCATTCCAGCAAGCTCGACCTGCGCGGAATCGCCCGGCGGGCGATGACCGAGCGCTCGCTCCTGCCCGACTTCACGGGTGCGGCGATGCAGCAAGTCGCGCGGCTCACCGAGGTCGTTGCGGAAGCCGCGGCGGCGGCGACCGGGCTGCGCGATCTGCGCGATCGCCTGTGGGTCTCGATCGACAACGACGACTCACTCGATCTCGACCAGCTCTCGGTCGCCGAGCCGCTCGCGGCCGGAGCCGTGAAGGTCTACGTGGCGATCGCCGACGTCGACGCGCTGGTCGCGAAGGGTTCGGCGGTCGACGATCACGCGCGCGCCAACACCACTTCCGTGTACACGGCCGCGCAGATCTTCCCGATGCTGCCGGAGAAGCTGTCGACCGATCTCACGTCGCTGCGCCAGGACGTCGACCGCGCGGCGATCGTGATCGAGCTCACGGTGGCGTCGGACGGCGTGATCTCGGACTCGGACGTGTACCGCGCCGCAGTGCGCAACCGCGCCAAGCTTGCGTACAACGGGGTCGCCGCCTGGCTCGAAGGCACCGGACCCGCGCCCGCGCCGGTGACTGCCGTGAAGGGCGTCGACGAGCAACTGCGCATCCAGGACCGGGTCGCGCAGCTCCTGCGCGCGCGCCGGCTCGAGCACGGCGCGCTCACGCTCGAGACCGTCGAGGCGCGCGCGGTCTTCGACCACGAAACGCTGACGGACCTGGTGCCCGAGCGTCGCAACCGCGCGAAGGACCTGATCGAGGACCTGATGATCGCGGCCAACGGAGTCACCGCGCGCTTCCTCGAAGCCCGGAAGATTCCCTCGCTGCGGCGCGTGCTGCGCTCGCCGGAGCGCTGGGCCAAGATCGTGGAGCTCGCGGCGTCGCTCGGCGAGAGGCTCCCACCCGAGCCGTCGAACGCCGCGCTCGAGGCGTTCCTCAAGCACCGCTGCGCGGCGGACCCCGAGCGCTTCGTGGATCTGTCGGTGTCGGTCGTGAAGCTCCTGGGTCGCGGCGAATACGCGGTCGAGCAGCCGGGCCAGACGCCCATCGGTCACTTCGCACTCGCGCTGCGCGACTACACGCACTCGACCGCACCCAACCGTCGCTTCCCGGACCTGATCACGCAGCGGCTGATCAAGTGCGCGCTCGCGAACGACAAGCGCGCGTACTCGAACGGTGAGCTCGGCGCGCTCGCCAGTCACTGCACCGAGCAGGAGGACAACGCCACGAAGGTGGAGCGCACCGTGCGCAAATCCGCCGCGGCGCTCCTGCTCTCGTCGCACGTCGGCGAGACGTTCGAGGCCCTGGTCACGGGCGCGAACAGCAAGGGCACCTGGGTGCGCATCGCCCACCCGGCCGCGGAGGGCATGCTGGTGCGCGGCACCGAGGGCGTGGACGTGGGCGACAAGCTCCAGGTGAAGCTCGTGAGCACCAACTTCGTGCGCGGATTCATCGACTTTGCGCGAGCCTGAGTCGGAACGCTCGGCGAGCGCCCATCCCGCGCTGGCGCCGAATCGGCAGCCGCCTCCCACCACGTCGACCGACGACTGGGGCAAGGGCACGCGCGACGCCGACGAGCAGCACTTCCTGCACGGACCCCACCCGCGGCGCAGCGAGCTCTGGCACTCACTCCGCATCCTGCGCGAGTTCGTGCGCGGCTTCCGCGCGCTGCACTTCGTGGGCCCGTGCGTCACCGTGTTCGGCTCGGCGCGCTTCAAGGAAGACCACCCGTACTACGCGCTGGCGCGCGAAGTGGGCGCGAAGGTCGCCAAGGCCGGCTTCACCGTCATGACGGGCGGCGGGCCCGGAATCATGGAAGCGGCCAATCGCGGCGCCAAGGACGCGGGCGGCACGTCCGTCGGCTGCAACATCACGTTGCCCAGCGAGCAGAAGCCCAATCCGTATCTCGATCGCTGGGTGGAGGTAAAATACTTCTACGTGCGCAAGATGCTGCTCGAGAAGTACTCGTACGCGTTCATCGCGATGCCCGGCGGCATCGGCACGCTCGACGAGATCTTCGAGACCGCAGTCCTGATCCAGACTCAGAAGATCCAGAATTTCCCGATCGTGCTCATGGGCAAGAGCTATTGGACCCCACTGCTCGACTATCTGCGCTCCGTCCAGCTCGCCACCGGCACGATCGACTCGGAAGACGTCTCGCGCTGGATCGTGAGTGACTCGCCGGAGGAAGTCGTCGCGGACATTCTCGAGCGCACGCTGAAGCCGTTCGGACTCAGCTACGGCGCGAAGCCCAAGCCGAGGTGGTGGCTGGGCGAGAGCTGACTCGGAGGAGGCGGTCCATTGGCGGCGCGTGGCTTGGCGGGCTGGTTCTACCGCGGCGGGAAGCCGAACGCGGTGGCGTGGTGGATCAACCGGATCGGCGGCGCGATCTATGGGCTCGGCATCCTGCCGAACTACGCTATCGAGCTCGAGGTCGTGGGACGCCGCTCGGGCCAGCCGATCCGCTTCCCGCTGGTGATGGCTCTGGTCGACAGCGAGCGGTATCTCGTGTCGATGCTCGGCAGCGACGTCGCCTGGGTCCGGAACCTGGAGGCCGCGCACGGCCATGCGGTCCTGCGCCACGGGCGCGTCGAGCCCGTGCAGCTGGAACCCGTGCCCGTCGAGCGCCGTCCGCCGATCCTCAAGGCCTATCTGAAGCGCGCGCCCGGCGGGAGACCGCACATCCCGGTCGACAAGGACGCCCCGCTCGAGGCGTTCGCCGCGGTCGCGCCGCGCTACCCCGTCTTCCGCGTCGTCGAGCGCGCCGGACCCTGACGGCTCGCTCGGCGCAGGCCGAGCAAGCCGAGCATGCCGACCCAGGCGAGCCAGCCGGGCTCCGGCACGGGGTCACTGAACGAGGTGAAGGTGAGCTCGAACTCGCGCTGCATGTTGCACAAGAGGGTACCGCTGATGGGATTGCTGACGATGCAGACGTTCTGACTGATCGAGAGCGTGGCGATCGAGAAAGTGTCGATGTTTGGAGCGTGAGCCGGAGGGAGCGGAAACGCTGCGCCGTCGAAGAGTGAGCCGTTCTTGTCGCTCAAGTTCAAGGAGATGGTGGGCGGATCGATGGGAGCGGGCGAGCCCTGGGGCGGCAGGGAGTAGGGCGAGCTCAGCGTTCCCAACGTGCCGCCCCCGGTCTGGAACGTGATCTGGTCGACCGTGCCCGGCGCTCCGTCGACCGCCGTCACGTAGAACAATCCGCCACTCACCGTGTCGACGCCGCCGACCAGCGCCTGGACCTGAACGTTGAGAGGCGACGCGCCGGTCGAGAACTGCAGCGATCCGACGACACTGTGACTCGTCGTGTTCCCGTTGGGGAAGGTGAGCGCTGTCCCCTCGAAGTCCCACACCACGCTGCCATCCGGAAGCGCCGTCGCCGACGCGATCCCCGCGGCCACCAGGATCCCGAGCCAGGTGCCCCAGACCGCAAGCCAGCTTGCCCCGTGCGCACGAATCATCGCGCATCCCTCCTTCTCGTTCGGTAACCCGGGCGCCTCGCAGGTGTCGGTGACGAATCCGCGAGCATCAGAATGCCAGCTCGAGATTCGACTGGAACAAGAATCCGTTGCCCCCGACCTGGTAGGGATAGGCGATCCCGCCGACCGGACAGTGCGCGTAGAAGCCGACCTCGTTGTTCCAGCGGAAGCTCTGGTTCGCGAACGGGAACCAGTTGAAGCCCACGCGTGAGTCCCAGGGCTCCCCGAACTGGCCGAAGATCTTCGAGCCACCAACGTACAGCTGGAAGACCTGCGGCACGAGCATCGCGGATGCCTGCAGCTGGAAGCCGTGGTCCTTGAAGTTGCTGAAGCCGAGTGAGTCGGTCAGGTCGCCGTGAAATTTGTCGACGAGCCGGAAGTAATACTCGCCCTCGAGTGACAGTCCGTGCCACTTCAGGCCCGCGTCGAGCGCGCCCATCTGGTAGCGAACCTGGGTGATTTGGATGCCCGGCCCGAACAGGCCCGCCTGGAAGATCTGGTTCCCGTCCGAGATGCGGATCTGCGAGTTCTCGAAGTCGTCCTGGTTCGGCTGGCCCTGCGCGGTCTCGGTGCTGTGCGTGTAGTGGATCGCGAAGCGCGTCGAGAGGCTCTCGTGCCAGTCGAAGTCACCGAAGGCGCGGCCGTAGTCGCGCGTCGGCTCCCACGCCACCGTCGTCGAGATCGTGTCCAGACGGGGGTCGAGCTGCCCGGCGTCGACGCCGAGC
Organism: Myxococcota bacterium; assembly: GCA_035498875.1. Classification (GTDB taxonomy): domain Bacteria; phylum Myxococcota_A; class UBA9160; order SZUA-336; family SZUA-336; genus VGRW01. Next base: position 74,980 of record DATJZP010000026.1, read on the forward strand.
GTGCTGAGGTTGTTGCCGATCATCGTGAAGTAGCTGAGGCCGGGAACGATGTCGCCGAACGCCCAGATCCCGCTCGTGTACGAGGGCCGGAAGTACTCGTCGGCGCTGAGTCGGTTGTCGACGCCGAGCCAGAACGGGAACTGGTGCGAGGTGGAGCGCGTGCCGGGCAGTGAGGTGATTCCCGCGGCCAGCGCGAAGTGCTCGTTGAACTCGTAGCGGAGGTTGCCCGCGACCACGACCTGCGCGCCGAGCCCCTGACTCGCGTTCGCGGTCCAGACGTAGAGCACGTAGCGCAGCTTCTCGGTGCCGAGCCAGCCGTAGGTCTCGAGCTTCACCTTGTTCAGCTGGACGTCCTGCCGGCGATCGACCGGCTTGATGTTCCCGAACGAGTCCTTGTAAGTCTTGTCCCAGGCCATCTGGTTCAGGTAACGCACGTACGTGTAGAGCCGCAGGTTCAGCGTGCCGAACTCACTCTGCACGATCGCGTGACCGGTGTTGGGGAGGTGGCGCGTCTCGGGCTGGGGAGCGGCCGGCTGCACGTTGTCTAGCTCGGGGGCCTTCATGGTCTCCTGGGTTTGCCGGTCTCCCTCCTTCATGGCGCGCTCGTCCTCGAGCGCCTGCAGGCGGTCCTCCAGCTTGTGAATCAACGCGTCCTGCGCGTCGACCTTGCGCTGCAGCTCCGCTTCATCGGCCCCCACGCGTGACGCCGCCAACGAGACGCATCCGAACGCGAGCACACTCATCCACTTGCGGAACATCTCCGTGCCCCTCCACTTCGAGCTCCGAGCCGCATGTCCCGCCCACCCCGGCGAGCCCGAGGCTCTGGAATTCTCGATTCTAGGCGCACGTGCTTCAGAGCAGGGCGTGTATCCGCTTGTGGGCCAGCGACGCCTCAGTACACGTCGGGCACCAGCATCGCTTCGGGCACGGCCTGCCGTGAGTAGTGCTCGTGGTGCTCGCGCTGCGGCAGCTCGACGCGCGGCTTCTCCACTTCCGTGTAAGGAAACTGCTTCAACAGGTGCGCGATGCAGTTCAGCCGCGCGCGCTTCTTGTCGACGGCGTGCACGACCCACCAGGGCGCTTCCGCGATGTGCGAGCGCCGCAGCATGACAGGTGGTTCGCCGCCGTGGTTCCCACACGCGCTCCCGTGGGAGCCGAGTGACTCGGGCGTCTTGCCAGACCGCGGAGAGTGACGCGCGTCACCTCGCCGGCGAACCGATGAGAGTCCGCTCATCCGCCGGGTCGAAAATCGGTAGTCACGAGAGCCCCGCGCTGGTACGCTCGTCGGCAATCGGCTCCTTCGAACCGTGGCAGCGGGGTTGAAGCCGACCATCCAATCGACGTGTGACTGCACGTGACTGACTGCGTGCGTGTGGAGGGGGCCATGAAGACACTCGTGCTCGCGCTCGTTCTCTTGTCGACCCCGGCCGTCGCCGGCACCAGCCTGACCCTGGCGCCGTTGAGCCCGTATCAGGTGCTCGGAGTGCAGTGCGGAGCAGGGACCAGCGTCGCCACCGCGACGGGCTTCTCTGGAGCCTACGCGACGACTTACACCGTGGCGTCGACGCGCTGCGGCGGATCCGGGCGCGGCGGCGGCTACCACGTGCGCACTTACAACGGCTGCGCGACCGCGCGTTACACGCTGACGGGCGAGCTGCGCGACCACGCGTCCGTTCCGTGCACCGGGGCCGATCCGTCGGCGGTGTTCACCACCGATACGGGCTACTCGGAGGCCACGGTGAGCGGGCGAGCCGTGCTGACGCTGCCGGACGTGACTCCGACCGCGAGCTGGTCGGGCCCGGGCTCGGTCAGCGCTCCGGTCGGCGAGCTGACGACCTTTTCGGCCGCGATCGTGAACGACGGCTCGGTGCCGCTCCACGTGTACAGCGTGAGCGGATCGGGTACCTGGCTGAGCTCGGTCTCGGCGGACTGCACGGAAGTCGACCTCGCGCCCGGCGACGCGTGCGCGTTCACGGTCGACGTCTACCCGGGCAGCGCGGAGCAGAGCACCACGACGATCACGCTGAGCGCGGAAACCAACTCGCTCACTCCGTCCTCGTTCAGCCAGGTGGTCGACATCCCCGAGCCCCCCGATGCGCCCACGCCTCCGTCGCCAGGACCGACGGTCAGCGTCAGCTTCGGCCAGACGGCTTGCGACTCGAGCTACGTGTGCGCGTTCACTCCCACGGATCCGAGCGTGGTGGTGAGCGGAGTGTTCTCGCTGGCAGACTTCTCGTTCACCCTGGCGAACGCAGACGGTACCGTCGACGTTGCGCAGCCCGTGACCTTGAACCTGCTGCCGGAGGCCGATGGCATGACCTACGATGTCTCGGGCACGAGCGCGGTTTACGACGCCAACGGGGCGCTGACGAAGACGATCGCCTGGACCACCACTCTCTTCATCCCCGATGGGGTGACTCTGTCACTCCTGGGAGGGACGTTGGAGATCACGCCGCAGTAAAGCGAAGATTTGCGCCCGCGCGGATCCGGTCGACGCGCTCGGCGACGACGACGTTGCCCGTGCACAGCACGTTGCAAAGCTCCGATTCGGTCTGGGGCCACGCGCCGATGATCCCCGCGATCAGCCGCTCGATCTCGACGCGCCCGGAGATCGGCCCCATCGGCATGTTGTGGTACGTCCCGTCCTCGGCGAACGAGCCGCGGCCAGGCTGCGACGAAGTCCCGAATCAAGCGCTCGTTCGGCTCCATCGCGGCGCTGCTATCACGCGCCAGGGCGCGCTCGGCTTCCTGCGGCGGCTGGGCGACGCTCTACGGCATGCCCTGGGACGAGCAGCACTACCCGCCCGCGATGGAGCGCTTGGCGCCGATCGTGCGCGCCAAGGCGATCGAGATCGCCAACGCGCTGCTCGAAGAGGGACACGACGAGGGCTTCTGCATCCGCGTCGCGATCTCTCGCGCCCACGCCTGGGCCCGCCGGCGCGAATTGGAGTAGCCCGCAGGCATTCGCGGCACGCCTTCGGCGGCGGGCGGCTACACTGTTCCGTGTCTAGCCAGCATGGAGGAGGGCGACATGTCCGGCTTTCTCGCGTTGCTCTACGGCGTCGTGGCCTACGTCATCTTCCTGTTCTCGTTCCTCTACGCGATCGGCTTCGTGGGCAACCTCGGGGTGCCGAAGTCGATCGATTCGGGTCCGGTCGAGCCCGCGCTCGGCAGTCTGGTCATCGACGCCCTGCTGCTCGGAGTGTTCGCGGTCCAGCACAGCGCGATGGCCCGCTCGGGCTTCAAGCGCGCCTGGACCCGGATCATCCCGGTGAGCATCGAGCGCAGCACCTATGTGCTCTTCTCGAGCCTGGCGCTGCTGCTGATCTATTGGCAGTGGCGGCCGCTCCCGGAGCCGGTCTGGACCGTGACCGGGGTCGGCGCTCAGATCCTCATCGCCCTGTTCTGGCTCGGCTTCGGGATCGTGCTGGTCAGCACGTTCCTGCTGAATCACTTCGAGCTGTTCGGCCTGAGTCAGGTCTACGCCCGCTTCCGAGGCAGCGAGCCGGCTCCGTCGAGCTTCCGAACGCCGCTCTTCTACAGGCTCGTGCGGCATCCGATCTACTTGGGCTTCATCACCGCGTTCTGGGCGGCGCCCGTGATGAGCCAGGGCCACCTGTTCTTCGCTGCGGCGACGACCGCTTACATTTTCCTGGGCATCTATCTCGAAGAGCGCGACCTGATCTCGAGCTTCGGCCAGACCTATGTGCTCTATCGCGAGCGCGTCTGGATGGTCCTGCCGCTGCCGCCCAGGACTGACTGAGCTCGGGCCGAGATCGCTATGCCGACTGGCCCTTCTGGAGCATGCCCCGCATCAGCCGCTCCTTCACCAGCTCGACCAGCACGAGATAAGCGCCGACCGTAGCCGCCAGGAAAGCGAAGTATGCGAGCGGCAGCGGGGTGAGACCGAGGATCGCGGCGAGGGGCGTGTAGGGGAGAGCGGACCCGAGCGCGACGACGATCAGAGTCGTCGCCACCAAGGGGCCACTCGGGCGGCTCGCCCAGGGCCGGGCGGCGGTGCGAATCACGAACAGGACCAGCGACTGTGTGACCAGGGACTCTACGAACCAGCCGGTGTGGAAGAGTGTCTCACCGAAGCGGAAGAAGCGCAGCAGCACGAAGAAGGTCAGGAAGTCGAAGACCGAGCTCAGGGGGCCCATCGTCAGCATGAAGTTCCGGATCAGACGGATGTTCCAGCGCTGCGGACGGTGCAAGTAGAGCGGGTCGACGTTGTCGGTGGGGATCGCGATCTGCGCGAGGTCGTAGAGAAAGTTGTTGAGCAGGATCTGCGTCGGCAGCATCGGCAGGAACGGCAGGAACAGCGCGGCCCCGGCCATGCTGAACATGTTCCCGAAGTTCGAGCTGGTGCCCATCAGCAGATACTTGAGCACGTTCGCGAACGCCTTGCGGCCGGCCAGGATGCCGGCGTGTAGCACGTCCAGCCGGCGCTCGAGCAAGATGATGTCGGAGGCGTCGCGCGCCACGTCGACGGCGCCCGCGACCGAAATCCCGACGTCGGCCGCATGCAGCGACGGCGCGTCGTTGATGCCGTCGCCGAGATAGCCCACGACGTGACCGCGCGACTTGAGCGCGCGCAGGATCCGGAGCTTCTGGGCGGGCGCGACGCGCGCGAAGACGTCGGTCTGTTCCGCGATCGCCGCCAGCGCCATCTCGCCCAGCCGCTCGATCTCGCTGCCGAGCACCAGCCTCGCTCCGGGCAGGCCCACCTGGCCGCAGACGTGCGCGGTTACGAGCTCGTTGTCGCCGCTGATGATCTTCACGGTGACTCCGTCCTCGCGGAGCTTGGCGAGTGATTCGCGGACGCCGTCCAGCGGCGGATCGGCGAAGGTCAGAAAGCCCGCCAGCACGAGCTCCTTCTCGTCCGCGACCGTGTAGCCGCCGGGGCCTGCGACCGCGCGCTGCGCCACGGCCAGCGTCCGAAGGCCCTGCGCGCACGCGCCGCGGAACGTCGCGGCGCAGCGTTCGCGCATCGCCTCGTCGAGCGGGTGGACGCCGGTCTCCGACTCGCAGCTCGAGCAGACCGACAGCACGCTCTCGGGCGCGCCCTTGCAGACCAGCAGGTGGCCGCCGTCCCCCTCGACCACGATCGACAGTCGGCGGCGTTCGAAGTCGAAGGGCAGCTCGTCGGTCTTGCGGAAGCCCTCGATGCCGGCGATCGGTCGGGCCAGGATGGCGGTATCGAGCGGGCTCTTGATGCCCGTCTCGAAGAAGCTGTTCAGTTGGCCGAGAAAGCGCGCCCGGTCCGAGGAGCGGCCCAGCGGATCGAGCGACGAAGCGAGTGACATCGTCCCGGAAGTCAGCGTTCCGGTCTTGTCACTGCACAGCACGTCGATGCTGCCGAGGTTCTGTATCGCGGAGAGGTGCTTGACGATGACCTTCTCGCGCGCCATCTCGATCGCGCCTTCTCCGAGGGTCACGGTCGTGATCATCGGCAGGAACTCCGGCGTCAGACCCACGGCGAGGGCGACCGAGAACAAGAGTGATTCGAGCGCGTCCCGGCCCAAGCTGACGTTCACCACCAGGATGAACAAGACGAGGAAGACCACCGTCTGCAGGATCAGCACTCCGAAGTGCCGCATGCCGCGTTCGAACTCGGTCTCTTCGGGCCGGGCCGCGAGGCGCTCTGCGATGTCGCCGAAGGCAGTGTCTCGGCCCGCGGCGTAGACGAGCGCGGTAGCCGTCCCGCTGACGACCGACGTGCCGAGGAACACCAGGGCCGAAGACTCCGGACCCGTCGCAGTCAGTGCCGCGGGCGTCGCCATCTTCTCAGCGGGGAACGACTCGCCCGTGAGCGCCGCCTGGTCGACGTGCAGGTCGAGGGTATCGATGAGACGCGCGTCCGCGGGAACCAGGTCGCCCGCGGCCAGCCGGATGAGGTCGCCCACGACCAGCTGATGGCGGGGGAGCTCCTGCCAGGCGCCCTCCCGGCGGACCGTGGCGGTGGGAGAGACCTGCCGCTGGAGCGCCTTCACGGCCCGGTCCGAGCGGAACGTCTGCCCGAAGTTGATCGCGGCGCTGAGAAACACGATGCCGGTGATGATGGCGGCGTCCGCGACGTCGCCGAGCAGCGCCGAAGCCGTGGCCGCAACCAGCAAGATGGCGACCAGGGGAGTCACGGCCGAGCGCAAGAGCTCGAGCACCCTCCAGGCGAGCCCGCGCGCTGCGACCTCGTTCCCGCCCCGCTCCTGCAAGCGCGCTGCAGCGATCGCGGCCGTCAGGCCTTGGGGCGAGCTTCCCAGCCGCTCGAACAGCTCCGCGAGAGGTCGGCCCGCCGCTCGAGCGCACTCACTTGGGTCTTCGCGCGACGACGCCATGCACCCGCCCCGATCGAGGAGGCAGGCATTCTACGCGAAGCCCGGGGGACAGGGCGGCGCGGCGCTCCCGGCGAGAGAGAGCGCTTCCTGTCCGAGCACCCCAGCTTCGGCGCGCTGCTGCGCGTCGACTCGACGGCGCTGCTCATCGGCGAAGTGCACCGCGGCAGCGTGCTCGCCCTCGTTGCGGGACCTTCGATCTCGGCGCTGCTCGCGCTGCTCGTGCACGTCGGTCGGATCGCGCGCGCCCGCGCGATGACTCTAGACAAGACCGAAGCGTGAAGAACGCGGCGTGGTCGACGACCTGAAGCTGCAGCCGGGGAAGGCGGCCTCGTAACTCGTCCTCGGCCGCTCCGCCAATCCCCACCGACTCTCGTGGGGCAGCCGAGGCGAGCAGGCCCGGGAGCGGTGGCGCTCCCGGGCCTCATGCTTTCTAGCCGAGCACGACGCGAACAGCGTGGGTCACGCCGTCGTCCTCGAGCGAGATCCGAGCCGGTGCGCAGGGCAGTGACTTGGCGTCGAGCTCCACGTACGCGACGCCGCGACTGACCTGGCTGGGGTTCTCCACGCGGATCTCGTAGCGCGCCGACCGGAAGCGAAACGCGATCTCGAAGCCGGGCCAGCTCCTCGGGATGCAAGGATCGAGCTCCAAGAACGCTCCCCGCACGCGGAAGCCCAGGAGCCACTCCAGGCCGGCGCGATACATCCAGGCGGCGGAGCCGGTGTACCAGGTCCAACCGCCGCGCCCGACGTGCGGCGCCACCGAGTAGACGTCGGCGGCCACCGCGTAGGGCTCCACCTTGTAGCGGCGGATGCCGGCTCGAGTCGTGCCGCGAGCGATCGGATTCAAGAGAGACAGTACGCCGGCGGCCGTGTCGCCATCGCCCTGCATTGCGAACGCGATCGCCAGCCAGACGGCGGCGTGCGTGTACTGTCCGCCGTTCTCGCGAATTCCCGGCGGGTAGCCCTTCACGTAGCCGGGATCGAGCGAGGTCCGGTCGAAGGGCGGGGTGAAGAGCAGGGCGAGTCTCTCGCCCTGGCGGACGAGCTGCGCGTGGGCCGCGGCCAGCGCGCTCGCAGAGTGACTCGCATCGCCGGCGCCGGAGATCACGCTCCAGGACTGCGCGATCGAGTCGATCCGGCACTCTTCGTCTCGGGCCGAGCCGAGCGGCGAGCCGTCGTCGAAGTACCCGCGGCGATACCACGCGCCATCCCAGCCGCCGGTCTCGAGCGCCGTCGCCAGCGCGCTGGCGTGCGCGCGGAGCCGTGCTGCACGCGCCGCCTCGCCGTGCGCGTCCGCAAGCGGCGCGAAGCTCGAGAGCGCGGCATGCAGGAACCAGCCGAGCCAGACACTCTCGCCCTTTCCGCCGACGCCGACGCGGTTCATGCCATCGTTCCAGTCTCCGGTGCCGAACAGCGGCAGACCGTGGGAGCCGAGCGAAAGACTCGCTTCCAGCGCACGCGCGCAGTGCTCGAAGAGCGTCGCGCTCTCGCGCGAGAGCGTGGGCTCGAAGTAGGCCTCGCTCTCGGCGTGAAGCGCCGGCCCCTCGAGAAACGGCACCTTCTCGTCGAGAACGGCCGCGTCCCCCGTGACGGCGATGTACTGGCTGACGGCGTAGGGCAGCCAGGCGCGATCGTCGGAGATTCGCGTCCGCACCCCTCGGCCCGACTCGGGCAGCCACCAGTGCTGCACGTCGCCCTCGACGAACTGGCGCGCGGCGGCGCGCAGGAGGTGGGCGCGGGTGAGCTCGGGCTTCGACAGCACGAGCGCCATCCCGTCCTGGAGCTGGTCGCGGAACCCGTACGCGCCGCCGGCCTGGTAGAAGGCGGAGCGCGCCCAGACACGGCACGCGAGCGTCTGATAGAGAAGCCACCGGTTGAAGAGGACGTCGAGGGCGCGATCGGGGGTGCGGACCTGCACCGCGCCGAGGACGTCGTCCCAGCCGCGAGTCACGGTGCCGAGCACGGCATCGAGGTCGGTCGCGCGGTAGCGCGCGATCAAGGAGCGCGCCTCGGCCGCGCTCGCCGCCTGGCCCAGGAAGAAGACCAGCTCGAGCGACGCGTTCGCGCGCAGCTCGAACGACGTCCCGAGCGCGGCACAGGGGTCGAGCGCGGCGCCGATGCGCCCCGAGAGCGGCGAGTCACCGACGAGCGCCGCGGGCGCCTCGAGGCTTCCGTTGCGCCCGAGGAACTCTCTGCGATCTGCCGTCCAGGAGGTCTGCCGCCCGGCGAGGTCCGCGAAGGCGACGCGCGAGCCGAAGGACGCGCTCCAGGGATTTCGCGCGAACAGGGCGCCCGACTCGGGATCGAGCTCGCTGATCACGAACGGCGCGGAGGCGCTGCGCGACGCGCCCAGGACCCACTCGACGTATGCGGTCACCGAGAGCCGGCGCGTTCGGCCCGAGACGTTGCGCAGCGAGAGCCGCGAGATCTTGAGCGGATCCGCCGGTGGAACGTACTCGAGGAGCTCGAGCGCGATGCCGTGCGACGTGTGCTCGAAGCGCGAGTAACCCTGCCCGTGGCGCGCCACGTACAGCGCGGACTCGTCGCGGATCGGAAGTGCGGTCGGCCCCCACAGCGCGCCGTCGTCGTCGTCGCGCACGTAGAAGATCTGCCCCGGCCGGTCGCTGACCGGATCGTTCGACCAAGGAGTGAGCTGGTTCTCGCGGCTGTTCTCCGACCACGTCGAGCCTCCGCCCTCGACCGAGGTCTGGAAGCCGAACGACGGATTCGCGACCACGTTGATCCACGGCGCGGGAGTCCACTGTCCCGGGCCGAGCGTCGTCACATACTCGCGTCCGCCCGCCGCGAAGCCGCCGAGACCGTTGTAGAACTCGAGACCAGTCTGACGTCGCACGGATTCCGGCGGCCGGGGCGCCGAGCGGCGCCTCTCGGCCGGCGCCCTGCCGGGCTCGCGCTCGCGCAGTCGAGCCAGCTGCTCGGCGAGACTCCCGCGGCGACTGACCAGCACGACTCTGGCCACCGACTGGAGCAGCGCACGTGTTTCGACAGAGATGAGATCGGAGCGCAGCACGAACACCGCGCTACGAGTCGCGTCGCCTCCGATCTTCGAGCGCGACTCACTCGTGCGGACCAGAGCTTCGATGGACGTCTGCAGATCCTGCTGATACGACATGCGTCGCTCGTTCGTGATCACCAGATCGACGGCCAGGCCCTTCGTCCGCCAGTACTCGTGCGCGCGCAGCAGGTCGCGGACGATGCCCAGCTCCTCGGGCTCGTCGATTCGCACCAGCACGATCGGCAGATCGCCGGAAATCCCCTGTGCCCACAGCGCGGGCGGCGGGCCCGCGCCGCGCGCGATCACGTCGGAGGGCGGCCGCAGGCTCGCGTCGGCGTAGAGCAGGTAGCTCGCGAGCTGCTGGAAGAGACCCGAGTCGTCCGAGTCGATCCCCAGGTGACGGAGCTGCACCTGTGCCTGCGTCCAGGCCAGGGTGGACGCGCGCTCGAACGCGTTGGCGTCGTGGTTCTTGTCGACCAGATCCAGCACGGCCGCACGCGACGGCGCGACCAGCGTCCAGAACGCGACGCGCACCGTCGCGCCGGGCGGGATGCGCATGCGGCGGCGCAGCGCGAACACGGGATCGAGCACCGTGCCCGCGGAGGCTCCCAGTGAGTCGCCGTCGCTCAGCGCGGCCGGAGCGCGCAGTCCGCGTCCGCGCCCCACGAAGCGGGCGCGGTCGGTCTCGAACTCGAGCTCTCCGACCGTCTCGCCCTCTGCGACCAGGTGATGCGCCGCCCAGACCTCGGTCTCGTCCGGCGAGCGCCGCCGGCGCGTCGCGAGCAGCGCGCCCACGTCGCGGACGCTCTCGGTCTGCACGAAGAGCTTGGAGAAGGCCGGATGGGACGTGTCCGCGGCCGGCGGCGCCAGCACGATCTCCGCGTACGAGGTGAGCTCGATCTCGCGTGTGCGACTGCCCGAATTCGACAGCGAGACGCGCCGCACCTCCGCGTCGTCCTCGGGCGAGACCAGGATCTCGAGATGGGTGTCGATCGTGCCGTCACGCCGCGAGATCTCGACTCGATCTTCGGAGAAGACGACCTCGTAGCGATCGGGCTCCAAACGGGTCGGCTGAAGCCCGGCCGACCAGACTTCGCCGCTGTCCACGTCGCGCAAGAAGACGTACGACCCCCAGTCGTCGCAGCTCGTGTCCTCGCGCCAGCGAGTGACTGCGAGATCGCGGTAGTGACTGTACCCGGAGCCCGCTCCCGTGACCATGACCGAGTAACGGCCGTTCGACAGCAGGTTAACGCGCGGGGTCGCGTCGTGCGCGGAGGGGAAGCGGTGCGGGCGCGACGCCGCGAGATAGTCCGGCTTCGCGGCGGTCTTCAGCTCGGCGGCCCTCGGGCGCGTCACGGCGACGCCGCGCGGCGGCCGCTCCTGCAGCAGCAGCTCGGTGGCCTGGACGATCGGCTCGTCATGAAAGCGGCTGCGCATCACGCCGTCCAGGAGCGCGTTCGCGAGCGCGACCAGGGTCATTCCCTGGTGGTGCGCCATGAACGCGCGCACGATCGAGACGGTCTGCTCTGCGGGGACGCGCGCCGGCGTGTAGTCGAGCGCCTCGTAATAGCCGTAGCGGCCCAGCGCCCCGGCCCCGGCGAGTCGCTCGAAGTTCCGCGCGGCCGCTTCCGGCTCGACCATTGCCGCGAGCGCGGTCGCGTACGGAGCCACGACGGCGTTCTCCGCGAGACCGCGCTTCAAGCCCAGCCCCGGAACCCCGAAGTTCGAGTACTGATAGGTGAGCTCCAGGTCGCGCGCATTGTAGGCGGACTCCGAGATGCCCCAGGGCACGTGGAGCTCGGCCGCGTAGGCGATCTGGCGCCGGACGATCAGGCGGCTGGTCTGCTCGAGCAGACTCCCTCCGGGTGCGCGCATGACCAGAGACGGCATCAGATACTCGAACATCGACCCGGACCACGAGACCAGCGCGGCGCCGCCGTCGGAGGCGGTGACCGCTCGCCCCAGCCGGAACCAGTGCTTCGCCGGCACGTCGTTCTTGGCGATCGCAACGAAGCTGGCGAGCCGTGCTTCCGAAGCCAGCAAGTCGTAGCAGCTGGGATCGAGACTCCCCTCCGCGACGAGATACCCGATCGAGAGTAGCTTCCGTTCGGGGGCCAGGAGGAAGCCGAAGTCCATCTCCTGGGCCAACGTGCGAGCCGCGCGCTCGAGCGCCGCGAGGCGCTGTGCGAGCCGGCCTGGCGAGAGCTCGAGATCCCGGCGGTGACTCTCGCACGAGCGATGGGTGGCCTCGGCCCAGATGCAGACCTCGGCACCCGCGGAGTCGCCGCGCTCCTCCGCGAGCGCGCGCGCGACGTCGGCAACGGTGTGGGTGTGCGCGGAGAGCTCGTCCAGGCGCATCGCGAGGTCGTCGGAGCAGGGCGCCGGCTCGCGAAGAGCGGCGCCGACGACGTCGAGCGCGTCCTCGAGCTCGCGGCGCATGACCGACGGCGTGCGACGGCCGTCGAGCAGGGTTCGCATCGACTCGCGCGTGAGCTCGAGCGCGTCTTCGATGCCGGAGAATCGCTCCGGCCCTGCGGCGGGCAGGCGGATCCGCTCGCGGCAGGCGCTGGCGAGCGCGAGCAGATGTCCTGCGAGGTTGCCGCTGTCGACCGAGGACAGGTACTTCGGATCCAGCGGACGCAGGTCCTGAGTGTCGTACCAGTTGTAGAAGTGACCGCGATGGCGCTCGAGACGCGTCATCGTCTCGAAGGCCGCCTCCAGCCGCTCGACGAGATCGGCCGTGCCGATCCAGCCGAAGTCACGCGCAGTGACTGCGGACAAGAGATACAGGCCGATGTTGGTGGGCGACGTGCGGTGCGCGACGACCGGCGTGGGATCTTCCTGGAAGTTGTCGGGCGGGAGCATGTGCTCCGCCGGCGTCACGAAGGTCTCGAAGAAGCGCCACGTCCGGCGCGCGATCGCGCGCAGCGCGCGCGCGTCGCTGTGCGAGATCGGAAGGCGCCCGCTTTCGCCGGGCGACAGGCTCGCGAGCCGCGCGATCGTCGGCGAGAGCAGCCAGAGCAGGACGAACGGCGCCGCCAGCGCCGCCGTGCCTGGATCCTGCGCCGCAGCCACCCCGGCGGCGAGCGCGAGCACGAGGCCCCCGGCCATGCGCCGATGGAACCCGAGCGAGTCGAGGCCCGGGCCGAGCCCCGCCTGTGCGGCGGTGGTCCACTCCAGCAGGTGGCGACGAGTCACGAACAGGCGGAACAGCGTGCGCGCGATCGCATCGCCCATGAGCCATGCCTGGTGCGGAAGCAGGGCGAGCTCGAGCGCGGTGTGACGCAGGGCGAGCCCCATGTCTCCCCGCAGCGCCCGCAGGTGACTCCGCAGCGAGACGTCGCCCCGCCGTGGCGCGATCCCGGCCAGCGCCGGCTGGAACGCAGACACGGCGAGCGTCGCGACGATGAAGCCGGTCCACCAGACCGCGGCTTCACGGGGCAGGGTCCACCCGAACGACAGCGCCAGGAAGCCCGCGGGCGCCGACAGCGTGCGGCGCAGATTGTCGAGCATCTTCCAGCGGCCGATGAGCGGGATCCGGGCGCGCCGAGGGTCGCTGCTCCGGCGCGCGAAGCCGAGGATCCAGGGAAGCAGCTGCCAATCGCCCCGCGCCCAGCGGTGCTGGCGCGCCGCGGCGACGTCGTAGCGCGACGGGAACTCTTCGACGACCTCGACGTCCGAGGCCAGGCCTGCACGCGCGAAGATGCCCTCGAACAGGTCGTGACTGAGAAGCGCGTTCTCGGGCGCACGGCCGGCGAGCGCGGCCTCGAACGCGTCGACGTCGTAGATGCCCTTGCCGGCGTACGAGCCCTCGTCGAGGAGATCCTGGTAGACGTCGGATACGGCGGCCGAATACGGATCGATGCCGCTGGCGCTCGAGTAGGTGCGTTGGAAGAACGAGCCCTCCCGGCCGATCGGCAACGATGGGGTGACTCGCGGCTGGAGCACGGCGTGCCCTTCGACCACGCGCTGGCTCTCGGCGTCGAAGCGCGGCCGGTTGAGCGGATGCGCCATCTTGCCGACGAGCCGGCGCGCGGTCTCCCGAGGCAGCCGCGTGTCGGCGTCGAGCGTGATCACGTAGCGGACCCCGGGCGGCGCGGCCGGCGCGTGGCCTGCGATCGCGACGAACGTCGTGTCCGTCGCGCCGCGCAGCAGCCGGTTGAACTCGTGCAGCTTGCCGCGCTTGCGCTCCCAGCCCATCCAGCGCCCCTGCGCCGCGTTCCAGACTCGGCGGCGGTGGAACAAGAGGAAGCGATCGCCCTCCGTGGCCGGCCCGAAGCGGCGGTTCAGGCCGGCGATGGCGAGGCTGGCGGCGGCCAGGAGTGACTCGTCGCCCGGGACGGTCTCGCTGGCGGCATCGGCGAAGTCCGAGAGCAATGCGAAGCGGAGGTCGCCGTCCGGGCTCGCCAGATGGTGGATGCCGAGCCGTTCGACCTGCTCCTCGAGCGCGGCGCGCGTGGTGAGCAACGTCGGCACCGCCACGACCGTGCGCAGGCTCGCCGGAACCCCGTCGCGAAGCTCGAGCGCCGGCAGGGTCTGGGCGCTCAAGCGATTCATCGCGGCGCGGTTCACGAGCGAGATCGAGGCCTCGAGCGCGGGCATGAAGCCGAGCAGCGCGAGCAGGCCGAGCTGCCAGCCGGCGAGCTGCGGGGCCACCAGGAACAGCGCCAGGAGGAGGACGAGCCCCGCGACCAGCGTGACGCCCGCCAGATAGCCGCGGATCCCGGCCGCCGAGCCGATGCGACCCAGCCAGGTGTACAGCGGGGCGCGGAATGCGACGGCGGCCTCGAGGCGCCCGCGTCCGGCCGCAATCAGGTAGTAACCCGGGTCGTGCTCGCGCGGATCCGGTGCGCGTGCTTCGCTCGCAGCGAGCAGCGCGGCGCGCGCGATCTCGAGCTCGCTGCGCTTCGCGCCGCGCGCGAGCTCTTCGATCGCGCGCCGATAGCGGTCGCGCGTCGGAAAGTCCAGCGCCGCGAAGTCACTCTCGGCGCGGAGCAGCGCGTCGACCAGGCTCGTGCTCTCGAAGAGCTCCGCCCAGTCGACGGCGGAGATCAGGCGGATGCTCGTGATCACGTTGCGCACGGTCACGTTCATCGCGCCCTGTCCCTGGTGCTCGTTCCGCACCAGCTCCTCGGCCGTGGTCCCCTGGGCCTCGAGGCGCTCCTCGAGCCACTGCAACGCCGGAGTGACTCGCGGATCCTGATCGCGCAGCCGCTGCACCAGCTGGACCGCGAAGGCCCTGGGCAGGGGAGCTTGTTCGTAGCCGCGGAGCACCGCCGAGAGCGACTCCGGCGGACGTCCGTCGATGCCGAGCAGGCGGTCGCACACGAGGTCCGCTTGCCGGCGCACGGCTCGACTGCGAACGATTCGCTCGGCCGCGCGGCGCAGGTTCTCGACCAGCACGATGCGCAGCGTGATCGCGACTGCCCACAGCTCGCCGATCGTGAGCGGTTGCACGCGCTGATAGGCGCGCACGAAGCGGCACAGCAGGGCGGAATCGAAGCGGCTGTCGGTGTGAGCCACGAAGGCCCAGGCCACCCCGAACACGCGCGGATAGCCCGCGAAGGGCCCGTCGGCCAGCTTGGGCAGCTCGCGATAGTAGCCGGCCGGCAGATCGCGGCGGATCTCGCGGATCTGGTCCTCGACGACGTGGAAGTTGTCTACCAACCACTCGGCCGCAGGCGTGATCGGGTAGCCCTGGTCGATCACGTTCGCGATCTCGTGATAGGCGTGGAGCAGCACGCGCCCGTTGTCCGACAGCCGCCGCGAGAGCGAGTGAGTCGCCAGGCGAGTCACTGAAACTCGCTGGGCAAGCGCGAGGCTCTCGGCATGCTGCTCGAGGCGTTCGGCGCTGAACAGCTCCTCGCGGATCAGCTCCTCGCTGTTCCAAGGCGAGCCCCGCGCCTTGCGCCGGAGCGCGCGGTCGACGAGTTCACGGATGACGGCCGACATCAGCGCTCGTTTCACTCCTCTCCCGCAGGCGTGGGGACCGAGCCGATGGCCGCCTCGTCGGCTGCGGAGAGGAAGCTAGCGCAGGGCGGTGGATCGGGCTCCGGCTCGCGGTCGAACGCGTTCCGTTTTCGCTCCGCCGGAAGTGAGGCAGGAAATCCTGGATCGTGTCAGATTGAACCAGTCCACGAGCCGAGTGACCGGCCAGGAGACAGCGCGACGGCACAGCACTTGCTGTTCCGATGCTGGGCCGGGACTCGAAGGGTGAGTCCGGGCGAACACACAGAGGATGTCGCCATGGCCCTCAGAGAGACCCCGGGCCGATCTGCTGCGAATCGCGCGCTACGTCAGCTCGCTGCGGCGGCCCGCGCGCGCCGAGCTGGCGATGTACGGGTTCGCCGGCGTGCTGATCGGCGCCGGCATCGCTCTCTTGTTCACGCCCACGCGCGGCAGCGAGCTGCGCGGCCGCATCGGCGGCCGCATGTCTGGGCCAGGGTGAGTCCCGACTCGCTGCGGATCGCCGCCAGGCCGAGCGTACCGTCCGAGCCCGTGCCCGAGACCACGATCCCCACGGCGCGGCTCCTCTGGTCCTGCGCCAGCGAGCGCATGAAGTAGTCCACGGGGAGCGGCGGGTGACCGCGCTCCACCACCTGCTCGAGCCGGAAGACCCCGTCCCGCAGGCTCAGGTAGCGGCCGGGCGCGGCCACGTACACCCGCCCCGGCTCCGCGGCGACTCCGTCGACCACCTGGGTCACTGGCATCGGCGTGCACCTGGCGAGTATCTCGGGGAGCAGGCTGGCGCGGTCCGCCTCCTGGTGAGTCACGACCACCAGCGCGAGCCGCGCGTCGCCCGGCAGCCCCTCGAGCAGCTCCTGGAAGGCCCCGAGCGCGCCCGCCGAGCCGCCGACCGCGACGATCGGGAACCGGCCGGAAGCCGACTGCCGCGGCCTCTGGTCATCGGAACCCTGGACCATCCGCTCACCCTACCTGATTGGTCGGCATGTCAAGGCGGCGGGATCCGCCGCACCTCGGATTCCACCGCCTCCCGCAACGCCGCCAGCGCGAACGGCTTCGACAAGAAGCGCCGCGCGCCCCCTTCGAGCGCCTGCCGCTGCGCCTCGACGCTGGGGAACGAGCTGAACAGGATCACGGGCGTGCCCGACCAGCTCTCCTGCACCAGCCGCAGCAGCTCGAACCCGTTCTTCCGCGGCATGTGCAGGTCGGAGAGCACCAGGTCGAAGGAGCGCGTCGAGAGCAGAGCCAGGGCCTCGTCGACCCCGCCTGCCGCCGCGGGCTCGAAGTCCCAGGCGCTGAGCTGCTCCGAGATCAGTTCCGCCATCCCCGGATCGTCGTCGACCACGAGCACCCGCAGTGTCTGCATGTCCCCGGTGACTGCACCCGGCGTACCAGCGGACGAAGAGTCGGATCAAGCGTCGACCGGGATCGCACCCAGCTTCCGAACCGCGTCGAGCAGGCCGTCGCGATGGTCGGGATGCACGACGAAGGTGCGGGGTTGGATCTGCCGGATGCCGGGGTCTCTCTCGATCCAGCAACGGATCACCGTTCCGAGCTCGGGATTGCAGGCACGGAGCACCTGCCATTGCGTGTCGAAATCCATCTCCAGAAGACCCGAGTCGATGACGAGCACGCAATGCCCTCGGCACTGCGACAGCGCGTCACCTGCGTCGTTCGCGCACGCCACGGCGCGCACCGCGAATCCCGCGAGTCCGAGCGTGCGCTCGAGGGAGCAAATTTCGTAGCGCGAAGCACTCGCGGCCAGGACCAGGGGTCCGTTCCTCATCGCCCTCTCGTCTCGGCTTCGCTGTGACATCGGCTCCTCCCGCCACACCGCACGAGTGACCCTACGCCTCAACGCCGAGCAGCAGAATCGGTCGGTCCGACGCTCGTGACCATCCTCAGGACCGGGTATTCCGCGCACCGATCCAGGGGTGGCTCGGCGTCCCGAGAACTCGTCGCGACTTTCCACGGAATCGTGGATTCAATGCGAGCCGAGACACTGGAATATTGAGTCGAGCAACCGGCTGCCCGCGCCAGTGCGCGGCCCGGCCGGAAGGGGGTGGGGCGATGACGAACGAGCCTCGAAGCGAGCCAGCTCGTCATCGCCCGATCTCTCCGCGGCTGTGGTCCCCCCCCCAATGTCACAGCGCGGCGCCACCGCCTGGGGCCGGAGCAATCCCACCCCACTCGAGCCTCGGGCTCCAGGCGGTGACGGCTATCCGCCTGCCCGAGCCGGGAGTGAATGCGCTCGTGGCGGTGGGTCTCTCGGCTCTGGCAGCGCGGCGCTCCCAGGAGAACGGCCGAAGCGGAACGCTCTCGGTGAACAGCGCGGACTTCGGCTCGTACTGGCGCACTTCGCCGGTGACTGCCCAGCCGAGCTCCGCATAGGAGCCCGAGAAGAAGTAGCTGCGGCCCGAGCCATTCACCCAGGTGCCGAGCCACTCCGCGTCGATCCGCAGCGGCCCGGTCCGCCGCGCGAGCTCGACCCCGAGCTGCGCCGCGTCGCCGTGGATGTCGCCGGTATCGACGAGATAGGAAGTGAGCGAGCTCTCCGGGCGCGTGCGATAGTGGACGTCGCCCGAACCCGAGAACGAGTAACCCGTCGAGAGCCCGACGTGGAGCAGCTCGGCGTCGGGGTCATCGGGAACGCCCTCTGGCCTCCAGACCGCGCGCGCCGAGAGGCGCAGAGGAGAGTCGGACGCGTCGCGGAAGCGCTGTGACTGTCCGACCGAGGAGAGACTGGTCGTCCAGGCGACGTCTGGACCGTGGATCTGGTCGCGGGCCTCGATCCCGAGCCGATAGCCCGGCGCGAACGCCGCGACCGGCGCCGCTTCTTCCATGAACGAGGCGTCGGTCCTCGAGGCGAGTGCCTGCATCGAGAACGGCGGATAGATGAGGTGGGTCGTCGCCTTTCTGTCCACTCGGCGGTACATCTCGAGCTCGCGCGCCGTGCCATAGGACGACACACCCGCGTTCAATACCCGGCGACCTGTGAGTCGCGCGAGCCGGTGCGGGAACGCCTGCTCTTGCGCGACGCCCCAGCCCATGGTGAAGGAGTCGCCCAGCACGACGATTTCCGGGGCCGTGAGCGCCGCCTCGTCGTCGCGCACGCCGAGCGAGTTGATTCGCAGCTCGACATCGAACTCGCGGTTCGCGAACCAGCACGTGCCGGGCCGGAGCGTGTAGGTGAGCTCGGCGTCGTAGCGCGCGCAAGCCGGCTCGTACTGCACGATGCTGCGCTCCCAGTCCATGTACCAGGCGTCGAGGGCGTCGCGGAAGGCCCAGTGAGACGGGGGCATGCGCAGCGCCAGCGCCAGACCCAGCTCGATGAGGGAGAAGATCACGAGGCACACGCGCAGCTGGCGACAAACGCGTCGCCCCGTCACTGCCGTTCCCAACCACGGCGAGAACAGTGCACAGATCCGGGTCTGCGGGCAACCCTTCTACCGACGGAGTCAGCGTTCCCGAGACCACGTTGTTGAGTCGATCGCGATCACCGAGTCGCTCGTCCGCATCGTAGATCGGGACTGTCTCGTGGTCGTGGGCTCGCGCGATTCCGAAAGACTCAGTCGGCGATCCAGCTGCCGTGGAAGCCGTACGGGACGCGGCGAGGCAGATGCACGCGCGCGATGGGCCCCTTGGCGAAGTTCTGCGCGTCGAGCACGACCAGGTCGCTGGCATCTCGCGCGGCGTCGTAGACGAAGGTCAGCACGTAACCCTCGTCCTCGCCCCGGCCCGCACGCGCGAAGACCGGCTCGCCGGCACCGTTGCCCTTGCCGCACTGCCACATCTCGCTATGTCCGCGCTCGAGGTCGTACTTGATCAAGTGGCCGCCGAACTCGTCCATGCTGCCGAGTCCGGTCATGTAGCCGTAGCGGTGCGGGAGCCCGACGCACTCGTCGGCCACGCGCGGGAAGTCCGCCGCCCGGTCGTCGAGCGGCTGCTCGCGCACCTTGTCCGCCTTGCGGTCGATCACCCAGCGGTGCAGCAGCGCCGGCGTGCCTTCGCCGTCGGCCGGGCTGAACGCGAGCTTCTGGAAGCGCGCAACGTCGATCACGATGTCGTCGCCGCGTTCGTAGGCGTTCATCGGATGAAACACATAGCTCGGCTCGACCTCGTACCAGACGACGTCCGCGTCGGTGCCGTTGCGCGGCATCACGCCCAGACGTGCGCCGTAGTCGTCGCTCCAGCGGATCGGGATGCCGCCCCGCTCGAGCAGCGAGAGGTCGAAGATCATCGGCAGATCCATGAACACGACGTAGTTCCGAGTCACGTTCCAGTCGTGCATCATCGTCGGGCCCTTGACGGTGATCTCCTCGCTCTGCACGAGCGTGCCGTCCCGCGCCACGCGGTGATAGGTGAGATAGGGCGGAAGCGCGCCGTATCCGAAGAACAGCAGCTCACCAGTGACTGGGCAGAGGCGCGGGTGCGCAGTCATCGCGCCGCGGAGCTTGCCGCCGAAGTCGTGCGGGCCGACGGTGTCGAGCTCGGGAGACACGATCCACGGCAGGTGCCCTTCCTCGAGCGCGAGGATCTTCCCGGCGTGCGCGACGACGTGGGTGTTCGCGAGGGACGCAGTCAGATCGGTCGAGCCATCGGAGCCGATCGCGGCCGCGTTCGCGTCGTTGAACAGCGTCGTGCGCACGTAGCGGTTGCGGTACCAGACGGCGCGGCCGTTCACGAGCCGCACGCCGTGGATCATGCCGTTGCCGAGGAACCAGTGCGGCGAGCTGCCGGACTGCGGATTCGAGCCGTTGCGGAAGAAGCGGCCGTTCAGCTCCTTCGGCAGCGCGCCAGTCACGGGCAGGTCGGTCAGCGTGACCTCGTCGAAGACCGGCGCGAAGTTGCCCTGCAGGTGGAAGGGCTTGGCGAACAGCGAGGGGGCGGTGCTCATCGGATTCGTCTCCCTTGTGGCGGTGCGGCATCAACGATTATCCTACCGGGAGTAGGAAAAAGCCAATGTACAAGCGAGGACGCGCCCGCGAACGCCGCCGCGGAGTGCCGCCAGCGGACCCGGGCACGGCCCCGCGGCGGCGTGGCCGGCCGCCGCTCGTCGATCGCGAGCGCCTGCTCGATGCCGCGGAACGCGCGATCCGCCGCCATGGGCCCCAGGTCTCGCTCGAGCAGATCGCTGCGGAGGCTGGGGTGACGAAGCCCGCGTTGTTCGCGCACGTCGGCGACCGGCGCGCGCTCGTGCACGCGCTGAGCGAGCGCCTGCTGGCGAGGATCGAGTCCGAGGTTCGCTCTGCGCTGGCGACCGCCGCCCGGGGACGCGACTCACTCGAGCGCATGATCCGCGCCGAGCTCGAGACCATCGCCGCCGACCGTCATGTCTACGCCTTCGTGAACGGCGCGGGCGCGGGAGACACAACACTCGCGAGCACGCTCGCCTTCGCGCGCCGGGCCGCGGCGCCACTCATCGCGGGGATCGCACACGATCGCTGGAGTCGTGGCCTCGATCCCGCGCCGGCCGAGGCTTGGGGTCACGCGGTCATCGGCATGCTGCACATGGCGGGTCTGTGGTGGATCCAGAAACCGGCGGTGGAGCGCGATGCGCGGCGACTCGCGGCCCAGCTCACGGAGCTGCTCTGGGAAGGTCTCGCGCCCCGGCCTTGACTCCTTGCGGCGCCAGCTTCACTCACCGGCATCGATCCGTCTCCCGAGCAGATCGCCTACGCGCGGGAACACCTGCCCGGGGCCGCGTTCGAGGTTGCGGACGCACTGTCGCTGCCCTTCGGCGAGGAGTCGTTCGACGTCGTGGCGTCAGCGCTCGTGCTGCACTTCATTGCCGATCGCCGGCGAGGCCAAGATGAACGCGCCGATCATGGCCGGGCTGAGGAGCTTTCCGGAAGGCAGCGAGACCGGCGTGCGAGAGTCACTCTCCGCTGCGGAGAGAGCCGACGCCCGGACTCGAACCGGGGACCGAGGATCGGTCCGTCCGACGAGTGCGCCAAAGGCACCTGAACGGACGCCCAGACGGCCTGGTGCGCAGTCCTCGCGAATCGGCGCTAGGCGCAGGTCCTCGCGCACCCAAGAGGGACCAAAATCTAAGTTAGCTGCGGTATTTCAAGAGCGCTGCGTTGATCTCGTCCTTGTTCGCATCGAACCGCCTCAAGAGATGCTCGGTGTACCTGCGATCAGGCCACCGTCCGCCCGAACGTCCCGAGCTCGCTCCGAGTCGAATCGGATCATCGCGGGTCGCACGCCGTCCCGTTGAAGGCTGCGTATCCACTGCGTATCCAGGGCTGGATCCGGAGCTGGCGCCACATCTGGATCGGGAACGGCACCCGACTCGCGCGCGAGACAGGAGAGTGGTCCCGGTCGCCAAGGTCCGACTCGAAGCGACCCGGATACTGCATTTGGAGGATAATCAGCTTCCCACGGCCGGTGGATAATGGCGAGAGAGGAGGCCCGAAGGTGAGGAAGCTGCTGGAGCGCGCTGGGGTCGGGACTGGGAGGGTGTCGGGCTTTCAGGTCGCGCTGTGCGCGGCGCTGCTGCTGCTCGGGGTGAGTCGCGCCGATGCGTCGACCCTCACGCTGGGCGCGCAGTTCGGCAACGACCAGTTCAACAACGCCTTCGGTAGCGCAGCCTCGGTCACCGAGGGGCCAGACGCGAACAACTTTGCCGAAGCCAAGGGCGACCCGAGCACGGGCAAGATCGGGGTCGGGGTCATGAACGACGGGAGTGCGGCGAATGTCAATGAGACCTTGAACGCCGTAGCCATTCTCGACGAGCAGTGGCAGGCGATCTGCGGCCTCGAATGCCCGCAAAACATTCCTGCAGGGGTGACGATTCAGCTTCACGGAGTCCTGAGCGCGGACTGGAGCGATGCCACCAACACGGACTCCGGCAGTATCTTCGATGAGGTCGACCTCGGAGCCGACCGCTTCCAGTTCACGATCTTCCAGGGCGGCGGCGCGTTCGTCACGTCCCGCGTCTGCCTCGGCGGCCATTCCTGCGTCACTTACGCCCCCGTCTCCGCGGGAACGCCCAACCCCGACGGATCGATCACGCTCGACTTCACGCAGACTTTTGGCGACGTGCTGCCGGAGAATTTCGACGGCCTGCACAGGCTGAGCGTCGGCTGGGAGGCGGGCGTGACTCACGCGACCTCCGCCAAGCTGCTCGACACCGCCACGTACACGATCACGGCGACCGACCCTGGGGTGTCGTTCTCGAGCGACGGCAGGACTGTTCCCGAGCCAGCCGCGCTCGGCTTGCTCGCGCTCGGCCTGATGAGCGTCGGAGTCGCGCGCCCCGGATCGCGCCGACGATCGAGGCCAGGCTCCGGGATCCACTGACCCGCGCCGACCCGCGAGCCCTGCGCCGCGCGCCGATCTCGACGCTCGGCCTCGTCAGCCGATCGCCGCGACGCTTCCGGGTTGCGATTCAGGCGCGCGATCCGCCGTCGGTCTTGAACTGGACGTAGTACGACTTACCCCGTCGCTGAAGTCCCTTCGGGGGTGCTCCCATCGTCTTGGTAGAGTTTGGTAGAGCACAGCGTCGGAGGGCCGAGCGAGCCGACGCCCGGACTCGAACCGGGGACCTGCTGATTACGAATCAGCTGCTCTACCAACTGAGCTACGTCGGCATGGACCCGCAACCCGACGGGACGCAGGCGGGGACTGCATAGCCTAGTCCCACGGTAGGGGCTAGCCGGCGCAATTCCGCGGGATCTTGTGAATGCCGTGGATCGAGAACTGGATGCGGCAGGGCCCCAGGCTGTCGGGATCGACCTCGCCGTCGCAGCTGCCGCTGGCGTTGCTCGCAGCGACGTGGACCCGGCAGAGCGTGCGGCCCGGGGCGTCCTTCGTGGCCCAGTCGTCGAAGGTCAGCGAGCAGGCGCGATCCATCGTCTTGCTGCCCGCTCCGACGCAGTCGAAGGGCTCCGCGAGGATCCGCACCATGCCGTTGCTGCAGCGGTCTAGGATCAAGAAGAAGCCGTCCACGTAGGCCAGGTACAGGTTCTCGGCCTCGGCCGGGGAGATGTTCTGCGCGTTCGCGATCAGCGCGTTCGTGTCGAGCTTCTGTGACTTGAGCTTCGAGGAGACACCGTCGGCGGAGAAACAGGTGAGCTTGGCCGAAGCCTCGAAGCTGGGCGTCACGCCAGCGTGAGCCAGGGAGGGCAGGAGCGCGAGCGAGAGCAGCGCAACGAGCGGCTTCTTCATGGGCGTTCCTCCTCATCATCCTCTCACGAACCGCATCAGTTCGGGTGCGTTCCGGACGAACCAGCGATTGCCGACGCTGCGTCGGCGGAGAGGCGGAGATGCGGCTGGGCCAGATGTCGGTGGGGCGGATGTTGCTGCTCATGGGCGCGTCTTTCCTGCTGCCGACCGTACTGTCCAGCGCGCTCCTGACCCGGAACCTCACGCACGACATCTCGATCGCGCAGCTCGAGATCGCGGGGCTGCGCTACCAGAAGCCGCTGGTCGAAATCCAGATGGCGCTGGTCGACTACGCCGAGCGCGCGCGCTCGCACGCCGGGGGCGAGGGCGAGCCGGCCGCCGCGATCGATGCCGCGTTCCGGGCGCTGGAGTCGCTGCAGGCCGAGCTGGGGAAGCGCCTGGCGACGACGCCCGAGTCACTGGCGCGCCAGGACAAGGCCGACCTCGAGCTCGCGAAGCTCGAGCAGGCCTGGAGCAGCGTGAAGGCGGGCGCCGCGGACTCGGACTTCGATCGCGACGCGAAGCTGCGGGCGCTGGCGGCGCAGGTGCTGGCGCTGGTCACTCACGTCGGTGACTCGTCCACGCTGATCCTCGATCCCGACCTCGACAGCTACTACCTGATGGACCTGACCACCGTGGTCATCCCGCAGAGCGTCGAGCACTTCGACGCCTTGCTGGCCAAGGGCGCCAGCGCGCCGCAGGGCCGGCCGCTCGACGACAGCGACCGGATCGAGCTGTATTCGCTGGCGGCGCTGATGCAGGCGGACGACCTGGAGCACGCCAGCGCCAGCGGCCGCACGGCGCTGCGCTCCGACCCCGACTTCTACGGCACCAGTGAGTCGCTGCAGGCGCTGCTGCCGCCGGTGCTCGAGAACCACGGCATGGCCCTGCTGAGCCTGGTGGTCGCGTCGCGCCAGCTCACGTCGGCGCGCGACGCCGGGGCGCTGCGCGGCGATTTCACCAGCGCCGCGGCGCAGGCGCTCGAGGCGAGTCACAAGCTGTGGCAGGTCGCGGCGGGCGAGCTCGAGAAGCTCTTGCAGGTGCGCAGCGCGACCCTGCAGCGCGAGCGCGCGCTGGCGGTGTTGTTCGTGGCGGCGGCGCTGGCGGCCTGTGCAGCGCTCGCCTACCGCATCTCGGCGAACATCACCCGGCCGCTCGCCGAGGCCGTGTCGGTGGCGGCCTCGCTGGTGGGTGAGCAAGCCGCGGCGAAGGAAGCGCTGGAGCAGGGCGGCTCGAGCGAGATCCTGCGCGCGACGCGCGCGCTGGGCCGGCTGGCCGAGTCACTGCGCGAGTTCGTCGGCCGGGTCAAGAGCACGGTGGAGACTCTGTCCCAGTCGATCCAGGCGCTCGGGCCGGCCGCGCAGAAGATCGAGCACAGCTCGGCCGAGCTCGGCGAGAGCTCGCAGCACATGAGCCGCGAGGTCGAGCTGGCGGCGCAGAGCCTGGCGACCGCCGCCGCCGCCTCCGCCCAGGCGAGTCAGGGCGTGCACGAGCTGGCGTCGGGCTCGCGTAGCGTGCGCGGCGAGATGGAGGCGGCGCGCGCCGACGTCGACTCGGTCAACGATCTGACCCGCTCGGTCTCGTCTGCCGTCGAGGAGCTGTCGGCGTCGCTCGCCGACGTGTCGAAGAGCTCGAGTCACTCGGCGAGCATCGCGGAAAATGCCGCGCGCAGCGTGCGCGAGACCACGGTGGCGTTCGAGGCGCTGAACTCGTCGGCCCAGGAGATCGGAAACGTGGTGGGTCTGATCAGCGAGATCGCCGACCAGACCAACCTGCTCGCGCTGAACGCGCGCATCGAGGCCGCGAGCGCCGGCGAGGCGGGCCGCGGCTTCGCGGTGGTGGCGAACGAGGTGAAGGAGCTCGCGCGCCAGACGGCGCTCGCCACCCAGGACATCGAGGGCCGGATCTCGTCGATCCAGTCGGCGTCGCGCGCGGCGTACGAAGCGATCGAGCTGATCATGAAGCTGATCGAGCAGATGCAGGAGAACACGCGCTCGGTGGTGACCGCGGTCGAGCAGCAGACTGCGACCAGCGCCGAGATCTCGTCGAGCCTCACGCAGGTGGTCGGCCGGACCGATGCGATCGCGCGCGCGGTCGCGAGCGCGGCGGACTCGAGCGTGCGCTCGGCGAGCAGCGCGGACGAGCTGTCCACCGTGGCCGCGCGACTCTCGTCCTCGGTCGAGGACGCCGCGGGCGTCGCCGGCGCCGCGCGCGTGGTCGTCGCCACCGTGGACCGCTCGGCTCAGGAGAACCGCGAGGTCTCGCGCGTCGCGCTGGCCACCGCCCAGCGCGTCGCGGCCGAGGTCGCCGAGCTGCGCGACCTGCTGCGCGAGTTCAAGATCTGAGGCGCGAGTCACTGCTCGGCGGGCGCGCTACGCTACGGACAGTTCCCCTTCGGCACGAACAGCTTGCCTCCGGTGGCCTCGAACTCGCAGAACTGGTCGCCGCTGGTGTGGAAGCTCCCGGAGCAGGCCGCCTTCATGGCGCTCGGGTTGCTGTGGGAATCGAGCTTCTCCTGTAACGTGCACAAGAGCGCGCCGTCGACCGTGGCGCTGATCCAGGCCCCGCTCAGCGGCTCGTAGCAGATGCGGACGAGGTGGTCGTTGATCGCTCCCGTGTTGCAGTTCATCGGCATCGCGAAGGTGAGCTGAGTGGCGCCGTCGCAGGTCCGGACGACCGAGATCTCGGTGAACTGCGAGTCGATCACGAACTGATACTGCTTCGCGTCTTCGGGCAGCCGGTCGAGCACTTGCGCGACGAAGTCGTTCTTGCTCTGGACCGCCTTCCCGACGCCGCCCTTGGAGGTGAGATCGAAGCAAGTGGCCTTGACGTTGAGCTCGGCGAAGCTGACTGCGCGTGTCCCCCTTTCCCGCGATTCTCTCACAGGGCCGGGAGCCGAGCCCCAACAGTCAGTAGGAGACGAAGCGCAGCCGCGGACCGGCCGAGACCCGGAGCGCCAGCGCAGGCGGGTACAGGTCGGCGTCCACGCTCCAGGGCTCGGGCGCCGCGAAGCGCAGCTCGATCGTGCGCGGCGAGAAGTGGCGCAGACAC
This sequence comes from Myxococcota bacterium, assembly GCA_035498875.1. GTDB lineage: Bacteria > Myxococcota_A > UBA9160 > SZUA-336 > SZUA-336 > VGRW01. The sequence continues at coordinate 101,515 of DATJZP010000026.1, forward strand.
GTGCCGGGGCCGGAGATGCCGAGTCTCTGGGCCGGCAGCTCGAGACAGACGCGCGCGGGACCGGCGTCGGTGTACAGGAAGTGGATCCGGTCTTCGTAGCTGCCCGCGCTGCGGAACGGCCGGAAGCCGAGGCCGATGTCGCGCACGCTCGAGGCGCCCATGATCGTGAAGCGCTCCACGTCGAGGTGCTCGCCGTCGACCACGATCGCCACGCGACGTGACTCGAACAGCTCGCGCGCCAGGCGCGTGCCGGTGAGCGCCGAGCGCGCGATCCGACCCACGAGCTGCGCCGCGGCGCGCGGCCCGAGCTCGTCGCCTTCGTAGTACTGCTCCAGCCAGCGCGCGGCCACGCCGTTCACGAAGATCAGGCCGGCGCGCGGCGGCGCGTCCTCGGGCTCGACCCAGACCAAGGGGCGCGTGACGTCGAGCGCGGGCGCGGCGCCGTCGAGCATGCGCTCGAGTGTCTGCTCGGCGCCGTGCCGCGCTTCCAGGCTGCGCGCGATCGTGTTCACGGTGCCGCCCGGAGTGAGCGTCACGGTCGGAAGCGGCGCGCCGCCCCAGGCGCGCAGGAGCGGCGTGAGCGTGCCACCCACCGTGCCGTCGCCGCCTACAAGGAGCAGGTGCTCGGTGCCCAGCTCGCGGAAGCGGGCGAGCGCGCTCGAGACGTCGTCGAGCGACTCGGTGAAAGACACGTAGTCGTCCGGCACGAAGCGGGCCAGCCGCTCGCCCAGACTGCGGTCCTTGCGCGCGCGCCGGGCGCGCGCGTTCACGACCACCCCGGGCGCCTTCATGCCCGGGGTCTCCGGCCTGCCCGACTCCCCACGGGCCGGAAGGCTAGCCGATCGCGCGGGCTCGGGAAGACGGGCTAGACTGCGCGCCATGTCTTTGTCCGAGCGCAGGATTTGGCACAACGGCCGGCTCGTTCCCTGGGCCGACGTCACGGTCCACGTGCTGGCGCAGTCGATCCAGCGCGGGACGCTGGTGTTCGACGTGATGCCCGTCTACTGGGTGAAGCGTGGACCGGCGATCCTGGGCCTGGACGAGCACGCCGAGCGCTTCGAGCAGTCGATGAAGCTCGCGGGCATGACGCCTCCGTACGGGGTGCGCGAGCTGCGCGCGGGCATCGCGGAGGCGGTGCGCGCCAATCCGGGAGCCGAGCTGGTGAAGATGAGCGGCTACTACCCGGGCGTGTCACTCGACGTGCTGCCGGCCGATCCCAGGCCCGACGTTGCGATCGCGGCGTTCGCGATCGGCGACATCGTGCCGGGCGGAAGGCGCGCCAACGCCGGCGGCCCGGCGAAGCTGCAGATTGCGGCCGCGCCGAAGATGCCGGCGGCCGTGCTGTCGCCGCAGGTGAAGATCGCCGCGGGCTACACCCACGCGGCCTTCGCCAAGCAGCGCGCGCGCGCCGCGGGCTTCCACGACGTGTTGTTTCTCGACGGCGCCGGGTCACTCACCGAGTCGTCGACGCAGAGCTTCTTCCTGGTCGCCGACGGCGTGCTGCACACGGCGGGCCTCGACTCCGTGCTCGACGGCATCACCCGGAGACTCACGATCGAGCTGGCGCGCGACCTCGGCATCGAAGTGAAAGAGGGCCGCATGCCGCGCGAGCTGCTGGGCCGCGCGCGCGAGGCGTTCCTGACCGGTACCACCACCAACGTGTGGCCGATCGCGCAGATCGACGCGCTCGAGCTGCCCAAGCCTGTGCCCGGGCCGATCAGCGCCAAGCTCGTCGCGCGCTTCAACGCGCTCACCGCCGACGACGACCCCACGTTCTCGAAGCGCTGGCTGCAGGCGGTCTAGTTGGCCGCCAGTGAGAAGAAGGAGCGCCCGCGCCTCCGCGGGAAGCGGGTGCTCTCGGGCGTCCAGCCCTCGGGCGTGCTGCACCTGGGCAACTATTTCGGCGCGCTGCGCCAGTTCATCGACCTGCAAGAGGGTAACCAGGCGGCCTATTTCATGGCCGATCTGCACTCGCTCACCAGCGTCCACGACGCCAAGCGACGGCGCGAGCTGACGCTGGGCGTGGCGCTCGACTTCCTGGCGCTCGGAGTGGATCCGAAACGCTCGGTGCTGTACCGCCAGAGTGACTTCCCGGAAGTCACCGAGCTGGCCTGGATCCTCACCACGGTGACTCCCATGGGGCTCCTGCAGCGCTGCGTCTCGTACAAGGAGAAGATCGAGCAGGGGCTGAAGCCCGATCACGGTCTGTTCGCGTACCCGGTGCTGCAGGCCGCCGACATCCTGATCTGGCGCGCCGATCACGTGCCGGTGGGTCAGGACCAGAAACAGCACCTCGAGCTGACCCGCGACGTCGCGGTGAAGTTCAACCTCACCTACGGCGAGGTGCTGCAGCTGCCCGAGCCGTACATCCTGGATGAAACCGCGGTCGTTCCCGGGACCGACGGCCGCAAGATGAGCAAGACCATGGACAACGGGATCGAGATGTTCGCGGCCGAGAAGGTGCTGCGGAAGCAAGTCATGGGGATCGTGACCGACTCGAAAGGCGTCGACGAGGCGAAGGATCCCGAGACCTCGACCATCTTCCAGCTCTACGCGCTCTTCGCGAACCCCGAGGAGCGCGCGGCCATGGCGCATGCTTTCCGAACCGGCGGCCTCGGCTACGGCGACGCCAAGAAGGCGCTGTACGAGAAGGTGCTCGAGCGTTTCGGACCGGCGCGCGCCCGGCGGAGCGAGCTCGAGTCACGGCCGGACACCGTGGAAGACATCTTGCGCGACGGCGCCGCTCGCGCGCGCGCCGCGACCGCGGAGCTGATGGACGAAGTGCGCGCGGCTGCGGGCCTGGGCCCGCCGAGGTGATTCGATGGAGATCGAGGGCAAGGCGGCGATCATCACGGGCGGTGGAACGGGAGTCGGGCGCGCGACCGCGCTCGACCTCGCGGCGCGCGGCTGCTCGGTGATGATCAACTACAGCCGCTCGCGCGAGGACGCCGAGCGCACCGCGGCCGAGTGCGCGCGCAAGGGCGTGTTCGCGATCCCGTACAAGGCCGACGTCGCCGACGACGCCGCCTGCCGCGAGATGGTCGAGGTCTGCATGAGCGAGCTCGGTCAGCTCGACGTCCTGGTGCAGAGCGCGGGCACGACCGTGTTCGTGCCGCACGGCGATCTCGAGAAGCTGTCACTCGACGACTGGCAGCGCATCTTCCAGGTGAACGTGATCGCGCCCTTCCAGATGGTGCGCGCGGCGCGCGGGGCGCTCGAGCAGTCGGGCAGGGGCTCGGTGGTCATGGTGTCGAGCGTCGCGGGCATCGTGGGCACGGGCAGCTCGATTCCCTACTGCGCTTCGAAGGCGGCGCTCAACAACCTGGTGGTGACTCTGGCGCGCGCGCTCGCGCCGAAGATCCGCGTGAACGGCGTGGCGCCGGGGGCGATCACCGGCCGCTGGCTGAAGCAGGGCTGGGGCGACAGCTACGACGCGGTGATGAACGCGGTCTCGCAGCGCGTGCCGCTCGGCCGGCCGTCGGAGCCCGAAGACATCTCGGCTGCGATCCTCGCGCTGATCGCGGGCTCGGACATGGTCACCGGGCAAGTGATCGTGTGTGACGGCGGGATGACGCTCGGTTCCTGAGCCGCTCGCCAATTCGTGACTTCCGTGGGCGGCCTTTCCGAGAGAGGTCGCTCGATCGTCACCCACGCGCGCCGGCGACGCGTTGAACATTCGCGCGTCGATCTACGGCGGAGGTGGGTGAGTGCGGCTGCTGTGCTGGTTCGTCGCTGGGTGGGTCGGCCTGTGGAGCGCCGCGCCCGCTCACGGCGCGGGGCTGCTCCGAATCGCCGAGTCGCAGTACCACGGCCCCGATTTCATCGAGATCACGAGCGTCGGCGACGGCTCGCTCGACCTTTTCCACTGGAGCCACGGCAACGACACCGAGCTGCTCGCCGTGGGCGCGCCCGTCACCGAGCGTTCAGGCGACGCCTTCCGAGCGTCGTGGGATCTCGCGACCAACCTCGCGATCCTGGGCAGCGACGCGCAAAGACTGGGCCGCGCCGAAGCGCTCAACACCTACGATGCGGCCCCGCACCTCGTCGACGGCCGCAGCTACGACGACGCAGCGTCGGTGCCAGGCGACGATCCCTCCAGCGACGGCATCCCGCCGGCGGACCTGCCGGGCTTCACCGCGCAGCAGTTCGACCGCACGCTGCCGGAGCCAGTCGTGTCCGTGACGATCGGGCTGGCGCTGGCGGCGCTCGGGCTCTACCGGCGCAGCGCCTAGAGGTCCATCGGATCGATCGGCGAGCCCTCGTCCTCGTCTTCTTCTTCGTCGTCGGCCGAGCTGGCGGGTCGCGGCGCCGGTCGCGGCCGCGGCGGAGTGTGTCGCGGCGGTGAGTCGGGCCGCGCGGCCTGCGCGGGCGGCATCAGCCCGCGCGGGTCGTAGTAGTACCGCTCGGCGCAGATCTTGTCGCCGCGGATCTCGTGGATCGCCACCTCGACGAGCTTGGCCTGGCGCCCGTCCTTGAAGGTGATGTTCGCCTCCCACTCGATCGCGATCGTCTTGCCCGACACGAAGACGTGTCGCGCCTTCCAGGTCGCGCCGCGCAGGCCGGCCAGCCAGCCCGCGAGCTTGGAGCGCAGTGACTGCAGGCCAGTCACCGTGCCGCCGGCCGGCTCCTCGGAGACGGCGTCCTCGGTGTAGAGCTTGCCGAGGTCGATGTTGAACTCGTCGTCCATCGCCGTGACGATGCGCTTGGCCAGCTCCTCGGCGGGTGTCGGCCGGTGCGACGGCGCGCGGCCGGCGCCCTTCTTGCGGCCGCCGGCCTTCTTCCCGGCCTTGCGGGCGGTGGTGCCGGCCGGCTTCTTGGCGGCGGCGGGCTTCCGTGCGGTGGACTTCTTGCGAGCACCCATGGCCATGGCCAGTCTCCCCCTGCTCGGTGTGCCGGAAAATCTAGTCGACGCGTTCCGGGGCGGACAGTCCTTTCTGTTAGACTCCGCGCGGTCATGGAGAAGTACACCTCGATCAGCGACGCGCTGTACGAGTATTTGGCGGCTCACCGCACCCCGGACGACGCGCTGCTCGAGGAGCTGCGCGCCGAGACGGTCAAGGCGCTCGGCAACGAGGCGCGCATGCAGATCTCGGCCGTGGAGGGCACGTTCCTCGGGCTCCTGGTGGCCGCGCTCGGCGCGAAGCGCGTGGTCGAGGTGGGCACGTTCACGGGCTACAGCGCGCTGTGTATGGCGCGTGCGCTGCCGCCCGGAGGCAAGCTCCTGTGCTGCGACGTGAGTGAGGAATTCACCGCGATCGCGCGCCGCTACTGGCAGAAGGCGGGGGTCGCCGATCGGATCGAGCTGCGGCTGGCGCCGGCGCTCGAGACGCTCCGGGCGCTGCCGGCGGGCGAGCCGATCGACTTCGCCTTCATCGACGCCGACAAAGAGAACTACCAGAACTACTACGAGGAGATCGTGCGCCGGCTGCGCCCGGGCGGCCTGATCGCGATCGACAACGTGCTCTGGTCGGGGAACGTGATTCGCGGCGAGGACCAGAGCCCGAACACGCTGGCGATCCGCAAGCTGAACGACCACGTGGCGGCCGATCGCCGCGTGCAGTCGGTCATGCTCCCGCTCGCGGACGGCGTGACCCTCGTGCGCAAGCTCGGCTAGGGTGAGCGCGACACGGCGCGGTGTCGCCGTGATCGGAGCGGGCCGGGCAGGGCAGGCGCGCATCCGCGCGCTCGAGGCGAGCGCACGCGCGCGGCTGGCGGGCGTGGTGACTCGCTCGGATGACCTGGCGGCGCTGCTCGCCGATCCCGCAGTCGATGCGGTGATCGTGTGCACCCCGAACCTGCTCCACGCCGCGCAGGCGAGTCAGGCGCTCGCGGCCGGGAAGCACGTGGCGGTCGAGTTTCCGCTCGCCGCCGGGGCTGCCGAAGCACGGCGCTTGCTCGGACAGGCCCGGACGCGCGGGTGCGTGCTGCACGAGGAGCACATCGAGCTCCTGTCTCCCTCACAGGCGGCGCTGCGGGCCCGCGCGCGCGAGCTCGGCGCGCCGCGCTCGGGCAGCGTGCGCTTTTCGGGCGACGCGAGCGGCTGGATCGGCGATCCGCGGCTCGCGGGCAGCCCCGCGCTCGGCGCGCTCGGCCGCCTGCATCGGCTGGTCGACCTGTTCGGCTCGGCCGAGCTGCGCGCGGCCCGACTCGAGCCGGGCACCGTCCGGCGGCTCGAGCTCGAGCTCGGCTTCGCCGGCGGGGGCACGGTGACTCTGTGCGAGGAGCGCGGACCCGGCCTGGCGCGCGCCACCGAGTGGTCGATCGAGTGCGAGCGCGGCCGGCTCGTCACGCCGCCGCCCGAGCCGCCGGGCGCCTTGTTCGCGCGGGACCTCGACTGGTTTCTCGACCGGATCGAGCGCGGCCGCGAGTCATACGTGTCGGACGCGCGCGTGCTCGAGCTGCTCGAGCTGGTCGGGGCGATCGAGCAGCGCCTCTGTTAGGCTACGCCGCGTGAGAGGGTACGTCGGCTTCGCGCTCGGGCTCTTGCTGTGCGCGCTCGCGGTCACTGCCTGCAAAGACTCGCGCCAGAGCGCGGGCGCGAGCGCGCCGGCCGCCGGCTTCCGCGTCGCGCTCCTGACTCCCGGCTCGATCCGGGACGGTGGCTGGAACCAGAGCGCCTACGAGGGGCTCGAGAAGATCAAGAGCGAGCTGGGCGCGGAGATCGCGCACCAGGAGACACAGACGCCGCAGGACTTCGAAGCCGGCTTCCGCGACTTCGCCGCGCGCGGCTTCAACCTGGTGTTCGGACACGGCTTCGAGTTCCAGGACGCGGCCGCCAAGGTCGCGAGTGACTACCCGAAGACCGTCTTCGTCACCACCAGCGGCTCGACCGTGCGCCCGAACGTGGCGCCGATCGTGTTCGAGCTCGAGGACGCGACTTACCTGCTGGGCTTCGCCGGCGCGCGGCTGTCGAAGACGGGCAAGCTGGGCGCCGTGGGCGGCGTCAAGATTCCGTCCGTCGCCAGCACCTTCACCGCGTTCGAGGCGGGCGCGAAACGCGGGCGCCCGGACGCGCAGGTCACGATCTCGTACATCGGCGGCTGGACCGACACTTCGGCGGCGCGCGAGGCCACGCTGGCCGAGATTGCGGGCGGCGCCGACGTGCTGATCCACAACGCGAACGAGGCGGCCGCGGGCTTCTTCCAGGCAGTGACCGACAGTCCGGGCGTGCTCGCGTTCGGCTCGAACAAGAACCAGAACGATGCCGCGCCCGAGCGGGTGCTGGCTTCGGCCACGCTGGACGTGCCCAAGGCGCTGCTCCTGGTCGCGACCGAGGTCAAGAACGGCAGCTTCCAGGCGCATCCGATGCGCTTCGGCCTGGCCAGCGAGGTGATTCGCGTGGAGTGGAACGAGAAGCTGCGGGCGCAGCTGCCCGACGACCTGCGCGCCGAGCTCGAGGGCCTCGCGAAAGAGATCGCGTCGGGGGCGCTCCAGGTCCCGCGCGGGAACTTCTAGCGCTTGGCGCGCGTCGCGCTGCGCGACATCCGCAAGCGCTTCGGCGCGACCGAGGCGCTGCGCGGCGCGAGTCTCTCGCTCGAGACCGGCTCGATCCACGCGCTGCTCGGCGAGAATGGCGCGGGCAAGACCACGCTGGTGCGCACGCTCTACGGCAGCGTGCGCCCCGACGCCGGCGAGATCCAGATCGACGGCGCGCCGGTCGCGATCGAAGGACCGCGCGCTGCGCTGGCGCAAGGCATCGCGCTCGTGCCCCAGCACTCACTGCTGGTGCCGGCGCTCTCCGTGGCCGAGAACCTGGTGCTGGGTGAGTCCGGGCCGATCTGGCTGCCGCGCGAGCGCCTGCACGCTCGCGCGCGCGAGCTGCTGGCGGGCGCGGGTCTCGCGCTCGATCCGGCCGCGCCCGCCGACTCACTCTCGGTTGGCGAGATGCAGCGGCTCGAGATCGCGCGCGCGCTGGCGCGCGGGGCGCGGGTGCTGATCCTCGACGAGCCCACGGCCGTGCTCGCGCCCTCCGAGGTCCACGCTCTGCTCGAGCACCTGCGCGCGCTGCGCGAGCGCGGCATCAGCGTGGTCCTGATCTCGCACAAGCTCGAGGAGATCACCGCGGTCTGTGACTGGGTCACGGTGCTGCGCGCGGGAGTCACGGTCGAGAGTCGTGCGCTCGCCGGCATGGATGCCGCCGAGCTGGGCCGGCGGATGGTCGGCGACGCCCTGCCGCCGCCGGGCCGGCCACCGCAGACGGAGCCCGGCCCTTTGGCGCTGCGGCTGCGCGCCGCCAGCGCGCCCGGACTCCGCGGGCTCGAGCTCGAGCTGCGCGCGGGCGAGCTCGTCGCGCTGGCCGGGATCGACGGCAACGGCCAGCAGCCGCTGGAGGAGCTGTTCGCGGGAGTGAGAGCGCTGGACTCGGGCGCGTTCGAGCTCGTGCGCCCGCCGCTCGCGCTGCTCTCCGGCGACCGGCACCGGACCGGGCTCGTGCTCGAGCTGTCGCTGGCCGAGAACCTGGTGCTGCCCGAGGCCGCGCGCGGCGGCGCGCCGCCGGTGTTTCGCGGCGGCCTGCTGCGCATGCCCGAGCTCGAGAGCGCGGCCAGGGCGGCGATCGTGCGCTTCGGCATCCGCGCGCGCCCGAATGACTCGGCGCGCGCGCTGTCCGGCGGCAACCAGCAGAAGCTGTGCGTGGCGCGCGCGCTGCGCCAGCAGCCGGGCGTTCTGGTGGCGGTGAATCCCACGCGCGGTCTCGACGTCGCCGCGACAGCCGCCGTGCGCGAGGAGCTGCGCGCGCAGGCGCGCGCGGGCGCGGCGGTGCTGGTGATCTCGACCGAGCTCGACGAGGTGCTCGAGCTCGGACAGCGCATCGGGGTGCTGTTCCGCGGCCAGCTGCTGCCGGTTCCCGCGGGCGAGCGCACGCGCGCGGCGATCGGCCGGCGCATGCTCGGTGAGTCGGCGTGAGGCTGCTGCGCGCGTTCGGGCTGCCGGTCGCGAGCACGGCGATCGCGCTGGCGGTCGCGGGCGCCTGGCTCGCGCTCCTGGGCTGCGATCCGCTGCGGGCGGGTCAGGCGCTGGTCGCCGGGGCGTTCGGCGACTCACTCGCGCTCGAGACCACGGCCGTGCGCGCCGGCCCGCTGCTGTTGGTGGGTCTGGGCGTGGCGCTCTCGTTTCGCTGCGGGATCTGGAACATCGGCGGCGAAGGCCAGCTCAACACCGGCGCGCTGGCGGCGACGGCGCTCGTGACTCGCGGCCTGGGCGGCGAGGCGGGTCACGTGGCGCTCTGGCTCGCGCTCGCGATCGGCACGCTGGCCGGCGCGGGCTGGGCCGCGCTCGCAGCGCTGTTGCGCGTCTACCGCGGGGTGTCCGAGGTGCTCTCGACGATCCTGCTGAACTTCATCGCCGCCCTGGGCATCGCCTGGGCCGTGCACGGCCCGCTACAGGAGGCGAGCGGCGCCTATCCGCAGAGCGACTCGTTCCCCGAAGCGGCGCGGCTCGCGCTCCTGCCGGGCCTGACCCGCGCGCACGCCGGGCTGCTGCTGGCGGCGGCGCTGCCGTTCGCGCTCTGGCTGCTCTTGTTCAAGAGCGCAGCCGGGCTCCGGCTGCGCGCGGTCGGCTTCGCGCCCGACGCAGCGCGCTACGCCGGAGTCTCTCCCGAGCGCGAGTCCGTGCGCGTGCTGCTGCTCTCCGGGGCGCTGGCCGGCCTGGCGGGCGCGCTCGAGGTGACCGGAGTGACCGGCCGGCTGTTCGAGAATCTCGCGACCGGCTATGGCTTCACCGCGATCGCGGTGGCGCTGCTGGGGCGACTGCACCCGCTGGGCGTGATTCCCGCGGCGCTGGTGTTCGCGGCGCTGGCCGCGGGCAGCGGCGCGATGCAGCGCGCCGCGGCGGTGCCCTCGGTCGCGGTGCACGTGATCGAGGCGCTGGTGATCTTCTTCTCGGTCGGCTTCGCGCTGCCGCGGAGAGACTCGTGATCGACGCGCCGACGCTCCTTTTGCTGGCCTCGACCGTGCGCTTCGCCACGCCGCTGGCGCTGGCGGCGATGGGCGAGCTCGTGGCCGAGCGCGCGGGCGTCCTCAACATCGGCATCGAGGGCATGATGCTGGGCGGAGCGCTCGCCGCGTACGAGGTCGGCGCCGCCACGGGCTCGCTGACCCTGGCCTGTCTCGCGGCGATGACCGCCGCGTGCGCGCTGGCGCTCGTGTTCGCCGCGTTCGCGCTGTGGCAGAAGGCCGATCCGATCGTAACCGGGACCGCGCTGAACATCCTGGCTTTGGGCACGACCGGCAGCCTGTTCCGGCTCTTGCACCCGGCCGGTGAGTCACTCGCGCGCGCGCCCCAGATGGGCGCCATCGCGGGCGTGAACGGCTTCGTGATCGCGGCGTCGCTCCTGGTCGCGGGCGTGGCCGGCTTTCTCGCGCGCACGCGCGCCGGCCTGGCGCTGCGCGCCGTGGGCGAACGGGCCGAGGCGGCCGACGCGCAGGGCATCTCGGTGGCGCGCGTGCGCCTCGCGGCCACCGCCTTCGGCGGCGCGTGTGCCGGGCTCGCGGGCGCGGCGCTCGTCTTGTGGCTGTCCGACGGTTTCGTCGAGGCGATGACCAGCGGCCGCGGCTTCATCGCGCTGTCGCTGGTGCTGTTCGGCGGCTACCGGCCGCTGCGCATCGTGGCCGGCGCGCTGCTCTTCGGCGCGGCCAGCGCGCTGCAGTTCCGGCTGCAGGCCGCGGGCTCGGCGCTGCCGTACACGCTGCTCCTGATGACGCCCTACGTGCTGACGCTCCTGGTGCTCGCGCTCTTCGCGGGCCGCACGCGCGCGCCGGCCGACCTGGCCCGGCCGTTTCGCGCGCGCGACTGACTCGTCTGGCCCAGCACGCGGCGGCGGAACTCGCGAATCACCGGCAGCCGGTCGAGCCAGGCCGAGGCGTCGGCGCGGAAGGCGTCGTTCGGGCTCACCGGGCCGGCGAAGCCGGGCGGGATCTGGCTCATCCAGACCGGCGGCTCGTCGGTCTCGAGATAGTGATACTCCATGGCCGGCACGACCAGGTCGTCGGGCACCGACACGTCGATCGTGCGCACGCCGAAGCTCGAGAGCTCGGTCGTGAGCGGCTGCGGGTAACCCAGCCAGACCAGGCGTGGCCCGGCGAAGAAGAGGTACTGGACGCGCCGGTTCTTCGACAGCAGCCGGTAGCGGTCGACGCGCCCCTCGTAGAGCCGGCTGTGCGAGTGGCAGAGGTCGATGCGCGCCGCGGGCGCGAAGTCGGGCTCGAAGCCCGCGACGAACACGAGTGACTCGGGCGCGTTCGCGCGCAGGAAGCGCGCGATCGGCCGCCCGCCGTTCACCCGGTTCCGCGGATTCTCTGCGGCGCGCCGGCGCGGCGCGGTGAAGTCGCGGTAGGCGATCACCCGGCGGTCGCCGCCGCGCCGCACGACCAGCCCGATTGCCGCGCGGTCGGTCCGCACGTGCGCCGCGCGCTGGGTCAGCGACTCGACCGCCATCTGCAGCTCCAGCGGCAGGTCGGTGGTGTGCTCGGCCGAGTAGTAGAACTCCTCGCCGTTCTCGCGGACCGCCTTCACGTCGCCCTTGCCGATCCAGTTCTCGTCGGCGGACTTGGCGAAGTGCGAGGCGCAGCGCCATAGCAGCGACCCGTCCTTGTACAAGAGCCGGGCGTGGATCGCCGGCCGCTCGGCACGGCCTTCGCGCAGCGCGAGATAGGCGACGAAGAAGCGCACGTCCTCGTTTTGGCGCACGTCGCAGAGATAGTAGGTGACTCCGAAGAGCTCGACCTTGTATCTCGGGCGGTAGCCGAGCGAGAACAGGCGGCGCGGATTGCGCCGCGCCGTGCCCGCGCACTGGATGCGCCGCCCGCCGTCGCTCTGCGCCAGGAACTCGCGCCAGACGCGTGCGGGCGAGTCGCCCGAGGGCTCGACGCTGGGCACGACCCGCCGCTCGAGCGTCTTCATGCCGTGTACTCCGCGCGCGCGCGGTGCAGGCGCGCGAGTGAGTCGCGCAGCCCGCCCTCGCGGCTGCGCGCGCGCCAGCACTCGCTCTGCTCGGCGATCAGGTCCCCGAGCTCGCGGCCGAGCTCTGCGGGGCTGGGCCCGGTCTTGAGACAGGCGTGCATCAGCCGGAATGCGCCGTGGCGCGCGAGGCCCGCCGCCTGCGACAGCTCGCGCGCCACGATCGCGCCCCCGAAGCCGCGCGGGGTCGCGCGCGCCAGCTCGGCCCGGGTCTGGTCGATCTCGACTGCGATCTCGTAGAGCTTGCGGCGGGTGGTGCGTCCCCAGGTGGGTTCGTAGCCCTTGAACGGGCGCAAGAGCGCGTTCGAGAGCGGGCTCGAGTTCAGCGCGCGAATCCCCGTCTCGGCGTAGAGCTTTCCCAGGCGGTGGAGCGCTGGCCCGATCGAGCCGGTCGCGTCGCGCACGACCAGCGCATCGATCGCGCCGAACAGGTCCAGGTCGCCCTGCGACTCACTCGACCAGGCCAGCGCCGCCGCGAGACACAGCCCGGGCAGCGAGACCACGGGCGGCTGCAAGTGTCCCTGGTCGCCCCAGTCGGTGATCAGCAGGCCGCGCGCGCCGAACTCGCGGGCCGCGCTCGCGGCATCGCGAACGTTCTCGAGCGCGTTCGGCACGCGGCCCACCAGCGACAGCCAGGACGACGTGCCGGGACACACCATGAAGGGCACGCCGCTCGCGGCGTAGCGCCGCGCCTGGATCGCGAAGCCGCCGAACGCCTCGATGTCGACGCCGGCGTCGGCCAGTGACTGGTAGATGTTTCGCGGGATCTCCTGCGGGAGCAGCGGCGCCTCGTAGCCCCAGGCCAGCGCCACCAGCTTGTCGCGCGGCAGCTCGGGGATCAGCTCCGGGTGCTGGCCGATGATGTCGCCCCAGAACTGCACCGTGCGGCCGTCCGCGCGCAGGCCGGAGACGAGCTCGAGCAGATACTCGAGATAGACGCGGCCCTTGCCCTCGAGCTCGCAGCGCCGGCGCGAGCGGCCGCGCCCCAGCTCGAACGGCTCGTCGCAGCCGATGTTCATGCGCCGGCTCGAGAAGTTGGGCAACAGCTCCGCGTAGAGCGAGCGCACGAATGCGACACTCTCCGGTGTCGGAGCGAGCGTCGAGCCGGGCCCGCGCTCGCCTTCGCCCAGCTCGGACAGCGGCGCGTAGCGCGCGTGCTTGAGCCAGCGCTCCATGTGCCCGAAGCCGTTCTGGTTGGGCACGAGCTCGATGCCGCGCTCGGCGCACCAGCCGTCGAGCGTGCGGATCTCCTCGGGCGCGAGCGGCGAGGCCTCGCGCCAGACCTCTTCGTGGTCGCGGTACGCGAACGTGTGCTCCATGTAGAGCTGGAGCTGGTTCACGCGCAGGCTCTCGAGCAGGTCCACGATCGAGCGCAGCGTGTCCATCGTAGGCACGCGGTCGCGAGACACGTCGAGCATGTAGCCGCGCTCGGGCAGATCCGGCCAGTCGCGCAGCGACAGACAGGGGAGCTGTGATTCACGCTGGGCGTGGATCTGCAGCAGCGCGCTCACGCCCCAGTTCAGGCCGCGCACGTCGCCGGCGGCGATCTCGACGCCCGCGGGCGTGATCGCGAGCTCGAAGCCCTCGGGCGCGATCCCGAGGCTCGGGTCGAAGCGCAGCAAGACGGGCGCAGCGACCTGCGCGGCGCGCTGGCGTGCGCGCGCGATCGTCACCCCGCGCGGACCCTGCACCCGCACCGCGGGCGCGCCGCCCAGCGCGCATACCCCCGGCGCGAAGGCCAGCTCACGCGGCCGCGGCAGCAGCTGCAGCTGACCCTTCACCCGTTTTCCCTCCTATACTCGGGCCAGGGAGGGCTCCATGACCCGAAGACGCTCTCGGCTCGGTCTGTTTGCGGTCTGTGCGGTGCTGTGGGCTCGCGCAGCGGCCGCGGACGAAACCTGCCTGTCGCCATTCCTGCCCAAGATCACCGGTCAGGAGGATTACGTCTACGTCTACACCCTGGGCGTGCCGGGGCTCGGCGACGGCAACGACAAGCTGGTCACGATCGGCGCCAACCCGGCGAAGCCGGGCTACGGCAAGGTGGTGAGTCAGGCCTCGATGCCCGGCAGACACGAGGCGCACCACGGTGACTTCACCGACGACCGCCGCTTCCTGTGGCTGGGCGGGCTCGACACGAGTCAGATCTTCGTGTTCGACGTGGCCACCAACCCGGGCAAGCCCAAGCTCGTGAAAAAGATCGGGGACTTCGTCGCGAAGTCGGGTGGGGTGGTCGGGCCGCACACCTTCTACGCGTTGCCGGGCCGCATGCTGATCACCGGTCTGTCGAACGCCAAGGACGGCGGTGGCAAGACCGGCATGGTCGAGTACACGAACGCGGGCGAGTTCATCCGCACGATCTGGATGCCCACCGGTGCGGAGTACGGCTACGACGTGCGCGTGAAGCCCGACCTGAACCGCATGCTCACCTCGTCGTTCGCGGGCAAGAAGAACTACATGCGCCCGCTCGGCGAGCTGATGGGCGACGCCGAGGCGATGAAGCACTTCGGGAACACGATGGTGGTGTGGGACTTCCACGCGCGGAAGCCGCTGCAGACGCTGCAGGTGCCCGGCGCTCCGCTCGAGATCCGCTTCGCGCTCGACCCGAGACACTACTACGCCTTCACCTCGGCCGCGCTGACCGGCCGGCTGTGGGGCATCTTCCGCAAGGACGACGGCACGTTCGAGGCCGAGGACCTGGCGCCGATCGGCGATCCGGCGAAGCCGCCGCTGCCGGTCGACATCTCGCTCTCGTCCGACGACAAGTATCTGTTCGTCGACAGCTTCGTCGACGGCATGGTGCGCGTGTTCGACGTGTCGGACCCGCACAAGCCGACGGTGATCCACGAGAAGAAGATCGGCGCGCAGGTCAACATGGTCTCGGAGAGCTGGGACGGGAAGCGCGTGTACTTCAGCTCGTCGCTGCTCTCCAACTGGGACAAGGCTGGCGCCGACGACGAGCAGTTCGTGAAGGCGTTCTCGTGGGACGGGAAGTCACTCGAGCCGCTGTTCGCGGTGGACTTCAAGGCGGAGAAGCTGGGCCGGCCGCACATCATGCGCTTCGGTCAGGACGGCTTCTGGGCCGGTGCCGGGAGCCCGGCCGGAGCCGAGTGACTCGCGCGCTCGCGCTGGCGCTGTTGTGCGCCCTGTACCAGCCGCCCGCGCCGGGCAGCTACGAGCTGCCGGCGGTCGGCCGGGTGCAGGAGCGCGAGCTGGTCGACTCGAGCGGCGCGCGCGTGCCGTTCCCGGGCCTGCGCTCGGGCCAGGTGGCGGTGGTCGCGCTGATCTACGGCAGCTGTCACGAGGCCACGGGCTGCCCGGCGAGTCTGGCGCTGCTGCGCGAACTCGACCGCAAGCTGGCGGCCGACCCGGCCCGCGCGGGGCGGGTGCGGCTCGAAAGCGTGACCTTCGATCCCGAGCGAGACACGCCCGAGCGCCTGGCCGAGCTGCGCCAGCTGATGTCGCCGCAGAGTGACTGGCGCTTCCTCGCGCCCGACGCCGGCCAGCTGAGCCCGCTCTTGCAGGACTTCGGCCAGGATCTGGTGGTGTTCGAGGGCCGCCGCCTGCGCCACGTGGCCAAGGTGTATCTGGTCGACGCCGACCGGCGCGTGCGCAACGTGTACTCCGCCGGCTTCTTCGACCCCAATCTCGTGCTGGCCGACGTCGACTCGCTGGCGCCGCCGAAGTAGCTCAGGCGCGAGTCGACAAGAGCCGTTCGAAGATCGAGCTCGCCGCCTCGATTTCCTCGATCGACACCCACTCGCTCTTGGTGTGCGCCTGCGCGATCGAGCCCGGCCCGAACACCACGCCCGGCCAGCCGCGCGCGCTGAACTCACCGGCGTCGGTGCCGAAAGCCACGCCCGCGGTCGTGGTCTCGAGGCCGGCATCGGCGAGCGCCGCCTGCAGCGCCAACACCGACGGATCGTCCTGCGGCGTCGACAGCGCAGCCTTCTCGAGCGTGCACCACTCCACGTTCACGTCCTGCAGGTCGTGCTTGGCCAGGACGCCCTCGAGCTCGGCGCGCACCGAGACGTCGTCCTCGCCGGGAAGGCAGCGCCGATCGAGGATCAGCCAGGCGTCGTCCGGCACGATGTTGATGGCGCTCCCCCCGCCGATCCGGCCCACCGACAGCGTGGCCGCGCCCAGGTTCGGATCGACGCGCGTGCCGAGCTCCTCGGAGAGCTCTTGCAGCGCCAGCAGCGCGCGCGCCAAGGCCGTGATCGCGCTCTTGCCGCGCATGGGCTCCGAGCTGTGACACGCCACGCCGGTGGCGTGCAGCTCGGCGTGCACGATGCCCTTGTGGCGAGTCACACAGCGCAGCTCCGTGGGCTCGGTCGCGATCACCCAGTCGGGCCGCTGCTGGCCGAGCCGCGCGATCACGTCGCGCACGCCGGTGCTGCCGAGCTCCTCGTCGGCCTCGCCCACCACGATCAGGTTGCGGCGCAGGCGCTTGTGCGCGAGCACGCGCTCGAGCGCCGCGACCAGCGCCGCCATGCCGCTCTTCGTGTCACACGCGCCGCGGCCGTAGATGCGGCCGTCGGCTACGCGCGGGTCGAACGGATCGAACTCCATGCCGTCGACCGGCACGGTGTCGAGATGCGATGCCACGAGGATCGTCTCGGCGGCGTCGGCGACACGCGCCTCTCCGACCAACGATGGTCGCGCCTCGTCGCCTGTCAACTCGGCGTCCAAGCCGAGCGCGCGCAATTGCGCGCGCAGGTGCTCGGCGTAGCGGCGCTCGCCCGTGATCGCCGGGTCGAGATCCGTGCGCCGCATCGGATTCACGGACGGGATCGCCACGTAGTCGCGCGTATAGCGGACGGCCGCGCTCTCTTTCTTGCCTGGCATCGAGAGGATTCTAGGGCAGCGCCGCGCGCTTGACTGGACGGCGCGCGTCTCTAGCGATTTGCTTGGCCCCGATGGACGAGGCCGACAAAGAGAGGAAGACATTCATGGCGCTATTCACCTTTCGTCGTGAGCTCGACCCCGTGAACGCGCTCTTTCGGCTCCAGAGCGAGCTGGAGCGCGTGTTCGAGAATCCCCGTGGACTCGACCTGGGTCTTTCCGGTCGCGGTGTGCACCCGCCCGTCAATCTGTTTCGCGAGGGCAGTGACGTCGTGATTCGCATCGAGGTTCCGGGCTTCGCGTCCGAGGACCTATCGATCGAGAGCCGCGGTCAGACGCTCTCGGTCAGCGGCAAGCGCTCGCAGGAGCCCGCCGCAGAAGGCGCGTATCACCGCCGCGAGCGTTTCGCGGGCGAGTTCTCGCGCTCGATCCAGCTGCCGCGCGACGTCGATGCCTCGCAGGCGGTCGCTACCGCCAAGCACGGCGTGCTGACCGTGCGCGTCCCGGCGCGCGCCGAGGCCAAGCCCCGGCAAATCGCAGTCAACGCCCAGTGACTCGACGGAAACCAAGGAGGAGCTGAAATGACACAGACCAACACCGAGCAGAATACCCGGCCCGGGCGCACTTAC
The DNA here is from genome assembly GCA_035498875.1 of Myxococcota bacterium. GTDB lineage: Bacteria > Myxococcota_A > UBA9160 > SZUA-336 > SZUA-336 > VGRW01. The sequence continues at coordinate 118,941 of DATJZP010000026.1, forward strand.
GCGCCGAAGGTCGACATCCTCGAGACGGACTCCGGCCTGCGCCTGTGGGCGGAGATGCCTGGCGTCGACGAGAAGTCGATCGAGGTCGAGCTGGTGGACGGCGTGCTCTCGATCCGCGGCCGCGTCGCGACCGAGGAGTATGCGAATCTCGAGCCGCTCTACACCGAGTACGGCGTGGGGAACTTCGAGACCCGCTTCCGGCTCGCGAACACGATCGACGGCGAGCACATCCACGCCAAGCTCCAGAATGGCGTGCTCGAGCTCGAGCTACCCAAGGTGGCGGCCGCCAAGCCGCGTCGCATCGAGATCGCGGGCTAGGCAGGCGCAGTGACTAAAGCTCTGGGGGCTGCCCCCGGAGCGCCGGATCCGACGGGCTCATGATCCCCACGTGAGTCCCGTCCGGATCCTCCACGATCGCGTAGCGCGCGCCCCAGAAGGCATCGAACGGCGGCTGAGTGCTCTTGTGACCCAGGCCAACCAGCTTCTGGTGCGTGCGATCCACGTCTTCGCGCGTGTCCACCGTGAAGGTCAAGACACAGCGCGTGCCGTTGCCCGCGGGCTCCCGCCAGCCGCGGTCGTAGTAGTGAGCCAGCGCCGGGCTGTCGAAGTGCATCACCAGGCCGCCGGGCAGACGCAGGTCGACGTGATGGATGCCTGTAGGCGTGCGCCAGATCGCCGACTCGGGAATGTCGATCCCGAGCGCGCGGTAGAACGCGATCGTCGCGTCCATGTCGCGCACGACGAGGTCGACCTGTTTGAATTCGAGCTTCAGCGCACGACCTCCTTCAGATAGCGGGCCACGCCGGCCTCGACCGAGAGGAACGGCGTGTCACAGCCGCATTCTCGCAGATTCGCGAGGCTCGCCTCGGTGAAACTTTGGTAGCTGCCGCGCAAGATCTCGGGGAAGGGCACGTACTCGATCCGGCCGCGCCCGTGGTGCGCGATCACGGCGCGTGCCACGTCGTTGAAGGTCTGCGCCCGGCCCGTGCCCACGTTGTAGATGCCCGAGACCTTGGGATGCTCGAGGAACCAGAGGTTCACGGCCACCACGTCGCCCACATACACGAAGTCGCGCCGCTGCTCGCCCGGGCCGAAGCTGTCCGAGCCCTCGAACAGCTTCACCACCTCGCCCGCACGCAGCTGCAGGTGGTGCTTCCAGGCGACGCTCGCCATCTCGCCCTTGTGTGACTCGCGCGGGCCGTAGACGTTGAAATAGCGCAGGCCGACGACCTGGCTGCGCAGCTCGCGCGCGCGATGGCGCACCCAGCGGTCGAACAAGAGCTTCGACCAGCCATAGAGGTTGAGCGGCTTCTCGCAGGCCGGATCCTCGCGGAACTCCGGCCCCATGCCGTAGACGGCGGCCGAAGAGGCGTAGATGAACGGGATCCGCTCCTTGGTGGCGAAGCGAAAGAGTGACTTCGAGGCTTCGTAGTTGTCGCCGAGCATGACCCGGCCGTTCCACTCGGTGGTGTCGGAGCACGCGCCCTGGTGCAGCACGGCCTCGACCTTGCCGTCGAAGCCGCCGGCGGCGAGCTTCGCGAAGAACGCCTCCTTGTCGACGTAGTCGTCGAAGTCACAGTCGGCCAGGTTGGCGAACTTGCGGCCGTTCGTGAGGTCGTCGACGCACAACAGGTCCGCCCGCCCGCGCGCGTTCAGCGCCCGCACCAGGTTGCTGCCGATGAAGCCCGCGGCACCCGTGACGACGATCAAGCTGCCCCTCCGCGGCGCTTGACCGCGCCGCATGCGGCCTTCAAGCTGCCGCGCCGTGACGCTCGCCGCCACGTCTCACGAGCTCGCCGCCTTCCGCAGCGACGGCTACTTCGTCCGCGAACGCGTGTTCGGGCCCAGGGAGCTCGAGCGGCTGCGCGCCGCGGTCGAGCGCGTGCACACACGGGTCGTTTCCGAGTCACGCGCGCCAGCGGCGGCGAAGGTCGAGCGCATCGACGGCAAGCGCTACCAGGAGCTGGCCGGAGCCTGCGTGAAGTGGGAGTGGGACGACGCGCGCAGCGACGTGCGCTCGATGGAGCCGTTCCTGCATCTGGATCGGGAGCTCGAGAATCTGCCCGACGACCCCCGGCTGTGGCTCCCGGCAGCGGCCTTGTGCGGCGCGGAGAAGCTCGCGCTCTTCACCGACAAGCTGAACTTCAAGCGACCGGGCGGAGCGCCGTTCCCCTGGCACCAGGACAGCCCGTACTTCGCGTTCGAGTGCGCGCACGCGGACCGGCTGATCTCGGTGCAGGTGTATCTCGATGACGCCTCGACCGAGAATGGCTGCCTGTGGATGATCCCCGGCTCGCACCGCGCGGGTGTCTTGCCGGGACGGAGCGACCGCGGCGTGGTCGGCAAGCTGTACACGGACGTGGAGCGCGTGCTCGCCGAGGCGCCGCGCGTGCCGCTCGCCGCGCCCGCGGGCAGCGCGATCTTCTTCCACGGCGACGTGGTGCACGGCTCGCAAGTGAATCGCTCCGCCGCGAGCCGGCGCGCGTTCGTCTTGACCTTCCAGCCCGACGGCCACCCACAGTTCCGCCGGCCCGGTACGCGCTCGATCGCCGGCTAGCTGCGGACCCGGATCAGGCCTTCCTGAGTCACCGACGCCACCAGCTTCCCGTCGCGCGTGAAGATGCTGCCGCGGTTGAAGCCGCGCGCGCCCGAAGCGCTCGGGCTGTCCTGGGCGTACAGCAGCCACTCGTCGGCCCGGAACGGCCGGTGGAACCACATGGCGTGGTCGAGGCTCGCCGACTGCAGCTTGTCGTTCCACCACGACACGGCGTGGGGCAGGGTGCTGGTGTCGAGCAAGGTCAGGTCCGAGGCGTAGGCCAACACGCACTGGTGTAGGGCCAGGTCGTCCGGAAGCCGGTCCACGGCCCGGAACCAGACGTTCTGCAGTGGCGGCCGTCGCTCGGGCGCGAACTCGTCCTGCGGATCGATCGGCCGCACCTCGATCGGCCGCGCGCGCGTGAAGATCGGCCGCATCTTCTCGGGCAGCCGGTCCGCGACCTCTTTGCGCAGCTCGACCTCGCTCTTCAAGCCCTCGGGCCCGCGCACGTCCGGCATCTCGAGCTGGTGCTCGAAGCCCGGCTCCGTCACCTGGAAGGACGCCTGCAAGTTGAAGATCGGGCGGCCGTGCTGGATCGCGACCACGCGCCGCGTCGTGAAGCTCGTGCCGTCGCGGATCCGGTCCACGTCGTAAAGGATCGGCACCGTCGGATCGCCTGGCCGCAGGAAGTAGGCGGAGAACGAGTGAGCCACCCGCCCCTCGACCGTGCGGCCCGCCGCCACCAGCGCCTGTCCGAGCACCTGCCCGCCGAACACGCGCTGCCAGCCCTCGCGCGGACTCACTCCGCGGAAGAGGTTCACCTCGATCGGCTCGAGGTCGAGCAGCTGGATCAGGTCCTGGAGGATGCGCCGCACCGGGCACAGAGTACCGTCAGGGCGCCCCGCAGCCAGCGTCATACGAGCTGACTCCGAGGCCCGGCCACAAGCCCGCAAGCCGCCGCGCCGCAGGCGCAGGCGCGCAGCGAGGCGGTCCGCCGCCGAGCGGAGAGGCCGTAGGCCGCGGACGCCCGCGGCCGTACACGGCTCAGGCTGGAGGTGGACTGTAAGCCGGGTCCTGTCCCTATGACTCGTCGCCGAGTCACCGGTGAGGATCATTCGTCTAGGCCCGCCGTTGCCGGCGGGCTCGAGCACTCAGACCCGAACGGCCCGCATTGCTGCGATCGAGCGGGCCACTCTCGAGGCCGTTCCTATTCGAGCTTGCTCCGGGAGGGGTTTGCCTCGCCGCCGGTCACCCGGACGGCGCGTGAGCTCTTACCTCACGATTTCACCCTTGCCCCCGCGGCCGAAGCCGCAGGCCGGCGGTGTCATTTCTGTTGCACTTTCCCTGAGGTTGCCCTCGGTGGCCGTTAGCCACCTCCCTGCCCTGTGGAGCCCGGACTTTCCTCTCCCGCGAGCCGAAGCCCGCGGCAGCGATCCTCCGTCCACCTCCAGCCGCGCGAGTATAGGGGGCTCAGCCCGGAATTCGCGGCGCTCGCCTGCGCAGCCGCAGCAGAGGGAAGGGCAGGCAGCCCAGAAGCCACAGCGCTGCGCCATTGGGTTCGGGAACGGTCGCCGAGAAGGTGAAGTCGCTCCCGTTCGCGAAGACCACGACGCTCTCGCCGGGAAAGTCGACGCTCTGGATGGTCCAGGCGATCTCGTGATCGGGATAGAGGGAGATGTCCCAGGGAATCCGGTCGAGAGCCGGCGAGGAGAGCGGATGGCCGGCGTCCTTCAGATAGATCTCGAAGCTTGCGCTGTATCCGAAGCGCGAGGAAGCCAGCGTGCTGCGGATGTCGACGTTCGGGGGCTCGTCGCCGGGCGTCAGATACGTGTCGATCTCGAAGCTCGGCGCCGTCCAGGTCATGGCACCGCTGAGGAAGGTGGTGCCGAGGCGAGCGCTGAAACTGCCCGGAGGGATGGCCAGGGGATAGGTGTTCCCCAACGAGCTCTCGCTGGAGGGTGGGCTCGAGTCGTCGAAGGTGAGCGATCCGCTGAAGGGTGAGCCCGGCGTCCCGGCCGAGCCCAGTGAGTCGACCAGCGGCTGCGTGTCCGGTATGTCGGGATGAGGTTGGATGAAGCTGACTCTTCCGCTGAAGGTCAGGGTCACGAGCGCCGCGGAGGCGGACTGCGGTGCGGTTACGGAGGCGACGAACCCGAGACACAAGGCAACCCGGCGCAGCATGGCGTCATGCTACACCACCTGCGGTCACTGCGGGCCGCAAATTTTCTTGCGGTATCATGCGCCGCGAAGGGGAGCACCACATGCGCCGCGCGCTGATCGTCCTGGCAGTCTTGATCGTGGCCGCCTTCGGCGCCTGCCGCGCCTTCTGGCCCGAGCGCTTCGCGGTGAATGCGCCGGTGCGCGGGATCTTCTTCGGCGCGAAGCCACCCGAGAAGAGCCAGCTCGAGCAGCGCATGAAGCTGCCGCCGGGCTTCGAGCTGGGTGTGTTCGCCGAGGGAATCACGAACGCCCGCTTCCTGCGCTTCACCGCCGCCGGTGACTTGCTGGTGAGCTCGCCGCGCGAGAAGACGGTGTTCCTGCTCGAGCGCGACCAGAACGGCGACGGCAAAGCCGACGGCGTGATTCGCCTGGTGACCGGGCTCGACTCACCGCAGGGACTCGAGCTCGTGGAGGGCTGGCTCTACATCGCCGAGACCGGCGCGGTGAAGCGGGTGAAGTTCGACGCCGCCACGCGCAGCGTGACGGGCCCGGCCGAGACCGTGCTGCCGAACCTGCCCACGGGCGGGAATCACTGGACCAAGACCATCCACCTGGGGCCCGACGGATGGATGTATCTGACCATGGGCTCGACCTGCAACGTGTGCATCGAGACCGAGCCGCGGCGCGCCACGATGGCGCGCTTCCACCCGGACGGCTCGGGCTATGAGACCTATGCCACCGGGCTGCGCAACGCGGTGGACTTCGACTGGCGGCCCGCGGACGGCGCGCTCTACGCCACCGACAACGGCCGTGACTTGCTCGGCGACGACGTCCCGCCCTGCGAGCTCGACAAGGTCGAGCAGGGGAAGTTCTACGGCTGGCCCTATCTGTACGGGAACAACCAGCTCGACCCGGACGTGGGCAAGCAGGGCGACCCCAAGCTGCTGGCCAGCGCCGTCCCGCCGGCGCACGCGTTCGGCGCGCACGTGGCTCCGCTCGGCATGCGCTTCTACCGGGGCACGGCCTTTCCCGAGCGCTATCGCGGGCAGGCCTTCGTGGCCCAGCACGGCTCCTGGAATCGCACGAAGAAGAGCGGCTACAAGGTGGTGCTGCTCGAGTGGCAGCCCGACGGCTCGATCGCCGAGTCGGACTTCCTGACCGGGTTCGAGGTGAACGAGGACGTGGTCGGCCGGCCGGTCGACGTGCTCGACGGCCCGGACGGGGCGCTCTACGTATCGGACGACTTCGCCGGCGTGATCTACCGCGTTCGCTACCGCGGCTCGGAGTAGAATCGCCGGCCATGAGCGGAATCGAGCCTGCCGAGGCAGACCGGCTCCGCGCGGCGGGCATGACGATCGCCCTGCACGCGCGGGAGGACCCGGACCGGCTCGCGATCCTGTCTCCCGTGGGCGACCTGAGCTACGGCCAGCTGAACGCGCAGGCCAACCAGCTCGTGCGCGCGCTGCGCGCGCGCGGGCTGGGCCGCGGTGACTCCGTGGCGCTGCTCTGCTCGAACCGTCCCGAGTTCGCGGTGGCATACGCGGCCGCGGTGCGGAGCGGCCTGCGACTCACGCCGCTGAACTGGCACCTGCAGCTCGACGAGGCCGCGTACGTGGTGCAGAACTGCGAGGCGCGCGCCTTCATCGCCGACGTGCGCTTCGCGAGCGTGGCCCAGGCCGCGGCGGCGGAGTGCCCGAAGGCCGAGGTCCGGCTCGCGATCGGCGGCGCGATTTCCGGCTTCGAGTCGTTCGAGGCGGCGCTGGCCGCCGAGTCACCCGACGACATTCCCGATCCGGTGTTGGGCGGCACGATGCTCTATACCTCGGGCACGACCGGTCGGCCCAAGGGCGTGCACCGGCGCGAGGCCCCGGCGCCTACGGGCGTGGCGCGACTCACCGCGCAGGTGAACCGCTACCAGCCCGAGCGCGACCGCAACCTGTGCCTGGGTCCGCTGTACCACGCGGCGCCGCTCGCCTTCAATCTGGTCGGGTCACTCGCCGCCGGCGTGGGCTGCGTGCTGGTGGACAAGTTCGACGCCGAAGACGCGCTGCGCACGATCGAACGCGCGCGAGTCACCCATACGCACATGGTCGCCACCATGTTCCACCGGCTGTTGGCGCTGCCCGACACCGTGAAATCGAAGTACGACCTGTCGTCGCTGCGCGTGATCCTGCACGGCGCCGCGCCCACGCCGGTGCACGTGAAGAAGGCGATGATCGACTGGCTCGGGCCGGTGGTGCACGAGTACTACGCCGCCACCGAGGGCGGCGGCACGTTCATCTTCGCCGAGGAGTGGCTGAAGAAGCCGGGCAGCGTGGGCCGGCCGGCGGAGCCGGGCACGCTCGAGATCCGCGACGACGCGGGCAAGGTCGTGACTCCCGGCACGGTCGGCACGATCTGGTTCAAAGCGCCGGCCAAGGGCCGCTTCGAGTACTGGAAGGACTCGGCCAAGACCGCGTCGTCTTACGACGGTGACTGGTTCACGATGCGCGACATGGGCTACCAGGACGCCGACGGCTACGTGTTCCTCACCGGCCGCACCGCCGAGCTCATCATCTCGGGCGGGGTGAACATCTACCCGGCCGAGATCGATGCCGTGCTGCTCATGCATCCGGCCGTGCGCGACGCGGCCGCGATCGGCGTGCCGAACGAGGAGTTCGGCGAAGAGGTGAAGGCAGTCGTGCAGCTGGCCGACGGCTTCGACCCGAGTGACGCGCTGGCACGCGAGCTGCTCGAGCACTGCCGCGCGCGGCTGGCTCACTTCAAGTGTCCGCGCTCGATCGACTTCGACCCCAGCCTGCCGCGCAGCGAGGCCGGCAAGGTCCAGCGCCGCGCGATCCGCGACCGCTACTGGCAAGCGCTCGGCCGCCAGATCTGAGTGAGTCCATGAAGCGGATCGCGACTCTCTTTCTGGCGTGCGCCGCCGTGGCGACGAGCGCGCGCGCGGCGCCGCCCGCGCCCGAGAAGTGGACGATCGTGCAGTGCGGCTCCGTGCTCCTGGTGCCGGGCCAGCCGCCGCACGGCGAGACCACGCTCGTGATCCACGACGGCATGATCGCCGACGTGTTGAACGGGGCCGCCGGCCCCGAGCAGGTCATGGCAGGAAAGAACGGCGCGTCCGAGGTGCTCGACCTGCGCGACCGCTTCTGCATGCCGGGCCTGGTCGACCTGCACGTGCACCTCACCGCCGAGTACACCGCCGACGTGCGGCTGCGGCGAGTCACCGAAGACGAGGCCGAGGTCGCCCTGCGGGCGGCGCTGAACGCGCGCAAGACGCTCGAGGCGGGCTTCACCACGGTGCGCGACCTGGGCGGCAGCTCGGCGGTGTTCGCGCTGCGCGACGCGATCGCCCAGGGCTTCGTGCCAGGCCCGCGCATGTTCGTGGCCGGCTATCCGCTCACCATCACCGGCGGCCACGGCGATCGCACCACCGGCTACCGCGAGGACCTGTTCGAGTCGCCCGGTCCCTATCAGGGAGTGGCCGACGGACCCTACGCCGCGCGCGCCGCGGTGCGCGCCCAGGTGAAGCTCGGCGCGGACTGGATCAAGGTGCACGCGACCGGCGGCGTGCTCGATCCGGTGGCCTCGGGCACGGACCAGCAGTTCAAGGACGACGAGCTGGACGAGATCGTGAGCACCGCGCACATGCTCGGCCGCAAGGTGGCCGCGCACGCGCACGGTGCGCGCGGGGTGAACGCCGCGCTGCGCGCCGGCGTCGACACGATCGAGCACGGGACGTTTCTCGACGCCGAGTCGATCGAGCTGTTCAAGAAGACGGGCGCCTGGTACGTGCCCACGATCATCGCGGGCAAGACCGTCGAGGAGCGCGCGAAGCAGCCGGGCTTCTTTCCGCCCTCGATCGCGGCCAAGGCGCTGGCGGTGGGTCCGCACGTGCAGGACGCCGTGCGGCGCGCGCTGGCGGGCGGCGTGAAAGTGGCGTTCGGCACCGACGCCGGCGTGTATCCCCACGGTGAGAACGCGCGCGAGTTCCAGTACCTGGTCGAGGCGGGAATGACTCCCGCGGCGGCGATCGCGGCCGCCACCACCAGCGCCGCCACGATCCTGGGCCTCGAGAACGAGATCGGGACTCTCGAGCGCGGCAAGCGCGCCGATCTGGTCGCCACGCGCCGCAACCCGCTGGTCGACATTCTCGAGTTACAGCGCATCCTGTTCGTGATGCGCGGCGGCAGCGTCTACCGCCGCGAGTAGCTCCCGAGCGGGGCGCAAGGAGTCCGCGTGATCATCGCGTGTCTCGACCTGGAAGGCGTGCTGGTCCCCGAGATCTGGATCAACGTCGCCGACCGCACGGGCATCCCCGAGCTGCGCCGGACCACGCGCGACGAGCCGGACTACGACAAGCTGATGCGCGGGCGGCTCGAGATTCTGGACCGCCACAAGCTCGGCATCCGCGAGATCGACGCGGTGATCGCGGGCATGGATCCGCTGCCCGGCGCGCTCGAGTTCCTGAACTGGCTGCGCGGTCGCTTCCAGGTCCTGATCCTCTCGGACACCTTCTATGCCTTCGCGCGCCCGCTGATGCGCAAGCTCGGCTCGCCGACTCTGTTCGCCCACGACCTCGAGATCGATGCCGCGGGCAGGATCGTGAATTACCGGCTGCGCATGGCCGAGCAGAAGCGCGCCTCGGTCGAGCACCTGCACGAGTTGAAATTTCGCGTGATCGCCGCCGGAGACAGCTACAACGACACGGGCATGCTCCTGGCGGCCGACGCCGGCATCCTGTTTCGCCCGCCGCCGAACGTGGTGGCCGAGTTCCCGCAGTTCCCGGTGGCGCGCGAGTACTCCGAGCTGCAGCGCGCGTTCGAGCTGGCCGCGGATCGCATTGCGACCGCGAAGACCTAGCCCCTATACTGCGCCGCGCCGAGGAGGAACCCCCCGATGGCCGATGCCGCGCTCGTGCGCATGAACGGCTCACTCATTCGCAAGCGCGCCGACGGGACGCTCGAGGTCCCGGACAACCCGACGATCGCCTTCGTCGAGGGTGACGGCACCGGACGTGACATCTGGAAGGCGTCGGTGCGCGTGTTCGACGCCGCGGTGCAGAAGGCGTTCAAGGGCAAGAAGAAGATCGCCTGGTACGAGGTGCTGGCCGGCGAGAAGGCCTTCGACCGCACCAAGAACTGGCTGCCCGACGAGACGGTCGAGAAGTTCCGCGAGTGTCTCGTGGGCATCAAGGGCCCGCTCACGACGCCGGTCGGCGGCGGCATCCGCAGCCTGAACGTGGCGCTGCGCCAGATGCTCGACCTGTACGTGTGTCTGCGGCCGGTCCGCTGGTACCCTGGCGTGCCCAGCCCGGTGAAGCACCCCGAGCTGGTCGACATGGTGATCTTCCGCGAGAACACCGAAGACATCTACGCGGGCGTCGAGTGGCCGGCCGAGTCACCCGAGGCCAAGAAGCTGATCGCCTTCCTCGAGCAGGAGATGGGCGTCAAGAAGATCCGCTTCCCGGCGACCAGCGGCATCGGCATCAAGCCGGTGTCTCGCGAGGGCACCGAGAGACTCGTGCGCGCGGCGCTGGACTACGCGCTCCTGCACAAGCGCAAGTCGCTCACGTTCGTGCACAAGGGGAACATCATGAAGTTCACCGAGGGCGCGTTCCGCGACTGGGGCTACGAGCTGGTGAAGCGCGAGTACAAGGGCCGCGCGATCGGCTGGGACGATTGCGGCGGCAATCCGCCCAAGGGCCAGCTCCTGGTGAAGGACTCGATCGCCGACATCACGCTGCAGCAGGTGCTGACCCGGCCCGACGACTTCGACGTGATCGCCACCATGAACCTGAACGGCGACTATCTCTCGGATGCGCTGGCCGCGCAGGTCGGCGGGATCGGCATCGCGCCGGGCGCGAACATCAACTACCTGACCGGTCACGGCATCTTCGAGGCGACTCACGGCACCGCGCCCAAGTACGCCGACCAGGACAAGGTGAATCCCAGCTCGGTGATCCTGTCGGGCGTGATGATGCTCGACCACCTGGGCTGGGGCGCGGCCGCGCGGCTGATCGACCGGGGCATCTCGCGCGCGATCGAGCAGAAGCGCGTGACCTACGACTTCCACCGCCTGATGGACGGCGCCACGCTCCTCAAGTGCTCGGAGTTCGGTGACGCCATCATCGAGAACATGGAGTGACTCCGTGAAGCGACCGAAGATCTCGCTCATCGGCGCCGGCCAGATCGGCGGCGTGCAGGCCGCGCTGATCGCGCAGCGCCGCCTGGCCGACGTCGTGCTGTACGACGTGGTCGAAGGCGTGCCCCAGGGCAAGGCGCTCGACATCTGTCACGCGCTCTCCGGCTGGGGCAGCGACGTGTCGGTCGTCGGCACGAACGACTACAAGGACACTGCCGGCTCGGACCTGTACATCGTGACGGCCGGCGTGCCGCGCAAGCCCGGCATGAGCCGCGACGACCTGCTCTCGGTGAACCTCGGCATCATCAAGACGGTCGCGGGCGGCATCAAACAGCACTCGCCGAATGCGGTCGTGATCGTCGTCAGTAACCCGCTCGACGTGATGGTGCTGGCCATGAAGCAGCTCACCGGCTTCCCGGCCCAGCGCGTGTTCGGCCAGGCCGGCGTGCTCGACTCGTCGCGCTTCCGCTTCTTCGTGGCGCAGCACCTGGGCGTGTCGGTGCGCGACGTACACGCGGTGGTGTTGGGTGGCCACGGCGACACGATGGTGCCGCTGCCGCGCTTCTGCAGCGTCGGGGGCGTGCCGCTGCGCAAGCTCATGGACGACGCCACGATCGCCAAGATCGCGAAGCGCACGCAGGACGCCGGCGGCGAGGTGGTGGCCCTGCTCAAGACCGGCTCCGCGTTCGTGTCTCCGGCCGAGGCCTCGATCGAGATGGCCGAGTCGGTGCTGTTCGACCAGAAGCGCGTGCTGCCCTGTGCCGCGTATCTCGACGGCGAATACGGCCACAAGGGCATCTACGTGGGCGTGCCGGTGGTGATCGGCTCGAACGGCGTCGAGAAGGTGCTCGAGCTCGATCTCGACGCGTCCGAGAAGGCGCTGCTCGACAAGAGCGTCGACGCCGTGAAGTCACTCGTCGCCGCGGCGAAGCTGTAGAGGCGCGCGATGAACGTCCACGAGTACCAGGCCAAGGCGCTCCTGCGCGAGTACGGGATCGAGGTGCCGCCCGGCCGCGTGGTCACCACGCCGCTCGAGGCCGAGCAGGCCGCGCGCGACATCGGCGGCACGGTGGTGGTGAAGGCGCAGGTGCACGCCGGCGGCCGCGGCAAGGCCGGCGGCATCAAGGTGGTGAAGACGCCCGAGCAGGCGCGCCAGACCGCGGAAGAGATGATCGGCATGCGGCTGGTCACCAAGCAGACCGGCGCCGAGGGCAAGGTCGTGCGCCGACTGTACGTGGAGGCCGGCTCGAAGATCGAGGGCGAGCTGTATCTCGCGATCCTGGTCGACCGCGCCACGCAGAACGTCGCGATCCTGGGCTCGACCGCGGGCGGCATGGACATCGAAGAGGTCGCCCACGCCACGCCCGAGAAGATCCTCACCGTGCAGGTCGACCCGCTGGTCGGCGTGTGCGACTACCAGTCGCGCCAGCTCGGCCTGGACCTGGGACTCACCGGCAAGCGCTGTGAGTCGTTCGTCGGGCTGGTCGCCGGCCTGTACCGGCTGTTCATGGAGAAGGACGTGTCACTGGCGGAGGTGAATCCGCTGGTGATTTCGGGCGACGCCGTGATCCCGCTCGACTGCAAGCTCAACTTCGACTCGAACGCGATCTACCGGCACAAGGACATCGCCGCGCTGCGCGACCCGGACGAAGAGGACCCGCGCGAGGCCGAGGCGGCGAAGTACGACCTGAACTGGGTCTCGCTCGACGGCAACATCGGCTGCATGGTGAACGGCGCAGGCCTGGCGATGGCCACCATGGACATCATCCAGTACGCCGGCGGGAAGCCCGCCAACTTCCTCGACCTGGGCGGCGGCGCCGACGCCGAGCGCGTGGGGCACGCGTTCCGGCTGATCCTCGCGGACAAGAACGTGAAGGGGATCCTGGTAAACATCTTCGGCGGGATCGTGCTCTGCGACCGGGTGGCCGAGGGCATCATCAGCGCCGCCAAGAGCGTGGGCGTGAAGGTGCCGCTGGTGGTGCGACTCGACGGCACCAACGCCGAGAAGGGCAAGCAGATGCTGGCGAGCTCGGGCCTCAACATCACTCCTGCCGACGGCATGAAGGACGCGGGCGAGAAGATCGTGCGGGCGGTGGCGGCATGAGCATCCTGGTCTCGAGTGACACGAAGCTGCTGGTCCAGGGCATGGGCAAGACGGGCCAGCTGCACGCGACCCTGTCGCGCGAGTTCGGCACGAAGGTGGTCGGCGGAGTGACTCCCGGCCGCGGCGGCAGCGAGGCCGCCGGCGTGCCGGTGTTCGACACCGTGCGCGAGGCGGTGCGCGAGACCGGCGCGAACGCGTCGGTCGTGTTCGTGCCCGCGCCCGGCGCGGCGGACGCGATCCTGGAAGCCGCCGACGCCGGCATCCAGGTGGTCTGCGCGATCACCGAGGGCGTGCCGGTGCGCGACATGCTGCGCGTGCGCGCGGCGCTGCGCGGCTGGAAGGGACGCCTCGTCGGCCCCAACTGCCCGGGCCTGCTCGACCCGGGCCTGAAGGTGCGGATCGGCATCGCGCCGTACTCGATCTTCAAGGCGGGCTCGGTGGGCGTGGTGTCTCGCTCGGGCACGCTGACTTACGAGGCCGTGCACCAGCTCTCGCGGCTCGGCATCGGCCAGACCACCTGCGTCGGGATCGGCGGCGATCCCATCCCCGGCACGAGCTTCGTCGACACGCTGCGCCTGTTCCAGGCCGACAAGGCGACCAAGGCAGTGGTGATGATCGGCGAGATCGGTGGCAGCGCCGAGGAAGAGGCCGCCGAGTACGTGGCGGCCGAGATGAACAAGCCCGTGGTGGCGTTCATCGCGGGAGTCACTGCGCCGTCGGGCAAGCGCATGGGTCACGCCGGCGCGATCATCTCGGGCGGCAAGGGCACGGCCGAGGGCAAGCGCAAGGCGCTCGAGAAGGCGGGCATCCCGGTCGCCGCCTCGCCGGCGCTGATCGGCGAGACACTCGCGCAAGCCGCGCCCAACGTGCGCTGAATGAGCCTGCTCGTCGTCGGCTCGGTCGCGCTCGACGACATCGAAGCGCCCGCGGGCAGCGCCAAAGGCGTGCTCGGCGGGGCGGCCTCGTACTTCGGCGTGTCTGCGAGCTACTTTGTGCCGGTGCGCGTGGTCGCGGTGGTGGGCGAGGACTTCCCGCGCGAGCACGTCGATTTCCTGGCCTCGAAGGGCCTCGACCTGACGGGCCTGCAGCGCGTGCCCGGCCGCACCTTCCGCTGGGGCGGGCGCTACCGCAAGTCGCTGAACGAGCGCGACACTCTGTTCACCGAGCTCGGCGTGTTCGCCGACTTCGACCCCAAGATCCCGCCCGCCTATCGCGACTCGGAGTGGGTGTTCCTCGCCAACATCCAGCCCACCTTGCAGCGCAACGTCCTCGAGCAGACACGCGCGCCGCGCTTCTCGGCGATGGACACGATGAACTTCTGGATCGAGGGCGCGCGCGACGAGCTCGCGAAGACGCTGGCCGTGGTGAAGGGCCTCGTGATCAACGACGAAGAGGCGCGCCAGCTCACCGGCCAGTCGAACCTGGTGCTCGCGGCCGACGCGATCCGCGAGCTCGGCCCGCGCGTGGTGATCGTGAAGCGCGGCGAGCACGGCGCGCTGTTGTTCGACGACGACGGCATCTTCGCCGCGCCCGCCTTCCCGCTGCGCGATGTGCGCGATCCGACCGGCGCCGGCGACGCGTTCGCGGGCGGGCTGATGGGCGCGCTCGCGAGTCAGGGCGATCTTTCCACCGCCGCGCTGCGACGCGCGATGATCTACGGGTCCGTTCTCGCCTCGTTCTGCGTCGAGCGCTTCAGCCTCGACCGGCTGCGCGACCTGACACGCGCGGACATCGACGACCGTTTCGAAGAGTTCCGCCGACTCACCACCTTCTAGCGGGGGCGGCCGGCACACGACTCAGATGCGCAGCTGGTGGGCTGAGATGCCTCAAGCACGGCGGTTTTCGTCCCGATAGGCCGGGCATGTTCGCGAAGTCCGATGGACCGACCGCGCTGCGCGCGGACCTCGTGCGCGCGCTCGCTTTCTCGGAAGCGAAGGTGGCGCGCGCGAACGACGGTGAGCTGATCGAGTCAGTGGCTGCGCTGGCTTCGGTCTGGAATGGGCGCAAGGGCTACGTGGCGCTGCTCGTGCGAGACATCGAGCCGGCGCGCATCGACCGCTACGTGACCGAGAATGCGATCACCTCGGTCGAGGCGCTGGCCGCGGCGACCGAGGAGGCCGTCGGCTTTGCCGAGTCACTGGGCTTCTTGATGGATGCGGGTGACTTCGCCGAGCTGTCCGAGGCCGAGCGCGAGTCACGCATGCAGCGCTGGAACAAGCTGCGAAAGCTGCGCAAGCCCGCGGCTTCCTCGGCCAAGTCGGGAGCGGTCTCTCCGTCACCCGAGGACAGCGCCGCGCTCGCGCTGCCCGAGCTGCCCGCGGCGCCGATGCCCGCCGGGCTCGACATCGGGCCCGACGAGCTGTCGATTCCCGCGCCGCCGCCGATTCCCGAGCTCGAGCTCGAGATGTCCGAGGCCGACGTCGTGGTCGACCCGCCCGCCAGCCCCGAGGCCGAGACCAGTCTCATGTCCAACCCCCCGCAGCCCAGCGCCGTGCTGGGCAGGATCTCGCTCGTGCGCCGCGGCGGCGCCGACGCGCGCCGCCTGGAGCAGATCGCGCGTTTGCTCGCGTTCTTCTAGTCACAGTCACTGGAGGGGAGTCATGAACAAGTCTTTCGCGCTGTGGGTGGCCGTGGTCGCGCTGGCGTCGCTCGCCGGCTGCAAGACCGTGTCGGAACGCGAGCTCGTGCTCGCCGACCAGCACCGCGACCTGGCCAGCGCCAAGCTGGCGCAGAACGAGCCCGAGGCAGCGATCGCGGAGTATCGCAAGGCGATCGAGATCAACCCCAGGGACCCCGACACTCACCTGGGCCTGGCCGAGGCGTACCGGCGCAAGGGCCTGCTCGGGGACTGCGAGTCCGAGCTGCGCGAGGCGCTCCGCCTCGACCCCGGCTACCACGAGGCGCGGCTCGCGCTCGGTGTGACTCATCTGCAGCAGGAGCGCTGGGCCGACGCCGCCGCGGAATTCCAGAAGCTCGTCGACGACCCGACCTTCATCCGGCCCGCCCGCGGTCTTGTAAACCTGGGCTGGGCTCACTACAAATCCGGCGACCTCGACCAGGCCTCCGCCGACTTCCAGCGCGCGCTCAAGGTGGACCGCACGAACTACACCGCGCACCTCGACCTGGGGATCGTGCTGTTCGAGAAGGGGGAGCTCGTCGAGGCGATCCAGCATTTCGACGAGTGTGTGAAGATCATCTCGGACCGACCGGCCCTGGTCTACGGACCGGCCGAAGCCGAGGCGAGGTTCCGGACGGCGCAGGCCTACGTGCGCTTGAACCAGCGCGAGCAAGCAGTCGCGGCACTGCGGATCGCGGTGGAACGCGGGGGCGAGAGCGAGTGGGCGCGGAAGTCGAGCGACTATCTGAAGGTGCTGCAGTAGGGGGCCGAGATCCGGTGCCGGGCTCGTTCGGAGCCTGGTATCGGAGACAGCGCGAGCTGCGCGGCATCTCGCTGTTCTACGTGGCCGCGCGCACCAAGCTCTCGCCCGAGCGCGTGCGCGAGATCGAGGAGTCGAGCGCGCCGCTCGAGACCGACGGCATCGGCCGCGCCACCGCGCGCGCGCTCGCGCACGCGATCGGCGCCGATCCCGACGAGGCCGCGCGGCAGCTCGGCACGGTCTCGCTTCCGCCGATCCCGCACCGCCCGCGCTTCCCGGACCTGCCGTTCCGGCTCGCGGGACTGGGTCGCAAGGCGGGTCTCGTGCTGGTGCTGGCCCTGGGCGTGTGGCTGCTCGGGCGCTGGCTCTCGGCTCCGCCGCACGCGGCCGCCGCGCCGCCGCACGTGCTGAAGCCCGACTACGTCGACCAGCTGCTCCACCGCGAGTAGGCTAGGGGCATGCCGGTCGAGCACCGGACGCGCGCGCTCGTGCTGCGCACGTTCGACCAGGGCGAATCGGATCGCGTCGTGCACCTGTACACGGAGGCGCTCGGCCGGATCTCGGCCATCGCCAAGGGCGCGCGGCGCTCGAAGCGCCGCTTCCCCGGCACGCTCGAGATCCTGTCACTCGTCGACGTGCGGCTGGTCGACCCGCCGCGCGCGGTGCTGGCGCGGCTCGAGGGCGCAAAGCTGGTGCGCGCGTTCGAGGGCGTGCCCGCGAACCTGGCGCGCTTCGCGATCGCCTGTCAGTTCCTCGAGCTCCTGAACCGCGCCACGCCCGAGCGCCAGGCGCAGCCCGAGCTCTTCCATTTCGCGACAGGCGTGCTCGACGTGCTGGACGGCGAGACACCGGACGAGCTCCTGGCGCTGCTCGTGCTGGCCAAGACACTCGCCCGGCTGGGCTATCGACCGCAGCTCGTGCGCTGCGCGCTGTGTGGGAACGATCTACCCGCCGAGGGCGCGCGCGTCGCCTTCGTGCCCGGCCACGGTGGGGCGGTATGTCGCGCCTGCGGCGGGATCGAAGATGCCCGGATCTCGCTGCGGCTCCTGCGCGGGCTCGAGGCCGGCCTGCGCCAGCCGCTGCGCGCGCGCCACGAGCTCGGTCTGCAGCCGCGCGACGTTGCGCTGGCGGCCCGGCTGGTCGAGCGCTTCTTCCGCTTCCACATCGGCTTCGAGCTGCGCTCCGAGGGCTTTCTGCGCCGCGTCTTTGCCGACCGGATCGACGGCGCCGATTCGGTTGACGGAGACTCGGGTCGCGAGGATACTGCGCCCCCGTCCGACCCCCACCCAGCCCCGGCGCGCCTCGAACCTCCACGTGTCTGAACCGCGCCTCGAAATGACCCCCTGAGGAGGCCACGAGCTTGGCCAAGCGAGCAACGAAGGCGTCCGCGAAGCGTTCGCTGAAGTCCGTCAAAGGCAAGCGCCGCGCTCACTTCTTCGGGGCGGGCCGCGCCGACGGGAACGCCAGCCAGAAGAACCTGCTGGGTGGGAAGGGCGCGAACCTGGCCGAGATGACTCGCCTCGGCGTGCCCGTGCCGGCCGGCTTCACGATCTCGACCGACGTCTGCACCGAGTTCTACGCGCTCGGGCGGAAGCTCCCCGCCGGTCTCGACGCGGAGGTGCGCACGAGCCTGCGCAAGATCGAACGCGCCATGGGCGGCACGTTCGGCTCGCGGAAGCAGCCGCTGCTGGTCTCGGTGCGCTCGGGCGCGCGCGCCTCGATGCCCGGCATGATGGACACGATCCTCAACCTGGGCCTGAACGAGGAGACGCTCGAGGGCCTGATCGAGGAGAGCGGAGACCGGCGCTTCGCTTACGACACCTACCGGCGCTTCATCCACATGTACGGCGACGTCGTCTTGGGCGTGAAGCACGAGCTGTTCGAGAGTCAGCTCGATCTCTTGAAGCACGCGCGGCGCGTGAAGCTCGACACCGAGCTCGGCGCGGACGACCTCGCGAGCCTGGTCGCGAAATACAAGCAGGTGGTGCGCGAGCACACCGGCGAGCCGTTCCCCGACGATCCGTTCGAGCAGCTGCACGGCGCAATCTCGGCGGTGTTCCTGTCCTGGAACACGCCGCGCGCCGAGACCTACCGGCGGCTCAACAACATCCCGTCGGAGTGGGGCACGGCGGTCAACGTGCAGGCGATGGTCTACGGAAATCTCGGCGACGACTCGGCCACCGGCGTCGCCTTCACGCGCGATCCATCGACGGGGGACCGCCGCTTCTTCGGTGAGTTCCTGCCGCGCGCGCAGGGCGAGGACGTGGTCGCCGGCATCCGCACGCCGCAGTCGATCACCAAGCGCGACCGCACCAAGGGCGCTGCACCGTCGCTCGAGGAGCTCATGCCGAAGAGCTACCGCGAGCTGGTGCGCACCGCCGAGCTACTCGAGAAGCACTACACCGACATGCAGGATCTCGAGTTCACGATCCAGCGCGGCCGGCTGTGGATGCTGCAGACGCGCAGCGGCAAGCGCACCGCGCGCGCGGCCGTGAAGATCGCCGTCGACATGGCGCGCGAGGGCCTGATCGACCGCAGGACCGCGCTGCAGCGGGTCGTGCCCGAGTCACTCGACCAGCTGCTGCACCCGACGCTCGACGCCAACGCCGCGCCGCCGCCGATCGCGCAGGGCCTGCCGGCGTCGCCGGGCGCGGCGGTCGGGCGCGTGGTCTTCACCGCCGAGGACGCCGAGACCGCGGCCGAGGCCGGCGAGAAAGTGGTGCTGTTGCGGCGCGAGACCTCGCCCGAGGACATCCACGGCATGCACGCCGCGCAGGGCATCCTGACCGCGCTCGGCGGCATGACCTCGCACGCCGCGGTCGTGGCGCGAGGCATGGGCAAGTGCTGCGTCGCCGGCTGCACCACGCTGTCGATCGACTTCGAGCGCCGCCGCGCGACGCTCGGCAGCGTCGAGCTCACCGAGCGCGACGTGATCACGCTCGACGGCTCGACCGGCAACGTCTTCAAGGGCCGCGTGCCCACGGTCGAGCCCGAGCTCTCGAAAGACTTCCAGACGCTGATGAAGTGGGCCGACGAGACACGCCGGCTGCGCGTGCGCGCGAACGCAGACACTCCGGTCGACGCCGAGGTCGCGGTGCGCTTCGGCGCCGAGGGCGTGGGGCTGTGCCGCACCGAGCACATGTTCTTCCAGGCCGAGCGCATCCTGGCGGTGCGGCGCATGATCCTGTCCGAGAGCGCCGACGAGCGCGCGAGCGCGCTCGCGCAGATCCTGCCGATGCAGCGCGAGGACTTCGTCGGGATCTTCAAAGCCATGGCCGGCCGTCCGGTCACGATCCGCCTGCTCGACCCGCCGCTGCACGAGTTCCTGCCGCACACCGGCGAGGAGATGTCGAACCTGGCGCACGACCTCGGCGTGCCCGAGCTCGAGCTGCGGCGCAAGGTCGAGGGGCTGCGCGAGTTCAACCCGATGCTGGGTCACCGCGGCTCGCGCCTGGCGGTCACTTACCCCGAGATCTACGAGATGCAGGTGCGCGCGATCGTCGAAGCGGCGTGCGTCTGCGCGCAGGAAGCGGTGAAGACACATCCCGAGATCATGCTGCCCCTGGTCGCGGGCGCGCGCGAGCTGACTCTCTTGCGCGACCTGGTCGACACCACGGCGAAAGCGGTGATGAAGGAGCGCGGCAAGACCATCCGCTACCACGTCGGCACCATGATCGAGGTGCCGCGCGCCGCGATCGTGGCCGACCGGCTGGCGGAGGTCGCGGAGTTCTTCTCCTTCGGCACCAACGACCTGACCCAGATGACGCTCGCGCTCTCGCGCGACGACTCCGGGCGCTTCCTTCCCGCCTACGTTCAGCGCCACCTGATGGACGACGATCCGTTCGTCACGCTCGACACGGGCGGGGTGGGGGCGCTGATTCGCATGGGCATCCAGAACGGGCGCAAGACACGCCGCGACCTCAAGGTCGGCATCTGCGGCGAGCACGGCGGCGAGCCGCGCTCGATCGCGTTCTGTCACGAAGCCGGCCTCGACTACGTGAGCTGCTCGCCGTACCGGGTGCCGATCGCGCGGCTGGCCGCCGCGCAAGCGGCGATCGCGAGAAACGCCGGATGAGGCTGGGCGCCGGGCGGGCGCTCCCCCTCCTGTTGCTCTGCGCCGGCTGCTTCGGGGGTGGTGCGACGACCACCGCGCCGCCGTCGTCGCTGGCGCCGGCCGACGCCGACATCGCCGCGTTCTCGGCGCGCATCCAGACCTTCTACCACGCGCTCGAGGACGTGCCCCTCGACTCGCTGGTGACGTACCAGAACAAGAAGCTCGCCGACTGCTTCGCCACCCAGGCCGCGTTCTCCGACTACTACTCGGCGCTCGCGACCGAGGCGCGCAACTTGTACTTCCGCGACATGACGGCGCGCAGCGTGCGCATTCGACACTTCGAGTTCGCGAGCCCCGACGAAGCCCAGGTGGAGGTGACGTTCACCAGCGTCCACCAGCGCGTGCTGCGCTTCTGGAGCATCGGCTTCGACCGCTACGACACCTGGAAGCGCAGCGACGACGGGATCTGGAGGATCGTCCCGGAAAAGCTGTAGGGCGCTCGCGATTGGTGTCGCCGTGTGAACTTCTTTTCCCTTTGTTGGGTAGTGCGCTTCACCTGCATACGTGGCGGAGCTTCGCTTCCCGACCGAAAGCCTGCCCTGCCCGGAGAGTGATCCCCGCGCTTTGCCTCAGGATTCCGCACGCGTCCGATTTGGCATGTCGATTGCTCAACCGTCCGTCCGTGAAAGAGGCGGACCGGAGCATCGTCGAAGCCATCCGAGGCGGTGATCCCGCCGCATTTCGCGAGCTGTACCAGCTCCACTTCCGGCGTATCCACAACTTCTCGCTGCGCCGCCTGGGCGACGCGGCCGAAGCCGAGGATGTCTGCCAGGAAGTCTTCGAAGCCGTGTACTGCTGCCTGGACCGCTTCGAGGGCAAGTCCGATCTGGTGGTCTGGATCTACGGGATCACCCGGAACATCCTGAACAACCGCCTGCGCCGCCGAGGCGGGGTACGGCTGATCTCGCTGGAAGACATCCCGCCCGAGGCCGCCCCGCTCGACCTGGGCCCCGAGCCGTTGGCGCAGGCGCGCCAGGCGCTGGGCCGGGTGCGGGCCGCGATCGAGCGGCTGCCCGTCGAGCAGCGCAAGATCCTGGAGCTGCGCCACGGCAAGCGGCTGAACATTCGCAAGATCGCGCAGCTGACCGGCAGGTCCGAGGACGCCGTGAAATCGAGCCTGTACCGGGCGCGGCGCACGCTGGCGACCGAGCTGCCCGGGGAGCACCTGGGGCTCTAGCCCGACGCGCTTGCTTTGCGCGTCACCCATTCGCACGCGCCGACACCTTACTGTCGTAGGGACGTTGGGATGCGTGAGCGGGGCACAGAGCGGCAGCAGTACGCGCGAGGACTCGTGAAGTCTCGATTCGGCGCGAGCTTTTGGGACGGCGTAGAGCGTGAGATCGAAGCGCTCGATTTCGCCGACTTCGCGCTCTTCCTGCGCGCCGACCGACTCGCGCTCGTGCCGAGGCCCGGCTTCGAAGGGTCGCTGGCGACCCAGCTGGCGGCGCGCTTCCGCGGCCGCTGGTCGAACTGAGCCCCCGCCGCTACCTACTGCGCGCATGAGCTTCGCCAAGAAGCGGCTGCGGCCGCGTCTGCTCGCGGTGTACGCGCTGGCGGGTGTGGCGCTGTGGCTGTCACGGCCGTCGCCGGCGTCGATCGTGGCGGGCGCGCTGCCCATCCTGTGCGGCGAGGGCCTGCGTCTGTGGGCCACGGGTCACCTGCACAAGAACGACTCGCTCACCACCACCGGGCCCTACGCATATCTGCGTCACCCGCTGTATTTCGGGACGCTCTTGATCGGGCTGGGCTTCCTGATCATGGCCTGGAGCCCGGTTGCGCTGGCGCTGGCGCTGCTCTTCGGCGGGGTCTACTTCGGCTACTACATGCCGTACAAGGACCGGATCGAGAGCGCGCGGCTCGAGAGCC
Source organism: Myxococcota bacterium (assembly GCA_035498875.1). Taxonomy (GTDB): domain Bacteria; phylum Myxococcota_A; class UBA9160; order SZUA-336; family SZUA-336; genus VGRW01. Next base: position 141,239 of record DATJZP010000026.1, read on the forward strand.
TGTACGGCGACGCCTACCGGCGCTACGCCGCGGCGGTGCCGCGACTCATTCCGCGGCTCCACGCCTACGCGCCGCTCGCCTCGGAGCGCCCGCGTGAGTCGACTTGGCGCGGCGTGCGCTTCGCCGACAACAACGAGACCGGCACCGCCGCCGCGATCGCCGTCGGGGTGCTGTGCATGGTGGCGCGCTGGGGACTGTTCTAGCGCGCTCCGACCTCAGCGGTCCGCGCGTCGCCGTGCTGAACGTCGGCGGCTTCGCCAACCCCGACGTGCTGTTGGTGCGGCGCGAGGGCGCGCCGCCCGTGATCGTGAAGGACTGGAGCCGGCGCGGCGCGCTGGCGCGCGCACTGCTGGCGCCGCTCCTGGTGAGTCACGAGCTGGCGATGCTCGAGCGCGTGGCGGGACTTCCAGGCGTCCCGCGCGGGCTGGGCCGGATCGACCGCCTCGCGCTCGCGCTCGAGTATCTCGAGGGCCGACCGCTGCGCCGCCGCACCCACCGGCGCGCGCTGCCGGCGGCGTTCTTCGCCGCGCTCGAGGGCATCCTGGCCGGGCTCGCTCGGCGCGGCGTGGTGTATCTCGACCTGCGCAGCCCGACGAACGTGCTGGTGACTCCCGGCGGCGCGCCGGCGCTCGTGGACCTGGGCTCCGCGCTGGCGCTGCCGTTGCCGCGCGCGCTGCGCGCGGCACTCGAGCGCCGGGCGCTCGCCAAGCTGCGCGCCCGCTTCTTGGGCTCGCAGCCCGAGTCCCCGTCGCCCGCGCCGGCCGCCCGCGAGCTCAAGGTGGGCGGCACGCGGCTGCGCGTGTTCGACTGGGGCCGGCCCGACGACCCGCTGCCGCTGTTGTGCCTGCCGGACGCGGGCCTCTCGGCGCGCGTCTTCGAGCCGCTCGCCGAGCCCGCGCTCGCGCGCGGGCGGCGCGCGCTCGGCGTCGACCTGCCGGGCTTCGGTGGCTCGCGCCGCCAGGTCTCCGATCTCGGCCCGGCGCGCGTGGCGGCGCAGCTCGAGTCACTCCTGGACGCGCTGCGCATCGCGCGCGTCGACGTGGTGGCAGCCGGCTGGGCGGCGGCGCCGGCCGCCGAGCTGGCGCGGCGCGCGCCCGGGCGCGTGCGCAAGCTGGTCGCGATCGAGCCGGTGGCGCCTGACCCGAGCGCCGACGCGGAGCGGCTGCGCGCGCGCGTCGCCGGCGCGCTGCCGAAGTCACTGCCGGCGCAGCTCTACGCGGAGCTGGCGGCCGAGCTGGCCCGCGCGCCCGCGGCGAACCTCGCGCTCGCGGCCCGGGCCGCGCGCGTGCCCACGACACCGATCGGTGTCACGCTCGGCTGGGACGAGGCGCTGGCCGGCGGGCTGTTCTAGGGCGCCGCGATCCAGGGATCGCCGGCGCCGTTCGCGCTGCGTACCTCGATCCCTGGTGCGGTGTGTCCGCGCAGCGCGCCGTCGAGCACCGCGCGCAGCGCCGCGTCGCTGCAGTCCGGCGCGCGCTCGAGCGCCCGGCCACTCTCGGGCATCGACCCGGACGCGCCCGCGCGCACGTGCGAGATCGCCATGCGGTCGGCCACCGGCGGATGCAGGAAGCGCAGCGCCACCGTTTCGCCGGCCTCGATCCGGCCGCGGTACAGCCACTTCGTGCGCAGCACCGCGTCGCCTCCGAAGTGACTGCTGGTGCGCAGCCGCAGCTCGACCCAGTCGACGTCGTGGTCGCTCTGGTTGCGCACCCAGGCGCAGGCCTCGGCCTGGTCGGGCAGGCCCTCGAAGTGAGTGCTGTAGGCGGCGCGATAGTCCTCGAGCCGCACGGGGGACGCGCAGCCGAGAAGACCGAAGAAGAGCGCGGCGCAAGCGAGCGCGAGCCGGAATCGCATGGGGGGAGACTCCGGTGACTCTTTCGTCTCTCGCCGCGGGGGGCTTTACACGCGCAGTCACCTCGAGCCCGGTGACGGGCGCGACGGCAGGCGACGGCTCAGCGCAGGAGCGCCGCGCGCACGAGCTCGAGCCGGTCGTTTCCGAAGTACATGTCGGAGCCGTCCACGAACATGGTCGGCGAGCCGAAGCCGCCGCGCGCGATCAGCTCGTCGGTGTTGGCGCGCAGCGCGTCCTTGTACTTGGGCTGGGCGATCGCGGCGAAATACTCGGCCTTGGGCAGGCCCGCGCGCGCGCTCACCTTCTCGAGCACCGCGTCCTGCGAGATGTCCTCGAGCGCGCCCCAGTAGGTCTCGAACAGCGCGCGCGCGTAGGCCGGCAGGACGCCGCGTTCGAGCGCGAAGAACGCGCCGCGCATCGCCTTCACGCTGTTCACCGGAAACACCGGCGGCGAGCCGATCTCGAGCCCGTAGTGGCGGGCCCAGTCGCGCAGGTCCTTGGCGTAGTAGCGGGCCTTGGGCACGACCGGCCGCTCGCGCGACTCGTAGACGCTGGGGTTGATCGCGTTGAAGACGCCGCCCACCAGGATCGGGCGCCAGACCAGCTCGGCCCGGGTCTCGGCCGCGAGGGCCTCGATCTTCGAAAACGCCAAGTAGGTCCAAGGGCTCGAACAATCGAAGAAAAACTCCAGTCGGGCCATGCGTCGCCTCCGCTCGAATTGTGTCACGCCATCCGGTAGAGTGCCGCGCCGAACGGGGAGGGCGCGTTGGACGCCATTCGGCACGACATCATCCTGGTCGGCGGCGGCGGAGCGGGCTTGCGGGCCGCGATCGCGGCCGTCGAGGCGAATCCCAAGCTCAGCGTCGCGTGCGTCTCGAAGCTGTATCCGATGCGCAGTCACACGGTCTCGGCCGAGGGCGGCGCCGCGGGCTGCGCGCGCGACGACGACAGCCTCGACCTGCACGCCAAGGACACGATCAAGGGCAGTGACTTCCTCGCGGACCAGGACAGCGTCGAGATCTTCGTCGAGGCCGCCCCCAAGGAGCTGACCCAGCTCGAGCACTGGGGCTGCCCGTGGAGCCGCGAGAAGGACGGCCGCGCGGCGGTGCGTTTCTTCGGCGGCATGACCGTGAAGCGCACCTGGTACGCCACCGACAAGACCGGCTTCCACATGCTGCACGCGCTCTTCCAGACCTCGCTGAAGTACGACCGGATCGTGCGTTACGACGAGTACTTCGCGACCAAGCTCCTGGTCGAGAACGGGCGCGTGGTGGGCGTCGCGGCCTTCGACATCCGCACCGGCAAGATGCACGCCGTGCTGGGCCGCGCGGTGATCCTGTGCACGGGCGGCGCGGGCCGGATCTTCCCGTTCACGACCAACGCCGCCGTCAAGACCGGCGACGGCATGGCGCTCGCGTACCGAGCCGGCGTGGGTCTGAAAGACATGGAGTTCGTGCAGTATCACCCGACCGGTCTGCCGGGCACGGGGATCCTCATGACCGAGGCCTCGCGCGGCGAGGGCGGGTATCTCACGAACAACAAGGGCGAGCGCTTCCTCGTCACCTACGACTACGGCGTCGGCAACAAGGCCGAGCTCGGCCCGCGCGACATGGTGTCCCGCGCCGAGATGCGCGAGTTCCAGGCCGGGCGCGGCTTCAAGGGCCCGTACGGTGACTACGTGCACCTGGAGCTCATGCACCTGGGCGAGGAGAAGATCGACAAGCGCCTGCCGTTCGTGCGCGAGCTGGCCAAGAACTACGTCGGCGTCGACCCGGTCTGGCAGCCGATCCCGGTGCGGCCGGTCGTGCACTACATGATGGGCGGCGTCGACACCGACTCGCACGGCGCGACCGAGCTGCCGGGCCTGTACGCCGCCGGCGAGTGCGCGTGTGTCTCGATCAACGGCGCCAACCGGCTGGGCTCGAACTCGCTCACCGAGTGTCTCGTGTTCGGCGCGCGCTCGGGCCGCGCGGCGGCCGAGTTCGCGTCGGGCTCGTCGGCCGGCGGCGAGGCCAGCGCGCTCGAGCAAGCGCGCTCCGAGGAGGCGCGGCTGGCCAAGCTGCGCGGCAAGCACGGCGGCGAGAAGATCGCGCAGATCCGGCGCGAGCTGAACCACGCCACCGAGAGCGGCTGCGGCGTGTTCCGCGAGGAAGACTCGATGCGCGCGGCGCTCGACACGATCGTGCAGCTCAAGGGCCGCTACGCCGACATCGGCCTCTCCGACACGAGTCAGATCTTCAACACCGAAGTCGTGCAGGCGCTCGAGCTCGGCAACATGCTCGACGTGGCCGAGGCCGTGGCGCTGTCGGCGGCCGAGCGGCGCGAGTCGCGCGGCGCGCACACCCGCACCGACTATCCCACCCGAGACGACAAGCAGTGGTGGAAGCACTCGCTGGTGAAGTTCGCGCCCGACGGTCCGCGACTCACCTACAAGCCGGTCGTGAAGACGCGCTGGGAGCTCGAGGAGCGGAAGTACTGAGATGGAGCTGCGCAAGGTGAAGTTCGAGGTGCTCCGCTTCCGGCCCGGTCAGGACGTGGAGCCCGTGTTCGAGACCTACGAGGTCGACTGCATGGAGGACTGGGTCGTCCTCGACGCGCTGAACGCGATCAAGGACGACATCGATCCCACGCTGTCCCACCGCTGGTCGTGCCGCATGGGCGTGTGCGGGAGCTGCGGCATGCTGGTGAACGGCCGGCCGGTGCTGACCTGTGCGGCGTTCGTACGCAATTACTCGGGCACGATCCGGGTCGAGCCGCTGTCGAACTTCCCGATCGTGCGCGATCTGGTGGTCGAGCTCGACAGCTTCGTCGAGAAGATCCGCAGCGTGAAGCCCTGGATCATCCGCAAGCTCGAGAAGGACGTCGGCGAGGGCGAGTATCGTCAGTCACCCGAGCAGCTCGAAGAGTTCAAGCAGTTCTCGATGTGCATCAACTGCGCGCTCTGCTACGCGGCCTGCCCGGTGCTCGCGAACGAGCCCGAGTTCGTGGGTCCGGCCGCGATCGCGCTCGCGCACCGCTACAACCTGGACTCGCGCGACGAAGGCAACGCCGAGCGCTTCCCGGTGCTCGACTCACACGACGGCGTGTACGCCTGCTCGTTCGCCAACGAGTGCAGCCAGGTGTGTCCGAAGCACGTGGATCCGGCGATGGCGATCCAGCAGGCCAAGCTGACCGACTTCCTGGAGTGGGCGCGCATCCTGCCCAAACGGAGCTTCACGTGAGCGCACACGCCGCACCCAGGACGCCGACCGCGCCCGCCCGGCCGCCCTCGGGCTTCCCGGTGGGGTTCTACCGCTACCGCAACTACATCCTGTTCGCGGCCACGAGTCTGTTCATGGCGCTCGGCTGCATCGGGCTGCTCGAGGGCCTGCACGCGCTGGGCAAGGGCGAGGCGGCCTGGAACGGCTTTCTGGCGCGCATGGCCCGACCACACAATTTGGTGTTGTCGGTGGTCGTGCTGGGGTTCACGCTCTATTTCGTGATCCGCTTCGCCTGGGTCGGCCGCAAGATCGGCGCCGGGCGGATCGGGCCGGTGCCGCGGCCCCCGCTGCCGATGCCGTTGCTCGGCGTCGCGCCGATCGGCGGCTTCGTGACGGTGTGGCTGGTGCTGCTCGCGATCCTGGGAGGGCTCTTGCTTTGAAGCTCATCCACAAGCTCGAGCCGCTGTGGTGGATCTTGTTCGGCGCAGGCGGCTTCGTCGCCTGCTTCTTCCTGCCCGCGCTCTTGCTGGGCGTCTTGATCCTCGGTCCGCTCGGCGCGATGCCGCACGGTCTCTCCTACGACCACGCGCACATGCTGGCTTCCAGCATGGTGGGCAAGGGGTTCCTCTGCGTCGTGATCACGCTGGTGCTGTGGCACTGCGCGCATCACCTGCGCCACTTCATCCTCGACCTGGGCGGTCACTCACTCGCGACGATCGCGGCGTTCTCGAGCTACGGCCTGGCCGTGGTGGGCACGATCGCCACGTTCTCGATCGTCGGCGCGCTCTAGCTCACTCGAGCTCGGCCAGGATCTTGGCGCGGTCCGCGTCGAGGTCGGGCGCGTGGGCGCGCACGTCGGACTCGTGCCCGCCGTCGAGCTTCACCGGGAAGCCCGGCATCTCGAGCTTGCCGGCGGTCGGGTCGTCGACCGACACGATCATGTTGCGCGCGCGCACCTGCGGATCGGCGAGCACCGCCGCCACGTCGTTCAGCGGCCCGCAGGGCACGCCGGCCGCCTCGAACAGCGCGAGCCACTCGTCGACGCCGCGCTGCGCGAGCCTCTTCTCGAGCTCCAGACCCAGCGCATCGGCGTGCCGCACGCGCTCGGTGATGTTCACGAAGCGCGGGTCGCGCAGGAGCTCGGGCGCGCCGAGCACCTCGCACAGCCGCTTGTAGACCGGATCGTGACCCGCGGCCAGCACGATCGGCTTGTCGCGCGTCTGGAACACCGCGAACGGCGCGATCGACGGGTGTCTCGCGCCGAGCGGGCCGGGCACCTGGCCGGTGGCCGCGTAGCGCGCGATCGCGTTCTCGAGGATCGCCACCTGTGAGTCGAGCATGGCCACGTCGACGTGCCGGCCGCGCCCGGTCTGGTTGCGCTCGTTGAGCGCGGCCAGGATGCCGATCGCGCCGAACAGCCCCGCCGTGATGTCACCGATCGAAGTGCCGACGCGGGTCGGCGGTCCGCCCGGGTGACCGGTCAGGCTCATGACCCCGCCCATCGCCTGCACCACCATGTCGAAGGCGGGGCGGTGCGCGTAGGGGCCGGTCTGACCGAAGCCGGAGATCGAGGCCAGGATCAGCTCTGGCCAGCGCGCGTGGAGTGACTTCCAGCCGTAGCCGTGCTTCGCGAGCACGCCCGGCCGGTAGTTCTCGACCAGCACGTCGGCGCGCGCCAGCAGCTTCTCGAAGATCACCCGCTCGGCCGGGTCGGCGAGGTCGAGCGAGATGCTCTCCTTGCCGCGGTTCAGCGACATGAAGTAGGCCGACTTGCCGCGGATGTGCGGACCGACCTCGCGCGCCTCGTCGCCCAGCCCCGGGCGTTCGACCTTGATGACTCGCGCGCCGAGCTCGCACAACACGAGCGTGCAGTACGGGCCCGCGAGCACGCGCGTCAGATCCACCACCACGAGCCCGGCCAGCGGGCCCTGCGCCTTGCCTTGGCTCATCGCGGGGCGGGATCGTAGCATCTCCATATGGCAGCCTCGGGACGTCGACATGCGGCCGCCGGACCGGTGGCGGTCCTGTCGACGCTGGAGCAGGCGCGCGAGCTCGGCTTCCGGCGCGCTTTCCAGGTGCTCTCGCGCATCAACCAGGTCGAGGGCTTCGACTGTCCCGGCTGCGCCTGGCCCGAGAGCTACCCGCGCAAGACGATCGAGTTCTGCGAGAACGGCGCGAAGGCAGTCGCGCACGAGGCCACGCCCAAGCGAGTCACGCGCGATTTCTTCGCGCGCTTCTCCGTCGCCGAGCTCGCGGCTCGCGACGACCTCTGGCTCGAGGCGCAGGGGCGACTCACCGAGCCGATGCGGCTCGCACCCGGCGGGACTCACTACGAGCCGATCGGCTGGGGCGAGGCTTTCGCGACGATCGCGGCCCACCTGCACGCGCTCGAGTCGGCCGACGAGGCGGTGTTCTACACCTCGGGGCGCACCAGCAACGAGGCCGCGTTCCTGTGGCAGCTGTTCGCACGCGCGTTCGGCACCAACAACCTGCCGGACTGCTCGAACCTGTGTCACGAGTCGAGCGGCACCGGGCTGGGTGAGTCGATCGGGGAAGGCAAGGGCACGGTCGGGCTCGACGACTTCGCGGTCTGCGACGCGATCTTCGTGCTGGGCCAGAACCCGGGCTCGAATCATCCGCGCATGCTGACCGTGCTGCAGGCTGCCAAGCGCCGCGGCTGCGCGATCGTGAGCATCAACCCGCTGCGCGAGCGCGGCCTGGCCGCGTTCGCCAACCCGCAGGAGCTGGGCGGCATGCTCGGCCTGGGCACGCCGCTGGCCGACCGCTTCGTGCAGCTGCGCGTGGCCGGCGACATCGCGCTGTTGCAGGGAATCGCCAAGTGTCTGCTCGAGCTCGAAGATGACGCACCAGGCCGCGTGCTCGACCGCGACTTCATCGCGCGGCACACGCAGGGCTTCGAGGCCTGGCGCGCCGCGCTGGCGCGCCGCTCGTTCGAGGAGCTCGAGCAGAGCGCCGGGATTCCGCGGGCCGAGATGCGCGAGCTGGCCGAGCTGTACGCGCGCTCGAAGTCGGTGATCGCCTGCTGGGCCATGGGACTCACCCAGCACGAGCACGGCGTGGCCAACGTGCAGGAGCTGGTGAATCTCTTGCTGCTGCGCGGCAACATCGGCCGGCCGGGCGCGGGACCGTGCCCGGTGCGCGGTCACAGCAACGTGCAGGGCGACCGCAGCATGGGCATCTGGGAGCGTCCGACGCCCGAGTTCCTGACGCGCCTGGGCGCCGAGTTCGCGTTCGAGCCGCCCGCCAAGCACGGCCTCGACTCCGTGGCTGCGATCCAGGCGCTGGCCAGAGGGCGGGCCAAGGTCTTCATCGGACTGGGCGGGAACTTCGCGGTCGCCACGCCCGACCGCGAGTTCACGCACGCCGCGCTGCGCCGTGCCGAGCTCTCGGCGCACGTCTCCACCACGCTGAACCGCTCGCACCTGGTGCACGGCCGCGAGGCGCTGATCCTGCCGGCGCTGGGCCGCACCGAGCGCGATACACAGAACGGTGTCGAGCAATTCGTGACCGTCGAGGATTCGATGCGCAGCGTGCACCGCTCGCAGGGGCGGCTCGCGCCCGCGGGCCCCGAGCTCCGGAGCGAGCCCGCGATCGTGGCCGGCATCGCCAGTGCGGTGCTGGGCGACGCGCACGGGCTTCCGTGGGCGAGCTTCGCCGGCGACTACGACCGCATCCGCGAGCGGATCGCGCGCGTGATTCCCGGCTTCGAAGACATGAACCGCCGCGTGCGCGAAGGCGGCGGCTTCGTGCTGCCGAGCGCGGCGCAGCGGCGCGCCTTCCGCACGCCTTCGGGGCGCGCGCAGTTCACCGTGCAGGAGCCCCCCGACGCGCGCCTGCCGCCGGGTCAGCTCTGGATGATGACGATCCGCAGCCACGACCAGTACAACACCACGGTCTACGCCGAGAGCGACCGCTACCGCGGGATCGCGGACCGCCGCGCGGTGCTGCTCCACCCCGACGAGATCGCGCGCGCCGGGCTCGAGGACGGTCAGGCCGTGTCACTCACGAGTCACTGGCGCGGCGAGCGTCGCACGCTGCACGGCTTCCGCGTCCATGCCTACGACTTGCCGCTCGGCTGCGCCGCGACCTACTTCCCGGAGGCCAACGGCCTGGTTCCGGTGGGCGCGTTCGCGGCCAGGAGCCGCACCCCGGCCTACAAGTCGCTCCCGATCTCGATCGCGCCTGGATAGATCCACGGAGTTGCCGGAGCATGGGCAGGCTGCCCATGCGACCCTCCGACGTGCGTTGCTTTTGGGTCCGGTTTCGCCGATATTGATAGGCGTTCTCAAAATGGACGGGGCCGGGCGATGCGCGCCGAATTGCGAAATGAGCCGTACCCAGAGGCGATTCCGCTGGAAGCGCTGCAGGTCGGCGTCGCCGCCACGATCGCCCCGCCCGAGCCCGGCCGGGAGATCCCGCGCCGGCTCGGCGACCTGGGCTTCGTGCCGGGAACCGAGCTCTGGATCGTGCGCCGGGCGCCATTCGGCGACCCGATCGAGCTCGAGATCCGCGGCTACCGCATGTGCCTGCGCGCCGAGCAGATCGCCAACCTTCGGGTCACGCCGCGCGGCGACGCCCCGTGAGCGTCGCGCTCGAGCTGCCCGACCGGCCCGTGCGCGTGGCGCTGGTCGGGGCGCCGAACGCCGGCAAGACCACGCTCTTCAACTCACTCACCGGCTCGAGCGCGCGCGTCGGGAACTACCCCGGAGTCACCGTGGAGCGGCGCGAGGGCACGCTGCGCCGGGCCGAGCGCGCGGTGCGCGTGCTCGACCTGCCCGGCACCTACAGCGTGGTGGGCGAGACACCCGACGAGCAGATCGTCGAGAAGGTGCTCGCCGGCCGGCTCGCCGGCGAGCCCGAGCTCGACGGCATCGTGGCGGTGGTCGACGCCACGACGCTGCGCCGCGGGCTCGGTCTTTTGCGCGAGCTCCTGAAGCGCGGACGCCCGACCGCGCTCGTGCTCACCATGATCGACGAGGTGCGCGCGCGCGGCGGGAAGCTCGAGCCGGCGAAGCTCTCGGCGCTGCTCGGCATCCCGGTGCTGGGCGTGGTGGGTCACCGCGGCGTGGGCATGGATCCGCTGTTCCGCATCCTGCAGGAGCCCGCGCGCTGGTCGCGCCCGGCCGTGCTGCCTCCGGCCGAGACACCGGCCGCGCGCTTCGCCTGGGTCGACGAGATCTGTCGCAAGGTCGGCGCGACCGAGCTCGAGCCGGACACCCGCACCGATCGCATCGACCGCGTGCTCTTGCATCCCGTGCTCGGCGTCGCGGTCTTCGGCCTGGTCATGGTGTTGCTGTTCCAGAGCATCTTCTCGTGGGCGGTGCCGGCGATGGACGCGATCGACGCCGGCTTCGGCGCGCTCGGCCGCGCCGCGCGCGACGCCTTGCCGGCGAGCTGGGCGACGGACCTGTTGACCGACGGCGTGATCGCGGGCGTGGGCTCGGTGCTCGTGTTCCTGCCGCAGATCGTGATTCTCTTCAGCTTCATCCATCTGCTCCAGGACGTGGGCTACATGGCGCGCGCGGCGTTCGTGGTCGACCGCGTGATGGGCTGGGTCGGCCTGCAGGGTCGGAGCTTCGTGCCGCTGCTCTCGTGCTACGCCTGCGCCGTGCCGGGCATCATGGCGGCGCGCACCATCCAGTCACCGCGCGAGAGACTCGCCACGATCCTGGTGTCTCCGTTCATGACCTGCTCGGCGCGCCTGCCGGTGTACACGCTCTTGATCGCCGCGTTCGTGCCGCACACGACACTGTTCGGTGTGATCGGCCTGCAGGGGCTGGTGCTGTTCGGCCTGTACTGCCTGGGCGCGCTGACGGCCCTGTGCTCGGCCGCGCTGCTCGGCTCGACCCTGCTGCGCGGCACCCCGTCGGTCTTCTACATGGAGCTGCCGCCGTACCGCTGGCCCACCGCGCGCATCCTCGGGCGCCAGGTCTGGCACAGCGCGCGCGCCTTCTTGAAGCGCGCCGGCACGATGATCCTCGCCACCTCGATCGTGCTGTTCTGCCTGCTCTCGTTCCCGCGCGCCGCGCCCGACCCCGCGCGCAGCGAGGCCGAGACCGCGCGCGCGAATCTCGAGGCCAGCGCGGCGGCGCACCTGGGCCGCGCGATCGAGCCGGCGATCGCGCCGCTCGGCTTCGACTGGAAGATCGGCGTCGGCCTGATCGCGAGCCTCGCCGCGCGCGAGGTGATCGTCGCGACGCTCGCCCAGACCTACGCGGTCGCGAGCAAGGACGACTTCACCGGCCTGCGCGACGCGCTGCGCGGCGACGTCGACCCGCGCACCGGCAAGCCGGTGTTCGGCCTGCCCGTCGCGCTCGCACTGTGCGTGTTCTTCGTGTTCGCGCTGCAGTGCACGTCGACCGTGGTGGTGATGGCGCGCGAGACCGGCAGCTGGCGCTGGCCCGCGCTGGCCTTCAGCTACATGCTGACCCTGGCCTGGCTCGGCTCGTTCGTGACTTACCGAGTGAGTTCCGCGCTGCTCGGCTAGGTGTCATGAGAGGGCGAGCGAAGGCCGCCCTGAGCGAGCCCGCAAGGCCCGGAAGGGCCGCGCAGCGAGCCGCAGGCGAGCGTAGTCAAGACTGGATCGGCGGGTGGCGCTTGATCGGGAGCGGCTGGGCAGCCGGAATTTCCATACGGTCGGCACGCTCCACGGTCACCAGCCGCACCATCGGCTGCAGCAGCCGTCCCAGGATCTTCACATCGTCGAGCGCGTCGTGGCGGCGCAGGCCGACGGTGTCGACCTCGAAGCGCGCGAGCAGGCGCGAGGTGCTCCAGCGCTCTCCTTCCGCCGGGGGCCCGAGCAGCCAGGTCGCCAGCACCACCGAATCGAGCGTCGCGGGCAGCTCCGCCGGCATGCGGTGGCGCGCGAGCTCGGCGTCGAGCAGCGGCACGTCGAACTCGAACACGCTCTGACCCATCCAGAAGTCGGCGCCGCGCGCCGCCGCCAGGTGACTGCGCCAGGCCTCGGGAAAGGCGGGCGCGCCCTGCAGCTTCTCCGGCGTGATCCCGGTCAGCTCGCGCACCACCTTCGGGATCTCGATGCCCTCGCCGGGCCAGACGAAGCTGGCGAAGGCGGTCTCCTCGCGGATCTGGCCGTTCTCGAACATGCAGCCCGCGATCTGCGTGACTCGCTCTTTCTGTGTGTCGAGGCCGGTCGCCTCCAGATCGAACAGCCAGATTCGCTTCCGCGACAGCTCGGTCAGCAGCAGGTCGGAGACGGCGTAGAGCTCGTCGGAGACGGGCTCGATGCGCAGCATCGGGTGCTTCAGGCCGGGCACGCGCGCCTCTGGAACTCGCGCACCAGTGACTCGGGTCCGGCCGCCAGGGGCGGCTGCAACAGCACGTCGGCCTGGTTGTAGCTGCGCGGGCCGCGCGCCAGCTCGATGAAGGTGCCGCCCGCCTCGCGCACCAGGAGGTCGCCGGCGCACACGTCCCACTCACTCTTGGGCGCGGCCGAGATCCACAGATCGGCCCGCCCGGCCGCGACCCAGGCCAGCTTCAACGCGACGGAGCCCACGGGCTCGAGCCGCGCGACCCAGGGCCGGAAGGCGTCGACCTGGCCGCGCTTCATCTCGGTGCGGCTCGACAGCACGACCGCCTTCGCCAGCGACTGCTCGCGTGTGACTCGGATCGCGTTCGCGCCCAGCCGCGCGCCCGAGCCCGCGGCCGCCGAGAAGGCCTCACCGGTCGAGGGATCGAACACGCAGCCGGCGACCGGCTGGCCGCGCAGCGCGAGCGCCACCGAGACCGAGAACTGCGGCACGCCCTCGACGAACTCCTTGGTGCCGTCCAGCGGGTCCACGATCCAGACGCGCTCGGCGCCGAGCCGCTCGGGCGCATCGGCGGTCTCCTCCGACAGCAACAGGTCGTCGGGGAAGGCCGCGCGCAATACGCTGCGGATCGCCGCATCGGCCTCGAGATCGGCGGCGGTCACGGGATTGTCGTGTGACTTCTCCCGGGCCCCGCGCATCTCTGCCGAGGCGTGACGCGCCACCACTTCGCCGCCGGCCTGGGCGGCCTCGCACGCCACCCGCGCCTCGCGCTCGAAGCTCACTCGTCGTCGTCTCGGCCCGAGTCCATCGGCCGGCCGCCGCGGCCCTTCGGGCGGCGGCGCCGGCGGCGCAGCTTGGGCTCGCAGATGTCGCAGTGGCCGCAGGGGGTCGGCTCGCCGTCCTCGAAGTAGCGCCGGATGTGCATCATCCGACACTCCTCGGTGTTGTTCGCATAGTGGATGATGCTCTCGAGCCGGCGCCGGTCGGTGGTCTTGCGCTCCTCGTTGCGCCGGGAGAGCAGCTTCACCGCCTCGTTCACGTCGATCTCGCGCGAGAGCGAGAACTGCCCGTCGGTCTCCGAGACCAGGTCCGCGTCGCGCAGGCCTTCGAGGATGGCCTTGGTGCGAGTCACTCCGACCTCGGTGGCCATGGCCAGCGTGGCGGCCTCGACGCCACGGCCGTCCTTGGTCCAGGCGGAGAGACCTTCGACCACCTTCTTGATCTGCGAGCGCGTGGTCGGCCCTTCCGAGAGGAAGTGCCGCTGCACGTCGATGTCGCGCGGGTCCCAGAGCAGGATGCAGCGCGCGGGCAGGCCGTCTCGGCCGGCGCGGCCGGCCTCCTGCACGTAGGCCTCGAGCGAGCCTGGCACCTGGTAGTGCAACACGTAGCGGATGTCGGGCTTGTCGACGCCCAGGCCGAAGGCGCTGGTCGCGATCATCACGATGCGCTTGCCCGACGACATGAAGCGCTTGTGCGCGTGGTCGCGCTCGGCCTTGGTGAGTCGCCCGTGGTAGATCTCGGCGGGGATGCGCGCGATCTTGCACAGCGCGCCCAGCTCCTCGACGTCCTTCACGGTCGAGCAGTAGACGATGCCGGGTCGGCGCAGCCGGCGGAGATACTGCACGAGCTCCCGCCGCTTCACGTCCTCGGTCATGCACTGCTTCACTTCGAAGCGCAGGTTCGGGCGCGCGACCGGCCGCACCACGATCGCCGGATCGCGCAGGCCCAGGCGCTTCACGATCTCTTCGCGCACCAGCGGCGGCGCGGTCGCGGTCAGCGCCAGCACGGTCGGCCGGCCCAGGTCCTCGGCCAGCGCGCCCAGCGCGAGATACGAGGGCCGGAAGTCGTGACCCCACTCCGAGACACAGTGCGCCTCGTCGATCACGAGCAGCGACACCTTCTGGTCGGCGATGCGCTTCTTGAACGCCGCGCCGGTCGCCCCTTCGGGGGTGATCAGCACGATCTTCTGGCTGCCCTCTTCGAGCAGCGCCAGCGCCTCTTCCTTCTCGGTGCCGGTGAGCGAGCTGTCGACGCGCACGGTCTCGATGCCCTGCGCGCGCAGCTTCTCGAACTGGTCGCGGATCAGCGCGATCAGGGGTGACACGACGACCGTGAGTCCGGGCAGCACCAGGCTGGGCAGCTGGTAGGTGAGTGACTTGCCGCCGCCGGTCGGCATGACCGCCAGCGCGTCGCGGCCGTCGAGCACGGCGCGGATCACCTCTTCCTGGCCGGGGCGGAAATGGCGCAGGCCGAACTCGCGCCGCAAGAGATCGAGCATCTGGCGCAGGCGCTCGTCGGGTACGGGGCCGCCTCCGCCGCCGCGGCGGCGCCGCCGGCGGCGCCGCGGGCGATCGCGCCACGGCTCGGACCCGTTCTGTTCCAGGGGGGCTTCGTTCATCGGGGTTTCGTCGAAGGCGGCCTCGGAGCCGGACTCCGCGGCGTCGGAGTCCCAGGGCCCCGGATCGTCGTCCTGCGCGGCCGGGCCGCCGAAGTGAGTGGCGTCGTCCGAGTCAGCGTCGGAATCGCGAGGCTCGGGCGAGCGTTCGGCCGGAGAGTCTCCGCCGCCGTCGGGGTTCCAGTGGGGGTTGTGATTGCGGCGGCGCCGCCGGCGGCGCCGCGGGCGATCGCCGTAGGGGCGCTCGGCGAGGACCGGGCCATTCGCTCGAGCCGGCCCCGCGTTCTCGGAAGCGAGCGACTCACCTTCAGCCGCGCCGTTCGCGGACGGCACAGAAGGCGAGGGCGAGTTCTGCTGCGAAGCGTCGCCCGCAGAGGAGTATCTGCCTCCGCGTCGGCGTCTTCTTCGGCGCCTCGGGCGACGGGGTTGCCCCGTCGGCTCGCCGGGCTGCTCGTTGTCCGATTCCAGGATAGGCCTCCGGCAGAAGGGAATCGCGGGCGACAGAGTATGGCAGTCCGATCGATTCCGCACTCTATTGACGAGGTCGCAGCCGTACAGCAATTTGCTGTACACGATGGCCCGTCGCGACCAACCCAAGCAGCGCGTGACGTTCCGGATCGATCCCGAGATCTCCGCCGCCCTGCGCGAGCTCCCGAACCAGAGCCGGTTCGTCGAGCAGGTGCTGCGGGAGGCGCTCGCCCGGATCTGCCCGCTGTGCGCGGGAACCGGGGAGGTGCGCGACGTGCACCTGGCCGTCTCGAACCTGAAGAAGCTCGCGGTCGGTCGCCTCGACCGGGTCCGCGCCGCCCAGCTGAAGGGCCTGGTGCGGCTGGGCCGCCAGCTTCTCGCAACGAACCTCGAGCTCGAGCCGTCTCGCGACGACGGCGAGCTGGAGTTCCGGCTGGCCCGAGCGGATGAGCTCTTGCTCCAGGGCCGGATCCCGCGGGGAAACCGCGAGGTCTCGCTCACTCACTAAGTGGCTCGACCGTCCCGAGCCTGCGCACAGGAGTCCCCATGTCCACCATGATCACCGAGGAATGCATCAACTGCGGCGTCTGCGAGCCCGAGTGCCCGAACGAGGCCATCAGCGAGGGCGAGGAGACGTTCGTCATCAACCCGCGCCTGTGCACGGAGTGCGTCGGCTTCCACGCCAAGGAGCAGTGCGCCGAGGTGTGCCCGGTCGACTGCTGCGTGCCCGACCCGAACAACGCCGAGACCGAGGACGTGCTGTTCGCGCGCGCCAAGGCGATCCACCCCGACCAGGCGGCCTCGCTGGCGCTCGGGCCCGAGACCTCGCGCTTCCAGGCGAGCTAGCGCGCTCCGCTGTACGCGTCAGGCAGGCGGCAAAGCTGAGTCGCGCCTCATCACGCGGCTCTAACTTCCGACTCATCGCCTTCGCCGAATAGCTCTCGTCGGCTTCGAATCAGAAGCCGCTGTGCGAGTCAGAGCGGCCATAGCGGTGGTGGCCCTGCTGATCGTGCCGATCACGCTGGTCGCGATCTACTTCCTCTTGTTCGTGGCCTTCGACTCGGCGCAGCTGGCGTCGCTGATCCTGTTGGTGGTGCCCTTCGCGGCGGTGGGCGGCGTCTTGGCGCTGCCACTGGCCGGGCTCGATCTCTCGGTCTCGGCGCTGGTCGGCTTCATGGCGCTGTTCGGGATCGCGATGCTGAACGGAGTCATCCTGGTCGGGCGCGTGCGCGAGCTGCGCGCGGGCGGCGCCGCGCTCGACGAGGCGATCCGCGCCGGCGCGCTCTCGCGCGTGCGGCCGGTCGTGATGACCGCCACGATGGCCGCGCTCGGCCTCCTGCCGATGGCGGTCTCGCGCGAAGTCGGAGCGGAGACCTCGCGGCCGTTCGCGGTCGTGATCATCGGCGGTCTGTTCACCGCCACGCTGGTCACGCTCTTGATCGTGCCGCTCGCCTACCGCTGGTTCGACGAGCCGGCGCGTCCGCCCGCGAACGAGGCCTAGGCGCGGAGCGGCAGCTCGCCGCCGGTCACGCGTGAGTCGACCGCCATGCCGCGCTCCTGCCACAGCGCGTCGGTGCGCTCGGTGATCAGGCCCAGGCGGCGCAGGTTCGGCACGACCGTGTGCATGAACGGCTGGCTGTTGAACTGCTTCCACTCCGGCAGCGACATGGCCATGCCCACGACCGCGTCGGGCTCGATGCCGTACTTGGGGCCGAGCACGCGCAGCATGTCGAGCTGCTGGTTCGCGTTCAGCGCCTCGAGCACTGCGAACGCCCAGTCCTCCATGCGCTCCTTCTCGGCCTGGCTGGCCTGCTTCACCACCCGGCGCATGGTCAGTACGCCGAAGGCCGCGTGGCGTGACTCGTCCTGCTCGACCCGGCGGATCACGTCGGCGACGAGCGCGTTGCGGGAGTTGGCGCGGAACTGGTCCATGATGCCCACGGCCGTGCCCTCGAACAGCGTCTGCATGCCCAGACACTTCATGGTGTAGCCCTCGATCGAGAGCAGCTCGTCGAGCAGCAGCTTCAGGTTCGGGCTGATCGGGTAGATCGTGCCCATCTTCTCCGCGAGCAGGCGCGCGAACACCTCGGTGTGCCGGGCCTCGTCGTAGACCTGGTTCGCGGCGTAGAACTTCTCGTCGGTGGTCGGACACAGGTTCGTGAGCTGACCGCAGATCTGCAGCGCCGCCTGCTCGCCGTGGAGCAGCTGCGACAGCACCCAGTTGATCTCGTCGAACATCGCGGCCTTCTGCGTGGCCTCGTCCTTGCCCATGAGCGCGGTCACCTGGGCGAGCAGAGACTCCTGCGGGTTCGAGATGAACTCGTCCTTGCTGAGCGGCAGCGACCAGTCGATGTCGTGACTGGCGTTCCACTGGTTGTCCTTGCCCTTCTCGTACAGCGCCCGCAGCTCGCCGACCTCGCTGCCGTAGTCCCAGTGGTTCCAGCGCACCGCCATGGGCGAGGGCACGTCGAGCTTCTCGCGGATCTTGGCGACCTGTGACTCGTCGGGGAAATCGACCAGCTCGAAGCTGCCCAGGTTCCGCCGGTTCTCCTGCATGAACTTTTCCATTGCGGTGCCTCCAGTGACTAAGACGGGTGAATTCAGCTCGCGGGCTCGGCGCGCAGCGCGCGCTCCATGAAAGCGACGACGTGTTCCTTGCGGCGGCGGATCTCGGCCGCGGAGTAGAGCGGACCGCCCACCAGGTCCTCGCCGAACTCGCCGCTCGCGAAGTGGAAGACGGTGAGTCCGATCAGGCTCTGCAGCGTGTGGGGAACCGAGACCGGGCGCAGCTCGCCCGAGGCGATGCCGGCCTCGAGCCCGGCGGCCACCTTGCCCAGCACGCGCTGCAGCGCCTCGCGCGCGGCGGCATCGGTCGGCTCCTCGTCCTCGACCTCGAACAGCGAGCGCAGCAGCAGTGGCGCGCGCGCCGGGCTCTCGACCAGTGAGTCGATCACGGCCTCGATCCAGTGGCGCATCTTCTCGAGCGCGCTGGTCGAGCGGTCACCGACCTCGGAGATGCGCGAGTCGAACTCGAGCATCGAGCGCTCGAGCACCGCGGCCCAGAGCGCGCGCTTGGTCGGGAAGTGGTGGAACAGGGCGGACTTCGACACCCCCACGCTCTCGGCCACCGCGCGCATGCCCACCCCGGCGAAGCCGAAGCGCGCGAACAGTGACTCGGCGGTCTCGAGGATCTTGCCGCGGGTCGATGGCGACGACTCCTCGCGTTCCTCGTCCGTCATGCCTGCGCGTCCTTCGAGGCGGGATGCCACGCCGACCGACCGGTCGGACGGGTGGATCCTACCCGGTCGCCTTTGCGGATGCAAGCGCTCGGAGGCCAAACTCGAAAGCGCGGGTAGGGTGCCCGCGCGACCATAGGAACGCGGGTAGGGTGCCCGCGCGACCATAGGAACGTCTCATGAAGGTCCCCGAGCTCCAGCGCCTGTCCGAGCACCTGGACCGGGTGGTATTCGCCCAGGAGCCCGCCAAGACCGGGCTGGTGCTGGCGATCCTGGCGCGCGAGCACGCGTACCTGGAGGGGCCTCCGGGATCCGGGAAGTCTGCGCTCGCGCGGGCGGCGGCCGACGCGGTCGGGGCGCGCAGCGCCGAGCTGGCGTTCCACCGCGACGCGAGTGCCGCGGAGCTCCTGGGCGAGCTGCACCTGCGGCGCGAGCTGCGCGGCTCACGCGAGCGGATCGCGATCGAGCGCGCGCTCGGTGCGAGCGCCGAGGCCGAGCTGCTTCTGCTCGACGACCTGTCGCGCGCCCCGGGCGAGGCGCTCGGCCTGCTGCTGCGGGCCTTGGCCGAGCGCCGGCTCGGCCCGCACGCACTGCCGCTCGAGACCGCGATCGCGACCGCCGGCGCGCCCGATCTCGAGAGCTACGCCGACCCGCTCGAGCCCGGTGCGCTCGACCGCTTCGCAATCCAGGTGCGCATGCACGGCCTGCTGGCCGCGCGCAGCTTCTCCACGGCGCGCGCGTTTCTCGATCGCGAGCTCGCGGCCCGCGCGACGCCCGCGTTCGACCGCGCTACTCGCCACGCGCTGCAGCGCCGCGCCGCGCAGCTGCCGTTCGAGCCCGCGGCGCGCGCGGCGCTCTTGCGGGCGGTCGAGCGACTCACTCGGGCGGCGGGCGCGGAGCCCGCGCTGTTCTCCGATCGCAGCTTCGCGCGGGCCGCTCCCGCGGTCCTGCGCGCGCACGCGCTCTGGCGCGGCGGGGACCGCGTGCAGCCCGAGGACGTGCGCGCGCTGCGCTACATGCTGGCGCGCCGTCTGCCCGAGGAGCTCGAAGGCGAGGTCGGCGCGCTGCTCGAGCAGGCGATTCGCGAGCCCGCCGGAACGGAGTCGAGCGCGCCGGGCGCGCGGCCCGCCGCTGCCGCCGATCGCAGCGGCGGCGCGCCCGCTCCGGGCGACGGCCCGCGCCACACGCTCCCGGTCGAGTCACTCGAGGCGCGCCAGCTCTCGCTGGCGGCGGTCGCGCCCGTCGCCAGCGCCCGCGGCGACGAGGGCGCGGAGGTCGAGTCACTCTTGCGCGCGCTCGCGGGCCGGCTCGAGCGCGGGGCGGTCCGGCGTGGCGAGGACGCCGCGGGCGCGCCGCGCAGCTTCCGGCGCATGCGCAGGCTGGAGGAGATGCTCGACGCCGACCCGGTCGACGCCGCGCTCTTCAGCGAGGGGCGCCTGCCCAGCGGCGCGCGCGTGTACCGGCGCGAGCGCCGCAACGCCGGTGGCGCGCTGGCCGTGCTGCGCGACGTCTCGGCCTCGATGGAGGGCCGGCTCGCGAGCTCGGCGGGCCAGGTGGTCGCGGGTTTGGTCCGAGTGGCGGCGCGCCGGCGCATGCGCCTGGGCTACGTCGAGTTCAACCACGAGGCCGAGCGCTTCGCAGCCGACGGCGCGTTCTTCCACCGCCGCTACCGGCGCGCGCTGGCGCTGGCGCGGCGCAGCCGCGCGGAGGGCCGCACCAACTACGAGGCGCCGCTGCGCGCGGCGCTGGGCGAGCTGCGCGGCTGCGCGGGCCGCGAGCGCCACGTGGTGCTCTTGTCCGACGGCATGCCGATCCTGGGCGACCCGAACGTGCGCAACGAGCGCGCGCTGGCGCAGCGGCTGGGCGTCAAGGTACACACCGTGTTCCTGGGCCTGGGCGAGTGTCCCAAGGTGCTCGACGAGATCTCGCGCGAGACCGGCGGGCTGCGCTTCGAGGCGCGGCATGCTCCGGGCGGGCGAGTGACTCTGCGCGAGCGGGGAGAGCGGCGGTGAAGCACGGTCTCGAGCGCCTGGGCCAGTTACTCGACCGGCACGTGGTCGGTCACGACGAGGCCAAGTCGGCGCTGCTGCTGGCGCTGGTCTGCCGCGAGCACATCTATCTCGAGGGCCCGCCGGGCTCGGCCAAGACCCGCATGGCCGAGCTCGCCGCGCGCGGCGCCGGGCTCGGCTTCTTCTTCTACCAGATGCACCGGGACACTCGGCTCGCCGAGCTGGTGGGCGACGTCGTGCTCGAGCGCCGGCCGCTCGCCGCGGGCTCGGGCGAGCGCATCCACCAGGCGATCGAGCCGGGCGGCATCCTGACCGCGGACGTGTGCGTGCTCGACGACATCTCGCGCGCGCCCGGCGAGGCGCTGAACGTGCTCTTGCGCGTGCTGAACGAGCGCAAGTTCGGCGAGCGACCGATCCCGCTGCTGTGCGCGATCGCCACCAGCAACCCGCTGCGCGACGAGTACTACAACGAGCCGCTCGATCCGGCGAACCTGGACCGCTTCGCGCTGCAACTCAAGGTGTCAGGGCTGATCCAGTCGGGCGACCGCGCACAGGCGCGCGAGCTGGTCGACCGCTTCGCAGACGGCAGCGTACAGGAGCAGCCCGAGCCCCAGGCCGTGCTGTCGCGCGCCGAGCTCGACGCCGCGCACGCCGAGCTCGCGCGGATCGAAGTTCCCGCCGCCGAGAAGGACCGGCTGGTCGAGTTCTTGCGCCGGCTGGTGGTCGACTATGATTGCGACGAGACGAACTCGCTGCTCACCGATCGCAGCTTCCTGGTCAAGGCGGTGAAGCTGTTGCGGGGCCGGGCGTTTCTGGCCGGGCGCGCGCGCGTCGAACGTGGGGATCTCGCGGTGCTGTCACAGATGACGACCTTCCGCGTGCCGGAAGAGGTCCAGCTGAAGGTGCCCGAGCTGATCGGGGAGATCACGGCTTGAAGATTTCGGTCGAAGTGAACGGACAGGTCCACGAGCGCGACGTCGCGCCGCGGCTGCTCTTGGTGCACTTCCTGCGCGAGACGCTCGGTCTCACCGGGACTCACATCGGCTGCGAGACCACGATCTGCGGCGCCTGCACGGTGCACCTGGACGGCAAGGCGGTGAAGAGCTGCACGCTGTTCGCGGTGCAGTGCGACGGCCGGCGAGTCACGACCGTCGAGGGACTGGCCAAGGACGCCGAGCACCTGCACCCGGTGCAGACGGGCTTCTGGGAGGAGCACGGGCTCCAGTGCGGCTACTGCACGCCCGGCATGATCATGACCACGTCCGCGTTCCTGCGCGAGAACCCGAGCCCGAGCGACGCCGAGATCCGCAACGCCATCGAGGGCAACATCTGCCGCTGCACCGGCTACCAGCAGATCGTGAACGCCGTGCAGCATGCGGCGAAGCTTTCGAGGGGAGGGCGCTGATGCCGGTCCGACCGATCTCCGTCGGCGAGCGCATCAAGCGCCGCGAGGACCCGCGCCTGATTCGCGGGCTCGCGAGCTACACCGACGACCTGAAGCTCCACGGCATGTTGCACGCGGCCTTCGTGCGCAGTGACTACGCGGCGGGGAAGATCACCAAGATCGACCTGTCGCAGGCGCGGAAGCGGCCCGGAGTGATTGCCGCCTACACCTTCGACGACCTGCGCGGCAAGGTCGGGCGCACGCCGTGCATCGCGCGGCCCGAGCCCGGCCGTGACTCGGAGCATCCGCTGTTGGCGGACGGCTTCGTGCGCTACGTGGGTCAGCCACTCGCGGTGGTGATCGCCGAAGACCGCTACGTGGCGCGCGACGCCGCGCTCGACGTGCAGGTCGACATCGCGCCCACGCGCCCGGTGATCGACCTCCGGTCCGCGCTCGATCCCGCCCGGGGCAAGGTCTACGCCGACCATGCCGACAACGTCGCGCTGGCAGTTCCCGCCGGGAACGTGGAAGAGGTCGAGAAGCTCTTCCGCGAGGCCGACGGCGTGGTGAAGCTCGAGCTCGTGAATCAGAAGGTCGCGCCGGTCTCGATGGAGCCGCGCGCCGTGCTCGCGCACTGGGACGAAGGTCCGCAGCGACTCACGATCTGGACCTCGACCCAGGTGCCGCACCTGGTGAAGCAGGCGGTCGCGCAGTGTCTCGGTCTCTCCGAGGTGCGCATCCGCGTGGTGGCACCCGAGGTCGGCGGCGGCTTCGGCTGCAAGATCCCCGTCTATCCCGAGGAATGTCTCCTGCCCTGGATCTCGAAGCAGCTGCGCCGGCCGGTGAAGTGGGCCGAGACGCGCACCGAGAACCTGTTGAACACGACTCACGGGCGCGCGCACGTGCACCAGATCGAGGCGGCCTATCGCAAGGACGGCTCCGTGCTCGCGCTGCGCGGGCGCGTGCTGTCGGACGTGGGCGCGTACCCGTCCTTCTTCGGACCCGCGATCGCGACCTTCACGCCACTGATGATGCCGGGCTGCTACACGCTGAAAGGGCTCTCGGTCGAGGTCGTGTGTCTCTACACGAACACCATGGCGACCGACGCCTACCGCGGCGCGGGCCGGCCCGAGGCCGCGTACACCGCCGAGCGCGTGGTCGACGCGGTCGCGGCCGCGACCGGGCTCGACCCGGTGGACGTGCGGCGCCGGAACTTCATCCCGAAGTCCGCGTTCCCGTTCACCACCGCCGGGGGCGCCGTCTACGACTCGGGTGACTACGAGGCCGCGCTCGACAAGGCGATCGCGAAGTTCGACTACGCCGGCGCGAAGTCACGCCGCGAGCAGGCGCGCGCGCAGGGCAAGCTTCGCGGCATCGGCGTGGCCACCTTCACCGAGATCTGCGGTCTGGGGCCGAGCACCGCGGCCTCGCCGATCCAGCGCACCGGCAGCTGGGAGTCGGGCATGGTGCGCGTCGAGCCGACCGGCAACGTCGTGATCACGACCGGCGCCTCGCCGCACGGCCAGGGCCAGGAGACGGCGTTCGCGCAGATGGCGGCGGACGCGTTCGGCATCGAGATCACCGACGTCGAGGTCCTGCACGGCGACACCGACGTGGTGACTCACGGCGTGGGCACGTTCGGCAGCCGCGGGCTCGTGGTCGGCGGCAGCGCGGTGCACATGGCGCTCGAGAAGGTGAAGGCCAAGGCCGCGCGCATCGCCGCGCACCTGCTCGACGCCAGGCCCGAGCAGGTCACGTTCGACGGCGAGGCGTTCCGGGTCGGTGGCAGCGACCGCAAGCTGACGTTCCGCCAGGTGGCGGAAGCCGCGCACCTGTGGAACGTGCCGGTGCCGGGCGAGGAGCCCGGCCTCGAGGCGGTGGCGCGCTTCGAGCCGACGGGCACCACGTTCCCGTTCGGCGCGCACTTCTGCGAGGTCGAGGTCGACCGGGACACCGGCGAGATCGAGATCCTGCGCTACGTGGCCGTGGACGATGCCGGCAAGATCGTGAATCCGCTGCTCGCCGAGGGCCAGAGACTGGGCGGGATCGTGCAGGGCCTCGGGCAGGCGCTGTGCGAAGAGGTGAGATACGACGAGAGCGGGCAGCTCCTCACCGCGACCTTGATGGACTACGCCATGCCCAAGGCGCACATGTTCCCGCGCTTCGAGCTCGACTCGACCTGCACGCCGACGCACCTGAATCCGCTGGGCGCGAAGGGCATCGGCGAGCTGGGCACGATCGGCTCGACGCCGTGTCTGGTGTCGGCC
>DATJZP010000027.1:0-34503 GCA_035498875.1 Myxococcota bacterium
AGCGTGGCGGCGGTCGCCGCGAACGCGATCTGGCTGGCGCCCTTGGCAGCCGCCTCGCGCGGCGGCTCGCCCGCCGCGCGGTGCCGCTCGATGTTCTCGAGCACGATGATGGCGTCGTCGATCACCACGCCCACCGCCAGCGCCAGCGCGAGCAGGGTCATGGTGTTGATCGTCAGCCCGAACACCCACATCGCGCCGAACGCGGCGGTGAGCGACAGCGGGATCGACGTGCCGATCACCAGCGTCGGACGCACCCGGCGCAGGAAGAGCAGCACGGTGAGCGTGGCCAGGAACGCGCCGAACGCCAGCGCGAACTGGGTCTCGGCCACCGACTCGCGGATCGACGACGAGAAGTCGATCACCTGGTCGCGCTGCGGGAAGCTCATGCCCTCGGGCAGAGACTCGCGCAGCGTGTCGATCTTCTCGTGCGTGCGGTTGGCGATCTCGACCGTGTTCGCGCGCGACTGCTTCAGGATCCCGATGCCCGCGCCGGGCTTGCCGTTGAAGCGCGAGACCACGTGCTCGTCCTCGGCGCCGTCCTCGACGCGCGCCACGTCGCCCAGCCGCACCGGCGCGCCGTCGACCTGGGCAACGATCAGGCCCGCCAGCTCGTCGACCGAGCGGAACTCGGCCTCGGTCTTGAGCGCGTACTCGACCGCGTGACTCGTGAGGCTGCCGCCGGGCATCTCGACGTGCTCGCGCTGCAGCGCCAGGACCAGGTCCATCACCGAGAGGCCGCGCGCGCGCAGCGCCTCGCCGTCGATCCAGATCCGGATCGCGCGCTCGCGCTTGCCGAAGATCTCCGTCGAGGCGACGCCGGGGATGGTCTCCAGCGCGGGCTTCAAGGTGTACTTGATGTATTCGGTGGTCTCGACCTGCGACCGGTCGGTATTCAGCGCCAGCCACACGATCGGCTGACTCGACATGCTGCGCTTGTCGACGATCGGCGGCTCGAGCTCGCGGGGCAGGGTGGCGCGGGCGCGCGCGATCTTGTCGCGCACGTCCTGCGCGGCCTCGTCGATGTCGCGCTCGAGCTCGAATTCGGCGGTCACCATCGTGACGCCCTGCATCGTGATCGACTTCAGCGAGCGCAGGCCGTCGATGGTGTTCAAGTTCTCCTCGAGCACCTCGGTGACGTCTTCCTCCATCGTCTCCGGGCTCGCGCCGTCGAGCTGCGCGGTGACCGTGACCACGGGGAACTCCATGTTCGGCAGCTGGTCGACGCCGAGCTCGAGATAGCCGAGCACGCCGAACACCACGAGCGAGAGCGTCAGCATGAGCGTCAGCACCGGACGCTCGATGCACAGGTCGGAGAGACTCACCTCGCGCGCTCCGCGCTGGCCGGCAAGAGCTTCGTGCCGTCGGCGTTGCGCGCGCTGATCGGGCTGCCGTCGACGAGCGTCGCGTGACCGCGCACGATCACCGGGTCGCCCGCCGCGAGGCCCGAGCGCACCTCGACGAAGCCGCCGCTGGTGGGGCCGAGCTCGACCACGCGCCGCTCCGCGCGCGTCCCGCCGTCGGTCGCGCGGAACACCACCTTGCCGTCCGCGCGCTCGAGCACCGCCTCTTCGGGGATCAACAGCACGTTCTGGTGCTCGGCCACGCCCAGCTCGGCGCGCGCGAACAGCCCAGGCCGCAGCCGCCCGTCGGGATTGGCGAGCAGCGCCTTCACGCGCAGCGTGCGCGTGCGCTCGTCGATCACCGGCGAGACCATCGAGACCTCGCCGTGGAAGCGGTCGCCGGGGTAGGGCGCCACGGTCACGTCGAGCGGCAGGCCGAGCCGCAGGCGGCTGGCGTCGGACTCGGGCAGGTTGAACTCGACCTCGACCGGATCGAGCGACACCAGCTCGAACAGCTTCTGGCCCGGCTGCACGTACTCACCGCGCGAGACGAAGCGTCGGCCGATCACGCCGGCGAAGCGCGCCGCCACGCGCGAGTCACTGACCGCGTGCTCGGCCGCGCCCAGGTCCGCCTGCGACGCCTCGACGCGCGCGCGCGCGGCCTCGAGCGCGGTGTCGGCCTGCTCGACCTGCGCCTTCGACGCCACCTTGTGGTGCGCGAGCTGGTGCACGCGCTCGCTCTGGCGCTGCGCATCGAGCAAGCCGGAGCCCGCCTCCGAGAGTCGGGCCCGCGCGCGATCGAGATCGAGCTGGTGCCGGTCGGGATCGATCTCGATCACGACCTGGCCCTCGGCCACGGTCTGGCCCTCGTCGACCTCGATCGCAGTCACTTCGCCCGGCACCTGCGCCGCCACCTCGGCGCGCTGCTTGGCCAGGATCTGACCCGTGGCGGAGAGCCGCTCCACGACGTCGCGCTGCTCGACCGGCGCCAGCACGACGCTGCGCGCCGGAGCCGCCTCGGTCGCCACCGTGCGCCGGCAGCTCCCGAGCGCAAACGCGCACAAGAGCAGCGCGGCGAGTCGGCTCGAACGAGTCACGAGCCCGTATCGGCCGGCGATGCATCCGGATGCACCGGGCGCGTGCGTCAACAAAGGAAAAGCCCGCCGACAGGGTCACTGCCGACGGGCTTTTCGAGCTAATCAGGCGACTGACTGGTCAGCGTCCTTTGTTCAAGCGCCCGATGTCGATGTAGCCGCGAATCTTGCCCTTGCTCGGGAACGGCACGCCTTCGCTGTTCCAGAACTCGATGCGATTCCCGGTGCCCGTCTGGACGTTCACGATGATGTCCGAGACGATGCGGTTGTCCTTGGGCTTGTCGATGCCTTCCCAGCCCGGATACCACACGCCGTTCTCGGCCTTCGGATCCTTGTTGACCTTGCCGTCCCAGTCTTCGCTGTAGCGGTGGTTGTGCCAGATGACCTTCCACAGCTCCTTCTTGCGGTCGTACGCGAAGCTGTACAGCGGCTCGAAGGTCTCCTTGTCGATGTAGATGTCCTTGTGGTGGTACGGGTGGTCTTCGTTCTTCGGGATGAAGCGCACGATCCACGCGTTGCGCACCTCCCAGCGGTCACTCGCGTACGAGAAGCCGTACGGACCGAAGTTGTAGGTATCGGTGTACGGATAGGCGAGTGTCTTGGTGTTCATCGGCGCGATCACGGTCTTCTCGCCGAGACACTTCCACTCGTACTGGGGCGGAATGCCCGAGAAGCTGCGCAGGTCGTCCATGGTGAAGTCGGTGCCCTGCACTGAATCGGTGCGCTGCGCCGACGAGATGCGGCGCACGCGGCGCAGGTCGGGGACGTACACCCAGGTGTCGTCGTTCTTGGCTTCCTTGATCGGACCGTCCGCGCTCTTGTAGCGGTAGGTCAGCACCAGGATGCCGCGCGCGTCGAACGGCGCCTCGACCTCGATGCCGAACGCCGAGTTGCGCTTCTCCTGGGGGAAGATGTCGCCGTCGTTCTCGTCGTACTGCGGCTCGACGCGGTTCGAGAGCGCGATCACCTTCGCCGTTCCCTCGTAGTAGAGGGGCAGCTGCTCGCCGCGGTCCCAGTACGTGTACGACCAGCTCGAGCGCGCGCCGTCGCCGTTCCAGGTCTTCAGGAAGTCCCAGATGATCTTGGCGCCCGCGTTCGGGTCACCCTTGCAGTCGATGCCCTCGTTCGGGAACGGCAGACCGCCGCGGTAGTTCTCGAGCGCGCCGTCCTGGCCGATCTTCGGCTTGCCCTTGTACTTCTCGGTCATCGCCTCGTAGGCGTCGGCCGCGCCGTACTTGCGCAGCGTGGGGCCGACCTCGAGCTGCATGCCCTCGTAGAAGAAGAACTCGCGGTTCTCCCAGAACTCGGGCGGCAGGAAGTCCTTCAGCTTGTCCACCTGTTCGAAGCTGATCGTGTCGCCCTCCTTGAAGGGCGTTGTGGGAAGAACGTCTTGCGCCTTCTTCTCGTCCGCGTGTCCCAACACGGGAAATGAGAGGCAAAGCGCGAGCGCTAGAGCCGTACGTCGCATTCGAATCCCTCCTTGGCCCCTCGGTCGGAGAACGAAGGGCGCGACATTCTAGACCCAAACACGGTGCTGTGGATACCGTGCACCGGACCCTCGCTAAGGCCCGGCAATCCAGTCGATTTGCGACAGGAATACGTCGCGTGGTGCACGGTAGATGATACGCGCGTCGCCGCTCTCCAGATGCACATGGACCAACTCCTGGGGCAGCTCGGCGTCGAGCTGGTCGGCGTGGTCGCGGACGAGTAAGAGCGCCTCGTCTCTGCCGATCGGACGCCCGTCGAAGACCCGGCGTTCGCCGCCGGGGCTCCAGACCAGCTTGCAGCCGCTGCCCTGGGGGTCGCACAGCACCAGCCCGCGCCGCTGCCGCGCATAGACCCCGCGCCCATCCCACCACAGCGGGAGGCTTCCGCCCGCGATCATCGGCTCGCCGGGATTGCCGTCGCGCAGCAGCGCCAGCTTGCCGGTGAGATCGGACGAGACGCGGTAGAGCCGCGGAAACGCGACCTCCGTGCCTTCGAACGACATGCCGGTGGACGAGTCGACGCCGTCGGGATCGGAGACGGTCTGCAGCACCACGAGCTGCCCGCCATCCGGGCTCCAGCGCGGCCGGTCGAGCGCGCGCGGCGCGTCGGCGAGCGGCCG
Organism: Myxococcota bacterium; assembly: GCA_035498875.1. Lineage (GTDB taxonomy): Bacteria > Myxococcota_A > UBA9160 > SZUA-336 > SZUA-336 > VGRW01. The sequence goes on from DATJZP010000027.1 coordinate 4,542, forward strand.
CTTGCCATCGGAAGCCAGCGAGAACAAGAGCAGCTCACTCACTCCCTGGTCGTCGACCTCGAGCCCGGCCGCGAGCCGCTCGCCGCGCGGGTCGGGCTCGGCGTCGAACCAGCGCGCGGGCGCGCCGAACGGCTCGAGCTTGCCCGAGTCGGCATCGACCCGGAGCAGCTGAGTGCGCGGCAGCCCGTACTCCTCGTCGGGGGGGAGCTCCTGACTCACGATCAGGGTCTTCGGGGAGACCCAGCGCGCGGCGCGCGCGTCCTTCACCGCGAGCGCGTAGGCGCCGTTCCGGTCCTGGATCTCCAGCACGCGCGGGACCGCGGGGTCGGCGTTCTCGAACAAGAGCGCCAGCCGACCCGGGCCGCGAAAGCCCACGTCGTAGGGAGCGGGCGCGCCCCGACGCGAGCAGCCGGCGAGGCAGAGCGCGAGAGCGAGCGCAATACGGGCGAGAGCGGGGCGCGGCACGCGCGGATGATACGACGCGGCCGCTCCAATGGAGCCTGTCCCCTAAAGAGCGTCCTTGCCTCGCTCGTTGGTACGGATGCGCACCGCCTCGTCGACCGGAATCACGAAGATCTTCCCATCGCCCAGCTTGCCCGTCCAAGTGACCCGTGACAGGTCGGCGAGCAGCGCCGGCACGCGTGAGTCCTCGACCACCACCTCGATCTTGACCTTCGGGTTCAGGAGCACGTCGTGCTCCTGGCCTCTGTAGCGCTCGGTGTGTCGCTTCTGCTTGGCGTAGTCCTCCCCGTAGCCGCGCACCTCGGTCACGGTCAAGCTGTCGGCGCCGATGCGTTCGAGCAGCAGTCGGATCGCATCCAGCTTCGAGGTCGCGACGATCGCCTCGACTTTCTTCACCGACCCTCGCGGGTGACTGCAGGCACCCGGGCGAAGGTAGAAAGCAATTCGCTTGCCAGGGAATCGCCGGCTCTACGCCGCGCACACGGGAGTGAGAGACCAACCCCTGGGCGATCGCGCACCCGGAGCTGCCGAGATCTGCAGCAGCTCGACGATCTCACGAAATCCCCAAGTTCCGGGAGAGCGACGCCGCCTAGACTGGACCCGACCGGGACCTGCGACCCGGTCAGCCAGAGGCGCGGTGGCTGCGCGCGGCGTGCGCTCGCCGCGCCTCTGGCACTCGGCCGGACTACCATGGGGCAATGACCCTCCAGGAGCGGCTCGGCATCGAGATCCCTGTCTTCTGTGCGCCCATGGGTGGGGGCATCGCCGGCGTCGCGCTCGTGACTGCGATCTCCAACGCCGGTGGCTGCGGAGTGCTGGGCGCCACGGCGCTGCCCGCGAGCCACCTGGCCGAGCTGATCCGCGAAGCGCGCCGGAAGACACGGCGACCGTTCGGGGTCGGCTTCGCGATCCCGCTCTTGCAAGGCGGTGAGCTCGAGGCGGTGTGCGCCGACCCGGTCGCGTTCGTGTGGCTGTTCTGGGGAGACACGCAGCCGCACGTCGCCCGGCTCCATGCCGCGGGCATGCCGGTCTGGGTGCAGGTCGGCTCGGTCGACGAGGCGCGTGCTGCGCGGGCGGCGGGTGCCGACGTGATCGTCGCGCAGGGCGTCGAGGCCGGAGGCCACGTGCGCGGCACGGAGAAGCTCGACGGCTTCCTGCGCGCGCTGGTGCCCGCGGTGGCCCCGGTGCCGGTGATTGCGGCGGGCGGCATCGCGGACCTCGCGGACGCGCGCCGCGCGGCGGCGCTCGGTGCGCAGGGCGTGGCGTTGGGGACGCGCTTCCTGGCCAGTCACGAGTCACTCGCGTCGCGCGAATACAAGAGCCGGATCGTGAGCGCGCGTGCGCAGGACACGGTGCTGACCAAGCTCTTCGACGGCGGCTGGCCGGATGCCACCCACCGCGTGCTGCGGACGCGGAGCTACGAGCGCTGGCTCGCCGCCGGCAGCCCGGCCTCGGGCGCGCGACCGGGCGAGGGCGAGCTGGTCGGCAAGGCGCGGCTCGCGGGCCAGCTCGTGCCGGTTCCGCGCTACGCGGTGCTGCCGCCGCTCGAGGGCACGGAGGGCGACGTCGACGACTTCGTGCTCTACGCGGGCGAGTCGGTGAGTCGCATCGACGACGTGCGACCCGCGGCCGAGATCGTGCGCGAGCTAGCGCCGGCGTTTGCGCGCTAGCGCGAGCAGCCCGAGCGCGACCGCGCACCCGCCGACGGGCTCGGGCAGCGGGTGACCCACGGTGGTGTCGCCGCCGCCCTCGAAGCCCACCGTCTCGACGAACCGATCCTCTGCGCCCGAGTCCGAGAACCGGGTCTCGAGCGCGTTGTGATACACGAGCGAGAAGTCCGGGTGAGTCTCGGTCGCGAGGTCGGTGTAGAAGAGCAGCATCGCGGTCGTGTAGGGGGTGCCCGCCAGGAGCTTCGCCTGGAGCGTGCTCGAGGTCGCGTCGATCGCCTTCTCGATCGTGAAGCCGTTGGCGGAGAACACGACGGACTGGAGCTGGATCACGCCCGAGAAGCCGGGCGACGAGCTCTCACCGCTGACTCCCGGCAGCACCAGGAAGATCGCGAGATTGGGCGACGCGTAGTCGAGCGCGACGTTCTCTGCGGGCTGGCCGCCGAGCGTGAGTGACTGGATGCTCTGGATCAGCCCGGTGTGCAGCACCAGCGTGGCGTCGGGCGCCGCGGCCGTGTTCGGGTCGTCGTAGAACGAGAGCGTGAGATCGTTGAACAGCGTGCCCGCCGTCTCCGCCGCGGCCAGGCTGGCGGAGCTCGAGTCGACGTGCTTCGTGATCTCGAGTGCCGCGGAGCCGAGGCCGATCGAATCGACCGCGATCGCGCCGTTCTGTCCCGGCGGATTCGCCTCACCGGGCACGCCTTCGAGCTTCAGGTAGCTCGAGACGGACGACGCGCGCGCATCGCTCGCCAGCGCCATCGCAAATACCGCCGCCAGCCCCAGGAGCCGAAGTCCACCCTGCACCCGAAAAGTGTACGCTCGCGCGCATGAGTCAGGAAGCCACTTCGCAAGAGCGCAACAAGGCCGCGGTGCGTGCGGCCTTCGACCGCTGGTCGGCGGGCACCGGCAGCCCGTTCGAGCTCCTGGCCGACGATTCCACCTGGACGATCACCGGCTCCTCGCCGCTCTCGAAGACTTACCCGCGCAAGCAGTTTCTCGACGAGCTGATCGCGGGCTTCAACGCGCGCGTGAAGCAGCCGCTCTCAGCCAGGGTGCGCGGAATCTGGGCCGACGGCGACATGGTGATCGCGCTGTTCGACGCCGAGGCGCTCGCCCACGACGACCAGCCCTATCGCAACACCTACACCTGGTACTTCGAGATGAAGGACGGCAAGGTCGCGAGCGCGATCGCGTTCTTCGACACGAGACAGCTCGACGCGCTCTGGACGCGCGTGTCTCCCAGGCGCTGAGGCCGATGTTGGACATCCTGCTGGGCAAAGGGGAGCGGCCGGTCACGCTGCTCGCGAAGTACGGCAACCGCCACGGCCTAGTCGCAGGCGCGACTGGTACGGGCAAGACCGTGTCGCTCCTGGTCCTGGCCGAGGGCTTCTCGCGGCTCGGCGTACCCGTGTTCATGGCCGACGTGAAGGGCGACGTCGCCGGCCTGGCCGCCCCGGGCAACGCCTCGGACGCGGTGCGCCAGCGCGCGACACAGATCGGTGTCGAGGGCTGGGCGCCCGAGGCCTCGCCCGTGCTGCTCTGGGACCTCTACGGCAAGCAGGGTCACCCAGTGCGCGCCACGGCCAGTGAGATCGGGCCGACCTTGCTCGGGCGCATGCTCGAGCTGAACGACACGCAGGAGGGCGTGCTCGAGATCCTGTTCAAGCTGGCCGACGACCGGGGCCTGTTGCTGCTCGACCTCGACGACCTGCGCGCGCTGCTCAGCTTCGCGGCCGACCACCGCGACGAGATCAGCCAGCACTACGGGCTGGTGAGCACGGCCTCGGTGGGCGCGATCCAGCGCGCGCTGCTCACGCTCGACCGCGACGGCGGCTCGAGCTTCTTCGGCGAGCCCGCGCTCGAGCTCGACGACCTGATGCGCACCGATCTCTCCGGCAAGGGCGTGATCAGCATCCTGGCCGCCGACCAGCTGGTGCTGAAGCCGCGGCTCTATTCGAGCTTCCTGCTGTGGCTGTTGTCGGAGCTGTTCGAGCGGCTGCCCGAGGTGGGCGATCTCGAGAAGCCCAAGCTCGTATTCTTCTTCGACGAGGCGCACCTCCTGTTCGACGACGCGCCGCCAGCGCTGCGCCAGCGCGTCGAGCAAGTCGTGCGACTCATTCGCTCGAAGGGCGTCGGCGTCTACTTCTGCTCGCAGTTTCCCGACGACGTGCCGAACGAGATTCTGGGCCAGCTCGGGAACCGCGTGCAGCACGCGCTGCGCGCGTACACGCCGCGCGACCAGAAGGCGGTGCGGGTCGCGGCCGAGTCCTTCGTGGCCAATCCGAAGCTCGACGTCGCGAAGGTGATCGGCCAGCTCGCGGTGGGCGAGGCGCTCGTCTCCACGCTGCAGGAGGGCGCGGTGCCCATGCCGGTCGAGCGCGCGCTGATCGCACCGCCGCGCTGCCGCATGGGAGCGATCAAGCCCGAGGAGCGCGCGGCCGTGCGCGCGCGCAGCCCCATGGGCACGAAGTACGACACGCCGGTGAATCGCGAGTCGGCGTACGAGCTCTTGAACCGGCGCGCGGACGCGGCGGCGCCGAAGGCAGACACGGGCAAGCCCGCGCCCCCCGCGGCGCCGAGCGCCCTCGACGAATTCCTGTGGGGCACCAAGCGCCGGCAGGGCATGGTCGAGACACTCGCGAAGCAGGCGACCCGCAGCGTGGGCAGCGAGCTCGGCCGGCAGATCATCCGCGGCGTGCTCGGCGGCATCTTCGGGAACGCGCGCCGGTAGCGGCGGCTCGGTGATCCGCCCGGCCACGCTCGCCGAGCTCGAGGGATATGTGAGTCAGGCGCGCGCCGCGCAGGCGTGGCTGCGCGCGCGCGGCCTGGCGCAGTACGTGCCCGCCGCGCACCCGGAGTACGCCGCCGCGATCCGCGAGCGCGTGGCGAACGGCACGCTCTTCGCGCTCTCGGACGCCGAGCGGACGTCGGCGTGGTTCAGTCTCGATCCCGCGCCGTCCCCTTGGTGGCCCGCCGACGGCGCACGCGCCTCGTATCTCGCCGGGATCGTCGTGTCGGGCGACGCGCGCGGACGGGGCATCGGCCGCGAGATCGTGCGCTGGTCCGCCGCCGAGGCCGGGCGGCGCGGCTGCGCGCTCCTGCGCCTCGACTGTCACTCGGGCAACCGCTGGCTGTGCGCGTACTACGAGTCTCTGGGCTTCGCGCTGCAGGGCGAAGTCGAGCAGCACCCGGGCTACTTCGGCTGTCTCTACCAGCTCACGGTGTCGTATCGATGAACCGACGGATCGCCGCGATCGTGTCGGCGGGCTGCTCCTCCATCAGCCAGTGACCCGAATTCGGAATCACGAGCCCCGTCACGTTCGTCGCCACGAAGCGCACGTCGTCGGCCATGGCCGTGCCGAACGACTTCTCGGCGCCGATCGCCAGCACCGGCATGGCCAGCTTGCCCTTGGCCAGGAGCTCCGAGTTGTCTTTCGCGTCCTGCGCGAAGGCCGCGAACTGCTCGAAAGCGTCGTGCATGGCGTGCGCGCGCGCATACAGCTTCGCGTAGTGATTGCGCGTGGCCTCGTCGATCGCCTTCGGATTGGCCGAGAGCTCGTTGTAGAAGCGGTCGAGATAGATGCGCTCGCGGCCCGCGACCAGCCGCTCGACGTCGGGCCCGCGAAAGTTGAAGTGCCAGAGCAGGGGAGAGCGCGTGATCTCGTCCCAGGGACCGATCCCGGGCAGTGGCGCGTCCATCGCCACCCAGCGCGTCACACGCTCGGGGAACTGCGCGGCGAACGCGTAGCCGACCATCAGCCCGATGTCGTGAGTCACCAGGTCGACTTTCTCGATCTTCAGCTGATCGAGCACGCCGGCCACGTCGAGCGCCTGGTTCTTCTTCTCGTAGCCGTGCTCCGGGTGGGACGAGAGCCCCATGCCGCGCAGGTCCGGAGCGATCACGGTGTGGTCGCGGGCCAGCTCCTTCGCGAGTGGCCCCCACATGTCACCGGTGTCGCCGAAGCCGTGGATCAAGAGCACGGCCGGCCCGCGGCCCACGACCCGCACGTGGATCGTCGCTCCGTTCGCGGACACCTCGACCGTCCGCGTGCCGGGCGGAAAGGGCGTTGGCCCCGCGACCGCGAGCACCGGCACGAGCACCGCGAGGCCGAGAGCGAGCACGCGCATCATCCCCATTGCCGGAATCATGCCGTAGAATGCAGTCACTGGAACGGGTTTCCGAGGGTGGGATGGAGTCGGTGTTGCGCGCCGTTCGCTGGCTGGCGCTCGCTGCGTTGCTCGCTTGTGCGCACGCGCTGCCGCCGCCCGGTCCTCCCATGGAAGCGCCGGCCGAGCTCACCGAGCTGCAAGGCAGCCACCCGGCGTACTACTACCAGCTGGCCGCGGAGCTCTTCAAAGCCGGGCGCAAGGACGACGCGCTGTTCACGTTCTACCTGGGGCAGCTGCGCTACCGCACGCTCCTGCTCGCGCACCCCGACGCGCCGAAGGACCGCGACCCCGCGGTGTTCGCGACGCTCTCCGAGCGCATCGGTCGCCCGCTGAACGAGTACGCGAGCGCTGACGTCGCGAACTGGGTGCGCACGATCGATGGCGTGCTCGCGTACGACCGCGATCACCCCGACAAGTTCATCTCACCGGCGGAGTATCCGGAGCAGTCCGCGCAGACGCGCAAGGGACTGGCCGCTTTCCGCGACAAGCTGCTCGAGGACCCCGAGCGCGTGCAGAAGATCCGCCACGCGAACGGCCTCGAGAACCGCAACTGACTCGCTACCAGCTCTTCACCACCGGCAGCACCTTCTCGCCGAGCAGCCGCAGGCTCTTCTCGGCGGCGGCGTCGGGCAGGCCGCCGAAGGTGGGCACGATCGACAGATTGAACTCGCCGATCAGCTCCTTGCGCGCGCGCAGCTTCTCGAGGATCTGCGCGGGCGTGCCGTAGGCGTTGATCTCGACGAAGCCCTTGGCCGCGTTGTCGACGCCGTAGGCGCCGAGCGCCGCCGCGTTCTCGGCGTACGACGAGTAACCCTTCTTCTGGAAGTTCTCGACCTTGGTGAACTCGTAGTGAGTCACCACCGAGTGGTAGTAGTTCGCGATGTGCTCCTGCGCGAGGTCCCGAGCTTCGCTCTGTGACTCGCAGCAGATCAGGAACTCGGCGAAGGTGGGCGCGGGCGGCGGCGACTTGTGGAACTTCTCCCACGAGCTGTTGAACTGCGCGATGTGCTCCTTGGTCTCTTCCCACGGCTTCTGCACGAACACCATCGGCTTCGCGCCCAGCTCGGCGCAGACCGGCGTCGAGTGCGGCGACATCGCCACCATGTAGGTGCGGTCCTTCCACGAGCCGCGGGGCTTGGGCCGGATCTGGATCGGCTTCTTCGGGTAGTACGGGCCGTCGCCGCGCACGATGCCGGTCTCGAGCCCGGCCAGGACCATGCGCGCGGACTCGACGAAGCGGTCGCGCGCCTCGTTCATGTCGATCTCGAAGCCGTCGTACTCCATGCGCGCCAGGCCGTGGCCCATGCCGAAGATCGCGCGGCCCTTCGACTGGTAGTCGAGCAGCGTCATCTTCTCGACCACGCGCAGCGGATCGTTCCAGGGCAGGATCACCGCGCCGGTGGCCAGGCCGATGCGCTGCGTGCGCCCGGCCAGGTAGGCCAGGATCTGCGGCGTGTCGGGGCCCATCGAGTACCAGTCGAAGTGATGCTCGACACACCAGATCGCGTCGAAGCCCAGCGGCTCGGCCATCTCGGACAGCCGGTACTCCAAGTCGAATACGTGCTCGTCGGTGGTGGACTCGAGGTAGTTCTGGAGCACGAGCTGAAGTCCGATGCGCATCGCGATCTCCTTCCGGCTGCGGTGGTATGGCGACCATACTCCGATCGAAATCGCGACGCGAGTCAGGCGGGGCGGGGCACCTCGTAGACGAGCGCGGGCTTCAGGGTCTCGATCTCGTCCACTGGCTGCGGCGGCCGCCAAGTGAACATCGTGAACGTGAGCTTCTCGGGAGTCACGTCGATAAGGGTGAAGCCGTTCCGTTCGGTCGGCGCGAGTGACTGCTCGAGCGCGACGCGCGTGGAAGGCGTGGTCTCGACGCTGCGAAACGCCGATGGGAAGCCGAGGTCGCCCGTGCCGAGCGTCCCGCCCGTGATCACGTGAACGGGCCGCGCGAGCGTGAGCGCGTCCGAGCGAAGCAGCCTGGCCGCCGCCGAGCCGTGGAGATCACCCTGCACGATCACGCCGGGCCGCTTCGGCTGAGCGCCGATCGCGGCGATCAGGCGCTGGTGCTGCGCGAACCAGCCCCGTTGCCAGCCCGGCTTGGGCGGGTCGCTCACGAGCCGCCCGGACTTCTGGTCGAGCACGTCGGGATACCAGTCACCGAGCTTTCCCGAGCTGTAGCCGAAAGGCAGGGAAGGCGCGTGAATCAGGTGCGCCGTGTCTGCGGCGCGCGTGCGCGCGATCAGCCAATCCTCGGTCCACTGCGGCACGACCTTGGCGTGCGCGCCCTTGTAGTCGACGTAGCGCCGGCATTCGTAGAGCAGCGTCTCGACGAGCTTCCCGAAGCGCAGCGTGCCGCAGTGGAGGTTCGTGCCGTCGGGTGCGCCCGCGACGTCGCCCCCGGGCAGCCAGGCCGGGCGGTTCGCGTCCGGCAGGAACTCCGGGTAGTACAGGTGCTGAGTCTCTTGGGCGCCTAGCGTGCCGTAGGTGTCCGGGGGCAGCGTCGCGACGCGATCGTCGAACTCGTCGTTCTCGAAGTAGTCGTGATCGTCGGTCAGGAAGAAAGCGGGCGTCGAGCGCAGCACGGTGCCGTAGAGCCCGGGAATCTGGTAGTCACACACGCCGAGAAAGATCGACGCGTTCTTCGGGTGCAGCATCGGCACCGAGCGGTCGATCGGCCCCCCGAACTTCGGCCAGACCTGCTCGCGGATGAACTGCGCGTGCGCCTTGTTCTGCGAGGTCTCGAGGTCCCAGTAGATGTGATCGCCGTTGGCGATCAGCACGTCGGGCTGGAACGAAAGACCGCGGGCCAGCAAGCGCCGGCGCGCCGCCATGTCCAGGAAGAAGGTCTTTCCCTGATAGGAGGGACCGTCGTAACCCCCGGCGCAGGTGTAGGCCAGGATGCGCACGTGCTCCGCCGGCGCGTCCGGCGCGGGAAACGTGCGCAGCGGCCACGAGTCACAGAGCGGCGCGCCGCCGGCGTCGCGGATGCGCAGCTCGTGAGTCGTGGCGGGCCGCAGGCCAGCGACGTCGAAGCGCCAGTACCGGCCGTTCGCGGCGGTCGCGAAGCCCTCGACCGACCTGCCGCCGATCGACAACCGTGGCGGCGCGGACAGTGGAGCGTGGAACGAGGCCTTGATCAGGAAGCGCTCGTGACTCGCGGTCGGAATCAGGTGCGCGAGCGCACCCGAGCTCCACTCGACCTGCGAGGTGGCCGCCGCGAGTGGAGATCGCCCCAGCCAGGCGAGCGCCGCCGCGCCCGCGCTCGCCACCAACAGCTCGCGCCGAGTCAGCTCGATCATCGCGTCCGAAACGGAGTATAAGTCGCTGCATGAAGATCTTGCGCAGGCTGCTCGTCGGCCTCGTCGTGCTGGTCTTGCTCGCGATCGTGGCGGTGCTCGTGGCCCAACGTTTCTCGGACGGCCCGATCGGGCCGATCTCGGGCGGCCCGCTGCGCCAGGGCGAGCTCGTGACCGACCCGAACGTGGACTGGTCGAAGGTGCTCGAGCCCGGCAAGACGATCGAGCTCGAGCTCGTGTCCACCGGTCAGTCGCGCACCACGGGCGCGTTCGTCCGCGACGGCCAGCTGTACGTGCCGTGTGACCTCGGCTATCTCGCCCACAAGCTGCCGAGCGCAGGCATGCGCGCGACGCTCGCCGTGATCTCGCTGGTGAAGCACTGGAACGAGGACGCCGTGAAGGATGGTCGCGTCGTGCTGCGCATCGCCGGCAAACGCTACGAGCGCCAGGCCGTGCGAGTCACCGACCCCGAGCTCCTGAGCTCGATGCGCGAGAACATGGAGAAGGAGGCCGAGCGCATCTTCGCGGCGCAGGGCGGCCTGCTGAAGGCGCCGGGCGATCCCGAGAAGCTCTGGATCTTCCGCATGGACCCGCGCGGGGCGACGCCGTCCAGCGGGGAGTGACCCGCAAGAACGCTTGCGGGTCGACAAGCCACCGGCCTTTGTGATCCTCACTCGGGTGAGTCGCGGCGTACCGATCCTGCTCCTGGCGCTGGTCCTTGCACGGCTGGCGGGCGCCGACGAGGCAGAGACGCGTGCGCGGCTCGTGGCCGAGGCGGACAAGTTCGAGCGCGGGGTCAGCGCGCGCGGCATGGCTTACACCGACCCCGAGCTCACGCCCTACCTCGCCGCCCTCTTCGCGCCGCTCGCGAGTCAGACGAAGCGCGGCGCCGATCACTGCCGGCTCGTGGTGCTGCGAGAGCCGAGCGGTCAGTCCTTCGCGCTCGCGAACGGCACGGTCTACCTGAGCGCCGGCGCGTTCGCGCGCTTGGAAGGAGAGTCGGCACTGAGCTCGCTCCTGGCCCAGAAGCTCGCCGAGCTCGACCACGAGAAGCTGCTGCAGGTCGCCTCCGCGCGAGAGAGTGGCGCCGTCGCGGGGCGCGTGGCCTCGATCGCAACCACGGTCGCCGCGGTCGGCGTCGGGTCACCGGTCATCCCGATCAGCCTGTTCGACAACGCGGGCGCCTCTTTGGGTCTCTTGTACGGTGCGCACCTGGACGACGACGCGGTGAATCACACCGCCCAGCAGTGGCTGGCGCGTGCGGCGATGACGTCCCCTCGACCGAGCGCCGAGACATTCCCGCGCGCGACGGCCCGGGTCAGGCTCGAGAGCCTGCGGCTCGCGGTGGCGTGGGAGCAGTATCCGCGCGCGCTCGAAGACATCCAGCGCGAGCTCGCGCGCGGCAGCGAGACGGCGCAGCTCCGCAGCTTCGAGGGTCAGTGCCAGCTCGGCATGGCCACCTCGCCCAAGCACGTTCCGAAGGAGGCGCTGCCGCGCAGCGTCGAGCGCCGGGCCCGCGAGCAGGCCGAGGCCAAGGAGCTGGCGCGTCTGCGGGTGCACGAGCCCGAGCAGCTGGCACAGGCGGCCAAGGCCTTCCGGCGCGCGCTCGAGCTCGATCCCGCGTTCGGTCCGGCCAAGCGCGGGCTCGGCGAGGTGTTGCTGCACCAGGGAGATCGGTCCGGGGCGAAGGCCGTCCTCGACGAGTATCTCGCGTCGAATCCCCAGGCCTCCGATGCACGCTACGTGAAGAAGCTGGCGTCGCAACCGGATGCCGGCACGGGGGCGGTGCGCTGAGTCCCCGCGCGCTCGCGATCGGGCTGTGTCTCGCGCTGGCGGGCTGTGTCTCGTCCACCGCCCGCAAGTCACCCGAGCTGGAGACGCGCGCACCCGCCGAGCTGCGGGTCGCGATCATGCCACCCATCGCCACGGTCGCGGCGGCCAGCTATTTGGGCAACGTGACCACCCGCGAGGCAGAGGAGGACGAGGCGGCCCGCGCCATCGTCTGGGTGCTGCAGACGGGGCTGACCCACCGGGGCTGGCAAGTCAGTCCCGTGGCGCTCGATCGCGCGCCTTTCGACGCGGACTCCGAGCGGCGCTTCCAAGTCACCGAAGTCCAGGTCGCCGCCGAAGCCGCCATGCGGCGCGTGTTCCGTGAGGGCGCGTCGAAGCAAGCCGGCGATTTCTACGGCATCCGCTCGGTCCTGCCCGCGGCTGCTGCACTCGAGCAGGCCACCGGCGCGCAGCTGATCCTGTTCGCGGAGTACGAGTCGGTCGAGACCCGGAGCGACCTGAACACCCCCCTCTATGCCGGTCGCGTCGAGATCGCGCTCTTCGACGTGGCGACGGGGGAGGTCCTGTACACCGGCCGCGGAAGCAAGGAGTCCAGCTTCGGAATCGACCCCGCCGAGCTCACACGCGCTGCGGTGGCATCCCTCGACTGAAATCCCCCCGCAGTCACCCCTTCCCGTCGTAGAATGCGGCAATGCAGCTCTGGAGGTCTCTCGCCGTAGCGGTTCTGTGTCTTTCAGCCTCGGGCTTCGCGCATGCCGGCCTGGTCGTGGTGAGTGACGATCGCTTCGTGAGCAACCCGTCGTTCGGCACCACCCGGCCGGATCCAGGGGCGGCGGATTTCGCTGCGATCGCGCTGGGACCGAGCGGCAGCGCGAGCCAGCAGAGCAGCCTGTCTGCGGGCGGCTTCACCGCCACGGGCGGGGTCTCGCTGGCGAACGGCAGCGGGGAGGGAGGAGACAGCGTCTTCGACGTGGAGTTCACCGTCGACGTGCCCACGGAGTTCACCCTCTCGGGCCTGATCGACGCCACGGAGGAGGCCAACACGGCCTTCCTCGGTGACTCCACCGGGGCGATTCACACCTTCGCGCACAATCTCGCGCTGAACGGAGTGTTCGAGCCGGGGACCACCTACCGGCTGTTCGTGGGCATCCAGACCGCCACCGGGAACACCCAGACCTCGGGCAGCTACGACTTCAGCTTGCTGCCCGAGCCGGGCATGCTGCTGCTCACGGGCGTGGGGCTCGTGTTCTTGTGCTTCCGCTTCACTTCGAAGTCTCCGAGTCCGAACTGAGGACATGCTCTCGACGATCCTGGTAGGCGCCATCTGCGGCGGCATCGCCGGCGGTTTCGCCGCGCTGGTGATCCCGAATCGCGCGGAGAACCGCGTCGCGTACCTCGTGGTGACGATCGTGGTCTTCGCGTGTCTGAATTTCGGCGCGCGAACCTTCCTCCTGCCGGAGCTCCGGGTCTGGCAGGTCACGCAGGGCGCGGACGCAGCGATCGCGTCGAACAAGACCCTCTCGCTCCTGGTGTCCGAGCATCCCGAGCTTCGCGACGAGTTCGTGAAGGTGCTGCAGGACGTGGCTCGACGCGGAGCCGGCGAAGAGGAAGCCCGGCACGCGGGTGGCGAGTGGGGCCGCACGGTGCTCTCGAAGTACTTCGGCGAATACGGTCCCAAGGCGTCCGCTGAGTCGCTCACGAGCTTCACGGCGGCGCTGGTGGACCAGCTCGACAAGCTCGCGGGACGCTCCGACGCGGCCTGTGTGTATCTCTTGTTCGGCGGTGAGCCTCCCGCGGACTTCAAGATGGAGAACGAGGTGCAGATCTCGGACGCCATGGGCGCCGTGATCGAGTCCGCGATCCGGAGTCCCGAGACACCGGTCACTGCCAGCGATGCGAAGCGCGGCATGGACGCGCTCTTCGTTCACCTACAGGCGGCGTACGGACCCGAGTTTCTGCCGCGCTTGGCGGCCTTCGGGCCCGGCGGAAGCAGATCCAACGATCACGTGCTCTGCGACACCGCACGCAAGTTCTATCACGGGGCCCTCGAGCTCTCGCCCGAGGAACGCCCGCTCGCCATCCGCGCGATCTTCAAGGGCGCGGCGAAACAGACCGCGAGCTGAGCACGCCGTCACGCGCCGGACTTGTCGAGTCCGAGCTCCGCGAACCAGGAATCGTCGTCGCGGCCGGGCTGCCGTTGGGGCCAGGGGGCGGGCGGAAAGCGGAAGTCGGGCGCCGGCACCACCGAGCCCAGCACCGCGTTTCGCTCGAGCTCGATCGCCACGATGCGCTCCACCGGACCGGCGGCGGCAAAGAGCGCGGCGGTCTCCTGTGCGAGTCGTGCGGGATCGCACGAGCCGCGAGTCACGTCGCGCCGATAGAGGGCGAGCGGCTCCGGCTCGAGGCCCGACAAGGCGAAGATCCGGACGCGCCGGCTCCGGCTCCAGTCGAGCAGCTCCAGGACTCCGAGCTGCGGACAGCGCGCGCAGCGCGCGATGGCAGTGACCGGGCCGTCGGACCAATCGAAGATGTCGTCCGGCTCGATGCGCAGCGATGCCGGGTCTCGCGCTCGCAGATGCTCGCACAGCTGAACCTCGGGATTCATCGCTCAAGCCGTGAAGAAGGCCCACAGGGCGCGCAGCCGATAGCGCCAGAGCGCCTCGCCCGGCCGCGGCCCGCCGTCCGGCGGCAGTGTACTGACTCGCGTGTAGCCGTCGTTCGGGCCGCCGATGCGCTCGAGCGTGACCACCAGGTGACCCTGGTCCGGACGGGTCCACACCATGTGGCCGTCCTGGTCGAGCCGGCGAGTCACCTGGATGCGCCGGAAGGTCATTCCGAAGAGCAGGGCAGGGCGCAGCACGAAGGCGCCGTCCTCGTAGCTCGCTACCACCTGGTTCGGCGTCTTGTAGTCGAAGACCAGGACGTCGTGCACGCCGTGTTCGAGCGTGCCGTCGGCGCGCGCGTCGGCGATCGTGCCGCCGCCCATGTCGACGATGCGATTCCCGCACTGCTCGATGCGCTCGACGTAAGTCGTGATGAACGAGCCCTCGGGCACGGGCTTGCCAGCGCGATCCCGCCCGCGACGAGTCTCGATCTCACGGCGCTGCGAGTGCGGGCGCGCGCTCGAGATCGGCGAGCATCCCCGGCTGAGTCGGCTTCCAGCCCAGCTGCGCCTGTGTCTGCGCGCTCGACGCGGGTGAGTCGAGGCCCGCGAACGCCCCGAACCAGCCGAAGTGCTCCGCCGCCTCCGCGGGCGACTTGCCGACGACCGGAATCTTCAGGCGACGCCCGATCACGCCGGCGATCTCGCGCAGCGCCACGCCTTCCTCGGCGACCGCGTGATAGCGCGCGCTCGGCGCGGCACGCTCGAGCGCCAGGCGGTAGAGCGGCGCCGCGTCGCGCACGTGGATCGCCGGCCAGCGGTTCGCCCCGTCGCCCACGAACGCCGAGACGCGCTTCGCGCGCGCGACCTCGATCAAGAGCGACACGAGCCCCTGCTTCCGGGTGTCGTGCACCTGGGGCAGCCGCACCACCGACACCCGGACCCCGCGCGCGGCTGCCGCCGCCGCGGCCTCTTCCGAGGCGTTGCGCGGAATCACGGCGCTCGGCAGCGGCGCGTCGTTCTCGGTCGCGGCGCGGCCCGGCGTGAGCGCCCCGATTCCAGCCGAGACCACGAAGGGCCGGGCAGAGCCGACGAGCACTGAGCCGAGCGCCTCGATCACCTGACGATCCGCCTCACAGTTGGCCTGGTATCTCGAGAAGTCGTGGTCGAAGGCCGTGTGGATCACGCCGTCGCAGGCGCGCACGCCCGCCGCGAGACTCTCCGGGTCCGACAGATCTCCTCGGTGCGCTTCGACTCCCTGCCGAGCCAGCGCTGCCGCGGCGGCATCGCTGCGCGCGAGGCCGAGCACGCGGTGCCCGGCACGAGTCAGCTCGTCCGCGATCGCAGATCCGATGAAGCCCGTGGCGCCGGTCAGGAACACCCGCATGTCCGATTGTCCCACATCAGTCGAGCGCGAACCGGACGGGCACCTCGATCTGGCTCGCGATCGCGCGCTCGCCGATGCGCGCCGGGTCGAACTCCCAGCTGCGGACCGCGCGCAAGGCGGCGTCGTCGAGCACGGGGAAGCCGCACGACTGCGCGATCGTGACTTCGGCCGGCCGGCCGTCCTCGGTGACTTCGACCCGGAGCAGCACGAGCCCTTGCTGGTGGAGCCGGCGCGCGCCCAGCGGATAGGCGGGTGCGGGGCTGCGCGCGTAGCGCGGTCGTGCGAGCACGGGAGCGGCCGGCGCCGAGGTATCCGGGCTCACGGGGTTGGCGGCGGCTGCGGCCTGAGGCGGAGTCTCTGCAGACTGGGGTGCAGCGGGTGACTGAGCCGCCGAGGAGAGCGTCGGCTTGGCGCGCTGCGGAAGTGACTTCCGTGGCGGCCGCGCCGGAGCGCCGGGCCCGACCGGCGAAACGGGGAGGTTGGCCGGGGTCGCGTCGGCAACCCACAGCAAACGCACCGGCAGGACGTCACGCGGCTTGGCAGATGCGCCCGCGAACGCCAGCAGCGCGCCTGCGACTGCGGCGTGACATAGCACCGAGACACCGAGGACGAGCCACGCGCGCCAGCTCGGCGCGCGCGGCCGGGGCGCTAGAAGTGCCCCGACAAGCTCACGCGCAGGGAGCGCTTCTCCACCGGGTGAAAGTGGAGATCGTCGGTCCCGCCGCCGTCGGGGCCCGGCGGCTCGCCCGGCAGTCGGGACGCGTAGAAGTACGTGATGTCGTCGTCTTTGGCGTCGAGCAGGTTGAAAATGTCTGCGCTGAGGGTCCATGTGTTCTCGAACTCGTAGCCGACGCGCGCACTCACGAGCGACGTTGCCCGCGAGCGCACGCTGCCGTCCTCGACCAGCGGCCGCGGTCCGAAGTAGCGGAGCCGCGGGCCGCCGAAGAAGCCGTGCAGGTGTTTCAGGGTGACTCCCGCCGACGCCACCAGATTGGGGGCGCCCGGAATGTGATCGCCCACGGGATCGCCGTTCGTGAAGCGCGCGTGAGTGACCGCCAGGTCGGCATCGAGCGCGACCCAGTCCGTGGGCGCGTACACGTTGGTGAGCTCCAGGCCGTAGCGGCGGCTCGGCCGGCTCGGCTCGGTGGTGCCCGCGTCACCCGCGAACACGAGCTCCGACGACAGGTCGAGCTGCCACAGCGCCAGCGTGCTCTCGAGGTGCGGGAGCGGAGCGCTGCGCAGCCCCAGCTCGAAGCCGTAGGTCCGCGCGAGCAGATCGACCGGCCGCACCGGGACGTTCGGATCGCTCGGATCCACTTGGGTCGTCGCGCCCCGCCCGTCGTTGCTGTGAAAGCCGAGGCCGCCGTTCAGGTAGAGCTCGGTGTGCGCCCAGGGGCCGAGCACGAGCCCGAGCTTCGGGCTGGCGAGCGACGCCGTGTCACCGCCCGAGTTCGCCGCGAGGTCGCTGTCGACCCGAACGTGCAGCGTGTCGAAGCGCACGCCCGCCGTCGTGCGCAGCCACTCCGTCCACTGCTGCGCCGACTCGAGATACGGCGCCAGCGCGAGCTCGTTCACCACGTCGGTGCGCGTCGTGGCCCAGCGCGTGCGCCGCGTGGTCTTGAACAGACCGTTGCGGATGGCGTCGTTCCGCAGCTCGAGCCCGAGCGTGGTCTGGATGCCCACGCCGTCGAGCGGCGTGTCCCAAGTCTCGCTCGCCCGCAGCCCGCTCACCCAGCGGATGTCGCGCTGCTCGATCTGGTCGCCGTGGACGGGGTCGAGCGCATAGGTGAAGTTCGAGAACAGGTCGAGGTCCTGGTAGAAGCCGTAGGCGAGGAGCTGCGTGCGCGCCCGGTCGCTCGTGCCGTGCCACTCCGCCGAGGCGCCGAAGCGCCGCGAGTCACCGCCGTCGGAGTCGTCGAGCGACCCGAAGCGCGACACCAGGCCGCGCTCGACCGCGCGCTCGGCGATCTGGTCGGTCGACGTCCAGTCACCCGAGTAACCCGTGGTAGTGACGCTCGCGCCGGCCGCGTCGCTGCCGGTGCTCCAGCGCAAGACGACGTTTCCCTTGAGGAAGTTCGACGCGACCTGCCACGGGCCGTCGTCGCTCAGCACTTCACCCGCGCACAGGAGATGCCCGCCCCAGAGCTCGGGCGAGGCGGCCACCACGCTGCGGTAGTAGTTGCCGGTGCCGGTCTCGAAAAGCGCGAGCCCGCGCGGCAGCACGTCGAAGTAGTGCAGGTCCGCCGAGCCCGCCGACGCGAAGTCACCGTTCTGGGCGGAGTAGGGGCCCTTCTTGTAACTCACGGACTCGACCAGCTCGGGGATCAGGAAATTCAGGTCGGTGTAGCCCTGGCCGTGCGCGTGCGTGGGCAGGTTCACGGGCACGCCATCGACGCGCGTGGCGAAGTCCGTGCCGTGGTCGAGGTTGAAGCCGCGCAGGAAATACTGATTCGCTTTGCCCTCTCCGCTGTGCTGCGTGACGATGAGTCCCGGCACCGTCTCGAGCACCTCGCCGGGGCGCAGCAGCGGCCGCTCTTCGAGCGCGTCGGCGGGGACCGTACCCTCCGAAGCGGATTCCGCCGTGCCGATCGTGCCTTCGTCCTGTGCGCGGACGACCAGCTCCGGAAGCCGCGTGGGCAAGTCCGGCACGTCCGCTCGGGCGGCCGCGCTGGCGACGACGAGCGCGCCGATCACCGCGACCGCGAGCCTCATGGGGACTGCTACGAGCAGCGCGCGGGTTTGGACTCATGGCAGACTGGACGAGAGAGGCGCGTCGATGGAGCTCGCGCTCGCCAATCCCGCGTTCTGGAGCCGAATGCAGTTCGGCTTCACGATCACCTATCACTACCTCTTTCCGCAGCTCACCATGGGACTGGCGTGGTTCCTGGTGTACTGGAAGTGGCGCGGCTTGCGCACGGGCGACGAGGAGTATCACCAGGCCGCCCGGTTCTGGGCGAAGATCTTCGGACTCAACTTTGCGGTGGGCGTCGTCACCGGCATTCCGATGGAGTTCCAGTTCGGCACGAACTGGGCCGGACTCTCGCGCTACGCCGGGGGCGTGATCGGCCAGACACTCGCGATGGAGGGGATGTTCGCGTTCTTCCTCGAGAGCGCATTCATCGGAGCGCTGATCTGGGGTGAGAAGCGGCTGGGTCCCCGGTCTCACTTCGGGGCTGCAGTGGCGGTTGCGCTGGGGAGCTGGCTCTCCGCCTACTTCATCCTGGTCACGAACGCCTTCATGCAGCATCCGGTCGGCCATCGGGTCGAGCCCGATGGCGCGCTCGGCATCGCGAGTCTCGGCGACTATCTGCTGAATCCCTGGGCCTGGGTCGAGTTCGCTCACAATCAGGCCGCCGCGCTCGTGACGGGCGCGTTCGTGGTGGCGGCTGTGGGCGCCTTCTACGTGCTGCGCGGAATCCACGTGGCGCAGGCGCGGCTCTATCTGCGCGCAGGGACGCGCGCGGCGCTCGTTGCCTCGCTGCTCGTCGCGTTCCCGACCGGCGATCAGCAGGCCAAGATGGTGGGCCGGCATCAGCCAGTCACGCTCGCCGCGATGGAGGGTCGCTTCGCCGGCGGACCGATGGCGGGCGTCGCGATGATCGGTCAGCCCAACGTGGCCGCTCGGCGCCTGGAGAACCCCATCGAGGTCCCCGGCGCGCTGAGCTTCCTGGCCTACGGCACGTTCGAGAGCTACGTGCACGGCCTCGACGAGTATCCCGAAGACACTTGGCCCGACAACATCGAGCTCCTCTACTACTCGTTCCACCTGATGATCACGCTGGGCACGCTGTTCATCATGCTCATGGGTCTCGCCACCGTGCAGAGCTGGCGCGGCCGCCTCGAGTCCACTTCCTGGCTGCTCTGGGTGCTGATGCTGGCGTTTCCGTTCCCGTACATCGCCAACACGCTGGGCTGGATGACGGCCGAGCTCGGGCGTCAGCCCTGGCTGATCTACGGCCTGTTCCGCACGCGCGATGGCTCGAGTCAGGTGGTGAGCGACGGCGACGTCGTGTTCACGTTGATCGGCTTCACCGGCCTGTATTTCGTGCTCGGGCTGCTCTTCCTGTTTCTCGTCGGGCGCGAGATCGGTCACGGTCCAGAGGCCGGAGTGACCCCCTCGTGATCGCGATCTGGTACGGCATCGTCAGCTTCCTGCTGATCGGGTACGTGACTCTCGACGGTCGCAACTTCGGCGCTGGCATGCTGCACTGGTTCGTCGCGCGCACGTCCTCGGAACGGCGCCAGGTCGTGGCGGCGATCGGACCGCTCTGGGTGTGGCACGAAGTGTGGCTCGTCGGCTTCGGCGGTACGCTGCTCGCGGTGTTTCCGCGCCTCTTGGGCTCGGCGTTCGCGGGCTACTACCTCGCGCTGTTTCTGATCCTGTGGTGCCTGATCCTGCGCGGTGTCTCGCTCGAAGTCGGCGGACACATCGACGATCGGCTCTGGCAGGGCTTCTGGGACTTCGTGTTCGTGTTTGCGAGCTTCCTGCTCGCAATCCTGTTCGGTGCGGCGGCTGGAAACGTGGCGCGCGGCGTTCCACTGCACGCAGACGGTCGCTTCTCGATGGCGTTCTTCACGGACTTCCGCAGCACCGGCAACGTGGGGCTGCTCGACTGGTACACGGTCTCGATCGCAGTCTTCGCGTCCGTCATGCTCGCGGCGCACGGCGCCACCTATCTCACGCTGAGGACGGAAGGGCCGGTGCACGACCGCAGCGCGGTGTGCGCGCGAGGCCTCTGGACGGCCGCCGCTCCGCTCTTCGTCGCGATCTCGATCGCGTCGTGGGAGGTCCGTCCGGACGTGCCCGGGCAGGCGATCGGCAATCCGCTGTGCTGGCTCGGAGTGCTCGGGATCGGCGTCTCGATCTACCTGTTGATCTCTGGCCTCGCGAGCCGACGGGAAGCCAGAGCGTTTGCGGGGTCGAACCTGCTGCTCGGAACCCTGCTGGCGACCGGAGGCGCGGCCATCTTCCCGGTCATGCTGCACTCGACCCTCGAGCCGGACCACTCACTCACCGCCGACGCCGTCGCCGCGAGCCCGAACGCTCTCCGGCTCGCTGCGAGCTGGTGGCCCGTCGCCGCGGCCCTGGCCGCCGCGTACTTCGCCTTCATCTCACGGCGCTGGGCGGGAAAGGTCAGCGCCGCGCGCGATACGCAAGGCTACTAGCTTCCGCTCTTCTTCTCGCCGGGTGCGACCGGGGCTGCTTTCTGGATTGACTTCAGGTAGGTGACGAGTGACTCCACGCGGTCGCGCACGTCGCTCTCGTAGGTCGCGCCGGCCGCCTGCTGCCTGAACACCTCGCCCCAGACCGGCATGTCCTCGGGGCCGTGGCCGCGAACGTGCCGGCGTCCGTCGACGATCTCGCGGATCTCCACATCCGGGAAGACGCCGCCGCGCCGCTGCGCGATCTGGGTCAGGTCGGCGGGCCGGACGCGGAGCTCGGAAGCCAGCGGTCCGTTTCCGATGCCGCCCACCCCGTGACACACCTGGCAGTGCTCGCTGTACAGGTTGTGACCCGCCTGCCTCGCGGGCGACTCGCCCTCTTCGCCGGCGGCGGCCAGCGCGCCGAGCGCGCCCACGAACCCCGCGATCACCACCGCTGCGCTTGCGCCTCGCCACTTCATCGTCGGCCTCCGCAGTTCGCGCGCGAGCGGTGCAACGCACGTGCCTGACGCGCGGCTGAGCGGGCTCGCCTTGGCGAGGCAGCTCTTCCCAGGAGGGAGCTGCGCTGAGGCGCCGGGTCACATGTCGAGTCGGCTCAGCCGAGCCCTTAGCCACGGGCTGGCGCCCGGGGTGCGGCCGTCTCAACATGTGGCCGATGCAGGCGGATCGCGGAGCCTGCGCGCAGATGCGCGCCGTCGACTCGTTCTTTGCCGACCGCCACGCTGACCCGGCTGCACTGCGCGTCTGCGAGGGCACCTCGTGCGCGCTGGCCGGGGCCGCCGGCCTGCGCAGCGCGTTGGCCGCTTCCGGCCCATGCCGCCGGATCTACTGCGCGGGATATTGCGACCGCTCGCCCGTGGCGCTCCTGCCCGACGGCCGGCCCGTGCGCCTCGCCCGCACTGCTGGAGGAATCGAGCGCCGCGAGCTCGAGTCACTCCCCGAGATTCGGAGCCACGGAGCGCGCGCCGTCGTGACCGAGCGGGTCGCGCGCGGATCGTTCCACGAGCTCGGAGCCGCGCGCGCCGCGGGAGCCTGGGCGGGCTTGGAGCGCGCGCTCGCCCGCGGTCCGGCCTGGGCGCTCGAGGAGCTCGAGCGCTCGCAGGAGCGCGGTCGCGGAGGCGGAGCGTTCCCGACGGGCACCAAGTGGCGCGCCGCGGCGACCGAGCCGGGTCCCGTGAAGTACGCGATCGCGAACGGCGACGAGGGCGACCCGGGCTCGTTCATCGATCGCGTGCTGCTCGAGGCGGACCCCCACGCCGTGCTCGCGGGGCTCGCACTGTGCGGGCTCGCGATCGGCGCGCAGCACGGGATCGTGTACGTCCGGTCGGAGTATCCGCGCGCGGCGGAGCGCGTCGAGCGTGCGATCGCCGAGGCGCGCGGCGCGGGACTGCTCGGCGCGCGGATCCTGGGCACGGATTTCAGCTTCGAGGTGCGAGTCGCCCGCGGCCAGGGTAGCTACGTGTGCGGCGAGGAGACCGCGCTGCTCGAGGCGCTCGAAGGGCGGCGCGGCGAGGTGCGGCTGCGCCCGCCGTATCCGACCACGCACGGCCTGCATGGCCGCCCCACCGTGGTCGACAACGTCGAGACACTCGTCAACGCGGCTTGGATCGCGCGCGAAGGCGCCGGCGCCTACCGCGCCCTCGGCACTGCCGAGTCGCGGGGAACGAAGGCCCTGTGTCTCGACGCGCACTTCGCCCGGCCTGGCATCGTCGAAGTCGAGTTCGGTACGCCGCTCGCGCGAGTCATCGAAGAAGCCGCGCTGGGCTCTCCCCCGCGGGCGGTCGCGCTCGGAGGGCCGATGGGCTCGATCGTCGCCCGCAGCGAGTGGGACGTGCCGGTGTGCTGGGAGGCGATGGCGGCGCGCGACATCTCGCTCGGGCACGGCGGGATCGTGGCGCTCGGCGAGGAGACGGACTTCCGCGCCCTGGTGCTGAGCTGGCTCGAGTTCATGGCCGACGAGTCGTGCGGGAAGTGTGCCCCCTGCGCGGCGGGCTCCGCGCGCGCTCTCTCGCTCGCACGCGCAGGCGAGCGAGACCGGCTGCTCGAGCTGCTCGAGGTGATCTCTGCTGCGAGCCTGTGCCCGTTCGGGCAGGACTTGCCGAAGCCGGTTCGAGCGCTCGTCGAGCGCTTCGGCGCCCTGGATCAGCGGCCGTGAGCTCTGGCCCTGCCGAGGTCGACGGTCACTCGCTCGAGCCCGGGCCCGACGAGACGATCCTGTCGGCGGCGCAGCGCCTGGGCATCGAGATCCCCACGCTCTGCTACCTGCCGGGTCACCCACCGGATGGCGGCTGCCGCGTGTGTCTGGTCGAAGTGGCCGGCGCTCCGCGTCCGCAGGCGGCGTGTCACACGCTGCTGCGCGCGGGAATGCGCGTCGCGACCCGAGGGCCGGCTCTCGCGCGCCTGCGCGCCACCGCGCGAGAGCTCGCCGAGGCACAGCGCGGCCACGGCGCGCCGCGCACGAGTCACCCGTACCTCCGTTTCGCGCCGGAGCTGTGCATCACCTGCCGGCGCTGCCTGCACGTGTGCTCCGACGTGCAGGGTGCCGACGTCTACGCGATCGCCGGCCGCGGCGCCGAGGCGCGGCTCGTGTTCGGCGCGGACGAGCGCTTCGAATCGAGCCCGTGCACCTCGTGCGGAACGTGCGTCGCTGCGTGCCCCACCGGGGCGCTCAGCGACGTGGACGGTGCGCAGCAGGGCGGCGAGATCCGCCGCGTGCGGTCCACCTGCGGCTACTGCGGCGTGGGCTGTCAGGTCGAGGTCGTGGCCGACGAGCGGCGCGTGCTCCAGATCTCGGGGGTGCCAGACGCGAGCGTGAACCGGGGCCATCTCTGCGCCAAGGGACGCTACGCGCACGCCTGGCGAGAGTCGCCCGAGCGACTCACTCGGCCGCTCGCGCGCAGGGGCGGAGAGCTCGTACCGATTTCGTGGCCCGAGGCGCTCGAGCTCGTCGCGCGCAGGCTCGGCGAGATCCACGCCCGGCACGGGCCCGACGCCGTCGGGGCGCTCACCTCCTCGCGCTCCACCAACGAGGCGGCCTATCTGCTCCAGAAGCTGTTCCGCACGCGCTTTGGCACGAACAACGTCGACTGCTGCGCGCGCGTATGTCATTCCTCGACGGCGCTCGGCTTCAGACAGGTGGTGGGCGTCGGCGCCGCCAGCGCCTGCTACGACGACATCGAGCGCGCGCGGCTGATCGCGGTGGTGGGCGCCAACCCGAGCGAGGCCCACCCGGTGCTCGGGGCGCGCATCCTGCAGGCGGTGCGGCGCGGCGCGCGGTTGCTCGTGATCGACCCGCGCCGCATCGAGCTCGCCGACGCCGCGCACGTGTTCGTGCCGCTCCGTGCGGGCAGCAACGTGGCGGTGCTGAACGCGCTGTGCGGCCTCCTGCTCGAGACGGGCGGCATCGACGCCGAGTATCTCGCGCGCCGCACGGACGGCCTCGAAGCGCTCCGCGCGGCGCACCTGCCGGCGCCGCTCGAGCTGGCGGCGCGGGCGTCGGGCGTTTCGGCCGAGGTGATGCGCGCGGCGGCCGCGGAGATTGCGGCCGCGGGGCCCACGCTCTTCGTTTCCGGTCTCGGCACGTCGGAGCTCACTCAGGGGACCGCCTCGGCGCGCGCGCTCGCGAACCTCGCGCTCCTCTCGGGCAGCGTCGGCCGCCCCGGCGCGGGCCTGCTGCCCCTGCGCGGCCAGAACAACGTGCAAGGCAACGCCGACATGGGCGGCTCCCCCGACCTGTTCCCGGGGTACCAGAGTCTCTCCGACCCCGAGGTGCGCGCGCGGCTGTCTGCGCTGTGGGGCTCGCTGCCGCCCGAGACGCCGGGCCTGACGATCCCCGAGATGTTCGAAGCCGCGCGCGCGGGCCGGCTGCGCGCGCTGTGGATCCAGGGCGAGGACGTCGCGCAGAGCGATCCCGACCAGACGCGCGTTTTCGAGGCGCTCGAGCGGCTCGAGTTTCTCGTCGTGCAGGAGATCTTCCCCTCCGAGACGGTGCGCTTCGCGCAGCTCGTCCTGCCTGCCGCGGGCTGGCTCGAGCAGGAGGGCACGTTCACCAACGCCGAGCGGCGCATCCAGCGCGTGCGCGCGGCCGCCCCGCCGCCGGGCGAGGCGCGGGCGGACTGGCAGGTGATTCGCGACGCCGCGAACGCGCTCCGCGCCGGCTGGGACTACCCGACACCAGGCAGTGTCATGGACGAGATCGCCCGCGCGGCGCCACACTCCTTCGGCGGCGTGTCCTACGCGCGCCTCGAGCCTGACGGGCTGCACTGGCCGTGTCCGAGCTACAGTCACTCCGGCAGCGCGCGCCTGCACGAGACGACGTTCCCCGCAGGCCGTGCCCGGCTCGAACCGGTCGCATTCGTGGCGAGCCCCGAGTCCGAGGTGCCGGGCTTCCCGTACCGGCTCATCACCGGCCGCGTGCTCCACCAATACAACGTCGGCACGATGACCCGGCGCACGGACGCTGCTCGGCTCGCGCCCGCGGACCGGCTCGAGATCCACCCCGCCGACGCGGCGCGCGAGGGGATCGTGGACGGCGCGGAGGTCGAGCTCGAGAGCCGCTGGGGCCGGTGCCGCGCCCGCGCCGCGCTCAGCGACCGGGTGTCACCGGGCTCGCTCTTCCTCTCTTTCCACTTCCCCGAGACTCACGCCAATCGAGTCACGGGGCCGGCGCGCGATCCCGAGTCCGATTGTCCGGAGTACAAGCTCACCGCGGTGCGGCTGCGCGCGTGATGCCGCCGGTCACCCAGCCATCGTGAAGAGCATGCGCATGTCCCAGCGCGAGAGCTCGAGGAGCGGCAGGCCGTGGAGGGTCCACTCCTGGACCGGACGCCCTTCCTCGAGACAGCGAACCAGAATGCAGGGCCGGTCGTGCGCGATGCCGCCACCGCCCGTGGCCTCGAATCCGAATCGGCCCAGGGCGCCGGCGACGGCGCGCGGGCGCGTCGCTTGCCACGTCGCGAGCTCGGGAAAGCGTCCCTCCTCGATGGCTGCGTCCAGCAGGACCAGGAGCGCGGAGGGGGTCGCGGCCTCCAGGTCCACGATCTGGACGCGCGAAGTCGGAGTTCTGGCGGCGCAGTTCCACTTCAACACGAGATAGCCCTCGAGTGAGCTGCCCCCGACGTAGAGGAAGCGGTACTCGTGCAATGGATTGCGGAAGCGCCACTCGAAGAATGACTCGTCGCGCACATGGCAGATGCGGTCGTCGCTCGCGAGGCCGCCGATCAGGTCTGCCATCGCCTTCGGCCGAGGTGTGGCGCTGAGCTCGACTCGCTCCCCGTGCGCACTGACGCGCTCGCCCAATCGCGAGTCGAAGCGCGCCAGCGGACTGAGCTCGGCGGGTGTGCTCAGGCGCGCAAACCGGCCGAGGAGCGGCAGCGACGCCGCGCGCGCGTGCAGCGATTTGAGGAGCCCCTGGTCACTCGCGATCCGTTCGACTGGAGCGAGGGAGCCGGCGCTGCGCCAGCCCATCGCGAGAGAGTGGAGCACGGTGATCCGACCGCCGCTCAGGTTGAAGACGTACTCGATGCCTTCCCGCCGAAGGTCGTCCAGCGCCGCCTGCATGAGCGAGGTGACCAGCCCCTCGTTTCGGTGCTCCTCCTTGAACATGAAGTCGTCCGCGACCAGGAGGTCCACCACCCGCGACGGGTCTCCGACCTGCCATCGGCTCGGATAGAAGCCGCGCATGCCGATCAGCTCTTCGCCTCGTAGCAACAGATAGATCCGCGGAGCGCCCCCGTAGGGGTTGTGCTCGTGCTTCCACTCGAGATAGCGCCGGTTCCGCTCCAGCTGCGGGCTCCACAAGCCCGTCTGCAGCTCCGCGATCGCGTCCTTGTACGCAGGCGAGTAGGGAACGACACGTTCCCCGCGGTCGATCCGTCGCGGCGGCCGTGCGGGCGCCTGTTCGGCAGGCGCGCCCTGCAAGAAGGCCAGGATCCTGCGCACCGAGTCCCACGAGCCGACGACGTCGACCTGGGTCGGATCGATCTCGCGGCCCGACTTCTCTTCGATCCACAGCACCAGGTTGAACAACGTCAGTGAGTCGAGCTGCCCCGAGGAGAGCAGCGGCGTGTCGTCGTCGAAGTCGTCGGGAAGATCGATTTCCGACGCGCGCAGGAACGCGACGAGCTCCGCGTGCAGGTCCATCAACGCCGCTGGAGCTTCGCGAAGTTCACCGGCTTCACCTGCTCGCAGTGGGCCGCGACGTTCGCGCGGTT
This sequence comes from Myxococcota bacterium, assembly GCA_035498875.1. Classification (GTDB taxonomy): domain Bacteria; phylum Myxococcota_A; class UBA9160; order SZUA-336; family SZUA-336; genus VGRW01. The sequence goes on from DATJZP010000027.1 coordinate 31,295, forward strand.
GACCTTGCCACGGGAGGTGCGGGGGATCTCGTCCACGAGATACCACCGTCTCGGCAGCTGGTGCACCGCGAGGTGCTCACTCGCCCAGGTGTGCAGGGCCAGCAGGGTCTGATCGGTCGCTCCCGGCAGAACCACAGCCACCCCGACGTCTTCGCCCAGCAGCGGGTCAGCGTAGGCGAAGGTGCACACGTCCAGCGTCTGGGGAAAGCGCTCGACGACGGCGTCGATGTCGCCCGGGTACACCTTCATGCCAGCCTTGTTGATCTCTTCGCGCTCGCGGCCGCGCAGGAACAGATTGCCGCGATCGTCGACGAGCCCGATGTCCCCCGTGCTGAACCAGCCGTCGACGACCACCGCTCGGGTCAGATCGTCGCGATCGAGATAGCCCTTCATCAACGCCGGCGTGTGAATCCAGACGTGTCCGCTCTCGCCGGGCGCGCAGGCGGTCGACCACGCCGGTGAGCGCTCGGGATCCGCGCCAGGCATGACTCGCAGCTCGCCTCCCCACGCTCGGCCGATCAGTCCGTCCTCGGGCCCCTCGAAGTCGTCGGGCGTGCCCGCGAGCCAGCTTCCCGTCTCGGTGATGCCGTAGGCGTTCTTCACGTCGCGCGTCCCACTCCAATCCTGCACCGAACGCCACAGGCTCGCCGACAGCGGCGCGGACCCGCAGTGCACGCGTACGAGCGATCTACCCGACGGCGGGCGCGAGGTCTTGAGCGCGAGTCGCCAGACCGTCGGCACGGAGGAGAGAAACGTGATCGCGTGCCGGTCGATGAGCTCGCCCAGCTGGACGAGCAAGTCGGCGCGGAACGGCGGAAGCACGTACAGATCCTGCCCGTGGAGCCAGGGGAAGAGACAGTTGCAGATCAGGCCGTGGCCGAAATGGGTAGGCAGCAGACACAGCGTCCGCCGGAACGACGCGAGCCCGAGCGCGCTCGACAGGCTCGTCCAGCGCGCGCGCAGCGAGCGGTGCGTGTGCACGACGCCCTTCGGGTTCCCGGTCGTGCCGGAGGTGAACAGGATCAGCGCGTCGTCATCGAGGCGTAGCCGCGACGGTGGCAGCGCGTCGTCCGTTTCCGAGCCGCCGCCCGGCAGCGGCGCGACCCGCGCACCGAGCTCCGCGAGCTCCCGCTCGAGCCCGGCCTCCGGGCTCTCGGCAAAGATCGAGATGCGGGGGCGCGCGGAGCGCGTCAGCGTCTTGACCTCGAAGCGAGTGAGTCGCGGATCGACGGGCACGGCGCAGGCACCCAGGTGCCAGATCGCGAGCAGATCGACGAAGAACTCGAGGCTGTTGCCGTAGTGGAGAAACGCGCGATCCCCCGCCTGTACGCCGAGCCGAGTGAGAGCCCCGACGCGACGGCCGATGCGCTGCAGCACTTCCTCGGGAGCCCACGACCGCCCGGACAACGGCTCCACGACTCGACCCGGAACTAGCAGCATCTGCCGTTGCCACCTCAGCCGCCGCGGTCGCAGACCGCGGCGGACGGAAACCCTGTTCGCGAGCGTACCAACAAGAGCTGTCTGGTTGGTGTATCGGATGATCGCGCCCCGCGACTCTCCGAGAGCCGTCTCATGAGCGGTCTCACCTCGAAGCGGTGTCTGATCGAGCGGCTCGACCGCCACGAGATATCGGCGATGGAGAGACAGGCGCAGAAGCCGCGGCGTAGGAAGCCCGGCGAACGCGCGGGCGCAGCCTAGCGTGCGAGCGAGGTCAGTGCGCTCGCGATCCCGTGCCACCCCGTCGTGTCGGCGATGAACGGTCGGGCGATGTGCAGCAGCACGAGGGACCCGCCGCCGGCGACGTAGATCGGATGCGGGCGGCCGCGCAGTCGCCAGTCGTAGACGATCGGCACCAAGATCAATAGATCGATCAAGAGCGCGGGCGCCATTGTGATCCGCAGCGCGACGCCGAGATCGGGCACTGGTGCGGCGAACGAGGGTCGTGCGCCCGACCCGGGCGGCGCGAAAAGAACGAACAGGACTCGAGCGACGGCCGGCGGCAGCAGCGTCAGGGTCGCCATCACCATGTAACGCTTGTGATGTTCAGGCCGCTGGCGATTCGCGATCGCGAGCACGAAGAACACGCAGAACGTCGAGATCGCGGTGATCGGCACGATCGCGAGCGGGCCGGCGGTGGCGGCGGTTCCGCTGTGGGTCGATGCATCGAGCCCGCTCACGATCAAGACGAACGCGCTCGCGACCATCGCGGTCGCGAGCGATATCCCGACGAGGCCAAGCGCACGATGCGAGCGGATGGACGTTGATGCGAGCCGCGCCTGCGCGACGAACAAGAGCGTCCACGCGAAGAACAGCGCGCCGTGCACGTGCAGGATCGCCGGTCCAACGAATCGTCCTCCTGCGAGCGGATAGAAATACGTGAGGCTGAAACCGCCGAACGCGATCGCGGCGAGCGCGAGTGCGAAGAAGAAGTAGAAACGCTGTGGATCTCGGCTCGCGCCGATGTCTTCGACCATCTCCCGCTCCGCTGCTCGCCACCGCGAGTATGCGGCCGACAGCGAGGAGAAGACACCGGAAAGGACGCGTCGGGGCGCGCCCGCGCGGGCGCTCAGCCGCCGAACACCAGCACCGCCAGCTTCGCGAACGCGGCAGCCTTCTTGTCCGGCAAGCCTCTGCGTATGTGCTGATCACGAGCGCCGGGCTCGCGTGGCCCATCGCGGCCGCGAGCTCGTGGACGCTGGCCGGCCCGGCTCGCCAAACTTCGCCGCCTTGTGTTCCTGCAGTGACTTCACCAGCGAAGGAGCCAGACTGACGCTACGCACAGAGCGTTCGGTCTTCTGCTCCCGAACTAGTCGATCACGCCGGCCCCCGCTCCCCGTTTCCGTCATGGGACACCGATGGGACACCAAACAACACCAGTCGGTGTAAGGCGCCCGCCAGCCTCGCGAAATCCTCTGTGCTGGCGCCACTTCCAGGCGTCCCCGGCGCGAATCGAACGCACGACCTGCTGCTGAGGAGGCGTTCATATGGTCGGGCGCTAGTTGGCCCGCATCGTCCGTTCGGAGGATGGTCAGCGGTTCGCAAGTAGACTCGCGAGACTGGCGAAGAGCGAGGCGTTCGACTCGTGAACCAGCGAGCTCAGCTCGATCTGGATCCACTCTTTGATACTGAGCTTGAGTTCCGTTCTGGGAACAGAGGACCCACCCAGCGCCACAGCACCGCAAGTGACACCAGAAATGCAAGCGCCGGCG
>DATJZP010000028.1:0-43906 GCA_035498875.1 Myxococcota bacterium
GCTGCGGCTTCGGCAGCTTGGTGAGGATGAGTGTGAACGCCATCGGGATCAGCACGCCGCCGGCAAAACCTTGCAGGCCGCGCATCGCGATCATCGACGGCAGGTCATGGGTGAACGCGCAGGCGACCGAGAAGGCCGCAAACAGGCTGGCACTCGCCAGCATGTCGCGGCGGAACGAGAACACGCGGCTGAGGTAATCGGTCAGCGGGATCACGACGATCTCGCCGATCAGGTACGACGTCGAGATCCACGAGCCGTTGTCGACGCCGGTGCCGATGCCGCCTTCGATATCGAGCAGCGAGGCGTTGGTGATCTGGATGTTGAGGATCGCCATGAACGAGCCGATCAGCGCGGCAAGCACGGCGATCCATGTGATGGTGCTGGCGCGATCAGCGTTGACCAGCGCCGGCACGTTAGGCGCGGCGTTCAAGCTCCGCGGCGCGGAGGCCGAAAGCGATGGGGCTGGGCTGGACATGGGACACCTTTATGAAACCTTGTCCGACGCCGTTGCCGCAGCGACCGACTCTGCGTGGCGGCGCCGGTCGCTGTGGGTTTCGATGGTCGGGATCACCGACATGCCGGGGCGCAGTTCGATGGTCTGCTTGTTGTGCCCGTCGAGCACGATCTTCACCGGGATGCGCTGCACCACCTTGGTGAAGTTGCCGGTGGCGTTGTCCGGCGGCAGCAGCGCGTACTTCGCGCCCGTGGCCGGCGAGATCGACTCGACGTGACCGTGGAAGACGCGGTCGGGATAGGCGTCGACCTGGATCTCGACCGGGTCGCCGACCTTCATCTTGCCGACCTGGGTCTCCTTGAAGTTCGCGCTCACCCAGTTGCCCTCGCGCGCGGTGAGCGCGAGCAGCGGCTGGCCCGGAGAGACGTTCGCGCCGAGCTCGACCGACTTCTTGCCCACGTCGCCGTCGAAGGGCGCGCTGATCACCGTGTGACTGAGCGCCAGCTCCGCCTCGTGCAGCGACGCCTCGGCCTGCATCACCGGCGCCTGATTCGCGATCATCGCCCGCTCGGCGACCTCGCGCTGCTGCGCGGCGTGCAGCTGGGCAACGGCGGCGTCGCGGTTGGCGATGGCCGAGTCGAGCGAGTTCTGACTCGACACCTTGCGGTCGAACAGGCCCTGGGCGCGCTCGAGCTCCTGCTCGGCGTGCTTCACCCTGACGGCCGCCGCACGCGCCTGCGCCGAGGCCGCCTCGGACGCCGCGCTCGACTGCGCCATGTGGTTCTTCGCCGCATCGAGATCGGCGCGCGCGTGGTCCACGCGCACTTGGAAGTCGGCGGGGTCGAGCCGCACCAGCGGCTGGCCGGCCTTCACGTGCGCGTTCTCCTCGACCAGCACCTCGCTCACCTGGCCGGCGACGCGCGGCGACAGGAACACCATGTGACCCTCGACGAAGGCGTCGTCGGTGCTCTCGCGGCCGCGCAGCTCGAAGAACCAGTAGGCGAACACGCCCGCGAGCACGAGCGCGACGGCGGCACCGCCGATCTCGCGCAGCCCGATGCGAATCCGCCCGCGCTCCTCTGCCAGGACTGCTTCAGCCACGAGTCACTCCGGTGTCGCGCGCGGCGCCCGCCCGGATGCCGTCGAGGAAGATCGACGTGAACGTCTCGGCCACGCGCTGGGGGTTGTAAGTCGAGTTGTCCTTCTGTCCGAACACGGTGCGCGAGATCAAGTGGTCGGCCACCATGCCCAGGAAGGCGCGCGCCGCGAGGCTCGGCTCCAGCGCGCGGAAAGCGCCCTCGCGCGCACGCTCCTCGATGTACTGACTCAGGAAGTCGCGCAGCCGGCGCATGCGCGTCTCGTAGAACGGCCGCGCCATCTCGTGGTCCTCGAGCGCCGAGTAGAGCAAGAGCCGCAGGAAGGACGGGTCGGACTCGACGCTCTGCAGGACGGCGAGCGCGAGCCGCGTGAACACCTGCAGGTCGTCGCGCGCCTTCGCGAACGGCTCGACCGCGTCGATCGCCGAGGGCACGGTCGTGCGCGCGTCGAGGATCGCGGCGTAGATCGCTTCCTTGCTCGCGAAGTGGCGGTAGAGCGCGGCCTCGGTGATGCCGACCGCGTTCGCGACGTCGCGCGTGGTGGTGCCGCGGAAGCCGCGCGTGCCAAAGCAACGCGCCGCCTCGCGCAGGATCTGGCTGCGGCGCTCTTCCGAAGTGGGGCGCACGCGGCCCGGGTTGGTTCGCAGGGGGCTCCGCATCTTAGTAAACGCTTACTAACAAAGAGATCGGCGCCCCGTCAAACGAGCTGGAGCGGTCGTGTAGAGTGCAGGCCGATGGCGGAACGATTTCCTGAGCCCCCACAACTGCTTGCGGCGCGCGCGCTCGCGCCCGAGATCCGCGGCGCGGCGGCCGCCGCCGAGACCGCGCGAACGCAGCCGGCGGCGTTGATCGCGCGCTTGGCCGAAGCGGGACTGATGGGGATCTGCGTGCCCCGGCAATACGGCGGAAGCGAGCTCGCCGCGGCCGACGTGCTGCGCGTGATCGAGGAGGTGTCGCAGGCCGACGGCGCCACCGGCTGGTGCGTGATGATCGGAGCCACGACCGGGGTCCTGGCGGCCTTCCTGCCCGAGAAGTTCGCGCGCGAGATCTATGCGGCGAATCCCCGTGTGATCACCGGCGGTGGGGCGGCGCCGATCGCGCAGGCGCGCGCGGTCGCGGGCGGCCACGAAGTCACCGGCCGCTGGCCCTTCGGCAGCGGCTGTCTCCACTGCGACTGGCTGGTGGGCGGCAGCGCGCCCGATGCCGCGGGCGAGTCACGGCTGTTCTTCTTCGCGCGCGACCAGGTGCGGATCCACGACACCTGGCACGCCGGCGGCCTGCGCGGCAGCGGGAGTCACGACTTCGAGGTCACTGGCGCGTTCGTGCCCGAAGGGCGGTCGGTGAAGCTTCCCCCGAGGCCGGTGTGTGGAGGCCCCCTGTATCTCTTCCCGACCTTCGGCCTGCTCGCGCTCGGCATCTGCGCCGTCACGCTCGGGATCGCGCGCCGCGCCATCGACGAGCTCGTGACGCTCGCGGGCGCGAAGGTGCCGACCGGCAGCGCGCGCAAGCTGGCCAGCCACGCGGTCGTACAGCGCCAGGTCGGCGAGGCCGAGGCCGCGCTGCGCTCCGCCCGGGCCTACGTGTACGGCGCCGTCGACGCCGCCTGGCAGATGGCGCTCTCCGGCGAGTCATTCCCGGTGGAGACCCTCGCCGACCTCCGGCTCGCCGCCGTGAACGCCGCCTGGAGCGCCGCGCGCGCGGTCGACCTCGTGTATCACGCCGCGGGCGGCAGCTCGGTCTACGACCGGAGCCCGCTCTCGCGCTGCTTTCGCGACATCCACGTCGCCACCCAGCACATCATGGTCGCCCAGCCGATCTACGAGGTCGTGGGCCGGGTGACTCTAGGCCTTCCAACCGAGCTCGGGTCGCTTTGAAGCGCGCGCTCACACCCAGCGCAGGACGATCGCCCAGAACCGGTCGCGGAAGCGCTCGTAGAGGCTGCGCTTCCCGAGTGACTCGAGCGTGACCTCGCGCGCGCGCGCGACGTCGGCGTCGAAGGTCTCGCACACGCGCTTGGCGAGCTCGGCGTCCTCGATCACCACGTTCACCTCGTAGCTGTGCTCGAAGCTCTGGCGGTCGAGGTTCGAGGTGCCCACCGCGCACCAGTGCGTGTCGAAGCAGGCCACCTTCGCGTGCATCATCGCGAGGTCGTACTCGAAGATGCGGACGCCGTGCTTCAAAAGGCCCGGGAGCACCGCGCGCGTGGCGCGCAGCAGCGAGGGGTGGTCGGTGCGCGTGCCGGCGAGCAGGAGACTGACCTGCACGCCGCGCGCGCTGGCCTCGGCCAGCACCTCGAGCACGTGCCGGCCCGGGGCGAAGTAGGGAGACACGAGCCGCACCTCGTGGGCCGCGTTCTCGAGCGCGGTGATCAACAGGTCGCGCGTGCGCCGGCGCCGGTAGGTGGGGCCGTCCGCCAGGACCGCACAGCGCACCTGGCCCGCGCGCGCGGGCGTGCGCTCGAGCAGCGCGTGCCAGGCGAGCGACGTGCCGTCGGCCCGGAACCAGCTCTCGAGAAACACCGCCTCGAGCTCGCGCACGCACGGGCCCTGGATGCGCACGTGCGCGTCGCGCCACTCCTCGTCGGAGCCCTTGGGCCCCAGTCCCGAGATGTACTCGTCGCCGATGTTGAGCCCGCCCGTGAAGGCGACCTCGCCGTCGACGATCAGGATCTTGCGGTGGTCGCGCCGGCGGGGCGCGAAGCGCGGCCAGAACTTCATCACCGGGTTGAAGGCCACGGCCTCGCCGCCCGCGGCGCGGAGTGACTCGAGCGCGGACTCCTCGAGCCCGAACGAGCCGATCGCGTCGTACAGCACGCGCACCTCGACGCCGACCGCGGCGCGCTCGGCGAGCGCCGTCAGGAACTCGCGGCCCACGTGGTCTGCGCGCAGGATGTAGGTCTCCAGGTGGATGCGCCGCCTCGAGCGCTCGATCGCCGCCAGCATCGCCTGCAGCCCGCCGCGCCCGGTCTCGTACAGCTCGACCGCGTTGCCGTCGCTGAAACGCAGCTCGGGGTGGCGCACGAGCGCGCGGATCGGCTCGGGCCGCGGCACCAGCCCGTTGCGGCGCAAGGGCGAGCCCAGTCGCTGGCGTCGTCGGCGCTTGCGGGACACGGCCACAGGGTAGCTGTCTCGCACGCGTGATCGAGGTCACCGTGACGTCGGTCACTCAGGCTTCCGGCGGGGCGCCGATCGAACATGCGACGGGTCACTCCTCGGTAGACGGGGAAGGGGCGGCGCTCGGGGGGCCGGGCGCCGCCCCGCTTCGTTCGGGCGCGTCTTCCCCGGTAGAATCGGCGCATGGCGGCGAAGAAGCGTGCGAAGGCGACCCGGAAGAAGAGCGGGGCCGCGCGCAAGCGACTCACCCCGGCGAAGGAGAAGCGCGGGCTCGAGGCGGCGAGCGCCCCGCTCGCGCCCGATGCCGAGCAGCTGGCCGACCTGGTAGCCGCGGTGCGGGCGGCGGGCGGCGCGCCCGCGGGCGCCTACCTCGACCCGCTGTCGAGTCACGCGCTCTTGCTCGCCCTGCTGCCGCTCGAGGCGATCGAGCCCACGCCGTTCCAGCGCGACCTCTCGCCCACGCACGTGAAGCGGCTGGCGCAGAAGATCTTGGAGTCGGGCGCGTTTCTCGATCCGGTGATCGCGGTGCGCGGCGGCGGCCGCTTCTGGACGCCGAACGGGCGCCACCGGCTCGCGGCCGCCAAGCTCCTGGGCATGCGCGCGATCACGGCGCTGGTCTCGGCCGACGAGGCGCTGGCCTACAAGATCCTCGCGCTCAACACCGAGAAGGCGCACAACACCAAGGATCGCAGCCTGGAAGTGATTCGCATGGCGCAGGCATTGGCGGCGGCGCAGCCGCGTGCCAACGAAGCGCAGTTCGCGGCCGAGTTCGAGCTGCCCGCGTTCCTGACGCTGGGGCTCTGCTACCAGCAGCAGCCGCGCTTCGCGGGGGGCGCCTATCTTTCTTTCCTGCGCCGCGTCGACCGCTTCTCCGACAAGTCGCTGCCGGCAGCGCTGCGCGAGCGCGAAGGCTACGCCGCGCGCCTGCTCGAGATCGACGCGCGCGTGAAAGAGGTGGTGGCGCTGCTGCAGGAGCGCGGCTTCCAGTCGCCCTATCTGCGCACGCTGGTGGTGGCGCGCATCAACCCGGTGCGGTTCGTGAAGCAGAAGAAGGGCGAGACCGCGCCGCCCATGCCGATCGGCGCCGCGCTCACGCGCATGGCGGCGAGCGCGAAGAAGTTCGACCCGGGCTCGGTGCGCGAGCGCGAGCTGGCCCTGGTGGCGGCGGTCGGCGGCGGAGACTCGGAAGCGGAATGAGGCGCGTACACTGCCTGGTGTCGGGCCGCGTCCAGGGCGTGTTCTTCCGCGGCGCGACCCAGGAGCGGATGCGCGAGCTCGGGCTGCGCGGCTGGGTGCGCAACCTGCCCGATGGCCGCGTCGAGGCGCTGCTCGAGGGCGACGACGCGGCCGTGGCGCGGGGCCTCGAGTTCCTGAAGCGCGGGCCGCGCGGCGCGCAGGTGAGCGCGCTCGAGGTAAGTGACTCTGCGGAAGCTGGCGCGCTCGGCGCGTTCGAGATCCGGCGCTGATGGCGCGGATTGCGATCTCGGGCGCCTCCGGCCTGATCGGCCACGCGCTGTGCGAGGCGCTGGGCGCCGACGGTCACCAGCTGCTGCGGCTGGTGCGCGGGCAGGCGGGCGAGGGGCAGGTCTCCTGGGACCCGGCGCGCGATCGGCTCGAGCGCTCGGCGCTCGCGGGCATCGACGGCTTCGTCCACCTGTCGGGTGAGTCGATCGCGGGGCGCTGGACCGCGGCGCGCAAGCGCGCGATCGCCGACAGCCGCATCGCGTCGACGCGCCTGGTGGCCGAGACACTGGCGCGGCTGCCGAACAAGCCGGCGCTCTTGTGCGCGTCGGCGGTCGGCTACTACGGCGACCGCGGGAGCGAGTGGCTCGACGAGGCCAGCCCGCCGGGCCGCGGCTTCCTCGCGCGGCTCTGCGTGGACTGGGAGCGCGCCTGCGAGCCGGCGCGCGAGGCCGGGCTGCGCGTGGTGAATCTGCGCTTCGGGATCGTGCTCGACGCCCATGGCGGCGCGCTCGCGCCGCTCGCGCTCTTGCACCGGCTGGGGCTGGGCGGCCGCGTCGGCCCGGGGACTCAGTTCGTTTCGTGGCTCTCGCGCGCCGACCTGTGCGGCGCGGTGCGACACGTCTGGGCATCGCCGGCGCTGGTCGGTCCGGTGAACCTGGTCTCGCCCGCGCCCGTGACCAACGCCGAGCTCTCCGCCGCGCTCGGCCGCGTGCTGCACCGCCCCGCCGTGCTGCCCGCGCCCGCCGCGCTGTTGCGGCTCGCGCTGGGCGAGGCCGCCGACGAGATGCTGCTCGCCAGCCAGCGCATCCGGCCCGCCAAGCTCTCGAGCTCCGGCTATCGCTTCCAGGATGCCGAGCTCGAGCCGACCCTGCGCAAGCTACTGAGTCAGTGAGTCAGTGAACCCCGACACCCGGGACGAGTGAGCTGGGGTCGACTCCAAGGGAGGCCAGCGCGGCGTCCCAGATCCGCTCGGCCGGCGTGTCGAACACGAGCTGCGAGGTCGCGTCGGCGGTGAGCCACGCGCCCTGGGCGAGCTCGCTCTCGAGCTGGTGCGCGCCCCAGCCGGCATAGCCGGCCAGGAAGCGCAGGCGCCGGGGTGGGTGCTCGACCAGCGTGCGGAAGTTCTGCGGCGAGGTCGAGAGTGACACGCCGTCGGTCACTTCCAGCGTGCCCTCGCCGACCACGGCGCTGGTCGGCTCGTGCAGGAGCCAGCCGGTCTCCGGACTCACCGGGCCGCCGACCCAGATCACCGCCGCGGGATCGCCGCGCCAGCGCATGCCCATGGGCGCAGTCACGTCGATCACGGGTGTCTCGCTCGGCCGGTTCAGCACCAGCCCGAACGAGCCCTGGTCGTTGTGCTGGATCATCAGCACCACCGCGCGCGTGAAGTTCGGGTCGTCGAGCTGCGGCATTGCCAACAACAGCCCGGGCGCGATCGAGTCACCGGCCATGCGCGCAGTCTACCGCTCGGCTCCGGCGTTCGCAGCGTCGATCGCGGCGTGCACGGCGTCGGACAGCGCGGTCACGGCCGCTCGCCCGGCGCGCGGCTCGGACAGGCCGTTCGACAGGATCGCCACGGCGAGGTCGCGGCCCGGGTCGGCGAACGCGGTGTTCACCAGGAAGTGTCCGCCGTGTCCGTAGGTGCCGGGGGTCGCGCGCGTGCCGCAGTCGTCGAGCGCCGGAACCACGTGCTTCAGGTGGAAGCCGAGCCCCCAGGGGATGTCGAGCAGGAAGGTGCGGTCGCGGATCCCGACCGCGTGCGGGAAGGTCGCGGCCCGCAGCGTGGCCGAGGACAGGATGCGCCCATTCGGCGCGCGGCCGCCGTCGAGCAGCGCGCGGTAGAACGCGGTCAGGCTGCGCGCGCGCGCGATCCCGCTCGCGCCCGGAATCACCGCGGCGTGCGTGCGCGGGTCGTTCCAGAAGTCGGCCTCGGCCTGCGCCGGCGCAGCCTTCGCGTCGCGGGTCACCACGGCGAGCGGTGGCGCGGTGAGCTCTTCCGGCCGGCCCAGCGTGAAGCCGTCGCGCGGCACGTCCAGCGGCTGGAGCACGCGCGTCCGAAGTGACTCGTAGAGCGGGCGGCCGTCCAGCCGCTGCAGCAGCTCGCCGGCGACGAACCAGGCCGAGGACGGGTGATAGCCGCGATCCGTGCCCGGCTCCCAGGCCAGCGCCATGTCGCACACGAAGCGCAGCGCCTCGCCCCAGTCTCGAGACACTCGGGACAGCCCGCGCGCGAGCTCGGGTGTGTTGTCCGGGAAGCCGCCGCGATGCGAGAGCAGCTGCGCCAGAGTCACTTTGTGCTTGCCGTGCGCCGCGAACTCGGGGATGTGAGTCGCGATGCGCGTGTCGAGCGCCAGCTTGCCTTCGTCGACCAGCTGCAACAGCGCCACCGCCACGAACGGCTTCGTCGCGCTCCACAACACGTAGCTCGAGTCGACGCTCGCGCCCGGGCCGAGCGCGCGCTCGAACACGCGCCGGCCGCGCCAGTCGACGGCGATCTGCAGCGTGGGCCGCAGGCCCGACGCCAGCTGGCGCGACATCTCGGCCTCGAGCCCGGTGAAGTCCAGGTCCACTCGAGGCGCATGATACGCTGCGCCCACGGAGGAACCCCCGTGCAGCTTCCGCTCTACTTCGACTACGCGTGCCCCTGGGCGTACCTCGGCTCTCACCGCGCCGTGGCTTACTTCCGCGACCTGGGCGTCGAGATCGACTTCCGGCCCGTGCACCTGCGCCGGCTGGTCGAGCCGGGCGTCGGCAAGCCAGTCGAGCTCGGTCCGCGCAAGCAGGCGAACTCCGCCAACGACATCCGGCACTGGGCGGAGGCGCTGGGCGCCGAGCTCTCGCCGGCGGCGCGGGGTCTCTATCGCACCAGCACCGAGCTCGCGCTGCGCTGCGCGCTCGTGGCCAAGGACCTCGGCCGCTTCCGCGAGCTGCACGAGCCGCTGTATCGCGCGCGCTGGGCGCAGGCACGCGACCTGTCGCAGGACGACGTGCTGCTCGAATTACTGCGCGGCGCGGGCCTGGACGCGGCCGCCGTCCTCGAGCGCGCCAAGTCGCCCGAGCTCGAGGCACGACTCACCAGAGACACCGAAGCCGCGATCGCGCGCGGCGTGTTCGGCGTGCCGACGATCTTCGTCGGCGACGAGATGTTCTGGGGCAACGACCGCTTCGAGCTGGTGCGTTTCTACGTGCAGAAGGCCGCGCGGGCCTAGAGGAGACACGATGTACAAGGTGGTGGCCGTCTGGTCGCATCCCAAGCCCGCGGACGTCGCGGCGTTCGAGAAGCACTACCTCGAGATCCATTGCCCGCTCGCCAAGGCCGTGCCGGAGCTGCGGCGCATCGTGCTCACGCGCACGGCCGCCGGGCTCGAGGGCAGCGCGCCGGTGTTCCATCGCCTGGCCGAGATGATCTTCGACGACGAGGCGGCGCTCGAGCGCAGCAGTCACTCAGCGCAGTGGAAGGCGCTGCGCGAGGACGCGGGCGTGATGATCGGCAAGTTCGACGTGAAGCTCGACGTGGGCATCGGCTGGGAGGACGCGACCAGCTACGGCGGAGGCTTCGATCTCGACGGCGTGGACCGCCTGCTCTCCACCACGCGCGCCGTGCGCAAGCGGCTCGATCTGTCGAAGCCCGTTCCCCGCGAGCTGATCCTGGAGTGCGTCGGGCTGTCGCAGCAGGCGCCGACCGGCTCGAACCGCCAGGGCTGGCGCTGGCTGGTGGTGACCGACGCGAAGAAGCGCAAGGCGCTGGCCGAGATCTACAAGCGCGGCGGCGGCGAGTATCTGGAGCAGGCGCGCAAGGCCACACCACCGGGCGACAAGCAGACCGCGCGGGTCTACGACTCGGCGCTGTGGCTGGTCGACCACCTGCACGAGGTGCCGGTGCACGTGATTCCCTGCGCGCTGGGTCGGGTCAACGACTCTCAGCCGCTGGGCATGCGGGCCGGCTTCTACGGCTCGATCTATCCCGCGGTCTGGAGCTTCCAGCTCGCGCTGCGCTCGCGCGGCCTGGGCTCGGTGCTCACGACCCTGCACATGAATCGCGAGGAAGAGGCGGCCGAGCTGCTGGGCATCCCCAAGGACGTGACTCAGGTCGGCCTCTTGCCGGTCGCCTACACCCAGGGCATGGACTTCAAGCCCGCGCATCGCGACGGCCCGCAGTCGATCACGTACTTCGAGCGCTGGGGCTAGGGCGCAGACGATCTCGCCGGCCGAGCCGAACGGTGTGAAGGGAGAACACCGCGCTCGGCCCGCCGTCCGCCGGCGAGATCGGGATGACTCACGGCATGCCCTGAGTCACCCTGGTGCCCGCGCCAGACGGAGGCGCGGCGCTCACGGGCGCCGCGTCGCCGCGATAGAACAGCGGGACGAAGAAGGTCCAGACCAGGAGCAGGAGCGCGGCGGCCTTCGGGTCGTAGAGTGAGGCCAGCGCGAACGGCCCGCCGCCGAGCTGGTAGACCCAGATCAGGAACGACACCGCCGCGATCGCGACCGCGGGCCACTGCGGCCGCGAGCCGGGACCGGATTCGCGCGTGCCCCAGACCCGCACCGCGACCACGCCCACGAGACACACCCCCACCCAGGCCACGCTCAGCTGGGGCGAGCTCTGCGGGGCTCCGATCACGCCCACGCCGGCGAGATACAGGCTGATCACCTCGGCGGGCACGAGCTTCGAGAGCCGCTCGGCGTAGTCGGCGAGGCCGTCGGCGGGCGGTGCACCGGCTCCAGGCGAAGCGCTGCGCTGGGTGCGAGACCGGGAGCGGATGCGGAAGGGCGCGGTCATGACTCACTTACCTCCGGATTTCGCGGGCGCGATCGCCTGGATCACTTCGCTTGCGCTGGTGAGCCCGTCGGCGGCGCCGGACGTGCTCGAGATCGTGACCTTCTTGAGCCGCTGTGACTCGTCGAGATCGATCTCGAGTTTCCCGGTCGCAAAAGCCTGACGCGAGATGTCGACCGAGAGCAGCTCGCGCGGGTCCACGCCGTCGAGCCGGCCGGGCTGTGCCGCGGTCTCGAGCTTCACGTTGCGGGCGATCTGGACCCGGGGCTGGTATGCGGCGCGCTTGTTGACCGGCAGGCCACCGTTCCAGGTTGCAGCCTTGCCGTCCGCGCCGTTGATCGGCTGCTCTTTGATCACGAGATTCGTTGCGCATGCCGCTTCGAGCGCCAGTGCGCAGAGCGCGATCCGGATGCTCATCACAGCTCTTCCTCCAGAACCACGCGAAAGCAGGGAGTGGGAACCCTGGGGGCGAGCAGGGGGTGGTTGGGATCCGCCTCGAGAACGATCTCGGAGTAGTCGTCGAGCGACAGTCGGTTCTGCTCGACGTCTTGAGTGCGCCGAGTGAGCTCGGCGTTGTAGCTCGAGCAGTTCTGCTTCTTCAGCAGGCATTGGTTCAACGCGTCGCGGGCACGGTTTCGCGCGGCGATGAGCGCATTCTGCTCGTTGTCGAAGTCAGTCACTTCCTTCCCGAGGCGGCCGGCGCCGTCGCATTCGAAGACCCGTGGCTTCGCGCGTGTCTTCGCCGCAGCGCCCGCGACCGCCAGCGCTGACTCGATCACGTCCTTGGTCCGGTCGGTCTCGCCGGCGGAGGCCGACGTGAGCATCTCCATGCCGTCCACGCTGATCGTGACTTCGGTATCGGCGAGCCAGTTCGGTGACGTCTCGGCCTGGAACACGAGCGGCGCGTCGTCCATCGTTTGCGTCACCACCAGCCGGCGCTTGTCCTTTTCTTCCATGGCCAGGAGCAGGTGGAACGAGGGACGCGCCAGGCGCAGGCGCACGCCGCTCTGCGCCTTGGCTGCGTCGCCTTGCTCTCCGAGGAGAGTGACTTTCAGGGGAATGCCACAGGCGGCAACCGCGCCTGCGAACGCGATGGCGAGCACGAGTGACTCAGATCGAGACGCCATACTGCGCGGCCACCTGCTGAATGAACGAAGCGTGGACGTCGACCCGCGTGTAGATGCCCCCGTCGCCGCAGGGGTCGTGCGCGTCGTCGAAACCTCGCGAAGTGAGTCCCGCGAGCTTGTAGGTCGAACCCGCGCCGACGTAGGAAGGTCCGCCGCTGTCGCCGTTGCAGGAGTCGTAGCCCTCGCCGCCGGCGGTGTATTCGAGCTCGGACGCAAAGCCGAGCTGGTGCTCGGGACCGTCGAGCTGACCATCCGGCGTCCGACCGCGCAGAAATCCGATGTCGACCGAGACCTCGCGCTTGCGGCCGAAGCCCCGGGTGCTCAGCACGTCGGAGTTTCCAAAGCCCACGAGCGTCGTCTTCGGCGAAGCCGTGAGCTCGGAGGTGCTGGCGCGAGCGACCGGCGGAGTCTTTGCCTCGTCGCGAAGCACGATCACCGAGATGTCGTGACCCAGGCCCTGACCGTAGGAAGGGTGGCGGACGCAGGTCTTCGCTTTCACCAGCTCCGCATCCGTCAGCCGGTTCATGTCGACGCAGCTCAGCGCGACCAGGTTCGGGATGTCACCGTGGCCGGGATCCATGCAGTGACCCGCAGTGAGGACGATCCGAGGATGGATCAGCGCGCCGCTACAGAACCAGCTGAGCGTTCCGTTCGCGTTCTGCTGGCCGACCAGGGCGCAGTCACGGTAGCCCCCTTCGGCGACCTCGGTGCCGCCGACGATGCGCAGCATGACCTCGCGCGACTGAGCCAACTTCGCCGCCCGCATTCTCAGGTCTCCGGGCTCATCGGCCGCGACCTCTCGCGCCAGAAGCGCAGTCACCCGGTCGAGCCGACGTGCCAGCCGATCGTAGGCCTGCCGGGGGTCGAACTCTCGTCTTCCGCTGCGAACGCACTGTGCGCATGCCAAGGGGGGCCCTCCTCCGAAACGTCATGAGTGCGGAATGCAGAGGGCGTTCCCGGCTGGGTCGAAGCGCGGGACCACGGCCGCGCATCCGGCGGCCCGGAACGTCCAGAGCGGCGGAAATCTCCCGCCGAGAAGTGTCCGCCCCGCGAGACGGAGCTGACGCCTTAGACGAACGACGTCATCCGGTCTAACGTCTGCGAACCGGGAGGAGCGGGATGCAGATCAAGGTCAACGGGACCGCGCGCGAGCTGGACGTCGAGAGCGAGATGCCGCTGCTCTGGGCGCTGCGCGACGAGCTGAACCTGACCGGCACCAAGTACGGCTGCGGCGTCGCCTACTGTGGTGCGTGCACCGTGCTGCTCGACGGCAAGCCGGTGCGCAGCTGCCTGCTGCCGGTGGCGGCCGCGGCCGACAAGGAAGTCACCACGATCGAAGGTCTCGCGCGCGGCGGCACGCTGCACCGGGTGCAGCAGGCCTGGCTCGAGCACCAGGTGCCGCAGTGCGGGTACTGTCAGTCGGGACAGATCCTGGCCGCGGTGGCGTTGCTCGACGCGAGCCCCGATCCCAGCGACGCCGAGATCGACGCGGCCATGACCAACGTCTGTCGCTGCGGGACCTACTCGCGGATCCGCTCGGCGATCCACGCCGTGGCGCGGAAGTAGGACGGCCATGGCACTCACTCGGCGCGCTTTCATCGTCAGTGGTACGGTCGCCGGCGGCGGACTGTTGCTCGGCTACGCGCTGTCTCCCTTGTCGAGTCTCCCGCGCGCGCGTTCGCTCGCCGCGCAGGGCGACGAGGTGCTGCTCACCACCTGGGTGAAGCTCGCCCCCGACGACACGGTGACCGTGATCGTTCCCCATTCCGAGATGGGCCAGGGCGTGCACACGTCGCTGCCGATGATGCTCGCCGAGGAGCTCGATGCCGACTGGAGCCGGGTGCGCGTGGAGCAGGCGCCCGCGGATCCCGCCTTCGCCAATGGCGCGCTGGCCCGCGGCTACCTGCTGGGCGACTACGACGTTCCGGCATCGCTCTCCGGCACCGCCGACTTCGCCATGCGCAAGGCGGCGGAGTTCCTGAACGCGCAGATCACCGGCGGGAGTCTCTCGGTGCGCGCGACCGGCGTGGCGGGCATGCGCCGCACCGGCGCGGCGGCGCGCTGGATGCTGATCCAGGCGGCAGCCGACGCCTGGAAGGTGCCGGCCGGGGAAGTGACTACCGAGAAGAGCCGGCTCTTCCACGGGAAGTCGAGTCGTTCGGCTTCTTATGGCGAGCTGGCGAGCGCGGCCGCGCGCTTCGACCCGCCCGCAGACGTGCCGCTGAAGCCGCGCGAGCGCTACACGATCGTCGGCCAGTCACTGCCGCGCTTCGATCTTCCCGCAAAGGTCGACGGCAGCGCGCGCTACGGCGTCGACACGCGCCTGCCGAACATGCTGTTCGCGGCCGTGCGCGCGAGCCCGGTCTTCGGCGGAAAGGTGGCGAGCTTCGACGCGAACGCGATCGCGGGCCGGCGCGGCGTGGTGCGCGCGCTCGAGATTCCGGGTGCGGTCGCGGTGGTCGCCGACAACTACTGGCGCGCCAAGCAGGCGCTCGAGGCGTTGCCCGTGCGCTTCGACGAGGGACCCGGCGCGAGTCACTCGTCGGAGTCGATCTTCGCCGGCATGGAGGAGGCGCTGAAGAAGGGCGGCCTCAAGAAGGACTGGAGCTTCGGCGACGCCGACGGCGCGCTGCGCGGCGCCGCGCGCGTGGTCGAGGCGACTTACAAGGTCCCCTATCTCGCCCACGCCTGCATGGAGCCGATGAACTGCACCGCCTGGTTCCACGACGGCAAGCTCGAGGTCTGGGGCGGGTTCCAGGACGGACTGGGGGCGCGCGCCGCGGCCGCCAAGGTCGCGGGTCTCTCGCTCGACAAGGTGACGCTGCACCACACCGCCATGGGCGGGGGCTTCGGCCGGCGCGGACCGACCACGAACTATCTCGAGCGCGCGATCCAGGTCGCGAAGCAGCTCGACCGCCCGGTGAACCTGATCTGGTCGCGCGAAGAAGACATGACTCAGGACAACTACCGCAACGCGTCGGTCGCGCGCATGCGCGGCGGGCTCGACGCCTCGGGCCGGCCGATCGCGTGGCTGCACGAGTTCACCGAGAAGCACGATCCCAAGGAGGCGACCGAGATCCCGTACGGCATTGCGAACCGCGCCGCCCGCTACGCGGCGGGCACCGACCCGATCCCGTTCGGGCCCTGGCGCAGCGTCGACAACAGTCACCAGGCGTTCTTCATCGAGTCGTTCGTGGACGAGCTCGCCGTTGCGGCCAAGCGCGACCCGTTCGAGTACCGGCGCGAGCTGCTCGCCGGCGCGCCCCGACACCGCGCGGTGTTGGAGAAGGTGGCCGAGATCTCGGGCTGGTCGACGCCGGCGCCGAAGGGCCGGGCGCGCGGCATCTCGCTGAAGGAATCCTTCAACACCATCGTGGCGCAGGTCGCCGAGATCTCGGTCGGCGAGGACGGCCGGCCGCGCGTGCACAAGGTGTGGTGCGCGGCGGATCCCGGCGAAGTGATCCACCCCAGCGGCCTGGGCGCGCAGCTCGAGGGCGGCATCATCTACGGGCTGACCGCCGCGCTCTACGGCGAGATCTCGATCAAGGACGGGCGCGTGGTCGAGCAGAACTTCCCCGACTATCCGATGGTCAAGATGGCGGACGCGCCCGAGATCGAGCTGGCGCTGGTGCCGTCGGGCGCGCACACCGGCGGCGCGGGCGAGCCCGGCACGCCGCCTACGGCGGCCGCTGCCTCGAACGCGGTCTTCGCGCTCACCGGTCACCGGCTGCGCGAGCTGCCGCTGCGCAAGCACGACCTGCGGCTTCCCGCGCCGCGCTGGAAGCCGGAGCAGGGCGGAAACGAGGAAGCCAGCTAGAGCCGCATGATGCCCGGGCGCGGCACGCCCGTGTCGTAGCTCTCGCGCGAGAGCGGCGCGCCCAGCTCGGCCAACACCTTCCGGTGTTGCGCGGGCGGCGTGCGCAACATCGACTCCTCGAACGGACGCAGGCAGGCCAGCTCGTCGCGCGCCGCCGCGCGCGCCAGGTAGGCGGCCGTCTTCGCCCAGCGCGCGGCGTCGAGCCGGTAGCGCGCCAGCTCGAGGTTCCGGAACACGGCCGCGATCGTGAAGTCGGGCACGCAGGGCGCAGCGCCGAACAGGAATCCGGAAGCGGGCAGCTCGCGCTCGAGATAAGAGAGCATCTCGGGGATCTCGGTCGACACGGTCTTCTCGATCGCCGCCGGATCCGGCGCCACGCCGAACACGAAGCGGTTCACGACCAGCGGGTACCAGTACTGCCAGATGCACACGTCTGCCATGCGTGAGTCGGCGTACTCTTCGAGCCAGCGCGCGCGGGCGCGCTCCACCAGACCGCGCGGGTAGGTCGCGGGCTCGGGCGTGCGCTCTTCGAGATACTCGCAGATCACCGACGAGTCGGCGAGCACGGTGTCGCCGTCGATCAAGACCGGAATGCGGCGCAGCGGCGACAGCTGCGAGAAACGGTCGTCGCCCATGAAAGGCGTGATCGGGTCGATCTCGTAGGCGATGCCCTTGCGATGCAGCACGGCCAGCACTTTGCGCACGTAGGGCGAGAGATAGCTGCCGATGACGGTGACCATCAGACGATCCGGCTCGCGTGTCCCGACCAGTACTTCTCGCGCAGCCGGCGCTTGGCCATCTTGCCCGTCTCGGTGCGCGGCACGTCGCTGGCGAAGTCGATCGTGCGTGGACACTTGTAGTGAGCGAGGCTCTGGCGGCAGAAGTCGATCAGCTCCTGGGCCAACGCCGGCGTCGGAGTGACTCCCGGCGCGGGCACCACCACCGCCTTCACCTCTTCGCCGAGGTCCTCGTTCGGCACGCCGATCACCGCCACGTCCTGCACCTTGGGATGCATGACCAGGTGATTCTCGGTCTCCTGCGGGTAGATGTTCACGCCGCCCGAGATGATCATGTTCGACTGGCGGTCGGTGAGATACACGTAGCCTTCGGCGTCCTTGTAGCCGATGTCGCCGATCGTGAACATGCTGCCGCGGTAGGTCGACGCGGTCTTGTCCGGGTCCTTGTGGTACGAGAAGCGCGCGCTCGGGTCGGCGGGCGCGT
Organism: Myxococcota bacterium; assembly: GCA_035498875.1. Classification (GTDB taxonomy): domain Bacteria; phylum Myxococcota_A; class UBA9160; order SZUA-336; family SZUA-336; genus VGRW01. The sequence continues at coordinate 17,071 of DATJZP010000028.1, forward strand.
CGAAGTAGATCGCGCCCTCGCGCCCGGGCTCGTCGAACTCGACGCCGTTCTCGTCGAAGGTGTGCACGATGCCGCCGGCCCAGTGGCGGCCAACCGAGCCCTTGTGAGTCAGCCACTCCTGAGCGCGGATCAGCGTGCCGCCGCCCTCGGTCCCGCCGTAGTACTCCATGATCGCGTCGCCCCACCAGGCGATCATCTGCTCCTTCAACGGGATCGGGCAGGGCGCCGCGGCGTGGATCGCGATCCGCAGCGTGGACAGGTCGTACTTCTTGCGCGTGGACTCGGGCAGCGAGAGCAGGCGCCGGAAGTGAGTCGGAACGAACTGCGCCGAAGTGACTCGCTGCTGCTGGATCGTGTTCAGCACCTCCTCGGGATCGAAGCGGCGCAGCACCACCGCGCTGGCGCCGAGCCGCTGCATCGACGAGGTGAAGCCGATCGGCGCGGCGTGATACAGCGGTGCCGGCGTCAGGTAGGTGTCGTGCTCGTTGATCCCGAACAGTGCGCACAGACCCACCACGCCGGCGAGCACCGAAGGGTGACCCGCGGGGATCCGCGGCAGCGGTCGGCGCACGCCCTTGGGCTTGCCGGTCGTGCCCGAGGAATAGAGCATGACCGAGCCCTCGAGCTCGTCGGCGAGCGGCGCGTCCTCGGGCAGGTCGGCGAGCGCCTCGGCCAGTGAGCGGAAGCCGGGGATCGCGCCGCCGACCGAGTAGCGGCCTTCGACTTTCGGAGCGCGCGCCGCCACCCGCTGCGCCAGCTCGCCGAAGCGCGCGTGCGCGAACAGGAGCTTCGCGTCGCAGTTGTCGACGATGTACTGGATCTCGTCCTCCTGCAGGTGCCAGTTCACGGGCGTGAAGAACAGCCCCACGCGGTGACAGGCCCAGTACAGGTCGAAGAACTCGTCGTCGTTGGCGAGATACACCGCGATCCCGTCGCCCGGCTCGAGCCCGAGCTTTCGCAACAGCTGCCCGATCCGGCGCGAGCGCTGCTCGAGCTGGCCGAAGGTCTCGACTGTCTCGCCGTTGCCGTAGATCAGGGCCGGCTTGTCGGGACTCTTGCGCGCAATGCTGGCCACCGTGGTCATGACGTGTGCGACTCCATCGCCCGGGCGGCGGGCGCGCTGCATTCTACCCGAGGGGCCGCTAACCTCGCGCGTCATGGAATCGTCGCGCGACCTGCTCGCGTTCATCGATGCTTCGCCGACGCCGTATCACGCGGTGGCCGAGGTCTCGCGGCGGCTGGCCGAGCGCGGCTTCCGTGAGTGCAGTGAGAGCGAGCTGTGGAGCCTGTCGCCCGGAGACCGCCGCTTCGTGGTGCGCAATGGCGGCAGCCTGCTCGCGTTCCAGGTCGGCAGCGAGTCCCCGGTCGAAGGCGGCTTCCGGATCGTGGGCGCGCACACCGACTCGCCCAACCTGCGCGCCAAGCCGCGCGCCGACGTGGCCGCGCACGGCTACCGCCAGCTCGCGGTCGAGCCGTACGGCGGGCTGCTGCTGCACACCTGGCTCGACCGCGATCTGTCACTCGCCGGGCGAGTCACCATGCGCGAGCGCGAGGGCGCGCGCACGCTCCTGGTCGACTTCGGCCGCCCGCTGGTGCGGATTCCGAGCCTGGCCATCCATCTGAACCGCGAGCTCCGCGAGTCGGGCCTGAAGCTCAATCCCGAGACACAGGCGATCCCCGTGCTCGGGCTCGAGGGCACGCCGAGTCTCGCGGTGCTGGTCGCGACCGAGCTGCGCGCGCAGCAGCTCGCCGACGTCGCACCCGACGCGATCCTGGCCCACGACCTGATGCTCTACGACTCACAGCCCAGCGCCGCGCTCGGCGCGGATGGCGCGTTCCTGGCCGCGCCGCGGCTCGACAACCTGGCCTCGTGTCACGCGGCCACGAGCGCGCTGCTCGGCGCGTCCGGCGCCGGCCTGCCGCGGCACACCGGCGCGATCGTGCTGTACGACCACGAGGAGGTGGGCAGTCAGAGCGCCCAGGGCGCCGCGGGCACCTTCCTGCTCGAGTCACTGGAGCGCGTGGTCGGCGCGTTCAAGGGCGGGGCGCCGCAGGGCTTCGCGCGGGCGCGCTCCCGCTCACTTTTGATCTCGGCGGACATGGCGCACGCCGTCCACCCCAACTTCGCCGAGAAGCACGACGCCGGCCACCGCCCGGTGCTGGGGCGCGGCCCCGTGATCAAGACCAACGTGAATCAATCCTACGCCAGCGACGCCAAAACGGCTGGCATGTTCGCCGAACTCTGCGCCGAGCTCGGAATCGTCCCCCAGCAGTTCTCCGCCCGGAACGACGGCCCGTGCGGCTCGACGATCGGCCCGATCAGTGCCGCCCGCACCGGCATTCCAGCCGTCGACGTCGGCAATCCGATGCTCTCGATGCACTCTTGCCGCGAGATGGCCGGCGCCGCCGACGTGGCGCCGATGATCCGCGTGCTCGAGCGCTTCTTCACCGCCAACGCCTAGTCACCGGAGATATTGGGATGGCCCATCGATCGAGGCTCTTGTCGCTCCTGGCCGTGACTGCTTTCGCGCTCGCGTCGTGCGAGACCGCCTCGTCGCCGCAGGAGATCGCGCGCGACGAGAAGGCGGGCCGGCTCGAAGAGGCGGCAAAGAAGCTCGAGAAGGACCGCAACTCGGATCCCGACGACTTCAGCACGCGCATGAAGCTCGGCGAGATCTACTACGAGCTGGCGCGCAAGGAGATGGACAAGGACGACCAGGCCGGATACATCGACTATCTGCGCAAGGCGCAGATCGAGATCCTGGCCGCCGCGAAGCTCGAGCCGACCGATCCGAGCCCGCACACCTGGCTGGGCATCATCACCGCCTACGAAGGCGACCTGAAGGGCTCCGAGACCTCGTTCCGCAACGCGCTGCGGCTGGCCGAGGAGGACCGCTACCACCAGTACGGCGGAACCTTCTTCTCGAACCTGGCACACATCTGTGTGTACAAGGGCGACCTGCAGGCCGCGCGCCGCTATCTCGACAAGGCGGCCAAGACCGGCGCGCCGCAGGACGAGCTCGATCGCATCTCGGTGCTCCTGGCCTGGAAGGAGAACGACATGGTCGAGGCGCGCGACGTGTTCAACGGCGGAGTCACCATGTCGCACGCCTTCGCCGAGACCTGGGACGGCGCGCCGCTGCCCAAGAAGATGGAGACCTTCGACGACTTCGCCGAGACCTGCTGCAAGAACCCCACCTGCGGGCCGCACATGGAGAGCGCGTGCAAGCGCGAGCGCCAGGAGGTGGCGCGCCGGCAGCTCGATCTCTCCACCGTGGAAGAGCAGTCGAAGATCGAGCAGGAGCGGCGCGAGGAGCTGCGCAAGATCTACAAGGCCAAGAAGGGCGGCGTCGACATCACCGTCGACGACGATCCGAACGCCGCGTCGCCGCAGAACGCGCCGGCGCCCGCGCCGTCCAAGCCGAAGTAGCTGCTAGCTCCCGAGCGCGCTGCGCACGGCGGGGTGGACCAGCTCGCCGCCGCGAGTCACGAGCGCCCCCGCAGTGACTTCGTCGGCGGTGTCGATCTGCGGCTCCCCCTTCTTCAAGAGGTGCAGCAGGAAGTTCTGGAAGTTCCTCGCCAGCATCTGACTGGCGTGCAGCGGGATCGAGCTCGGCACGTTCAGCGGGCCAAGCACCTTCACGCCGTGGTGGTCGACCGTCTCGCCGGGCTTCGTGAGCGCGCAGTTCCCGCCCTGGTCGGCGGCCAGGTCCACCACCACCGAGCCCGGCCGCATGCGACTCACTTGCTCTTCGGACAGGAGCACGGGCGCGCGCCGGCCCGGAACCAGCGCCGAGCAGATCACCGCGTCGGCCTCGGCGATGTGCTTCGAGAGCGCCTCGCGCTGGCGCGACTGCTGCTCGGGAGTGAGCTCGGTCGCGTAGCCGCCCTTGGTCTCGCCCCCGGACTGGATCGCCTCGTGCGCCACGAAGCGCGCGCCGAGACTCTCGACCTGCTCCTTCACCGCGGGCCGGATGTCGAAAGCCTCGACCACGGCGCCGAGTCTCTTCGCGGTGGCGATCGCCTGTAACCCGGCCACACCCACGCCCAGGATCAGGAAGCGCGCCGCCTTCAACGTGCCCGCGGCCGTCATCAACAGCGGCACCATCTTCGGCAGCGTCGAGGCGGCCAGGAGCACGCCCTTGTAGCCGGCGATCGTGCTCATCGAAGACAGCACGTCCATGCTCTGCGCGCGGGTGATGCGCGGCAGGAGATCGAGTGAGAAGCTCGTGACTCCGCGCGCGGCGAGACGCTTCACGATCTCGCCGTGCTGGAACGGCTGCAGGATCGCCACCAGGATCGAGCCCTCGCGCGCGAGCTCGACCTCGGCCGCGGTCGGCGGCTGGATCTTCACCACCAGCTCGGACACGCCCCACAGCACCGCCGCGCTGTCGGCGATCTTCGCGCCCACGCTCGCGTATTCCGCGTCCGCGAAATCGGGGGTCGCGGCGCCGGCGGTCTCGATCCAGACCTCGTTGCCGTCGGCAACGAGTCGCTTGGCGGCATCGGGCACCAGGGCAAAGCGCCGCTCCTCGGGAGTCACCTCGCGCGGCACGCCGATTTTCATGGGCCGCACCCTAGCAGAAATGATTGAGAGAGGGTGCGCTCAGTAGTACGGGCAGCGCGTGCGGTGGCGGGGCCGGGCCTTGTAGCGCGGTTCGCCCCCGCGCCGCCAGAGCCAGTCGTCCAGCTCGCGCGGCGTGGTCTCGCGTCCCCGCGCGCGCAGACGCGCGGCGATCTGCTCCACCGCGTCGACCGCGCAAGCGCGGATCTCGATCTCTTCGAGTGAGCCGGCCTCGACGAGCTCTTCGGCCTCGATCCGCGCCACCAGCTCGGGCGCGAAGCGCAGCACACCGTCGAGGCGCAGCACGTGTGGCACGAGATTGTCGGCGAAGATCGTGAGCTCGGACAGGTCGCGAAAGCGCCCCAGGTCGTCGGGCAGGGCGTGCGCCAGGTCCGAGACCGCGAGCTGAGCGCGCTTCAGGAAGGGCACGCTCTGCCCGTCGTAGCGCGCGATGTCGCGCCACAGCGGCATGACCAAGAGGCTGCGCACGAGCGCGGCCGCCGAGCCGCCGGCCTCTTCGACGAAGCCGGCGAAAGAGCCGCCCGCGCGTGTCTGGATCTGCTCGCCCAGCTCGCGCAGCGCGCGCGCCCAGAGCTCGAGCAGCGCATCGAGCGGTGGAGTCACCGGCGCCTGCTCCAGCAGCTCGGCGACCGCGCGCGCGTCGATCGCGCGCAGCTCGCGCGCCGCGAACGGCCCCGCGCGCTCGAAACGCTCGCGCAGACAGCGCTCCAGCGTGCGGTAGCCCGACAGCCCCGGGCGCTTGCGCAACAGCGGAAACCAGCCGGAGCCGAAGTTCATCGCGTCGAGACACAGCACCCAGGCCGCGAGTGACTCGGCGTCGGACAGCGCCGGGAAGGCGGTCGCGCCGCTGCCGAGCTCGCGCGGCAGCGCATCGGCCCAGCGCTCGAGCGCGGCGCCGTCGATCGCCACGAAGCGCGCGCGCGCGGCCACCTCGCTGCAGGCCTCACGCACCGCCTGGAACGGGCGCTCCAGAAACTCCTGCGAAAGCTCCGGATCCATCTACACCGTGAGGTGTAGGTAGGCGCGCAGCTCGGGGAGCGTGCGCTCGCGCAGCTCCGTGTCCAGGTCGAAGCGCTCGAGCGCCTGCCGGAGCGCGCGCGCCGCGGTCGGAATCGGGTGCGAGGCGAAGAACGCGGCCACCTGCTGCTTGTAGAGCGGCTTCTGCAGCGCCGGCAGCGCGCCGACCAGCCGGCCCGCCAGGCCCGGCGAGACCCGCGGCGACAGGTCCTTCCAGCGGTCGCGGATGAACTCCCAGGTGCGCTCGCGCGCGGCCGGGTTCGCGAGCATGCGGATCAGGAGCGGCACCACGTCCTGGGTGGGAATCAGCTCCGTGAGGCTGGTCTCGAGCGCGCGCTCCACCAGCGCCGGATCGCGGAACGAGCCCAGCGCCAGCTCGAAGCGCGTGCGCTCCTGAGGCGTGCGCGCGGCCTTCATCGCGCGCAGATACTGCTCGAAGCGCGCCTTGCTGCCGCGGCGCGCCGCGAGCTCGACCACCGGGCCCGCCAGGTTGGCGTCGAGCGCGGTGCGGCTCTTGAGATAGGCGCCGATTCGTGACTCGGCCGCGTCGAGCGTCGCCGGGTGCTCCGCCACGCTGCCCAAGAGCGACAAGAGCGCCGCGCGGCGCTGGCGCGCCTTCTCGGGCTCGCGCTTCTCGGGCTTCCAGCCCGCGGCCTCGAACGCGGGCGCGAAGACCTCGGCGAGCCACTCCTGGAAGCGCTGCGCGCCGCGCTCGCCGATGTGCGGCACCGGGTGATCGGCGAGCCAGGCCAGGGGCCCCGCGGCGGCTGCCAGCACGTCCGGCTCCGACTCACTCGCGAGCCGCGGCACCAGGTCGAGCCAGTCGGCCAGCCGCGCGATCGACGCGCGTACGGCGGCCCACTGGTGACCGAGCAGCCCCATTCGCTCCACCGGGCGCAGGCGCAAGAGGTCCTGGCCGAGCGCGCGCAAGAGCGCGCCGTCGTGGAGCGCGCGGATGAAGCTGGCCTCGTCGGCGTTGAGATAGGCCCAGCGCACCTCGTCCGAGCGCCCGAGCGCGATCTCGGTCGCGCTCGACTCCGCCAGCGCGCGCACGCTTTTGTCCTTGCCGCGCGTCTTGCGCACGCGCACGACCAGCGGGATGGGCCGCGTCTCGAGCCGCGTGTTCGCGTCCACCTTCGGGTTGGCGAAGAAGCGCTCCTGCTCCGCGATCAGGATCGCCTGCCCGCCGCGCTCGACCCGCCGCCCGGAAACGAGCGGGAAGCCCGGGCGCTCGAGCCAGGGCGCCACCACCGGAGTCACCGGCCGCTTGGCGGCCTCTTCCAGCGCGCGCCACAAGTCGCCGGCGCGCGCGTTCGACTCACGGTGTCTGCGGATGTAGCGGCGCACGCCGGCGCGAAAGACGTTCGGGCCGAGCCAGCTCTCCAGCATGCGCACCAGCGACGCGCCCTTCTCGTAGGTGATCACGTCGAAGTTCTCGGTGGCCTCGCTGGGCGAGTTCACGGCCACGTAGATCGGGTGCGTGTTCTCCATCGCGTCGAGCGCGAAGGCGGGCGCGCGGTGTGACTCGAAGTCGAGCCACATCTCCCATTCGGGCTTCCAGTCGTCGACCACCTTGAAGGCCATCCAGGTGGCGAACGCCTCGTTCAGCCACAGGTCGTCCCACCAGGCCATGGTCACGAGGTCGCCGTACCACATGTGCGCGAGCTCGTGCGCGATCACCTCGGCCACGCGCTTCTTCTCGGCCAGAGACACCGTCTTCTCGTCCACGAGCAACAGCGTCTCGCGGAAGGTGACCGCGCCGGCGTTCTCCATCGCGCCGAACTCGAAGTCGGGCACGGCGATCAGGTCGAGCTTGCCGTACGGGTAGGGCAGGCCGAAGTACTTCTCGAGCCGCCGCAGCGACTCGACCGCGCACTCGAGCGCGAAGCCGGCGAGCTTCTTCTTGCCCGGCACGCACCAGACCCGGATCGGCGTCTTGCCCGCGCGCTTGGGCGGCGAGGACTCGAGCTCGCCCACGACGAGCGCCACGAGATAGGTCGAGAGCTTGGGCGTCTCGGCGAAGTGGTAGGTGACCCGCGCGCCGCGCCGCTCGGTGCGAGTCACGGCGCCGTTCGACACCGCGCGGTTCTTCGCGGGGGTGGTCAGCTTGAGCTGGAAGCGCGCCTTGAACTCCGGCTCGTCGAAGCAGGGGAAGAAGCGGCGCGCGTCCGCGGCTTCGAGCTGGGTGGCGGCGTAGCGGCGCTTGCCGGAGCGCGCGAGATACAGGCCGCGCAGGTCGCCGCGCAGCGGCCCCGAGTAGCGCACGCGCAGGCTGGCGCGGCCGGGGGCCAGCGCCCGCTCGAGCACGAACGAGAGCGTCTCGCGCTCGGGGTTGGGCCGCACCCGGGCCACCTTGACCACGCCCTGGGCATCCTCGACCTCACTCGAATCGATCTCCAGGTCCACGGCGTGGAGCTCGAGCGCGCGCGTGTCCGGTCCGACCTCGAGCGCGAGCTGGAGCTCGCCCGAGAAACGCGGCTTCGCGGGGTCGACGGTAAGGTGGAGGTCGTACTGCTCTGGCCGGGGTACCTTGGGTAGGCGCATGCGCCCGCCGATTGTAGGCTGCGAGCGCTGCTTTGGCCTCTGTTGCAAGGCTCTGCCAGAAAGGGCGAGCATGTCTTCGGTGTCCCGTGGATCGCTGCCAGGAGTGACCGAGCGCGAGCGCGCCGCGAGCGCGCTCGAAGCCGAGACGTTCGACCTGGCGATCATCGGCGGCGGAATCACGGGTGCCGGGCTGGCGCGCGAAGCCGGGCTGCGCGGACTGTCGGTGGCGCTGTTCGAGAGCGAGGACTTCGCCTCGGGCACCTCGAGCCGCTCCTCGAAGCTGATCCACGGCGGCCTGCGCTATCTCGCGCTGGGCGACGTGGCGCTGGTGCGCGAGAGCGCGCTCGAGCGCAAGGTGATCTTCCGGCTCGCGCCGCACCTGGCCGAGCGCCGCTGGATGGTGCTGCCGGTCCACTCGCGCACGGCGCTCTTGAAGTTCCGCGCCGCGATCACGACTTACGAGAAGCTCGGCGCGGTCGAGCGCGACGATCTGCACCAGAACTGGGGCGAAGACGAGCTCGCGCGCGAGGAGCCCGAGCTCGACCGCTCCGAGTGGCGCTTCGCCTGCGCCTACCGCGAGTATCTCACCGACGACGCCAGGCTGGTGCTGGCCAACCTGCGCAGCGCCGCCGGGCTGGGCATGCACGCGCTGAACCGGGCGCCCGTGACCCAGATCGCGGTCGAGAACGGCCGCGCCAGCGGAGTCACCGCGAAGTGCCGCCTGACCGGACGCGAGATCCGCGTGCGCGCGCGCTGCGTGGTGAACGCGGCTGGCGCGTGGGTCGAGGCGGTGCGACGGCTCGAGGACGCGTCGGCGCCGCCGCTGCTGCACCTGTCGAAGGGCGTGCACATCGGCATTCCCGCGACACGCCTGCCCGTGCGCAATCTGCTCTTGCTCAACACCGACGACCGGCGCGGCGTGTTCGCGCTGCGCCGCGACGAGATCGTGTTCGTGGGCACCACCGACACGACTTACGGACACGGCGCCGACCTCTGGCCGCGCGTGCTGCGCGCCGACGTCGAGTATCTCTTGACGCCGCTCGCGCACTACTTCCGCGACGCCAAGATCGAGATCGAGGACGTGCGGACGGCCTGGGCGGGGCTGCGGCCGCTGGTGGCCGAGCCGGGCAAGCCGCCCACCGACATCTCGCGCAAGGACGAGATTCTGATGGGCCGCGGCGGCGTGGTCACGATCGCCGGCGGCAAGCTCACGGGCTACCGGCCGATGGCGCTGCGCACGCTCGAGAAGGTGGCCGAGGTGCTCGGGCGCGAGCTGCCGCAGGCCGGTGAGGGCGGACCCCTGCCGGGCGGCGACTTCGCCGGCGAACTACCCGGACTGACTCACGAGCTCGAGCGCCAGCACGGCCTGGCCCGACCGACCGCGCAGCGGCTGGCGCGGCTGTACGGATCGGAGGCGCACGAAGTGGTCTCGCTCGGTAGCGAGTCACTCGCGCCGGGCGCGCCGGTGATCGCGGGCGAGGTCGACTGGGCGGTGACGCGCGAAGCCGCGGTCGGCGTCGAGGACGTGCTCTATCGCCGCACGCGCGTGGCGCTGTTCGAGCCGGACGCACGGCGCGCGAGTGCCGGGCCGATCGCGCGCCGCATGCAGGCGCTGCTCGGCTGGAGCGACGCGAAGACGAGCGAGGAGCTCGCGCACGCGGAGTCGCGCCTGGCCGGGGACCTCGACTTCGGGAGCGCGCCCGCGTGAGTGGAATCGCGGATCGGCTGCGCGCCGCGCTGGGCGCGCGCGTACACACGGATCCGGAGACACTCGCCGCGCACCGCCGGGACTACTGGGCGCGGGCGGAGATCGCCGACCTGACCGGACACGGCCCGCCGCCGCCCGCCGCGGTGGTCAGACCCGAGAGCACCGAGCAGGTCGCGACCGTGCTGCGCTTGTGCCGCGATGCGCGCGTGCCCGTGGTGCCGTTCGGCGGCGGCTCGGGCGTGTGTGGCGGCGTCGAGAGCCGGCCCGAGGTCGTGGTGCTGTCGACGCGCGCGCTCGACGGCCTGGTCACGCTCGACTCGCGCGAGCTGCGCGCCAGCTTCCGCGCGGGCACCATGGGCGGCGACGCCGAGCGGCGCGTGGCCAGCGAGGGACTCACGATCGGTCACTGGCCGCAGTCGGTCGAGCTGTCGACGGTGGGTGGCTGGGTGGCGACGCGCGCCGCGGGTCAGTTCTCGACCCGCTATGGCTCGATCGAAGACCTGGTGCTGGCGCTCGAGGTCGTGCTGCCCGACGGCCGGATCCTGCGCAGCGCCGAGACGCCGCGCGCGGCCGCGGGACCGGATCTGCGGCAGTGGTTCATGGGCAGCGAGGGCACGCTCGGCGTCGTGACCGAGGTGACGTTCTCGCTGCGGCCGCAGCCCGAGTCGCGCCGGCTCGCCGCGTTCCACTTCCCCACGCTCGAGAGCGGGCTCGAGGCGATCCGGCGCTTCATCCGGGTCGGCTGGCAGCCGCCGGTGGTGCGGCTCTACGACGAGCGCGAGTCACGGCGCCAGTTCGCGGCGCAGTGTCCCGAGGGGCGCTGTCTCTTGCTCCTGGTGCACGAGGGCCCGACCGGCGCGGTGACTGCCGAGGCGGCCGGCGTGGACGCGCTGTGCCGCGCTGAGCAGGGCGAGCCGGCCGATCCGAAGGCCGTGGAGCACTGGCTCGAGCACCGCAACCAGGTGCCGAGCTTCCGCGAGCTGCTCGAGCGCGGGCTCGTGGTCGACACGATCGAGGTCGCGGCCACCTGGGACCGGGTGTCCGGCCTGTACCGCGCGGTCGTCGCGTCGCTGCGCGAGCTGCCCGAGGTGGCGCTGGCCAGCGCCCACTCGAGTCACTCGTACCGTTCCGGCACGAACCTGTACTTCACGTTCGCGGCGCGGGTCGAGGACAGGACGCGCATGGCCGCGATCTACGACGAGTGCTGGCGGCGCACGATGCGCGCGACCCACGCGGCGGGCGGAGGCATCGCGCACCACCACGGCATCGGGCGGGTGCGTCGTGCCTATCTGAGAGACGAGATCGGCGACGTCGGCGTGGCGCTGCTGCGCGCGCTGAAGCGCAGCCTCGACCCCGACGACCTGTTGAACCCGGGCGTGCTCCTGCCCGAGCCCGCAGCGAACGCGCCGTGACGCGCGACGCGGTGCTGGCGCTCGATCTGGGCACGACCAGCGTGCGCGCGCTCGTGGTCGGGCGCGACGGCCGGGTGCTGGCGCGCGCGCAGCGGCCGATCCGGGCGGCGTATCCGCAGCCGGGCTGGAGCGAGCTCGATCCCGAAGAAATGCTGCTGCGCTCGGGCGACGTGCTGCGCGAGTCACTGGCGGGCGCGAGTCTCTCGGCGCGCGACGTCGCGGGCCTGGGCATCGTGACCCAGCGCGCCAGCGCGCTGGCCTGGGACGCGCGAACGCTCGCGCCGCTGGCCAAGGCGCAGAGCTGGCAGGACCAGCGCACCGGCGCGCGCGTGGCCGAGTTCCGCAAGCTCGGCATCCCGCTCAACACGCTCGCTTCGGCGACCAAGTTCGAGTGGTGGCTGCAGCACGACGACGCGGTCGCGGGCGCGCTGCGCGCGGGTCGGCTGCGGCTCGGCACGCCCGACGCCTGGCTGGCGGCGCGACTGATCGCGGGGGGCCCGCACCTGACCGACCCGGGCAATGCCTCCTGCACCGCGCTCTACGACGTGGCCAAGGCCGAGTGGTCGCAGCCGCTGTGCGACCTGTTTCACGTGCCGCGCGAGTCACTGCCGGCGCTCGCGCCCACCAGCGGCGTGCTGGGCGAGACGCACCCGTCGCTGCTCGGTCACGCGCTGCCGGTCGCCGCGCTGGCCGGCGACCAGCAGGGCTCGGCGTTCGCGCAGGGCGTGCACGCGCGCGGCCAGGCCAAGCTCACGCTCGGCACCTCGGGCATGCTCGACGTGCACACGGGTGACTCGACCGTGGATGCCGTTCCCGGCTCGTATCCGCTGGCACTGTGGACGCTCGCCGATGGCACGCGCGCGTACTGTCTCGAGGGCACGGTGATCACCGCCGGCAGCGCCGTCGACTGGGGGGTCGAGCTGGGCGTCGCGCGTGACGCCGCCGAGCTGTCGCAGCTGGCCGAGAGCGCGCGCTCGAGCGGCGGAGTCACGTTCGTGCCGGCGCTCTTGGGCCTGGGTACGCCGTACCTCGACGACGCTGCGCGCGGCGCATTCCTGGGCCTGTCGCGCGGCTCGGGCAAGGCCGAGCTCGCCCGAGCGCTGCTCGAAGGCATCGCCCAGCGCTGCGCCGACGTCTGCGAGTCACTGCCGCTCGCCGCGGGCCCGCTGCGCGTCGACGGCGGGCTCGCGCAGAGCGACTTCCTGCTGCGCGCGCTGGCCGATTTCACCGGCCGCGACGTGCTGCGCGCGGCCGAGGTCGAGTCGACGGCGCTCGGCGCCGCGTTCCTGGCCGGCCTGGCGCTGGGCGTCTGGAAGGACCCGCGCGAATGTCTCGCGCTGGCCGCGCCCGGCACGCGCGTCGCTCCCGCGCTCGCCGAGGCCGAGCGCGCCGCGAGCCGCGACGCCTGGCGCGAGTCACTGAACCGGATCCGACCTTCTTCAGGGACCCAGTAGATCCCAGCGATTCCCGGCGACGTCGAGGAACACGGCCACCGTGCCGTACGGCTCCTTGCGTGGCGACCTCACGAACTCGACGCCGGCTGCGCGCAGGCGCTCGTAGCTCGCCGCGAAGTCCTCCACGCGCAGAAAGAAGCCGACCCGGCCCGCGTGCTGTTCTCCGATCGCCTGCTCTTGCCGCGGGCCATCGGCGCGCGCCAGCAGCAACCCCGTCTGCGCGCCCGGAGGACGCACCACCACCCAGCGCTTGGCCTTGCCGTCGCCAGTCGTCGCGGGTGAGTCCTCCACGAGCTCGAAGCCCAGAACGTCGACGTAGAACCGGATCGCCGCGTCGTAGTCGGCGACGATGATGGCCACGAGCTCGAGGAACATCAGGGCGCCGCGAGCGCCCCCGCCCCGTCCACTCACCCCGCCTTCATCGCCACGAAGCCGACGCGCGGGAAGTGCACGACCACGTCGCCCACTTCGGAGGCGCTGCGGCGGATCGCGATCTCGTTCGGCGACGAGGTCACGAGCGTGCCGCTGATCGGGTCGCGGCCGTAGTCCTCGGCCATGATCGTGACCCGGTCGCCGGGCTTGAGGCCGTTGGGCTCGTTCGGATCGGCCTTGGGCTGGGTCTCGGGCTCGGCCTTGCGGGCGATCTCGACCGCCTCCTTGGAGGTCATCGGCAACATCTTGCCGTGACCGATCCCGCGCACGCGGCCGAGCCAGGCGTTCAGGCGCGGGAACGCGCCGAGGATCTCGCCGGCGGGCGGGTAGTAGCTCTGCAGGAACCACAGCGGGTGGTAAGTCGTGAAGTCGGCCAGACCGGCGGCGGCGCCGGTCAGGTAGGCGCGGCCGTCGGAGAGCTGTGACTCGAGCCAGGTGAGCTGGGCGCGGATCGACTCGCGCATCAGCGGCACGCCGGCCTTCATCTGCGCCGGGTCGAAGCGCTGGCTGCCGCCGCCCATCAGCTTGGTGCGGTCCTCCGCGAACTCGGGCGCGACCTGGTCGCCCATCATGCCGAAGATCAGGATCACGGTCGGCATGAACAGGACGCGGTCGGAGAGCATCACGAACGCCCAGCTCGTGGCCTCGCCGCTCGGGTGGACGGTCGGCTGCGGGTGGCGGCGCTCGAGCTCGCGCACGATGCACTGCGAGTCACAGTAGATGTCCGCGCCGATCTGCATGACCGGGATCTTGCGGTAGCCGCCGGTCAGCGGGATCAGGTCGGGCTTGGGCATGATGTTGGGCTGCTCGACCGCGCGCCACGCCAGGCCCTTCAGGCCGAGCGTGAGTCGCACCTTCTCGCTGAACGGGGACGCCGGGTAGTGATGCAGGATGATTTCGCTCATGGCGGGATCATCTCACGGCGACTCAGGTGGTTGCGACGCGCAGCTCCGCCAGCGGCAGCCGCGCCGTGCGCCGCAGCCAGAACAGCATCAAGCTGGCCACGATCAGGAGCCCGACCAGCAGCGAGGTCCAGATACCCACGAGCTCGAGCCGGCCGGGCGCGCCGATGAAGGCGGCCAGCGGCAGCGCCAGCGTGTAGTAGCCGAGCAGGTTCGCGGCCGCGGGCGCCTGGGTGCGGCCGGCGCCGCGCAGGATGCCGCCCGCCACGATCTGCGTGCCGTCGAGCACCTGGAAGGTGCCCGCGATCGGCAGGATCGCCGCCGCCAGCGCCACCACGCCCGCGTCGCCCGTGAAGATCAGCGGCAGCTCCTGGCGGAACACGATGAAGGCCGCCGCGGCGATCAGCATGACGCTGGCCCCGAGTCCCAGAGACACCGTGCCCGAGACCCGCGCGCCCTCGAGATCGCGCGCGCCCAGCAGGTTGCCCACGCGCACCGCCGCGGCCAGCGAGATACCGAGCGGCACCTGGAACCAGAGCGCGATCATGTTCAGCACGATCGTGTGGGCCGCGAGTGCGCTCACGCTGACCCAGCCCGCCATCACCGCGGCGAGTGACCAGGCGCTGCCCTCGAAGCTCATCTGCAGGCCGGTCGGGAAGCCGATGCGCGCGATCTGCCACAGGCCCGCGAGCTCGAACGAGCGCCGATCCCAGGGCCGCCAGGCGTCGCGGTGCAGGTCGGCCAGGCGGATCACGAGCACCAGCGCCAGCGGCTCGGCGATCGCCACGACCGTCGCGACGATGGCCGCGCCCACGAGCTCGAGCCTCGGGAAGCCGAGCCTTCCGAAGATCAGCGCCCAGCCCAGGCCGGCGTTCAGCACGTTCATCGCCACGGCGAGCCACATGGCCGGTGCCACCAGGTTCCGGCCGGCCAGCCAGCTGCGCAGGGCCGTGAAGGCGAGGAAGAACGGAATGCTCACGGCGCGGAGCGCGTTGTACTGCTGGGCGAGGGCCGCGATCTCGTGATCCTGACCGAGCGCGCGCAATACGGGCCCGGTGACTGCCAGTGACCCGGCGACCGGGATGCCCACGATCGCGGAGACCACCAGCCCGCGCTGCAGCGCGAGCGCGGCGCCCTCGCGGTCGCCGTCGCCGAACGCCTGTGAGACGAGCGGGTCCATGCCCATGACCACGCCCATGCCCAGCGACATCGTGGCCCAGCCCCACATGTTGGCGAGCGACACGGCGTCGATCGCCGCGACCGACACACGGCCGAGCAACAAAACGTCGACGACACCGAGCATCATGAACGCGACTTGCGTGATGATCAGCGGCCACGCGAGTCGCCACACCACACCGAGCTCGCGGCGAGCGGGGGACATGGGGGTCTCCGAGCGGACGGGGCCGGGCACGTTAGCCGCCGGAGTTCCCGGCCGCCACGTCGGCGCGTGGTATCTTCACCGTTGTTGCGCTCCGGGGACTGCGCGATGCCTCCGCGTATCATCGTTACGCTCGCGCTCGCGGCGTGGGTGACCGGCGGAGTCTGCGGCTGCGGTCCCCGCGCCTCGCACGATCCGAGTCAGCGGGCGGAGACGCAGGCGGTCGGCGCGGCGTTGGGTGGGGCGGTGGCGGCCGAGGTTCCGACCGAGGCCGAGAGCCTGCCCGCGGACGTGCCGATCCCGCCGGGCTTGCACACCGTGACGGTGACTTCCGAAGCCCCCGGCTCGGTGGTCGCGATCCTGACCGGAGAGCTCGAGCCCGAGGAGGTGGCGCGCGTTTTTGCCGAGGGCCTGCGCAGCCAGGGCTGGACCATCGATGAGTCACATCCCAAGGGCACTGACCTGGGGCTGTTCGCGCGCAAGGACCAGCGCATCGCCAGCGTGGTCGTGACTCGCCTCGCCGGCAAGCTGCACGTCGAGCTCGGGCTGTGGACGCCGCCGCCCTGAGCTAGCGGCGCGCGCGGTACTTCGCGTAGGCCACCATGCGCGCCAGCGCGCGGATCGCGCGGTGACCCGAGGGCAGCGTGATCCGCCCCGACTCGCGCACGCCGGCCGGCCCGGTGTTGCCGTAGCTCATGCCCGTGTAGGTCAGATCGCTCGCGATCAGGATCGGCTTCTGGTGCTTGCGGCTGGCCTCGGCTGCAGCCAGCGCGTAGCGCCGATCCTGGCTCTCGTGGAAGGTGCCGATCCGCTCCAGCCCGTAGTCGGGCCAGAACTGCCCGCGCCGGAACATCTGCGCCTGCGAGGCCTGGATGCCGATGCCGAGATACACGATGGCGTCCACGTCGGGATGCGCGGCGATCAGCTCGAGCACCTCGGGGATCGTGTCTCGCGTCTCGCCGCCGGCCAGGTCGATCGGATTGTTCCGGCTCCAGCGCGCCGGGACCATGGTGTCGATCTTCGTGCGCAGGTCGTCGGGCAGCGGAATCAGCTCGAGCCCGGCGTTCACGCACGCGTCCGAAGTCAGCACCCCCCAGCCGCCCGCGACCGTGAAGATCAGCGTGCGCGGGCCGCGCGGCAGCGGCTGGCTCGCGAAGCAAGCGGCAGCCTCGTAGGCCTCCTCGACCGTCTCGACGCGGGTGATGCCGAGCTGGCGGCAGATGCCGGAGAAGATGCGGTCGTCCGACGCGAGCGCGCCCGTGTGACTGCTCGCGGCGCGTTTGCCCGCGCCGGTGACTCCGCCGCGCACCACCACCAGCGGCTTGCGCGCCGTGTGCGCGCGCGCCACCTCGACGAAGCGCCGGCCGTCGCCCACGCCCTCGAGATAGGCCAGTGACACGGCGGTCTCGGGGTCTTCGGCGTAGTACTCGAGATAGTCCGACAGCTGCAGCATGGCCGAGTTGCCGCACGAGATCGCCTTCGACATGCCGACGCCGGTGAGCGCGCCGTAGCTCATGAAACTCGAGGCGAGATTCCCGCTCTGCGACACCACCGAGATCGGCCCGGGCGGCGGGTAGGGCGCGACGATCTGCGCGCACATCTGCAGCTTGGTCGAGATCAGTCCCTGACCGTTCGGGCCCGCGATCGCGATCCCGAGCTCGCGGCCCAGCGCGACCAGCCGCTTCTCCATCTGGGCGCCGTCGGCCGCCTCGCCGTAGCCGGCCGAGGCCACGAACGCCGCGCGCACGCCGATCTTCGCGCACTCGCGCAGGAGCTCCTCGTTCACCGTGTTCGGCGTGCACAGGAACACCAGGTCGGCGCGGCCGCGCGGGATCTCGGAGATGCTCTTGTAAGTCGGCCGGCCGAACGACTCGACGCCCTCGCGGTTGATCGGGAAGAGCTCGCCCTGGTAGCCGCAGGCGATCAGGTTGTGATATGCCACGGTGCCGAACTTGCCCGGGTGCTGAGACACTCCGGTCACGACGATGCCGCGCGGGTAGAAGAGCGGGTCGAAGCGCTCGGTGACCGCGCTCATGCCGAGCCCTCGAGCTCGACCAGCGCGTCGATCACGACCGGCCGGTCGCCCGCGATGATCAGCGGGTTGATGTCGATCGAGCGCACGTCCGCGCGCTCGATGCCGATCCGGCCCAATGACTCGAGCAGCCTCGCCAGCGCCGCGCGGTCGACCGCCGGCTCGCCGCGGAACGGGCCGAGCAGGTTCTTGTACTGGAGCGCGTCGATCAGGTCCTGCGCGTCGCCCTTGGCGAGCGGCGCCACCGCGAACGCCACGTCGCCCACCGCCTCGGCGAAGATTCCGCCCAGCCCGAGCATGACGCACGGCCCGAACTGCGGATCGCGCACCAGGCCCGCGATCACCTCGCGCCGGCCACTCACCATGCGACACACCAGGACCCGCGCGTCGCCGTCGTCCGCGCGCCGCGCCGCGAGCAGAGACTCGGCCGCCGCGCGCACGGCCGCCGCGTCGCCGAGGCCCAGCTTCACCAGCCCGCGCTCCGTCTTGTGCGCGATCTTGCGCCCGCAGAGCTTCAGCGCGACCGGATAGCCGAGCTCGGTCGCCGCCCGCACCGCCGCCTCGGCCGTCTCGACCAGCCGCTCGTCGGGCACGGCAATGCCCGCGCCGCGCAGCAGCTCCTTCGACTCGTGCTCGGACAGGGTGAATGACATCGGGTGCGTGAGCATACACTGGGGCCACGCACTTCGGCCCGCGTCATTGGATGCGCGCGGTGGTCTCCGCCACGCGCGTCGCCAGGATGCGCGAGAGGTTGCGGTAGAGCAGCGCCGAGATCTTGGGCGCGCGGCGCTCGAGGCGGGCGAGGCCGCGCTCGGTGAGCCGCAGCAGGCGCGCGCGCTCGAGCACCTCGATCTCGGCCGAGTGTTTGCGGGTGTAGTAGCCGACCTCGCCGACCAGGTCGCCGCGGTGGAAGCGGTTCAGCACCTCGCGGCCGTGCGGGGTCTCGATCGAGGCTTCGAGCACGCCGTCGATCACCAGGAACATCTCGCGGCCCTCGTCGCCGGAGCGCAGCAGCGGCTGGCCGGCGGGCACGCGGCGCTGCGTGCCGTGCTGGGCGACGATGCGGCACTGCGACGTGGTCATGTCGCGCAAGAGCGGCATGGCGCGCTGCGGCGCCTCGCCGAGGTCGAGTGACAGCGTGTCCCAGAGCGTCACGACCTGCAGGTCGGCACAGAGCGCGGGCGCGAGCACGAAGGCGCACAGCCAGGCCACGCCCAGGCCCATGAAGGCGGTGAGTCCCAGCCAGCGCAGCTCGCCGAGCGGTGAAGTGGCGAGCACGGCGAAGCCGAAACACAGCGCGTGCGCCCCGAACGTGACCGGCCGGCCCACACCGATGAGCGAGCGCACGGCCGCGGCCTCCTCGTCGGCCAGGCGGCGCGCCTCGGCGGCGAAGCGGGTGAAGTAGTGGATCGTGCCATTCAGCGCGAAGCCGAGCGCGATCGGCGGCACGATGCTGGTGGCCAGCGAGAGCGGGGCGTTCGTGACTCCCAGGAAGCCGAAGCAGAAGGCCAGCGCGACGGCGCTCGGCGCGAGTGCGCGCAGCCCCGACGCCGGCGACAGGAACAGGATCGAGAGGATCGCGTACGCGACCACCAGCGCGAACACCAGGCTCTGCAGCTGCGCGCCCACGAGCGCGTCGGCGAGGCGCTGGAACGCGATCGGCTGGCCGGTGACTCGCCCGTGCAGAGGCTGCGGCAGGCCGGCGAGATGCGCCTCGATGCGCTCGGCCAGCGCGCGGATGTCGCCGGTGGCGCTGGCTCGCGTGTACACCACGAGATTGGCGCGCTGCAGCGAGTCGTCGACCAGTGAGTCGCGCTCGTCGCCGCGGCCCAGGCCGAGCAGCTCCTCGGCCATGCTGGCCGTGATCGGCAGCGACAGCGAATCTGGATCGTCGGGCGACGCGGCGCGGTTCCACACCTTGAGCCAGTCCGCGATCGAGACGGCGCCGCCCACGTCGCGCTCGCCGGTGACCCAGCGCTCGAAGCTCTCGAGCTCGCGCAGGTTGCCCGGCTCGCGGAACGCGCCCGCCGCCTCGCCGTCGATCACCACGCGCAGGGCGGTCGCGCCGTCGAGGCGCCGGTTCAGCGCGTCGAAGTCCATGCGGAACGAGTCGCCGCGCGGGAACGCGTGCGGCAGGTCGGTCGACCGGCGCACCCGCGCGGCAGCGCCGACCGAGACCAGGAACAGCAGCACGAAGGCGGCGATCAGCCGGCGCCGATTTCGAATCACGATCCGCGCCACGCGGGCCGCGAAGCGCGCGAAGCGATCGGGCGGGACGCGGCCGGGGCCGCGCTGGAAGCCGGTGGGACGCCCGAAAGCGAGCAACATCGCGGGAGTCACAGTGACCGAGGCTACGAACGCGACCAGGATCCCCGCCAGGGCGAAGCCGGCGAACTCGCGCAGGGCGGAGACCGGCGTGAGCACGGCCGCGAGCAGGCTGGCGGCGGTGGTGAGCGCCGCCAGGCCCATCGGCAGCGCCACGCGGCGCAGCGCGCGCACCATGCTGTCGGCCGGCGGGCGCTCGGGCGACTCGCGGATCTCGTCGTAGTAGGCCGCGATCACGTGCAGCGGGTAGACCAGCGACAGGATCACCAGCACGAGCGGCAGCGCGATCGTGGCGCCGTTCAGCGGCCGGCCGAGCAGGCCGAGCAGCGCGAACGTCCAGAGCTGCGCCAGGACCACCGTGATCAGAGGCAGCAGCATCCCGCGCGCGGTCTTGAACGCGAAGGTCAGTGCCGCGAAGACCGCGAGCAGCGCGAACGGCAGGCGCGCGCGCAGCGCCGCGGCAGTCACCTGCGCCGCGGCGCGGTTCATGCGCGGCGTGCCCGTGACTTGCACCTCGACGCCATGGGCCTCGGCGTGCGCGATCTCCATGATCTCGAGATCGAGGTTCTCCGCCAGCAGTGCGCGGTCGGAGACGTCCTCGAGCTCGACCACGATCGCGGCCAGCCGCCCGTCGCGCGACACCAGCCGCCCCGCGATCAGCGGGTTCGAGAGCGCCTCGCGGCGCAGCGCCGAGCGCTCGGCGTGTCCGTCCGGAACGCGCACGAGCAGTGGCGCCAGCCGCAGGGTCTCGCCCTCGGCGTGCGGGATCGGCACGGTCGCGAGCGAGCTGACGTGGTGCACGCCCGGCAGCGCGCGCACGCGCTGCGAGATGCGGAGCAGCGACGTGAGTGGCTCGGAGCGGAACACGTCGTCGGCGAGCAGACCCACGGTCAGTGTCTCGTCGCTCCCGAACAGGCGCCGCGTCAGCTTGTAGAACTCGCCGCTCTCGTCATGTCTGGCGAGCAGCCGATCCGAGGACGGGTCGAACATGGTGCGCCACTGACCGGCGCGGAAGTCGTACACGCTCGGCAGCGTGAGCGCCGAGAGCGCGAGCGCGAGCGCCAGCACGGCCCAGGGGTGGGCCGTCATGAGACGGAGAGCCCGAGACATGGTGCGGTTGGTGGCCCCGGTCAGTGACCCGCGCGCGGCAGCGCATCGGGCGTGAACAACGATTCATCGAGCTGCGCGGGGAGCTCGAGCGAGAGGATCTGCATCTCCGTCGTGGAGCCGTCCTTGGCGTCGTCCTGCCGCGCGCGGCTGCCGTTGGCGAATTTGCCGTCGACGCGCACGTCGGCCGGCGCCACCTGGTACAGCTTGCGCGGCTTGGCGGCCTTGGCGAACGCGGCGTCGTAGCTCTCGCGGCGCAGGATCAGACACCACTCCTGGTCGATCGAAGTCACGATCCTCGAGTACGCCGAGCCCGAATCGGGTGCGGGCTTGGTCTCGACCACGTACGCCTTGCGGCCGCCGATCTCGGCGTCGGCGAGTCTCCGCACTTGGCCCGGAAACACCACCCGCGCGAAGCGCGCGAAGTCTTCGAGACTCAGGTTGGTGTCGAACAGGCGCGCCTTGGGGCCGCGGCTCTCGATCTTCACCGCCTTGCCCTTCTTCGCCGAGTACGCCCAGGCCTCGCCGATCGAGTCGCCGTCGCTGAACAGATAGGCGGAGACCGCGTCCTTGGGCGCGTTGGGGTCCACGATCACGATCTGGCGGGTGCCCTCCGGAGCCGTGCGGCTCCAGTACTCCACCTCGAACGCGTGCTCCTTCCCCTTGCCCGAGCGCGCGACCACCTTGGCGTGCGCGTGCGCCGCGGGTGGCAGATTGCGGATCGCACAGTCTGCGACGTCGGAGAGCGAGCCCGGATCGGCGGCCCGTGCCTGGGGCGAGCCCGCCAAGCCGGAGCCGAGAATCAAGCCACAGGCCAGCGCGAGCCCACAGAGAGCGCGGGGGGACGACATGCGCCCTAAGCTACCCGCTGGCAAGTCACTCCGCGAGCGGCCGCACCAATTCGCGCTCGGCCCGCTCCAGGCCCGCGATCTGCTCGTCCGCGCTGCGGCCCGCGCTCAAGAGCACGAGCCGGTCGACGCCCAGCGCGGCGTAGCGGTGCACGGTGTCGAGGTCGAGCTTGGCGCGCGGCGGGGGAGTCACACTGATCTCGAGCCGGCCGAGCACGGGATCGCGATCGAGTCTCTGCTCGGCGGCGTGCAGGCCTTCGATTGCGCGGCCCGTCGCTTCGAGATCGAGCGCGAAGCCGTACCAGCCGTTCCCGTAGCGGACCGCGCGCCGCAGCGCCGCGGGGCTCATGCCGCCGACCACGATCGGCGGGTGGGGTGACTGCACGGGACGCGGCTGTGCCTCGATGCCGCCGAAGGCGACATACTCGCCCTTGTACTCGGGCTTCTCCTCGCGCCAGAGCGTCACGATCGCCTCGATGTACTCGTCGGTGCGCCGCCCGCGGTCGGCGAAGGGCACGCCCAGCGCCTGGAACTCGGGCTTCAAGTAGCCCGCGCCCAGCCCGAAGATCAGCCGGCCCTTGGAGAGCCGGTCGACGCTCGCCAGCTCCTTGGCCAGCACCACCGGATTGCGCTGCGGCAGGATGATCACGCCGGTCGCGAGCTTCAAGTGAGTCGTGTGGGCGGCGAGGAAGCCGAGCGCCACGGCGGGGTCGAGAAACTTCATCTGCGGCGGCGCGGGCGAGGGCGGCGCCTGCGGATCCGGCAGCACCACGTGCTCGGCGGTCCAGACCGAGTCGAAGCCCGCGCTCTCCGCCGCGCTCGCGACGCGCAGCGCCGCGTCGGGCTCCGCACACACTCCGGTGTTGATTCCGTGGAGCCCGAACTTCATGGCTGTCTCCCGCGCTCAAGCGACCGCGGGTCGAATTCTACTCGCAATTGCCTCTGCGGAGCGCGCAAGCTCGGCGGCATCCTTGTAGCGGTCGGAGTGGACGAGCCGGGTCGCGCCCAGGTCGGCGTAGGCGCGGGCGAGCTCGGCCGCGCGGTTCGGCTCGTGCAGCGGCAGGCGAGTCAGGATCGCCAGCTCGGGCGAGGGCTTGCCCGCGGCCGCGAAGCGCTCGCGCAGCGCCTGGACGTGGCCTGCGAGCTCGGCCGGCTTGGCGCCGATCGGCATCCAGCCGTCGCCGAAGCGGGCGGCGCGCGCGAGCGCATGCGGTGCGGCGCCGCCGATCAGGATCGCCGGCCGCGGCGGCCGCGGCAGGAACAGGAACTTCTGCCCGTGCTGCTCCACCACGTCCTCTGCGAAGGCAGTCACGAGAAACTCGAGCAGGCGGTCCGTGTCTCGCGCGCGGCTCTTGGGCGAGACACCGAGCGCGCGGAACTCGGGAATCATCCAGCCCACGCCCACGCCCAGCGCGCCGAGTCGGTTGCCCGAGAGCTCCTGCACGGTGGCGATCGCCTTGGCGGTCGGCAGCACGGGGCGATAGGGCAGGATCAGCACCGCCGTGCCCAGGCCGATGCGCTCGGTCTTCGCGGCGAGCCAGGCCAGCGCAGTGAGTGGATCGAGATAGCGCCCGCCCGAGCCTTCCGCGTCGTCGGGCGGGATGGCGATGTGATCGGGGACGAAGATCTCGTCGAGGCCGGCGTCCTCCGCTGCGCGGGCGCACTCGGCGAGCGTCTCGCGCGTCGACTGCGGGCCCATCGTGCGCAGCGAGAGGCCGAGCTTCACTTCGCCGACGCGTCCTCGAAGAACACCTGCAGCTCGCGCGGCGCGGCGTAGACCTCGGCGCCCGGCGAGAGCGAAAGGCTGCGCACGCGCTCCGCGGGGACGTCCGCCTGCACCAGACCGCCGTTCGCCGACATCAGCTCGAGCTTAGCGCGGCCGCCCAGCGACTGCACGCGACTCACTCGCGCCGGGAAGGCGTGGCCGTCGAGCGGCGTGAGTGACAGCTCGAGGTCGTCGGGCCGGAAGCCGACCCGCGCCTTGCGCCCGTCGACCGTGGTCGAGAGCCAGTTCGCCTCGCCCAGGAAGCCGAACACGAACGGCGTCGCCGGTCGGCGGTAGACCTCGTCGGGCGCGCCGACCTGCTCGATCCGGCCTTCGTTCACCACCACCACCCGGTCGGCCAGCTCGAGCGCCTCTTCCTGGTCGTGAGTCACGAACAGGCTGGTGATGCCGAGCTCGTCGTGCAGCTTGCGCAGCCAGCGGCGCAGCTCGCGGCGCACGCGCGCGTCGAGCGCGCCGAACGGCTCGTCGAGCAAGAGCACGCGCGGCTGCACCGCCAGCGCGCGCGCCAGCGCCACGCGTTGGCGCTGGCCGCCGGAGAGCTGGGTCGGCATGCGCCGCGCCAGCCCCTCGAGCTGCACCAGGTCGAGCAGCTCGTGCACGCGCGCCTGGATCTGGGACTCACTGGGCCGCCGCGCGTGCGGCCGCACGCGCAGGCCGAAGGCCACGTTCTCGAACACCGTCATGTGTCGGAAGAGCGCGTAGTGCTGGAACACGAAGCCCACCCGGCGCTCTCGCACGCTGCGTTCCGTGGCGTCCTCGCCCTCGAACGAGATCGTGCCCGAGTCCGGGCGCTCGAGCCCCGCGATCAGCCGCAACAGCGTCGTCTTGCCGGAGCCGGACGGGCCGAGCAGCGCGAGCAGCTCGCCGGGCTCGACGTGCAGCGACACGTCGCGCAGCGCCGTGAAATCTCCGAACCGCTTCCACAGCTCTCGCACCTCGATGCTCATGACTGCTTCTCCCGGCGGATCTGCCACTCGAGCACGCGCTTGGCGACCAGAGTCACCAGCGCCAGGAGCGCGAGCAGCGAGGCCACGGCGAAGGCCGCGGACGACTGATACTCGTTGTAGAGGATCTCGACGTGCAGCGGGATGGTGTTGGTCTTGCCGCGGATGTGACCCGACACGACCGAGACCGCACCGAACTCACCCATGGCGCGCGCGTTCAAGAGCACGATCCCGTAGAGCAGCCCGAGCCGGATGTTCGGCAGGGTGACTCGCCGGAACATCTGCCAGCCGCTGGCGCCGAGTGAGATCGCCGCCTCCTCTTCCTCGGAGCCCTGCTCCTGCATCAGCGGAATCAGCTCGCGCGCCACGAACGGAAAGGTGATGAAGGTGGTGGCGAGCAGGATGCCCGGCACCGCGAAGATGATCTTGATGCCGTGCTCGATGAGCCACGGCCCGAGCAGCCCCTGGGCGCCGAACAGCAACACGAAGATCAGGCCCGAGATCACGGGCGAGACCGCGAACGGCAGGTCGATCAGCGTGATCAAGAGGTTCTTGCCGCGGAAGTCGAAGCGCGCGATCGCCCAGGCCGCGGACACGCCGAAGACCGCGTTCAGCGGCACCGAGATCGCCGCCACGATCAACGTCAGCCTGATCGCCTGCAGCGCGATCGGATCGGTGATCGCGGCGAAGTAAGTCGCGAGCCCGCCCGAGAACGCCTGCGCGAACACCGCGAGCAGCGGCAAGAGCAGGAACAGAGATACGAAGCCGAGCGCGAGCGCGATCAGGGTCGCGCGCACCCACGGCGGATCCTGGAGCGCTGCGCGCACCGAGGGCGTGGCCGGGTCGGCGGCAGACTCGCGCAGCACCGCGCTGGTCACGGCGCGCCTCCCGCGCCGGCGAGCCGCTTGCGCCCGATCGCCTGCAGCGCGTTGATCGCGAGCAGGAGCACGAACGAAGACACCAGCATCACCGTCGCGATCGCGGTCGCGCCGGCGTAGTCGTACTGCTCGAGCTTGGTCACGATCAGGAGCGGCACGATCTCGGTGTGCAGCGGCATGTTGCCCGAGATGAAGACGACCGAGCCGTACTCGCCGAGCGAGCGCGCGAAGGCGAGCGCGGCGCCGGTGACCAGCGCGGGCCAGAGCGCCGGGAACAGCACGCGCCGGAAGGTCTGCCAGCGGCTCGCGCCCAGGCTGGCGGCGGCCTCCTCGGCCTCGGACTCCAGGTCCTCGAGCACCGGCTGCACGCTGCGCACCACGAACGGCAGGCCGATGAAGGTGAGCGCCAGCGTGACACCGAGCGGTGTATACGCGGCGTGGATGCCGAGCGGCTCGAGGATCCGCCCCAGCCAGCCGTTCTTCGCGAGCAGCGTGGTGAGCGTGATGCCCGCAACCGCGGTCGGCAGCGCGAACGGCAGGTCGACGAAGGCGTCCACGAGCTCGCGGCCCGGGAAGCGGTAGCGCACCAGCACCCAGGCCAGGACCAGGCCGAACCCGGCGTTCGTGAGCGCGGCCGCGAGCGACGCGCCGAAGCTGAGCTGGTAGGCCGCGAGCGCGCGCGGCGACGCGACCTCGGCCACGAAGTCCGCCAGCGAGAGCGACGCCGTGCGGTAGAACAGCGCCGACAGCGGAATCAGGACCAGGAGCGAGAGATACAGGATCGAGAAGCCCAGGGTCAGGCCGAAGCCGGGAAGCACGCCGTTGCGGGGGCTCGCCATGTCTCTCTCGGGTCCGCTAGCGGCCGGGCACGTAGATCTGATCGAACACGCCGCCGTCTGCGAAGTGAGTCGCCTGGGCCTTCTTCCAGCCGCCGAAGTCCTTGTCGATCGACAGCAGCTCGAGCTTCGGAAACTGGCTCGCGTACTTCGCGGCCGCCGCGGGCTCGCTCGGCCGGTAGTAGTGCTTGCCGATCAAGTCCTGCGCCTCGGGCGAGTAGAGATACGCGAGATACTCCGCGGCCAGCGCGCTCGTGCCGTGCCGGCGCGCGACCGCGTCGACCACCGTGACCGGGGGCTCGGCCAGGATCGAGACCGAGGGCGCGACCAGCTCGAACTGACCCTTGCCCAGCTGCTCGATCGCGAGCAGCGCCTCGTTCTCCCAGGCGATCAGCACGTCGCCGATGCCGCGCTCGACGAAGGTGGTGGTCGCGCCGCGCGCTCCCGAGTCGAGGACCGGCACGTGCTGGTACAGATCGGCGACGAAGGCGCGGGGGTCTCTGCCCTTGCGCTGCGCGTAGCCCCAGGCCGCGAGATAGTTCCAGCGCGCACCGCCGGACGTCTTGGGGCTGGGCGTGATCACCGAGACACCGGGCTTGGCCAGGTCGTCCCAGTCCTTGATGCCCTTGGGGTTCCCCTTGCGCACCA
>DATJZP010000029.1:0-29230 GCA_035498875.1 Myxococcota bacterium
AAACGAATTCGCCCCAGAGAGTTAGGAGAGAAGAATGTCGCGAGGGCAATCGACCAAAGACGACAAGCAGAAGGCCGTCGACCTCATGGTCGCGTCGATCGAGAAGCAGTTCGGCAAGGGCTCGATCATGGTCATGGGTCAGGAGCATCTCGACCGCGAGATCGCCGTCATCTCGACGGGCTCACCGTCGCTGGACATCGCGCTCGGGATCGGCGGCTTGCCGAAGGGCCGCGTCGTCGAGATCTACGGCCCGGAGTCGTCGGGCAAGACCACCCTGTCCCTGCACGCCGTCGCGGAGTGCCAGCGCAAGGGCGGCGTGGCCGCGTTCATCGACGCCGAGCACGCGCTCGACGTGAGCTACGCCAAGAAGCTCGGCGTGTCGGTCGAGGAGTTGCTGGTGTCCCAGCCCGACACCGGCGAGCAGGCGCTCGAGATCGCCGACATGTTGGTGCGCTCGGGCGCGGTCGACATCGTGGTGATCGACTCGGTCGCGGCGCTCGTGCCCAAGGCCGAGATCGAAGGCGAGATGGGCGACCAGCACGTTGGCCTGCAGGCGCGGCTCATGAGTCAGGCGCTGCGCAAGCTGACCGGCAACCTGGCGCGCTCGAACGCGTGTCTGGTGTTCATCAACCAGGTGCGCATGAAGATCGGTGTCATGTTCGGCAACCCCGAGACCACCTCGGGCGGCAACGCGCTGAAGTTCTACGCCTCGGTGCGCCTCGACGTGCGGCGCGTCGGCCAGATCAAGGACGGCGAGGTGGCGATCGGCAGCCGCACGCGCGTGAAGGTCGTGAAGAACAAGTGCGCCCCGCCGTTCCGGCAGGCCGAGTTCGACCTGATGTTCGACCGCGGCATCTCGCGCGAGGGCGACATCCTCGATCTGGCCTCCGAGCTCGGGCTGATGGAGAAGAGCGGCACCTGGTACAGCTTCGAAGGCACCCGCATCGGCCAGGGCCGCGAGAACGCCAAGGCGTTCCTGCTGGCCAACCCGGACGTCTACGACCGGGTGGCGGAGCTGGTGTACGCCAACGCCGGGATCAAGAAGAAGGTTCCGGTCGGCGAGACGCTGGCCCAGGAAGAGGAAGGGGCCCAACCCGACTAGGAAGCCGAGCGAAGGCCGCCCTGGAGCCTGTCTCAAGATCACGAACGGCCGGGACGATCCTCCCGCAGAAGCCCTTCGCATGGCGAATCTTCGCCTGCGGCGAAGCGGCTGGCGGGAATGGAACTCAACGACATCCTGACCATCGCGATCAAGGGCAACGCCTCGGACATCCATCTGAAGGCGGGGCTCCCGCCGCTGTTCCGCGTCGACGGCGCGCTGGTGCCGCTGAAGAACGGCGAGCGACTCACACCCGAGCAGCTCCACGGCATCGCCACGTCGATCATGACGCCGGGGCAGAAGACTCACTTCGACAAGTTCCACGAGGTCGACCTGGCGTACTCGATCGCCGGCCTCGGCCGCTTCCGCGTGAACGCCTTCATGCAACGCGGCACGGTCGGGATCGTGTTCCGCGTGATTCCGTTCGGCGTGAAGACGATCGAGCAGCTCGTGCTGCCCAAAGTGGTCGAGCGCATCGCGATGGAGGCGCGCGGTCTGATCCTGGTGACCGGGACGACAGGCTCCGGCAAGTCGACCACGCTCGCCGCGATGATCGACTACATCAACACCAATCGCACCTGTCACATCATCACGATCGAGGACCCGATCGAGTTCCTGATCCGCGACAAGCGCTCGATCGTGAACCAGCGCGAGATCGGCGTCGACACCAACTCGTTCGCGACCGCCCTGCGCGCCGCCCTGCGCCAGGACCCGGACGTGATCCTGGTGGGTGAGATGCGCGACTTCGAGACGATCGAGACGGCGCTCACCGCCGCCGAGACCGGTCACCTGGTCATGTCGACGCTGCACACGATCGACGCCGCCGAGACCATCACCCGCATCGTGTCCGTCTTCCCGCCCCACCAGCAGCCGCAGATCCGGCTGCAGCTCGCGAGCATCATCAAGGGCGTCATCAGCCAGCGCCTCGTGCCGCGCGCCGACGGCAAGGGCCGCGTGCCCGCGGTCGAGATCCTGGTCGCCTCGGCCCGCGTGCGCGAGTGCATCGCCGACGCCGAGATGACCAAGGAGCTGAACGACGCGATCGCCAAGGGCTTCACGACCTACGGCATGCAGAGCTTCGACCAGTCACTCATGCACCACGTGAAGGCCGGCCTGGTGACTTACGAAGAGGCCCTGCTGCACGTCTCGAACCCGGACGACTTCGCACTCCGGTTCAAGGGCATCTCGGGCACCTCGGACAGCTCGTGGGACGACTTCGACAAAGAGCAGA
The DNA here is from genome assembly GCA_035498875.1 of Myxococcota bacterium. GTDB lineage: Bacteria > Myxococcota_A > UBA9160 > SZUA-336 > SZUA-336 > VGRW01. Next base: position 2,331 of record DATJZP010000029.1, read on the forward strand.
AGTCGGACGAAGAGATCTCGCTCACCGAAGAGTCACCGGACGACTTGAAGATCGATCGTTTTTGAGAGTAAAGAGCGCCTTTGCGCGCCCGCGCTCCGGTCAACAAAGGCCTTCGGTCGCTGACTCGCAGACTCGACGCTCCCTCAGGCCTTTGTACCTCCGCGCGTGCGCGAACGGGAATCTCGTTCCCCCCAACTATTGAGCGCGCGGCCACGCTCCGTCCGGCTCCGTGCTCCTCGTCCGCGAATGGTCGCGGATGTGGTACGAGCCGGGATCCATCAGCACGCGCTCGCGATCCCTGCCGCTCCGTCCTTTCCGTCCGCGAATGCTCGAGCTGGCGCTGCGGCCTTTCGCGGACGAGAGGCTCGGGACTGGACGCGGCGCGTGCTGGTTTTAGTTGACCGGAGCCCGGCGCGCCGAGATGCTCTCCTCCGAACACGTTATTCTCCGGGGTCCCATGACTGGCAACGAGATCCGCAAGGCGTTCCTCGACTACTTCGCCGAACGGGGGCACTGCGTGCAGCCGTCGGGCTCTCTCGTGCCCCAGGGCGATGCCACGCTCATGTTTGCGAACGCCGGCATGGTGCCATTCAAGCGCGTGTTCACGGGCGAGGAGAAGCGGCCGTACTCGCGGGCGACGACCTCGCAGAAGTGCATGCGGGTCTCGGGCAAGCACAACGACCTCGAGGAGGTCGGGCGGTCGCCGAGTCACCACACGTTCTTCGAGATGCTCGGGAACTTCTCGTTCGGTGACTATTTCAAGAAGGACGCGATCGAGTTCGCGTGGGACCTGCTCACCCGGGTGTTCAAGCTGTCGCCGGACGACCTCGTGGTGTCGGTGCACGAGCAGGACGACGAGGCGTACGCGCTGTGGCGCGACGGCATCGGGCTCGACCCGCGGCGGATCTTCAAGCTCGGCGACGGACCGAACTTCTGGCAGATGGGAGACACCGGGCCGTGCGGTCCGTGCTCGGAGATCCACAAGATCACCGACCGCAAGGCGTTCGAGAAGGGCGGTGACCCGACGGGTCCGGGCTTCGTCGAGATCTGGAACCTGGTGTTCATGCAGTTCGAGCAGCGCGCGGACGGATCGCGCATCCCGCTGCCGAAGCCGTCGATCGACACCGGCATGGGGCTCGAGCGAATCACGCGCTTGCTGCAGGGCAAGGACAGCAACTACGACACCGACCTGTTCACGCCGCTCTTGCGCAAGGCCGAGGAGCTGGCGCGGACGAAGTACGGAAAGAGTCCCGACGCCGACGTGTCACTGCGGGTCGTGGCCGACCACGCCCGCGCCTGTGCGTTCCTGGTGGGCGACGGCGTGCTGCCCTCGAACGAGGGCCGTGGCTACGTGCTGCGGCGCGTGCTGCGCCGGGCGGCGCGGCACGGCGTGCTGCTCGGCATCGACGGGCCGTTCCTGCACGCGGTGGTCGACACGGTGATCGACGAAATGGGCGGCGCGTATCCCGACCTCGCGAAGCGCCGCGCGTTCGTGGTCGACGCGGTGAAGAAGGAAGAGGAGCGCTTCGGCAAGACGCTGGGCCGCGGGCTGGCGCTGCTGGAAGAGGCGGTGACTCACGCGCGCAAGGCGAAGCAGACGCGCCTGCCGGGCGACGTGGTGTTCAAGCTGTACGACACGTTTGGCTTCCCGACCGACCTCACCGAAGACATCCTGCGCGGCAAGGGCCTCGACTACGACCGCGCCGCCTTCGACGACGCCATGCGCGAGCAGGCCGAGCGCGCGCGCGCGGCCTGGAAGGGCTCGGGCCAGGCGGCCCCGGCCGAGGTCTACAACGCGCTGGCGAGTCACCCGACCGCGTTCACCGGCTACGACTCACTCGAGGGCAAGTCGGTCGTACGTGCGCTCCTGCGCGACGGCGCGCGCGTGCAGGAGGTGAGCGAGGGCGACCGGGTCGAGGTCCAGGTCGACGTGACTCCCTTCTACGCCGAGAGCGGCGGGCAGGTCGGAGACGTCGGCACGATCGAGGGCTCCGAGGGCCGGATCGAGGTCGAAGACGTGCAGAAGCCGGTCGAGGGCCTGTTCGTGCACAAGGGGCGCGTGGCCCTGGGCCGGCTCGCGGTCGGCGACTCGGTCGAGCTGCGCGTCGACGCAGCGGCGCGCGCTGCGACCGTGCGCAATCACTCGGGCACGCACCTGTTGCAGTGGGCGCTGCGCGACGTGCTCGGCCCGCAAGTGACTCAGGCGGGGTCGCTGGTCGCGCCCGACCGCCTGCGCTTCGACTTCACGCACGACGCGCCGCTGAGCGACGAAGAGGTGCGCGCGGTCGAGGACCGCGTGAACGCGCTGATCCTGGCCAATCACGAAGGTCGCGTGGCAGAGAAGTCCTACCGCGAGGCGCTCGACGCCGGCGCGATCGCGATGTTCACCGAGAAGTACGGCGAGCGCGTGCGCGTAGTGAGCTTCGGGCCGTCGACCGAGCTGTGCGGCGGCACGCACGCGCACGCGACCGGCGACATCGGCTCCTTCCGGATCGTGGGTCAGTCGGCGATCGGCGCCGGCGTACGCCGGATCGAGGCGCAGACCGGCTTCGGCGCGCTCGAGCACGCGCGCCGCGACGCGCGACTGTTGCGCGACACCGCCGAGGTGTTGCGCAGCGCGCCTGCCGAGCTGCACGAGCGCGTGGCTCGGCTGCTCGAGCGCGAGCGCGAGCTGGAACGCGAGCTCGAGAAGACACGGGCGCAGATGCGGCGCGGCGGCGCGAGTGATCCGCTCGCCCAGGTGCGCGAGGTCGGCGGTGTGAAGCTCCTGGCGCACGAGATCGAGGACGCCTCGCCCAAGGAGCTGCGCGCGCTGGTCGACGAGCTGAAGCAGCGGATCGGCTCCGGGATCGTGCTGCTCGGCGTGCGCCACGAGGGCAAGGCCGCGATCGCCCTGGGCGTGACGCCCGACCTGGTGAAGCGCTTCTCGGCGGGCGACCTGGTGAAGGCGCTGGCCAAGGAGATCGGCGGCACCGGCGGCGGGCGGCCCGACTTCGCCCAGGCCGGCGGCCCCGATACCGCCAAGCTCGAGCAGGCGCTCGCGAAGCTCCCGATCGCAGCAGGTCTGGCGAGCTAGCAGGGCGAGCTGCCGCAGGCCTGCGCGGGGTGTGCGGCTTCCTGTGCGCGATCTAACGCAAGCGCGCGCGGCCGCAGGCAAAATGGCGCCACCAAAGCCGCTCCGGCGTCACTCCAAGTTGACCCCTGGGGCGGCTGCGGCAATTGACGGTTCGGTTTACAGTACGCGTCCAGTTCGGGGAATTTGCGAGGGGGAAGAGGATGCGCGCTCGGCTGCTGGCCTGCGTGACCTCGTGCGCGCTGCTATTGCTCGCCGCGCCCCCGCTCGCGCGCGCCAGCTTCAACCCGAATGACCCGCCCGCGGGCGAGCACACCACGACCGACGGCCCGCGTTACTGGGTGGGTCACGTGCATCTGTCCTACGCGAACGAGCACCCGCTGCAGCCGCCGATCTCACTGCTCGTCGACGCGAGCTACGCGCTCGGCAAAGCCTCGGACGGCTACGTGGGCGCGCGCCGCGGCGGCGAGAACGTCTGGTTCCACCTGACCGAGCTCGGCGCCGCCGAAGCCGTGCCGCTGTACGCGACGGGTCTGCAGGACCTGTGCGAGCAGATCGTCACCGAGCTCGGCGCGCGCGGCATGATGGGCGTCTACGTGGCGCCCGCGCCGGCCGACATCGACGCCGAGACCGGCGGCGACGTGCGGCCCGAGGGCGACACCGACCTGCACCTCGTGATCCACACCGGGCGCGTCCAGGCCGTGCGCACGTTCCGGGCGCCCGAGCTCGCGGCCGCGAAGCCCGTGGAAGTCTCGAACGACCACGAGCAGATCGCGGAGGACTCACCGCTGCAGCCGGTCGGCGCGGGTGACCCGCTCGACAAGAACAAGCTCGACTCGTATCTCGCGAGCCTGAACCGGCTGCCCGGCCGCATGGTCGACGTGGTGGTGACTCCCACGCTCACTCCCGGCGTGGTGAACCTGGACTATCTCGTCCAGGAGGACCGGCCCTGGACCGTCTCGACCGACTTCTCGAACACCGGCACCCAGAGCACCGGCGAGAACCGCCAGCACTTCGGCGTCGCCGACTACCAGCTCACCGGCTACGACGACGTGGTGCTGCTCGACTACGTGACTTCCGGCTTCTCCAACACCAACGCGCTCCAGGGCTCGTACGAGGCGCGCATTCCGCACGTGCCGGGCCTGCGCTGGCGCTTCGGCGGCAACTGGAGCGAGTACGCGTCGGACCAGTTCGGCGTGAACCACGAGAAGCTCTCGTTCAGCGGCGATCAGTGGGAGCTGAACGGCACGCTGGTGGAGAACCTGTACGCCGAGCCCGGCTTCTTCATCGATGCCTACGGCGGCGGCCGTTACATGAACGTGTCGGTGGTGAACCTGTCCACGTTCAAAGCCGACATGCCGTTCTTCGTGCCGGTGCTCGGTGTCTCGATGGATCGCGCCTGGCCCAGCGCGCACTTCCGCGGGAACGTCGCCTTCCAGCAGAGCCTGCCCGAGCTCACCGGCGCGACCGCCGCCGACCTGCAGAACTTCTCCGACCTCGGCCGCGCCGACATCGACTCGAGCTGGCACTTCCTGTCGGTCGACCTCGCGGGCTCGATCTTCCTGCAGCCGCTCTTCCACGGCACGCGCTTCTTCGACAACCGCGCGCTGCGCCCGCGCGAAATGACTCACGAGCTCGCCTACCGCTTGGGCGGTCAGACCTCGCTCGGCACGCGGCTGATCCCGCAAGTCGAGGGCGTGCTGGGCGGCATGGCCACGGTGCGCGGCTATCCGCAGTCAATCGCCTCGGGTGACTCGTTCTGGAACGGCAGCGTCGAGTACCGCTACCACATCCCGCTCGGCTTCAAGACGCTCGAGCCGTGGCAGGTGCCGGTGTTCGGCGTGTTCCGACCGGGTCCCGACGTCGACCTGCGCATGCCCGACTGGGACCTGGTGCTGGCGTTGTTCAGTGACTTCGGCCGGGTCTACAACCAGTCCAAGGTGCTGGGCGAGCACAACGACTCACTGGCCTCGCTGGGTGTGGGCATCGAGGTGATCATCCGCCGCAACTTCTGGGTGCGGCTCGACTACGGCGTGGCGCTGCTCGACGTGCCCAGCGCGAACGTCTCGGTGGGCGACGGCAAGGCGCACTTCACGGCGGGACTGCGGTACTGATGATGAAGCCGATGCAAGAGCTCAGTCTTCTCGCGCGACACCTGCTGGTGTCGGCACTCACCGGCGCGCTGATCGTCGGTCCGGCGGCGCCGTACGCGTTCGCGGGACCCAACCAGATCGGCAACAACTGCAGCGCCACTGGCTGCGGCGTCGATCACGACGACGGCAGCAAGCAGTGGACGGTCAACGCGCACGACGGCGCGATCTTCCGCTACTCGAGCTTCAACGTGGCCGCCGACGAGACGGTCCGTTTCAACGGCCTCGACAACGGCGCCGATGTGCGCGTGCTGAACCGGATCCTGAGCGCGCTGCCGTCGCAGATCGACGGCTCGATCACGCAGTCGGGCGGGAACATCCACGTCTATCTCGTGAACCCCGCCGGCATCGTGTTCGGGAACGGCGCCACGGTCAACGTGACTCAGCTGCAGGCGGCCGCGGGCCGGCTGTCGGAGCGCGACTTCACGAACGGCGACGACCGCTACACGGCGGTGCGCGGCCCGGTCACGAACGCGGGCCAGATCACCGCCAACGCCGTCGCGCTGGTCGGCGGCACGGTCGAGAACTCGGGCAAGATCGACGCGAGCGCCGCCGACGGCGGCTGGATCGTGCTCGCGGCAGGGCGCGACGTGTTCATCGGTCGCGACGACTCCAACCGCGGCATCCTGCTGCGCGTCGAGGGCGGAGCCGGCGCGGTCGTGAATCCCGCGGCCACCGGAGTCAAGAACACCGGCACCCTCACCACCGGCTCGGCGGCCGATCCCGCCAACACGGGCAAGATCAGCATCGGCGCGGGTGACTTGTACGGCCGCGCGATCTTCAGCAAGGGCGCGATCGAGGCCCGAGAGCTGGCGCTGCAGGCCGACAACAAGGGCGACATCGCGCTGGCCGGCAGCATCAAGGCCGACACCGTCGACGTGACCGTCGCCGGCGCCAACCCGGGCGAGCTGCGCGGTGCGACGTCCGCCGAGCTCAACAAAGAGGATCCGAGCGATCACACGCCGCCGGGCACGCTCCAGACGATCGACGCCAACCGCATCAACCTCACCGCTACCGACGCCAAGGGCAGCGTGAAGGTCGGGGATCTCATCGGCTTCCGCGACACCGCGGGGAATCTCGGCACGCCGCTCGTGGTGGTGACTCAGAGCGCCGAGCTCCTGACCTCCAACCTGAAGGGCCTGAACCTCGGCGACGTGCCGTCTCACACGCAGCTCAGCCTGAACTCGACCGACAAGGCGGTCACCGTCGACGACAAGAGCGTGGTCGCGGGCACGCAGCTCGCGCTGACCGGCCGCTCGATCCAGCTGCTCGGGACCGACACGCTGAACGTCTTCAACCTGCAGCTCAACGCCACCACCACGCTCTCGGACGGCGACATCGTCGCGACCGGCGGCGACATCCAGGCGCCCACCAACCTGTTCTTCTTCACCAAGCCCGGCGCGAAGAAGGACCCGACGCAGAACATCCTCTTGTCGGCGCACGAGGGCACGATCAACGTCGCCGGCGACATCGTCACCAGCAACGGCGGCGGGCTCAAGATCGAGGGGCGCGACCTGATCGTCGGCTCGGTCGATCCGACCACCAACGGCATCCGCTCGGGCAACGTGCAGAGCTCGGGCGGGATCCAGTCGAAGGTCGACATCGGCTTCACCGACTCGAACGGCGTGCAGCAGACGCAGTCGGTCACGCTGAATGGCATCAATACCAACGGCCTGAAGCAGAACGAGAAGGACCCGGAAGTGGCCGGCGGTGACATCACCGTGAACGCGGTCGGCCCGGTGATCATCCGCGGCGCGGTCACCGCCAACGGCGAGGTCGGCCCGAACAAGAGCACGCCGGATCTGGAGGGTGGCAACGTCACGATCAACTCCGGCTCCACGCTTCAGGTCGGCGGCATCACCACCGGCGGCGCCAATGCGCCGAGCAGCGGCAATCCTCTGCGCGGCACGATCGCGCTCACCGGCACCGAGATCACGACCAGCGGGAACATCACCGCGGCCTCGACGCCGACTGGCAACGACCAGGGCCAGCGCGACCGCGACGTCACGATCGACGGCAACCTGGTGCTCGGTGCGGCCCAGATCCAGCTCGCGGGCGGCAACGTGACCGTTACCGGCTCGACCCGCACCGGACTCACCAGCCCCACTGACGGCTCGGCGCCGGCGCCGATCGCGTCGGCGCTGACGATCGCGTCGAGCGGCAAGACCGAGGTCGGCGCGATCGGCAACGGCGTCGAATCGATCGCGATTCACAGCCGCGCCGGCGACGTCGTGACTCATGGCGACCTCGCCGCGGCCGCCGGAGTCAGCGTCACCTGGGACACCGCGGGCACCGGCAGGTGGCTCACCGGCAACCCGGCTGGCCAGGGCATCACCGTCTCGTCCACGCAGGTGAGCGTGGCCGCGCACGAGTCGACCGACACGAAGGCGACCACCGCGAACGCCACGATCGACCCCGACATTCACTTCTCGCTGTCGGAGGGCATTCCCAACCCGAGTGACCCGACCCAAGCGAACACGCCGCCCACCTTCCACTTCGAGCAGGACGCGGCGATCGGCACGGGCACGACCGCGGGTCTGTTCGTCCCGGGCCGATTCAGTACGGCGGGAGTGCTGCCGCTGACGGTGACCCTGAAGTCGAAGGACGCCGTCGCGCTCGATGGCGACGCGCGCGGCGCGCTCGCGGGTACCGACCTGTCGATCCAGGGCGCGAGCTTCAGCGCGCCCGTGGGCGGCCCCGACTTCAACGTCAGCTCGTTCGCGCTCTCGGTCGACCAGGCGCTCACGGTCGACTTCAACGTCACCGCGTCGAAGGCGATCGCCATCAACTCCGGCGCCAACGGCTCGGGCGGCGCGCTGACCGTGCGCTCGACCTTGTCGTCGGACTCGATCTCACTGGCTTCGAGCGACGGCACGGGCGGCAACAAGAACGGCGAGGTGTTCTTCGCGCCGACGGCCGCGCTGCGCGACTCGCACGGAGACGCCGCCAAACAGGTCACGATCACGCAGGACGCCGACCTCACGACCGCGCCGCCGACCGACCCCGGCACGCTGCCCTCGGTGCCGCTGGCGAGCATCTACGGCACGCCCTCGGATCCGGCGAACTACGTGCTCGACCTCGGCCTCGAGTCACTCGACGGCAAGCTCACGCTGACGCAGGACCTGCCGAGCCAGATCGCACCGCACACCGCGCTCACGTTGATCGGCACGAACGGGATCGACCTGGGCGGCTCGCTGCCCACGCTGGTCTCGCTCAGCGCCACCACGAAGGGCGACCTCGTGGTCGCGACCAACGTGACCACCGAGGTGCGCGACGTACCCAACACCGACCCCACCACCGGCACGCATCGCGAAGGCGGCCAGATCACGCTGCACGCCGGCAGCGACGGCTCGGGCAACCTGACGATCGCCTCGACGCTCGTGGGCGGCGAGATCGACCTGCTCGCCGGGTCGCTCGCGGGCGGCAGCTCGAGCTCACGCGTGATCCTGAACGACGGCACTCACTTCGCGAGCTCCTCGCCCGACACCCAGATCACGACCTTCACGCTCGACCAGGACGCCTCGATCGACTCCAGCTCGACGGCCACCCAGATCCCGGATCGCTCGCTGTTCACGGGCCTCGCCCCGAACGTGGCGCTGCAGCTCGGCTCGCATGGCGGCAGCATCACCATCTCGGGCAACAGCCTGGTCGACGGCAGCCAGCTCACGCTGGTGTCCGCGGACGGCTCGGCGCTGGTCGACGACAATCTCTCCGTCGCCTCGCTCGACATCACCGGCACGAGCACGATCAAGGGCAACATCAGTTCGGCGGGCGCGGTGGCGTTCCACACCGGCGCCGTTTCGTTCGCGCCGGACAACCCGACGGCCGACTCCGTCCAGTTCGTCCACGCCGGCGGCGACCTGACCAGCGACAGCGCGATCACCAAGCCCGGCGACGGCTCGCTCGAGCTGACTTCGGGCGGCGTACTCACCGTGACCGACGTCTCGACCTCGCACCTGGTCAACTCGCCCAACAACGACACACACAAGGTCGGCTCGATCGTGCTGTCGGGCGCGACCTCGGTGACTGCCGGAAACGTGAGCTCCGGCAGCGCCTCGGCCATCAACGCCAGCGGCGACATCACCGTGACCTCCGGCGGCGACGTGGTGATCAAGAGCCTCGACGCCAAGGGCGCCGACGGCCTCGCCCCCACGCGCAACGCGGACGCGACCAACGGCAGCGACGGCGGCACGGTGACGGTGATCGTGAACGGCGCCGATCCGACCCACACGATCTCGATCGGCGGCGTGCGCGCGGTCGGCGGCGCCGGCGGCACGCCCACCACCGATCGTCCCACCCTGTCTCAGGGCGGGAAGGGCGGCTCGATCACCCTGTCGGCTCCGGGCGGGATCGCGCTCTCGGGCGACCTGCTCGCGGACGGCGGCCTCGGCGGAACTCCGGATGCGACCGCGCAGCCGGCGATTCGCGCCGCCTCGGGCGACGTGCTCGTGACTGGCGGCGGCCCGCTGCGGCTGGGCGCCAGCAGTGAGACGGCCAACGGCGACAACGACGCCGCCACCAACGAGATCCACGGTGACTCGGTGCGGATCGAGGGCCCGGTCGTGGTCGGCAGCGACGCGAACGGCGTGGCGATCCCCGCCGCCTTCACCGGCTTCGGCGTGGTGGCGGGCCGCGAGCTCTTCCTCGGCGGCGACGTGACTGCCGGCAGGGTCGACCTCGAGCTCCACCAGGGCACGCTCGCCCCTGCGCCGGGTCAGCCGATCCACCTGAACGCAGACACGATCCGGCTCGCGGCGAGCGACGGCGCGGGCGGACAGACCACGGGCGTGGTCGATCTCTCCGACTTCATCTTCCACGGCTCCGACGGCGCGGGCCCGGTGAAGTCGGTCACGCTCGAGCAGGACCTGGGCTTCGGAGCCGCCGTCGGCGGCAGCGCGATTCCCAGCCTGAGTCTGTTCGTCTCTCCGGCCGACCGCACGCCCGACTTCGGCTTCGGCCTGGTCTCTTACGACGGCGCAATCGCCCTCGGCGCGGGCGACGTGGACAACGTGCAGGACACGAACCTGGTGCTGGCCGCGAACGGCGCGCCGAGGGCGCCCGTGCCGATCCAGCTCGCCGGCGGCCTCGAGGCCACCTCGCTCACGCTCGGAACGACCACCGTGCTGGGCACGGTCGGCGGCACCGCGCACGTGACCGGCGACCTGCTCACGGGCACCGGCGGATCATTCGCGAACGGGCTCGTCACGAACGGCGATCTCACCGTCGACGGCGCGCTCACGAACCTGGGCACTTCGACCTTCAACGGCACCACCACTCAGACGGTGAAGGCCCACTCACTCGAGCTCGACGGCTTCCAGAACGCGAAGAACACGACCGGCGACCTGGTGCTCGACTCGAAGAACATCACGTTCGGCGACGGCACCCAGACGATCGGCGCGTCGCTGGGCGCGCTGCATCTGACCTCGGCGCTGTTCAAGGCATCGGGCGATCTGGTGCTGGGCGGCGCCACCACCGACGCCACGCAGCCGGCGGTGGTCGTCGACCAGCCGGCCGGCCAAAAGGTCGCGATCCAGACCCTGGACGGCGACATCGTGATCAACGCCGGCACGCAGCCGACGTCGAATACCAGCGGCCCGGGCGTCGGCACCTATCAGCTGGGCGGCGACGTGCTCGCCACCGGCAACATCACGCTGAACGGCAAGGCCATCCTGCAGGGCAGCGGCGGCAGCTACGCGATCCAGGCGCTGCGCAAGAGCGACGGCACCGGCGGCCAGGTCAGCATGGGAGGCATCTCCAGCGCGGATGGCGACGTGACTCTGCACGGCCAGGGTCCGCTGCCTTCGCTGGCGGCGCCGCAGCCGTCGGGCGTGCAGCTCGGCGGTGAGTTCGACCTCGTCCACTCGCTCCTGGTCGACGGAGTGACTGAGCTGACCGCCGACACCAAGGTCGTGGGTGGCAGCCTCGCCGACGTGACCTTCCTCGGGCCGATCCAGGGCGCGGGCGGCCTCGATCTGAAGACGGGCGGCCTGGTCACGGTCGGCGACGACGTGGCGCTCACCGGCGGCGGGTTCGCGGTCGGGGGCGACCGCGGCGTGCGCTTCACCTCGGACGACGACGTGCAGACCATTCAGGCCAAGAGCGTCTCGCTGGGGAACGGCGCGGCGAGCCCGGCCGACGGCGCGACCAGCATCACGCGCATCGACCCCGAGCCGATCGCGACCAACCCCGACGGCACGCCCCTGTACCGCGCGGTCGACCTCGTGCTCGATGCCACCAGCGGCAGCGTGACGGTCGCGCGCGGTCAGCGCATGGTCGTGAACGGCGACCTCACCGCGGACGCCACGGGCGCAGTCACGCTGGCCGACACCGCCGCACTGAAGCTGCGCGTGAACGCGAAGGACCTGGTCGTGCACGGCGGTGCCACCGTGGTCGCGAACTCGATCCAGACCAACGTCGCTCCGCGCGTGAACGGCGGCGGTGGAGTCACCTTCGCGACGCCCAGCGGGCAGGAGGTCTCCGACAACGTGCCCAGTGACCAGGTGCTGGTGCGCTCGATCGGGAACGGCGGCCGCCCGCTCAACGTGAACGACCTGCTGAACACCGCGAACGACCCGGTGACCGCGGAGTTCCCGAACGTCGACGGCGCGGCCGTCTTCGACTACGCGCGCCAGATCCCGCGCTTCGATCCGCGCGTGTCGATCACCCGCCCGCGCGCCGACCTGATCGCGCTGTCGGATGCCGTCGAGGCCCGGCCGCTCTGGGCCGAGGAGCTGATCTCGTATCTCGACATGCGCTCGCTCGAGACTCCGGATACGACCGGCAAGCCGCCCGAGGCCGAGCGCCTGCCGCCGGTCGGCGCGCGCCCCGGCGAGCCGATCGCCGAGACCGACGCGCGCGTGCGCAGCGCCGCGATCGAGAACGCGGTGGCGCTCTACCGCGAGCTGTTCCGGCCCGAGATGAAGCGCGACGGCGAGACCGGCGTGATCCAGAGCCCGACTCACGACGCCGAGATCCGCGCCGCCTTCCAGGCTCCGGTCGACTCACTACGGCGCGCTCGCCACGGCCAGGAGGTCGCGGGCGCCGAGGTCGCGAAGCTGATCGAAGCCGAGCCGAAGTACGGCGACGCGCGCCGCTACCGCGAGCAGCTCGGCGCGCTGCTCGACGTGGGCAGCCGCGCGCTCAGCCCCGACCAGCAGCCGCGCTTCCGCAAGCTGCTGCTCGCCGAAGTCACTCCGTTCGGCATCAACCCCGCCGAGTTCAGCTCATTGTTCCAGTAAGAGCTACGGGGTCGCAGCCGGGGCCGGGCAGGACGCGTTCGGATCCGTGACGCACGACTTGGCCAGCGGGCGCGGGCCGTAGAGCGGGAGCCGCGCGATCACCTCGAGCTCGGACTGGGCGTCGTCGCGCAGCTCGTCGCGCGCGCCCAGCTCGAGCGCCTTGCGCAGGACGGCCTCGGCCTCGAGATACTCGTGCAGTCGCGACAGACAGAAGCCCAGCTGCACCAGCGTGCGCGTGCGCAGGTCGTGCTCGGGGTAGTCCTTCAGCGCCTGGCGGTAGCGGCGCGCCGCCGCGTACCAGGCGTGCTGCGCGTAGTAGTAGTCACCGATCTGGATCTCCTGCTCCGCCAGCCGCTCCTCGCACTCGTGCAGCCGGCTCTTGGCGTCGGGCGCCATCTCCGAGTTCGGGTAGCGCTCGATCAGCGCCTTGAACTGCGCCACCGCCTCGCGCGTGGGCGCCTGGTCGCGGTCGCTGGAGCGCATCTGGTTGTAGGAGCAGAGGCCGTTGCGGTAGAGCGCGTACGACACCTTGGCATGGTTCGGGTGCAGCTCCACGAAGTCGTGGTAGTAGCTCGACGCTTCCTCGTACTCTTTGCGGTCGAAGTGGATGTCGCCGATCTGCAGCTCGGCGAGGATCGCGTAGTCACTGTACGGGTAGTTGTCGATCACTTCCTGGAAGTATTCGATGGCCTTGGGGTAGTCGATGTCGTGGAAGAACAGGAAGGTGCGCTTGCCGGCAAGTGTCTCGATCCCGTGCTGGTAGTAGGATTCCGCCGAAGGCAGCTCTTCCTCCGTGCTGGGCGGCGCAGTTGCGCAGCCGGAAAGAAGGGCGATCGTCAGGACCGCGCCGGCCCCGAGCGCACTTGCGCCGCGCCTGCGCCGATTCCGAACTGCCTTCGTAAGTAGCTGTTTTTTCAAGGATTTCGCAGAGTAGAGGGGCGCCTGGCCGCTGTCAAACCAGGCCCCCGAGGAGAGATTCCATGCCGACCCGACCCAACGATCTGCGCCTGGCCGAGCGCGCTCAGCGCAAGGGCGGCAAGCCTGCGCCCGCGCAGAGCGCCGACGCGCTGCCCGACCTCGCGGCCAACGTCGCCCCGGCCAGCGCCGAAGACCTGGAGAAGCTGCGCGAGGAGCTCACCACCGAGCACGAGCTTCGGACGCGCCGCATCGAGCGCTTCATCAAGGAAGGTCCGCTTCGCCCGGCACCGCGCGCCGTGATCCCGGTCTCGGAGAACGACCTCTAAGCGGAGGCGCCCCGCGTGATCAAAGAACGTTTCGGGGAAGTCGACACGTTCGTGTATCGGCTGTTCCCGTTCGTGCGCTCGCTGCGCATGGCGCCCGATGCACTCACTTTGGCGGGAGCTGGCGTGTCGCTGCTCGCGGGTGCGGCGTTCGCCGGCAATCACTGGTTCCTGGCCGGGCTCCTGCTCATGGTCGCGGGCTTCTGCGACATGGTCGACGGCGTGGTCGCGCGCCAGCAGGGCATCTCGTCCCAGGCCGGCGCCTTCTTCGACTCCTCGATCGACCGGCTCTCCGACCTGGTGGTGTTCGGCGGGATTGCCGTCGCGCGCGCGAAAGAGGCCGACGTCTTCGGCACGGTGCTGGTGATGTGGGCGATCACCGCCTCGGTGATGACGAGCTACACGCGCGCCTCGGCGGAGCGCCAGCTGGCCTCGCTGAAGGTGGGCTTCATGGAGCGCGCCGAGCGCTGTCTGGTGCTGATCGTGGGCGCGCTCACGAGCCTGGTGATGACGGCGGTGTTCGTGATCGCCGTCGGCGCGACTTACACCTCGCTGCAGCGCATCCTCGAGGGGCGTCGGCTGCTGCGCGTGCTGGAAGAGACTGGCGTCGATCCGACGCGCACCCCGGAGACGGCCCATGGCCAATGAGCAGGGTGGCCCGCGCGGCTTCCGCATGAGTGACTCCGAGGGCGCCGGCGACGCGCTGCCCGAGATGAGCTTCGCGACGCTGGTGCTGTCGCTCTCGACCTCGGCGCTGTTGCACCTGGGCGTGCCGCCCGAGCCGACGGAGGGGGCGCCCGAGCTCAACCTGCCGCTGGCGCGGCAGACGATCGACATCCTCGAGATCCTGCGCGACAAGACGCAGGGCAATCTCGACGACACCGAGTCGCGCCTGCTCGAGGGCGTGCTGCACGACCTGCGCATGCGCTTCGTTGCCGCCCGCACGAAATCGGGCGCATGATCCAGGTCCGGGCTCCGGCGAAGCTGAACCTCGGGCTCGAGGTGCTGCGCAAGCGGCCCGACGGCTACCACGAGATCGAGACCTGCTTCGTGCCGCTGCGGCTGTTCGATCGACTCACGCTCGAGCGCGCGCCCGCGGGCCGCGGCATCCGGCTCGAGGCGCCCGGCAGCGATCTGCCGCTGGGCCGCGAGAACCTGGTGGTGCGCGCCGCCGAACGCGCCTGCGCCGCGCTGGGGCTCGCGCCCGATCTCGCGATCCGGCTCGAGAAAGAGATCCCGATCGCCGCGGGTCTGGGCGGTGGCTCGTCCGATGCCGCGGCCACCCTGCTCGGGCTCGAGGCCCTGGCCGGCCGCGAGCTGGCGCGCGACGAGCGCGCGAAGCTCGCGCTCGAGCTCGGCGCCGACGTCCCCTTCTTTCTCGATCCCAAGCCGGCGCTCGGCCGCGGAGTCGGCGAGAAGCTCGAGCCCATTCCTGGCGTGCCCGAGATGCACTGGGTGCTGGTGGCGTTCCCGTTCCCGGTCTCGACCGCCTGGGCCTACGCCGAAGCGGCGCGCGAATTGACGCTCCCCCGCGACCCGTCTAGCATTGCCGCGCTTCTACGGCCCCTGGGTCTGCTCTCGCCTCCGCGCAACGATCTCGAGACCGTGAGCGCGAAGCGCCACCCCGAGATTCCGGCGGCGCGGCGCGCGCTCGAAAGCGCCGGTGCGCTCGCGACCGGCATGAGCGGCAGCGGACCGACGGTGTTCGGACGTTTCGAAGACGCACGTGCGGCCCAGCGCGCCGCGGAGAGAGTCGAGGTACCGGCGGGAGCGAGGACGATCGCGACGAGTTCGCCCGGCAGCACCGAAGGTGGCTGGGGATGGGGCGTCGCCAAGTGGTAAGGCAGCGGGCTTTGGACCCGCCATCCGCAGGTTCGAATCCTGCCGCCCCAACCAAGACAACGACCCACGGAATCGAACAGAGAAACGGCCATGACCACCAACATCACCAAGCTCTTCACCGGCAGCTCGTGTCCCGCCCTGACCGCGGCGATCTGCGAGCACCTCGACATCGAGGTGGGCCGGGCCGAGGTGGGCACGTTCGCCGACGGTGAGACCTCGGTCGACATCGGCGAGAACGTGCGCGGCATGGACGTGTTCGTGATCCAGTCCACCTGCGCGCCCGCCAACACGCACCTGATGGAGCTCTTGATCCTGCTGGACGCGCTGCGCCGCTCGTCGGCGCGGCGAGTCACCGCGGTGATTCCCTACTACGGCTACGCGCGCCAGGACCGCAAGGTGAAGCCGCGCACGCCAATCACCGCGAAGCTCGTCGCCGACCTGATCTCGACCGCGGGCGCCGAGCGCGTGCTGTGTCTCGACCTGCACGCCGGGCAGATCCAGGGCTTCTTCAACATCCCGGTCGACAACATCTACGCCATGCCGGTGCTGTTGCAGCAGATCCGGGCGATCGTGCCGGCGCGCGAGGAGATCGTGGTGGTGTCTCCCGACGCAGGCGGGGTGGAGCGCGCGCGCGCCTTCGCCAAGCGGCTCGACGCCTCGATCGCGATCGGCGACAAGCGCCGCGAGAAGAAAGACGTCGCCGAGGTGACTCGCATCGTCGGCGACGTGTCGGGCCAGACCGCGGTGATCGTCGACGACATCGTCAGCACCGGCGGGTCGCTGGTGCAGACCGCCGAGGCGCTGCGCAGCGCCGGCGCCAAGCGCGTGCTGGCGGCGATCACGCATCCGGTGCTGGCCGGCTCGGCGGTCAAGCGCATCGAGGAGTCGTGCATCGAGCGCTTCATCACCACCGACACGATCGCGCTCTCGCCCACGATCGAGCACGGCGACAAGTTCGTGGTGACCAGCGTCGCGCACCTGCTCGGCGAAGCCATTCGCCGCATCCACAACGAAGAGTCGGTCAGCTCGCTCTTCGTGTAATTCTGAGCTAGGAGCAAGTCATGGAACGTCTGAAGCTTGAAATCGCCGCGCGCGAAGGCCGCGGCAAGAGCGCGACCCGCAAGATCCGCGCCGCGGGCCGCGTGCCCGGCGTGGTGTACGGCAGCGGCGTCGAGCCGGTCGCCGTGACTGCCGACTCACTCGCGCTGGCACGCGTGCTGCGCGGCGGCGCGAACGCGCTGGTCGATCTCTCGGGCGTGAAGGCCGTCGAGGGCAAGCCCGTGCTGCTGAAGGAAGTGCAGCGCGATCCGCTCTCGCGCCGCCACGTCCACTTCGACCTGTACGCGGTGAACCTGCAGGCGCGCCTCGACGTCGAGGTGCCGCTGCACTTCGTCGGCACGCCCAAGGGCGTGCAGTTCGACGGCGGCGTGCTCGAGCCGCTCTTGCGCACGCTCGAGGTCTCGTGCATGCCGCTCGCGATTCCCGAGAGCATCTCGATCGACATCTCGAACCTGGGCATCGGCGACGCCATCCACGTGCGCGACATCCAGCTGCCGGCCGACGTCGTGTCGAAGATCGAGCTCGACACCACCGTGGTGCACGTGATCGCGCCGCGCGCCGAGGAAGAAGTCGCGCCCGCCGCCGTGCCCGCCGAGGGCGAGGCCGCGGCTGCGGCAGAGGGCGCCGAAGGTGCGGCGGCTGCGGCACCGGGAGAAGCGGCGAAAGCCGAGGAGTGACCGGGAGCCGGGGCGCCCATGCGGCTGTTCGTGGGGCTCGGAAATCCGGGGAAGCAGTACGCCGACACGCCCCACAACGCGGGCTTCATGGCGCTCGACCGCTTCGCGGCGCGGCACCGCCTGCCCGCGTTCGCGGCGAAGTTCTCGGGTGAGTTCGCGCGCGGTAAGGTGCTGGGCGAGGACGTGGGGCTGCTCAAGCCGCAGACCTACATGAATCTCTCGGGTGAGTCGGTCGCCGCGGCGCTGCGCTACCTGCCGGTCGAGATCGCCGACGTGCTGGTGGTGTTCGACGAGATGGACATCCCCAGCGGCAAGCTCCGGCTGCGCAGGTTCGGCGGCCACGGCGGTCACAACGGCCTGCGCTCGATCATCGAGGCGCTGGGCTCGCAGGACTTCCCGCGCCTGCGCATCGGCATCGGCCGGCCGCGCGACGGCCGCGAGCCGACCGGCCACCTGCTGAGCCGGGTCCACCCCGACGAGCGGGCGCGCCTGTCCGCGACCCTCGATCTGGCGGTCGAGGCGCTGGAAGTCAGCCTGCGCGAGGGCTTCGAGGCGGCCATGAACCGCTTCAACGGCCGCGAGCAGCTCGCGGCCGAGTCCGAGTGACTCACGGCTGGACGGGCGCGCAGTACAGCCTCTACCGCGCCGCGTTCGGCGTGTATCTCGCGAGCCACTTCGCCGGGCTCGTGCAGCGCGCGGCGTCGCCCGGCGCGACCCTGGTCGGGGCGCTCGGGCTCTTGCTCGCGTTCGCGTTCGCGCTCGGGCTGCGCGACCGGATCGCGGCGCTCGCGCTGTGCGGCGTCTGGGCCTTCGTCGAGGCGCCGTCGATCCGGGCCGAGCCGCGCGCGCTCGTTCCGAGCCTCTTGCTGCTCGCGCACGTCTTCACCCGCGGCCGGCCGTGGGGCGCGCTCGACGCGCGCCGAGATTCCGACCCGCGCGGTGACTGGCGGCTCCCGCCGTGGGTGCATGCCGCGGGCTGGATCGTGCTGGGGGTCACGCACGGTCTGACCCAGCCGGCGCGGCTGGCGCTGGCGCCGTTCGCGCTCTTGCCGCGGTTCCGACCCTGGGTGTGGCTCGCGCTCGTGGCTTTGTCGTTCTTACACCGAGCCGAGCCGTCGCTCGGCCTGTGGCTGCTGAACGTGTTCACTTTCGATCCCGCGTGGCTGCCGCCGCGCCGCGATGCGTCACCCGCAACGCTCGGCTACGACGGCGAGTGTGGGCTTTGCCACCGGGCCGTACGCTTCGTGCTCGCCGAAGATCGCGACGGTCGTGGCTTCCGCTTCGCGCCGCTCGCGAGCGACGCGTTTCACCGGCTCGTTCCGGCGCCGCAGCGCGTGGCGCTGCCCGACAGCCTGGTGCTGGTCACCGCCGATGGGCGCGTGCGCACGCGCAGTGCCGCGCTGCGCGAAATCGGGTTTCGCCTGGGCGGCGTGTGGCGCGCTCTGGCGCAGGCCAGTGCGCTGGTCCCGATCGGGCTACTCGACCGCGGCTACGACTTGATCGCGGCCATGCGTTCCCGCATGTTCGCGAAGCCGGCCGATGTGTGTCCGATCCTCCCGGGGGACCTCCGCAAGCGCTTCCTCTAGGAGGCGGGCCCGTATGGCCTGCAGCGACCCCCTCGCTTCGCGTAATCTCGCACGGCAACGCGCCCTCCGCGGCGCGCACACAGGGGAAAGAGGGAAGCCATGGACGCGCTGATGCTCCGTTTCTCGCGTTTCTTCATCAAGCACCGCCTCGTCAACCTGATCTTGATCGGCGGCGCGACGATCTTCTTCGCGTATCACGCGCTCCAGCTGCAGGTGTTCAGTCAGTTCATCGACTTGCTCCCGCGCAATCACCCCTTCATCCAGATCTACGAGAAATACAACCGCCAGTTCGGCAGCGCGAACGTCGTGTACGCGGCGATCGTGGCCAAGAACGGCACGGTCTACGACGAACGCGTGCTCGAGAAGGTGTACGCGTTCACGGACCAGATCGACAAAGTCGAAGGCGTCGACCACGGACAGGTCGTATCGATGACCGCAGTCACCGTGCGAGACACTGCGATCGACCAGTCGGGCATCATCAAGTCGACTCAGGTGGTCGGCGAGGAGCCGATCGCGCTGCTCGAGGCGCAGTTCTTCACGCGCCGCACCGTGGCGCGCGCGAAAGCACGCGGAGACACTGCGCCCGGCGAGCTGGGCGCGTTCAAGGAGTTCATCAAGGCGCGCAAGGGCGTGCTCGAGCAACAGATCCGGCCGGATTCGGACCTGTCCAAGCAGGCCGAGAGCATTCCCAAGAAAGCCGCGGAGCTGTCCGAGGTGCGGCGCGAGAACGCCGAGCTCGAGTTCCTGCAGCTGCGCCTGAACGAGCTGCCCGACACCTACAAGCTGCAGGGCGAGAACCTGATCGGGCCCGACGGCACGCTCCTGCCCAAGGCGGTGACCGCCTCGCTGCCCGACCGCATCCACCAGAACAAGCAGGTGTACGGGCGCTTCGTGTCGCTCGACGACACGTCGGCGATGGTGACCGCCGGCTTCCTGGAGAGCCGGCTCGACTACCAGAAGATCTTCACCGAGATCCACGCGCTGAAGGACGAGCTCGAGAAGGACGGCCTGGTGACGGTGCATCTCACCGGCCAGCCGATCCTGGTCGGCTGGACGTTCTTCTACAAGTGGGAGATCGTGCTGATCCTCGCGCTGTCACTCGGCATCCTGCTGGCGATGCTCGGCATCTACTTCCGCCGCTGGTACGGCGTGGTGATGCCGTTCTCGGGCGCGATCTGCTGCACGATCTGGGGTCTCGGCTTCACCTCGCTCATGGGTTACCAGATCGAGCCGCTGGTGCTCGTGATCCCGATGGTGATCACGGCGCGCGCGATCAGTCACTCGGTGCAGTTCGTCGAGCGCTTCTACGAAGAGTACGAGCGTCTGAACGGCGACAAGATGGAGGCCGTCGTGCTGTCGATGGCCGAGCTGCTGATCCCGGGGTTCCTCGGGATCGTGGCCGACGCCATCGGCATCATCGTGATCGGCGTGTCCTCGATCGCGCTGATGAAGAAGGTCGCGATCTTCGGCGCGTTCTGGTCGATCGCCATCATCTTCACCGAGATGCTGCTGAACCGGCTGATGATCGCCTACTTCCCCGCGCCCAAGGACACGAGTCACTACGTGCCCGGGCCGATCATGTCGGTGCTGAAGCGCATCGCCTACATCACCACGAACCCGACCTGGCAGCGCGGCATCATCGGCGTCTGGGTCGTGATCATCGTGCTGTGTGCGACGGTTGCCACGCGGGTCAAGATCGGCGAGTCACATCCGGGCACGCCGGTGCTGTGGCCGAACAGCGAGTTCAACCAGTCCGCCGCGGTGGTGGCGTCGAAGTTCTACGGCGCGGACGACCTGGTGGTGGTGGTCGAGACCGAGCAGCAGGGCGCCGTGCACAAGCCCGAGGCCATGCACGAGATCGAGGCGTTCCAGCGCTACATGGAGCAGGACCCCAAGGTCGGCGGCACGGTGTCGGTGGTCGACTATCTCAAGGCGATCAACCGCGCTTATCACAACAGTGACCCGCGCTGGTCTTCGATTCCGTACTCGACCGACCAGATCGGCGGCCTGTTGTACCTGTACGAGGCAGGCTCGCCCGATCCGCGCGTGCTCAATCCGTACCGGGACCAGGAAGCGCAGAACGCGACCGTGCGCGTGTTCTACAAGGATCACCAGGCCGAGACGATCCACAACGCGGTCGTGCGCGCGGAGGAGTACATCTTCGCCCGGCCCACGGGCCGCTACGCGATCCGGCTCGAGACGCCGCGCCACGACCTGCAGGCGCGTGTGCGCTGGTGGCTGGGGCCGCTGGTCCCGCCGCGCAACCCCGACCTGGTGGTGCTCGCGCGCGACGACAAGGGCGTCTACCAGAAGCAGGAAGTGACTCATCCGGCCCGGCGCGAGCCGCCGCCCGAGGACTCGAAGGACCGCATCCTGACGTTGCCGCGCACGAGCAAGGAGCTGGTGCAGTCTCTCTCCGAGAACGGCTACGACAACGTGCAGAAGATCGCGAGCGCCGACCTGAAGAAGCTGTCGACCGTGCCCGGCTTCGACCTGGTGACGGCCTACGCGCTCAAGAAGGCCGCTCAGCTCGACCGCCGCTACTACCGCGTCGACTCCGAGTGGCAGGACGATCAGGCGGGCATCCGCGCGCAGGTGCGGCGCCGCGGCCTGTACGAGCTGCCCGAGCTCTGGGTGAAGTACCAGAACAACGACTTCGTGCGGCGTGAGTCGGGTCAGTGGGCCGAGGGGCCGAGCTTCGCGCTGGCCTCCGGGCTGATGGGCGTGCTCGGCGCCAGCAACGACGAGGTCGAGGGCAGCAACAACGCCACGCTGATCGCGTCGTTCACGGCGATCTTCCTGGTCATCATCCTCACCTATCGGTCCTTCGCCGTCGCGTTCCTGCTCTGCCTGTCGCTGGGCACGGCCACGCTCGTGTCACTAGCCTACATGTACTTCGCGAACATCGGCTTCGACGTGAATACGCTGCCGGTGCAGGCGTTGGGCGTAGGCGTCGGCGTCGACTACGGCTTGTATCTCATGGATCGGATCATCCACGAGCGCAGGCGCGGTCACAATCTCGACGAAGCGATCCGGGTCGCGATCACGACCACCGGCATGGCGGTGTTCTTCACCGGCTCGACCTTGGTCGGCGGTATCATCTTCTGGTACTTCATCTCGAGCCTGCGCTTCGCGGCCGACATGAGTCTTCTGATGTCGATCGTGCTCGGCGCCAACATGGTGGGCGCGATGGTGCTAGTGCCCGCGATGACCTCGATGTTCAAGCCGGGCTTCGCTTCGGACGTGGCGGTGCCGGAGATGCACGAGCGGAAGCATCCGACGCAGCAGCACGCTCCTAGCTAGCGGGTCCCGGGCCGGCGAAGCCGGCCCACCCGCCTTCGCTCGCCTGCGGCTCGCTGCGCGCTTCGCTTGCGGCAGCGGAACAGAAGCGTTCGTCGCGCTGTGCGAGCTTCGCTCGGATCCGCCGCGTTGGCTCGCCGGCTACGCAGGTTTGGAGCTTTGGAGGCGTGCGGGGGCGGCGCGGCGCCAGGCTTCGGCGACGAGCTCGCCGAGCTCTTCCCAATCCGTGTTCTCGTCGAGGCGGGCGGCGACCCAGCCGGCTTTGCCCTGGTAGGGCGGGACGAAGAAGCGCAGCGGGGCGGACTCGACCAGCATGGCCTGGGTCTCGAAGTCGCTCTTCAGCCAGACCGAGAGATCGGGCGCGCCGTGGTGGTGGTCGTCGAGCATCGCGAACATCTTGCCCGCGACGCGCCAGGTGGGCTCGCCCCAGGCGACTTTCTCGCTGGTCTCCGGCAGCGCGAGACACAGCTTTCGCAGCCGACTCAGCGCGCGCTTCACACGGGTACGCCTTCGATCACCGCCACGCGCGCCGGCGTCGGGACGATGCGCGTGAGCCGGAAGCCGGCGGCGGCGTACAAGCTGCGGAACTCGCCCTCGTCGCGTTGCCGGCCGCCGGTCGAGACCAGCATGTTGACGTCGTTCGAAGCCGCGCCGCGGCTCTCGAGGGACTGGTCGACTCTCGGCGGGTACACGCCCTCCACGATCAACAGCTTGCCGTGCGCCGGCAGCGCGGCGCGCACGTTGCGCAGGATCGTGGTGGCGCGCTCGTCGTCCCAGTCGTGGATCACGTGCTTCAAGAGAACCGCGTCGGCGCCAGCCGGCACCTTCTCGAAGAAGCTCCCGCCCAGCGTCTCACAGCGGTCGGCGAGGCCCTGCTCGGCGACGTGCGCCTTGGCGCGCGCGATCACGTGCGGCTGGTCGAACACGAGTCCGCGCAGCTTCGGGTACGCGCGCAGGATCCCGCACAGGATCGCGCCGTTTCCGCCGCCCACGTCCGCGAGCTTCGCGATTCCCGAGAAGTCATAGGCCGCCGCGACCGCGGCCGAGGTCGCGGGCGCGAACGTGGCCATGGCCTTGTCGAAATTGGCCGCGCGCTCGGGATCCTTGGCCATCTCGTCGAAGCCGTTCGCGCCCGGGTGGTGCTTCTGCAGCGCCGGCAGACCCGTGCGCACGCAGAACTCGAGCTCACGCCAGCCGTCGAACATGGCGGGACCCGCGAACAGCTGCACGCTGGCCTTCATCGAGCCCGGCACGTCGCTGCGCAAGAGCTCGCCCGACTGCGTCAGTGCGAAGCGGCCGTCATCGCTCTCGGCGAACAGCCCCGCGCTCGCCAGCAGGCGCAGCACGCGGCGCAGCGACGGCGCGTGAGTGTCGGTGTCTGCGGCCAGCTCGGCGGCGCTGCGCGGACCGCCGCGCAGCAGGTCTGCCAGGCCGAGCTTGGCCGCGAGATACAGCGCGTGCGACACGTAGTGACCGATGCCGAGATAGTACAGCGCGACTCCGGGAGGGATTGCGGGAGGCGCAGCGGGCTTGCTTTCGCTCATGGGGGTGTCTCCTTTCGATGATTGTGGACTAAGTGACCTCGAACCGGCCGCCCAACCGGCGCCGCAGCTCTTCGCGCGACACCTCTTCGATCCGCGTCGCCAGGAACCAGCGGTGCCCGAACGGGTCGCGCAGCACGCACGAGCGGTCGCCATGGGGCTGGTCGGCCACCGGCCGTTCGAGCGTGCCGCCCGCCGCGACCGCGCGCGCCGCCAGCCCGTCGACGTCGGGCACGACCAGCCGGATCGAGCAGGGCGTCCCGCCGTACTGCGCCGGGCTGTACACGCGCTCGCTCGGCCACTCGTCCGAGAGCATGAACCGGCCGCCCGCGACCTCGAGCTCGGCGTGGCCGACCACGCCCTCGGGAGTCACGTAGCGCTCGCTGATCTGCGCGCCGAACGCGCGCTCGTAGAAGTCGAGCGCGCGCGCCGCGTCGCGGCAGCACAGGTAGGGAGTCACGATCTGGGTCCGCATGAGTCCTTCTCCTTCTGCCCGGAGTCACGCTCCGGTTCGCGGGTCGTCGGCGAACGAGTGCTCGCCGCCGGCCAGCGGGGTCACGTACAGCGCGGTCATCGCGGGCTCGGCGCGCGTGCGGTGCCACAGCCCCTTGGGGCAGACGAACAGCTGGCCCGGGCGCAGCTCCTCGCGCACCGGCCCGTCTTCGGTCAGCACGGTGATCTCGCCGCCGCCCTCGAGCACCACGATCAGCTCGTCGCCGTCGGGATGCCGCTCCCATGGCGCCGGCCCGGCGAACTTGGTCAAAAGGATCGTGGCGCGGTCGAGCGAGCCGAGCAGCCGCGCGGGGTCCGAGGTGCGCAAGTCCCGGGTCTCGGCGCGCAGGTCGCGCGCGGCGATGCGCGGGCGCAGCGCGAGCCCGAGCTCGGCCCGGAAGCCGGGGCGGGGCAGGTCGCGCAGGTCGCGCTCCAGCTTCGAGAGCTTGGTCTTCTTCCGCTCAGCCATCTCGCGTTCCCATCTTCCTGCGCAGGGCGCCGAGCGCCCGCAGCTGTAACTGCTTGACCGCGCCTTCGGTCTTGCCGAGCGCGGCGGCGATCTCGCGGATCGGCCGCTCGTCGGCGAAGCGCAGCTCGATCACCCGCCGCTGCTCGTGCGGCAGCTCCGAGACACTGCGGAAGAGCTTGGCGCGCTCCTCGGCGTCGAGTCTGTCTTCGAGGCTCGGCTCGGGCGCCGGCTCGAGCGGCGCGAGCTCGGCCCGCCGCTTCGCGCGCCGCGCGCGATCGACGAGCGCATTCGCGGCGATCCGCAGCAGCCAGGCCGAGAACGGGGCCCCGCGTGACTCGTAGCTCGACAGCCCCGACAGCGCGCGCCGGAACACCTCCGAGGTCAGGTCCTCGATCTCGGCCCGGCCCTTCACGCGCCGCGCCAGGTAGGCGTACACGAGCTCGAAGTTCGCCTCGTACAAGGCGGCGAACTGCCCGGGATCCTTCCGAGCGGCCTCGACCCGCAGCGCTTCGTCGGATGTCATCACTCCGACCCGTTACAACGCGCGGCGGCGGGCTAGGTCACGGCTAGGAGACCAGATAGGCGCCGCCGAAGCGGCGCTCCATCTCCTGCTTGGAGACGTCTTCCTTCTTGCTCGAGACCATCCAGCGGTGCCCGAAGGGGTCGCGCAGCGTGCCGGCGCGGTCGCCGTAGGGCTGGTCCTCGACCGCCCGCAGCACGATCGCGCCCGCGGCCACCGCGCGCCGGGCGAACGCGTCGACGTTGGCCACGTACAGGTGCACGGTCACGGGCGTGCCGCCCAGCGTGTGGGGGCTGAACACGCCGCCGTCGGGGTACTCGTCCGAGAGCATGATCCCGGCGCCCTCGATCTCGATGTCCGCGTGGCCGAGCGAGCCGTCCTTCCCGACGATCCGCATCTTCTCGACCGCCCCGAACGCCTTCTCGTAGAAGTCGAGGGCCGCGACTCCGCCCTTCACGCACAGGTAGGGCGTGGCCTTGGCAGCGCCCGCCGCGGCCGTCGCCTTGGCTCTCGGCTTCGCCCGAGCCGCCTTCTTCTTCGCGGGCTTGGGTGCGCGCCGAGTGGTCTTCTTCTTCGCTTTCGCAGCCTTCTTCTTCGCCATGCACCCATCCTAACCGCATTCGCGCGAACGCTGGCGGCAAAATGGGGCTCCGGGTAGACTGCGCCCTCCCATTCTCCCTCGGTTCGGGCCTAGCTCCCGAGCCAAACCCATGAGGAGACCGGTTTGCGAGAGTACGAGTTCGTCTACGTGATCCAGCCCGACGCGACCGTCGAGCGCGAGACCGAGATCCACGCGCGCATCGACGGCGTGATCAACGACCACAAGGGTCGGCTGCTGCTGCGCGATGACTGGGGCAAGCGCCGGCTGGCCTACGAGATCCGCAAGTTCCAGAAGGGTCACTACTTCCAGGTGAACTTCCTGGGCCTCGGCAAGGAAGTGGCCGAGATCGAGCGGCTGATGCGGATCGACGCTGACATCCTGCGCTATCTCTCGGTGCTGGCGAACGACGACGTGCGCGACATCGAGACGCGCGTGGTCGAGGCCGCGAAGCAGGCCGAGGAGCAGGCCCGCCGCCGCGCCGAGCGCGAGAAGGAGCGCGCCGAGCGCGAGGAGCGCGAGAAGGAACGCGAGCGCAACGGCGACCGCGGCCCGATCGATGACGACGACGATTCACGCTTCGGCGACGACCGCGGCGACCGCTTCGGCCGCGACGAGGACGAGGAGTAAGCCATGGTCGAGGTGATCGCGAAGCGCCCGCAGAAGAAGCGCCGCCGCACCGGCCGCAAGATGTTCTCGCGCCACAAGGTGTGCCGCTTCTGCGCGGACAAGGAGCTCGAGATCGACTACAAGGACGCGAAGACGCTGCGCATCTTCCTGACGGAGCGGTCGAAGATCATCCCGCGCCGGATCAGCGGGAACTGCGCCCGCCACCAGCGCAAGCTCACCACCGAGATCAAGCGCTCGCGCCATCTGGCGCTGCTCTCGTACACGACCGCGCACACCTAGGAGAGAACTCATGGCCACGATGGAAGTGATCCTCACCGAGGACATCCACCGCCTGGGCAACGCGGGCGACGTGGTGAAGGTGAAGGCGGGCTTCGGCCGCAACTATCTCCTGCCGCAGGGCAAGGCCATGCTCGCGACCGCTTCGCGCGTGAAGCAGGTCGAGCACCAGCGGCGCGTGATCGAAGAGATCCAGAAGAAGGCGATC
>DATJZP010000030.1:0-13287 GCA_035498875.1 Myxococcota bacterium
GTACTTGCTCGGCGCCGCGGCCGCCCCGCCCTCGGCCACGATCTCGACGCGCTGCTCGGCGTCGGGAGTGAGTCCCGAGACGCGCACCCAGCGGGTGCCGGGCTCGGCGCAGACGTGGCGCTCCTCGCCGTTCACCAGCACGCGGGCGGGCGCCGCGGTGGGTCCCGCGGAGTCGGCGACCTGGAAGGACAGCGCGAGTGAGTCGGCGGTGACGGTGAACAGCTCGGCGTCGCGGATCTCGAGCGGCATCGCGCGATTCTAGCAGAGAGAGCGCGCGCTCCGGTCAGCCGCGCTGGCGGCCGAAGCGGGTCAGGTCGCGCAGCAGGTCGAGCACGCGCGAGTGGTCTTCTTCGGCGAGATTCGGCTGGCGCGGCGGCAGCTCGCCGTCGTCCCGCGAAGTGACTTTGCGGCGCGACAGCTCGATCCGGCCGATTGGCAGCACGATCTTGTGATCGACGTCGACGTAGGCCAGGTCGTCCCAGCCGCTCACCACGGTGAAGCTGCGGCCCGGCCCGTTCAACAGGTCGTAGCCGAGCGAGTAGTCCGAGGGCGGGTTCGACACGCCGAGCAGCCGGAGGATCGTCGCGGGCAGGTCCAGGTGACTGGTCATGCGCTCGACGTCGCGCGGGGGCTCGCCCGGCACGTACAGCAGCAGCGGCACGCGGGTCTGCTCTTCGCTGAACGCCGAGGCGTGGCCCCAGCGGCCCTTCTCCATGAACTCCTCGCCGTGGTCGCCGGTCACGACCACGATCGTGGAGTCGAGCAGGCCCTGTTGCTCGAGGTCGGCGAACACGCGCGCGAGCTGTGAGTCGAGGTGGTGCACCGCGTTCAGGTAGCGGTTCTTGATCAGGCCGATGTCGCGCCGCAGGTCCATGGTGGCGTAGTTCAGGCGGTCGAGATACGGGGTGCGAATCACCGACTCCTGCGGGAACTCGTAGCGCGCGTGCGGTGACTCGAAGAACATGAACGCGAAGAAGGGGTGCGCCGGGTCGCGGTGGTCGATGAAGTCGAGCAGGCCGGCCACGTTCTCGCGGTCGCACTGCCAGCCCGGCCGGCCGTCGCCCTCGTGCATCTGCGCGCGCGGCACGCGCACGAACAGCGTCTCGTCGAACTCCGGGTAGCTGAACTTCGCGCTGGTGCGCAGCTGCATCCGGTAGCCGTCGTCGATCAGCGTGTCCATCAGCACCGGGCTGCGCTCCTGCTCTTGGAACGCGAACCAGTAGCCGCCGTACAGGCCGTAGAACATCGAGAACATGCCCATGCGCGTGTTGTTGCCACCCGAGTAGTGCTGGTGGAAGCGGATCGCGCGCTTCGCGAACTCGCTCGTTGCGGGCATGATCTCGGGATCGAGCGCGTCCGCGCGCAGTGACTCGGAGACGAGCCAGACGATGTTGTACGACTTGTGCGGCACGCGCTGCAGCGGGCGCAGCGGGTAGTCGATCACGTGGCGCGAGGCCTCGAGCGCGACCGCGTGGTCGGGCGACTCGATGCCGAGCGCGCGCGTCACGGTGCGCGCGCGGGTCGGCAGATAGTAAGGGAACGAGTTCGCGACCTCGAGCACCGAGTTGCGGTGCACCGCGTACGAGAACGCGTACAGCGCGCGCTCGCCGACCCCCAGCACCGCGAGCAATCCCGCCGCCATGGCCAGCGCTCGCCCGCGCCGCCACGGCGCGAGCCAGCGCTCGACCGACTCGCGGCCGGCGGCCCACCACAGCCCGGCCTGCAGCGTGACGAAGAGCGCTGCGATCCCCGCCAGCACGGCGAACGTGTCGGCGCCGCTGTCGAGTGACTCGATGCCGCCGCGCGTCGTGACCAGGTTCCAGACGAAGCCGTTCAGGTGGAAGCCGTAGAGCCGGAACAGGAAGCGATCGGAGAAGACCAGGATCTCGAGCGCCGCGACCGAGACCACCGAGAACCCGACCCCGATCGCCCGCAGCACCGCCCCGCGGCGGGCGCACAGCCAGTGCACGATGCCCGCCAGCGCCGCGACCGGCGCCAGATACACCGCCGCGTAGGTCAGCGAGACCGCGCCGGCGAAGACGATCGCGAACACGTCCGCGCCCGCGTCGCGGGCGAAGCCCGTGACGTGCAGCGCCAACGCCGCATACGAGAGCAGCAAATAGTTGGCGAAAGCGGAGGCCCCGCGGTTGCCGGCCACGGGCGCACGATCGGCCAATCGCCCCCGCGCACAAGGCGTCGGTGCGCCGATGAGATTCATCTCATCGGGTGCTCAGCCCGTTCACTCCGGGGCCGGGCCGGGAAATTGGTCGCGCAACAGGCGCTTCAACACCTTCCCCGAGGGATTCCGGGGGATTACGTCGATGAATCCGACCGCCTTGGGCTGCTTGAAGCGGGCCAGCTTGCCGGTGCACCAGTCCAGGATCTCCTTTTCCGTGAGCGAAGGATCCTTCTTCACCACCACGGCAAACGCCGACTCGCCCCATTTGGCGCTGGGCTGCCCGATCACCGCGACCTCGCCGACCTTGGGGTTGCCCAGGATCACGTTCTCGATCTCGGCCGGGTACACGTTCTCGCCGCCCGAGATCACCATGTCCTTGAGCCGGTCCTGGATATAGACGAAGCCCTCCTTGTCAACGGTGGCGACGTCGCCGGAATGGAGCCAGCCGTTGCGGATGGTCTCGGCCGTGGCCTCGGGCCGCTTCCAGTATTCCTTCATCACGTGCGCGCCGCGGATGATCACCTCGCCCTGTTGGCCGGGGTCGATCTCGCGCCCTGCGTCGTCGACCACACGCACGTCGGTGTGGAAGAACGCCTTGCCGGTCGAGCCCGCCTTCGCGATCGCGTCGTCGGGACCGATCAGGCAGGCCGGACCGCAGCTTTCGGTGAGTCCGTAGACCTGGTGGACCTCGATCCCGAGCTTGGCGTAGGCCTCGATCAGCGTGACCGGTACCGGCGCGGCGCCGCTCATGATCCAGCGCAGGCTCGACAGGTCGTACTTCTTCGGGTCGTAGGTCTGGAGCATGAAATTCAGCATCGCCGGCACTTTGAGCGCCACGGTGACCCGCTCGGACTGGATCAGCTCCCAGACCTTGGTCGGGTCGAAGGCGCGCATCACGATGCTGGTGACTCCGCGGTAGACGTTGCCGGTGATCGGAGTCAGCGCACCCACGTGGAAGAGCGGCAGCGAAACGAGATAGCGGTCCTTGAAGCGCATCTCGGCGGTGGCCGCGATCGTGAGCACGCCCCACATGGCGGTCTTGTGGGTGTGGACCGCGCCCTTGGGCAGACCGGTCGTTCCGGACGTGTACATGATGTAGAGCAGGTCGTCGTCGCAGGCCTCGACCGCCGGCTCCTCGGCTGACGCGGCGCGCTGCAGCGCGTCGTAGTCGAGCCCCTTGCCGCGGGTCGACTCACTGCCCACGTGCACCCAGTGACGCACCTCGGTCGAGCCGCGCTTCTCGAGCTCCGCCACGACCTGCGCGAACTCACCACCGTAAATGAGGGTCCGGGCGCCCGCATCTTTCAGGATGAATTCGAGCTCGTCGGCCACCAGGCGCCAATTGAGGGGGACGCAGATTGCGCCGAGCTTCGCGATCGCGAAGAAGCTCTCGACGAACTCGGGGCCGTTCATCAAGAGCAGCGCCACGCGTTCGCCGTGTTTCACCCCGAGCTCCCGTGCAAGGAAGCTTGCGGTGCGATTCGAACGCGCGTTCAGATCCGCGAACGAAAAGCGCCGCCCGGAGTGAGTGTCGATGAACGCTTCGAGGCTCGGATTCAAGAGCGCCCGTTTCGCAAGAAACGACCCGATGTTGTTCTTCATGGCTGCGCGTCTCCCCTGTCACGAATGCCAGCCGGCATTCTGGCACACGAGATTCTGCAACTGCTGGAACGCTCGCGTCGTATGATGGGACTGGAACTTTGTTCGGTCGGGGAAGCCCCGACTGCATCGCGGTCGTCGCGGGAACTACGGAAAGCGTTGGAGGTTTGGGGCTTGGGTCGGGTGCTTGCGAGCGCGCTGGTCTGCCTCCTGTTCGCCTTGTCCGCGGGTGGGGCGGCGGCACAGGGCAGCTACACCCTGTTCGAGAGCGGCCCGGTGCGGCCGCTCGCGCTCTCGCCCGACGGCAAGACGCTCTTCGCCTGCAACATCCCGGACGCCCGACTCGAGATCTTCGCGGTCACTGCAGAGGGCCTGGTGCCCTCGGGCTCGGTGCCGGTAGGGCTCGAGCCGGTGGCGGTGGCGGCGCGCACGAACGGCGAGGTCTGGGTGGTGAACCAGCTCTCGGACAGCGTCTCGATCGTAGACGTCGCCTCCCAGCGGGTCACTCGAACGCTCTTGGTGGGCGACGAGCCGCGCGACATCGTGTTCGGCGGGGCCGCCCACGACCGCGCCTTCATCACCGCCGCGCATCGCGGTCAGAACCGGCCGGGCGACCCGCAGCTGCTCGACGGCGGAGTGGGGCGCAGCGACGTCTGGGTGTTCGACGCGAACAACCTGGGCGCGGCGCTGGGCGGCACGCCACTCGCGCTCTTGAACCTGTTCGGAGACACTCCGCGCGCGCTGGCGGTGACTCCCGACGGCGCCACGGTCTACGCCGCGGTCTTCCACTCGGGCGACCAGACCACCACGCTGCCCGTCGGCCAGATTCCGCAGATCGGGCCGACGCCCGGCGTGCCCGCGCCGCCGCCGGCTTCGGGCAATCTGGTCACGCCCGACGTCGGCACGATCATGCACCAGGAGTCGCCCGTGGTGTGGAAGGACGCCGCCGGCGGACTGTGGGTCAACAAGGTCCCCTTCTCACTGCCCGATCACGACGTGTTCGTGCTCGCCGCCAACGCCGATCCGCCCGCGCAGGTGTCGGTCTACGACCACGTCGGCACGATCCTCTTCAACATGGCCGTGAATCCGGTCTCGGGCGAGGTGTACGTGAGCAACACCGACGCGAACAACATGGATCGGTTCGAGGGCTTCGGCACGCCGAACCTGCGCGGCGAGCTGCACAAGGCGCGCATCTCGATCCTGTCGGGCGGCTCGACGGTCGTGACTCGCCACCTGAACAAGCACATCGACTACGCGCCCGCGGTCGCGCCCGCGGCCGTGAACCAGGCCAGCCTG
Source organism: Myxococcota bacterium (assembly GCA_035498875.1). Lineage (GTDB taxonomy): Bacteria > Myxococcota_A > UBA9160 > SZUA-336 > SZUA-336 > VGRW01. The sequence continues at coordinate 5,075 of DATJZP010000030.1, forward strand.
GGCATTCCCACCGACCTGGCCGTGAGCGCCGACGGCGCCAAGCTCTATCTCGCCGCGTTCGGCTCGCAGTCGCTCGCGATCCTCGACACCGCAGCGCTCGCGCTCGATCCCTCGGATCCGAGCGCGTACCAGCCCAGCGCGTCCGACCACGTGCCGCTGTCGGCTGGCGGGCCGGGCGGCGTGGTGATCGACGGCGCGAATCACCGGCTCTACGTCTACACGCGCTTCGACGACGGCATCTCGACCGTCGACCCGTATGCCAAGGTCGAAGTGAGTCACCTGCGCGTCCACAGCCCCGAGCCGGCCTCGATCACGGTCGGGCGGCGCTTCCTCTACGACACCCAGTTCTCGTCGTCGAACGGCGAGGCGGCCTGCGGCGTGTGTCACGTGTTCGGCGACTTCGACTCACTCGCCTGGGACCTGGGCTCCCCGCCGCCGGACGGAGCGCTGGTGCTGAACGACAACCCGTTCGTGAAGGTCTCGAGTCCGACCGGCCCGGCCGTGGCCGACGACACCGGGCTCACCAACGTCGACTTCCACCCGCTGAAGGGCCCGATGACCACGCAGACCTTGCGCGGCATGGTGCACAACGGGCCCATGCACTGGCGCGGCGACCGCTCCGGCGGCGGCTTCAGCAACCGCATCCCGAACTGGGACGGCGACCCGAACGCGCTCGACACGAACCAGGCGTTCCTCAAGTTCAACCCGGCGTTCGTGAGCCTGCTCGGGCGCGCCAGCCAGCTCGACCCGAGCGACATGCAGGCCTTCGCCACGTTCATCCTGCAGCTCAAACAGCCGCCGAACCCGATCCGCAACCTCGACAACACACTCACGGCGTCGCAGATGAACGGCTTCACGCTGTTCGTCGGGGCGCCGTTCGACGCGGCGAACAAGAATTGCAACGGCTGTCACACGCTGGACCCACCGTCGGGCGCGTTCGGCACCTCTGGACTCAGCAGCTTCTCGGCCGAGTCACAGCACTTCAAGGTCCCGCACCTGCGCAACCAGTACCAGAAGGTGGGCATGTTCGGGCGCAACGCGATCGGCTCGGTCCCGGGTCACGGCTCGCCACTCACCGAACAGGTGCGCGGCTTCGGCTTCCTGCACGACGGCTCGTCGGACAGCATCGTGAGCTTCCTGCAGGGCACGTTCTTCTCGTTCCCCGGCGGCGACACCCAGCGCACCGACCTCGCGAACTTCCTGTTCGCGTTTCCGTCCGACCTGGCGCCGGTGGTGGGCCAGCAAGTGACGCTGCGCAGCGACAACGCCAGCGACCCGGACCTGACGGGCCGGCTCGACCTCCTGGTCGCGCGCGCGGGCACGGCTTACTCGAGCGTGGATCGCTTCCCCAACAACGAGTGCGATCTGGTCGTGAAGGGCCGGATCGCGGGTGTGCCGCGCGGCTGGTGGATGAGCGCGCCCGGCGTGTTCACGCCAGACTCGAGCGCGGAGGCGACGATCTCGGACGCGGACCTGCGCTTGCTCGCCCAGACGCCCGGGCAGGACCTGACCTACACCTGCGCCCCGCCGGGCTCGGGCGTGCGCATGGGCATCGACCGCGGCGGCGTGGGCGACGGCTCGCAGCCCGACGGCATCCTGGACGCAGAGCAGTGCGGTGACACGAACGGCGACGGCGTGGCCACGGCCGCGGACGTCGCCGCGACACGCGCGCTCCTGGCGCTGATCTCGACGCCCGCCGCGCCCGGCAAGTGCAACGTCGAAGGCCCGGCCGGCAGTGATTCCTCGAGCTGCGACATCGTCGACCTGGTGATCCTGCGCCGAGCGCTTGCAGGGCTCGCACCCGCGCTCTCGACCGGCTGCAGCAGCTGATCCGCAGCCAGACTTTTCTTCCGGAGCGCGGCGCGTTCGGCGTATCATGCGCGCTCGCATCTGGTCTCGCTGCGGAAATGCCTTGGAGGGAACCATGGGACGCTGGTCGAGCCTTGCTCTGCTGTGCCTTCTCGCTGCTGGAACCGCCGCCGCGCAGGACAACTACACGCTGTTCGAGTCGGGACCCGTCCGACCGCTCGCGCTCTCTCCCGATCACACCAAGCTCTTCGCCTGCAACATCCCCGACGGCCGGCTCGAGATCTTCGCGGTCAGCAACGCCGGGCTGAGACACATCGGCTCGGTCCCCGTCGGCCTCGAGCCCGTGGCCGTGGCGGCGCGCTCGAACGGCGAGGTCTGGGTCGTCAACCAGCTGTCCGACAGCGTCTCGATCGTCGACGTGGCGACGCAGCGAGTGACTCGCACGCTCTTGGTCGGCGACGAGCCGCGCGACATCGTGTTCGCCGGCCCCGGCGGCAACCGCGCCTTCATCACTGCGGCGCACCGCGGGCAGAACCGGCCGGGCGATCCGCACCTGTACAGCAGCGGCAGCACCGATCCCAATGGCCTGCCCGACCCGCAGCTGTTCACCAGCGGCGTCGGCCGCAGCGACGTCTGGGTCTTCGACGCGACCAACCTGGGCGCGGCACTCGCCGGCACGCCGCTCACGATCCTGAACCTGTTCGGAGACACGCCGCGCGCGCTGGCCGTGACTCCCGACGGCTCGACGGTCTACGCCGCGGTCTTCCATTCCGGCGACCAGACCACCGCCGTGGTGCAGGGCCAGCTGCCCACGCCCGACCCGCTGCCCGCGCTGCCCGAGCCTGCGCCCGTGGGCGGCACGCTGGCCGCGCCGCAGGTGGGAGTGATGCTGAAGTACCAGTCGGACACGACCTGGGTCGACGTCACGGGCGCGACTCACACCAACCTGGTGCAGTTCTCGCTGCCCGACCACGACGTGTTCAAGATCGACGCGAACGCCTCGACTCCGGTGCAGACCGGCATCTACGACCACGTCGGCACGATCCTCTTCAACATGGTCGTGAATCCGATGTCGGGCGTCGTGTACGTGAGCAACACCGACGCCAACAACATGGACCGCTTCGAGGGCTTCGGTGACCCGAACCTGCGCGGCGAGCTGCACAAGGCGCGCATCTCGATCCTGTCGGGCACCTCGACCGTCGACACGCGCCACCTGAACAAGCACATCGACTACGCGCCCGCGGTCGCGCCGACGTCGGTGAACCAGGCGAGCCTGGGCATCCCGACCGACATGGCGATCACGCAGAACGGTCAGACCTTGTATCTCGCGGCCTTCGGCTCGGGCGAGATCGGCGTGATCAACACCGCGGCGCTCGCGCTGCCGCCGTCGGATCCGAGCTCGTTCCAGCCCAACGCGGCCGATCACATCGCGCTCAGCGCTGGGGGCCCGGGCGGTCTCGTGCTCGATCAGTCGCGCAACCGCCTGTACGTGTACACGCGCTTCGACGACGGCATCTCGCTGGTCGACCCGACCGCGAAGCTCGAGGTCGGTCACCTGACCGTGCACAATCCCGAGAGCGCCACGATCGTGAACGGGCGCCGCTTCCTGTACGACACCCACGGCAGCTCGTCGAACGGCGAGGCGGCCTGCGGTGTGTGTCACGTGTTCGGCGACTTCGACTCACTGGCCTGGGACCTGGGCGCGCCCGCGCCCGACGGCGCGGTGCTGCTCAACAACAACCCGTTCGTGAAGATCGGCAACGGCACCACCGGCCCGGCGATCGCGAACCTGGGCGGCAACGTCGACTTCCACCCGCTGAAGGGCCCGATGACCACGCAGACGCTGCGCGGCATGGACCACGGCGGGCCGATGCACTGGCGCGGCGACCGCTCCGGCGGCACCAGCTCGGACCGCCAGCCCAACTGGGACGGCGACGCCGTGAACGCGCTCGACGAGAACCAGGCATTCCTGAAGTTCAACCCGGCGTTCGTGAGCCTGCTCGGCCGCGCCGGTCAGCTCTCGGGTGCCGACATGCAGTCGTTCGCGAGCTTCATCCTGAAGCTGCAGATGCCGCCGAACCCGATCCGCGCCTTCGACCTGTCGCTGACCACGGCGCAGAAGGCCGGCAGCGACTTCTACTTCGGCACGATCTCGGACACGATCAAGACCTGCAACGGCTGTCACACGCTCGACCCGTCGATCGGCGCGTTCGGCACCAAGGGTCTCTCGACGTTCGAGGGACTCAGCCAGCACTTCAAGGTGCCCCAGCTGCGCAACGCCTATCAGAAGGTCGGCATGTACGGCATGCTGAACAACGACCCGAACCAGCCGCTGCCCACTCACGGCAGCCCCACCACCGAGCAGATCCGCGGCTTCGGCTACCTGAACGACGGCTCGGTCGACAACGTGATCAGCTTCCTGAACGGTGGCGTTTTCCATTTCGAGGCCGACGCCACGAACGATCCGCTCAGCAACTACAGGAACGCGGGCGCCGCCATGCGCGAGAACGTGGCCAACTTCGTGATGGCCTTCCCGAGCGACCTGGCGCCGATCGTGGGTCAGCAGGTCACGATGACCGCGGCCAACGCCGGCGATCCGGACCTCTCCGCGCGCGTGGTCCTGCTCGAGACGCGCGCGCAGACGGCCTATGTCGACGTCGATCGCTCGCCGAACAACGAGTGCGACCTGGTCGTGAAGGCGCGCGTGAACGGCGTGACTCGCGGCTGGTGGCAGTCGGCGGCCAACGCCTATACCCCGGACTCGGCGACCGACCCGGTGCTGACCAGCGCCCAGCTCAAGAGCCTGGTCAACTCGGCCGGCAATCCGGAGCTCACCTTCACCTGCACCCCGCCCGGCTCGGGCCAACGCATGGGCATCGACCGCGGCGGCGTGGGTGACTCGTCACAGCCGGACGGGATTCGCGACGCGAATCAGTGCGGCGATGTGACTGCGGACGGGATCGCGGGCAACGCGGACGTCGCGGCCGAGCGCGACCAGCTGGCCCTGATCTCGACGCCCAACGCCCCGGGGAAGTGCAACGTGGTTGGACCCAACGGCAGCGGCGCAGGCAGCTGCGACATCCTAGATGTCGTGGTGCTGCGGCGCGCCCTGGCCAACCTCGGGCCGGCGCTCAGCTCGGGCTGCAACGGATAGGCTGCTGCGACTAGAGGGAGGGAGTCGCGGAGTCAGGCGGGAGCGAGCTGGACCGCGGTGCGCGCTCGGATGTCGCGAGACGAAGCACCGACGCAGAGCTCGAGCTCGCCTGGCTCCGCGACCCAATTCTGGGCCGCCACGTCCCAGTGCGCGAACGCGCGCGGCCCGAGCGTGAAGCTGACCCGGCGCGACTCACCGGGCGCGAGCGCGACCTTCGCGAACGCGCGCAGCTCCTGCTCGGGCCGGATCACCGCCGAGCGCGGCCGGCGCACGTAGACCTGCACGACCTCCTGGCCGGCCCGCTCGCCGCGGTTCGCGACCTCGAGCGTCAGCTCGAGTGACTCGTCGGCGCGCAAACGCTCGCGCGCGGCGCGCAGGTCCGAGTACTCGAAGCGCCCGTACGACAGCCCGTGACCGAACGCGAAGCGCGGCTCGAGCTTGCGCGCGTCGTACCAGCGGTAGCCCACGAACAAGCCCTCGCCGTAGACGCTGCGGCCGCCCTCGCCCGGCCAGTCGAGATAGGCCGGAGTGTCTTCGATGCGCTTGGGCACGGTGTGCGGCAGGCGCCCGGACGGGTTGCGGTCGCCGAACAGCACGTCGGCCAGCGCGTTCCCCGCCTCCTGGCCGCCGAACCAGACCTGCAGCGCCGCGGGCACGTTCTCGAGAAACTCGAGCTCCACCGGCGCACCGGTCTGGATCACCACGACCGTGCGCGGGTTCACCGCCGCGACGCAGGCCGCGAGCTCGGCCTGGCGGCCCGGCAGCGCGAGCGACGCGCGGTCGTGGCCCTCGGTCTCCCACTCGTCATTCATGCCCAGCACCACCACCGCGGCGTCGCAGGCGGCCGCGCGCGACACCGCGCGCTCGAGCAGGTCGTGGGGCGCGACGGCCAGACAGCCGACCTTCAGGCCGCCCGCGAACGGCCGGTCGATGTTGGCGTACTCGACCGCCACGTCGTGACTGCGGCCCGCCTCGAGCAGGCACGAGCCGCGCTTCTCAGCCGAGCCCAGATTGAAGAAGGCGTCGCCGGGCGCCTGCTCGGTCCAGTTGTCGACCACCAGCACGCCGTCGACGAAGAGCCGGCTCTTGCCGGCCGAGACCAGCGAGAACTCGTGTGCGCCAGTCACGTGCGGCGCGAGCGCGCCCTGGACGCGCACAGAGAACGCGCGCGGCTCGACCTCGCGGGCGAAGCGGTCGAACCAGACGAAGCTGCCCGCCGACGACTCGCGCGACAGCACCGGCGTGCCCTGCGGCTCGTGGCCGTTCCAGTACTCGACGCGCAGCGGTCCCGTGAGTGAGTCGGCGCCGAGCGTCGGCAGCGTCTTGTGAGAGACGCAGCCGGGCTCGAAGTGGATCGCGACCGCGTCGCCGGCGCGCTTGCGGATGCCTTCGAGCGGCGAGACCGCGTAGTGCGGGCGGATGCGCGCGCTGCCCCCGCCCTGCACCACCGCGCGCGCCGCGTTCGGGCCGATCACCGCCAGGCTGCGCAGCGCGCCGGCATCGAGTGGCAGCACCTCGCGCTCGTTCTGCAGCAGCACGATCGACTCGCCCGCCGCCCGGCGCGCCAGCGCGCGGTGCTCGGGCAGGTCGACGGCGCGCTCGTCGGCACGCGGGCCGTCGGCGCGCGCGTTCGTGCGCTCGGCCAGGCGCAGGATGCGGCGCACCGCGTCGTCGAGCAGCGACTCGGTCACTTCCCCCGCGCGCACGGCCGCTGCGACCTTCGCCCCCAGATGCCGCGCCGGGCCGGGCATCTCGAGGTCGAGCCCGGCGTTCACGCAGGCCGCCGTGCTGTGAGTCCCGTACCAGTCCGAGACCACCGCGCCGTCGAAGCCCCACTCGCCCTTGAGCAGCGCGCGCAGCAGCTTCGGGTGCTCGGAGGCGTAGGTCCCGTTCACCCGGTTGTAGGCCGACATCAGCGCCCAGCTGCCCGCCTCGCGCACGGCCGCCTCGAACGGCACGAGATACAGCTCGCGCAGCACCCGCTCGCCGACCTCGGCCGAGATCGACATGCGCTCGAACTCCTGGTCGTTGGCGACGAAGTGCTTCACGCAGGCCGCGACGTTCCGGCTCTGCACGCCGCGGATGAACGCCACCGCGAGCCGCGCCGACAGCTGCGGGTCCTCGGAGTAACACTCGAAGTTGCGCCCGCCGAGCGGGGAGCGGTGCAGGTTGACGGTCGGCCCGAGCAGGACGTGCGCGCCCTTGGTGCGCGCGTCTTCGCCGATCGCCGCGCCGACCTTCTCGACCAGCTCCGGGTTCCAGGTGGCGCCGAGCGCGCTGCCGCACGGAAACAGGAGCGAGGTCGCGCCCTCGCCCATGTGGATGCCGCGCGCTCCCGACGGGCCGTCCGACAGCACCATGCCGGGCACGCCGAGCCGCGCGATCGCCGCGCTGTGCCAGATGTCCGCACCGGCCGTGAGCTGGGCCTTCTCGTCGAGCGTGAGCTCTCGGAGCAGCTCGTCGATGCGCCGCGGGTCACTCATCGCGGCGCGATCGTATCATGCGGGAAAGCGGGCAGCGCCGGGCTCGAGCGGCAGCCGGAGCGCGTTGGTCGCATACGAGACCGCGTGATACAGCCCCGCCAGTATCACCAGCTCGACGAGCTGCGCCGGCTGGAACTCGGCCGCGAGCGCCTGCCAGAGCGCGTCACCCACTCGTGACCGCTCGTGCAGCGCGTCGCACAGCTCGAGGATCAGCCGCTCGCGCAGCGGGAACGCGTCGCTCGGCGCGTCTGCGCAGGTCTCGCGCACCTCCTCGGCCGAGAGATTCGCCCTTCCAGCGAAGAAGGCGACGTGCACGCCCCACTCGTACTCCGAGCCGCAGCGCGCGCAGGTGCGCAGGATCGCGAGCTCGCGCTCGCGCAGCGAGATGCTGCCCCGATCGAGCAGCCCGCCCGCCAGGAAGCGCGACAGCACGCGCGGGTTGTGGGCGAGCGTGCGGAACAGCAGCAGCGGCTCGACGCCGGGCGGCATCAGCCGCGCGAGGCTGGCTTCGAGCTCGGGCGCGTACGGGCGGGGCGCCGGGGAAATGCGTGGCTCGTCCATGGCGGATCTCCATGCTACTTTTTACGTAGCGTAGTGCTACCGATTCAGTAGCGCAAGGAGACTCCGCGCATGCCCACGCCCCGCCCCGGCGCCGCCGTCCGCGGCTCGCGCAGCGGCCGTCCGATCATGGCCGCCCTCGACCTGCTGGGCCGGCGCTGGGCGCTGCGCGTGCTCTGGGAGCTGCGCAACGGACCGCACAGCTTCCG
>DATJZP010000031.1:0-1529 GCA_035498875.1 Myxococcota bacterium
GCCCGGTCGCTGCTCGCGTGGCTTGTGCTGCACCCGGGCTTACATCCGCGCTCGCGGCTCGCGGCGCGTTTCTGGCCGGACGTGTTGGACGCGAGCGCCCGCGCGAGCTTGCGGGTCGCGCTGTCGGAGCTGCGCGCCGCGCTGGGACCGGCCGTTGCGTGCCTGATCGGCGATCGCAACCACGCCGGGATCGCGTCAGAGCGCGTGTGGGTTGACGCTTTGGCATTCGAGCAGCTCGCGGACGACGGGAAGCTCGAGGCGGCAGTGGCGCTGTGTCGCGGGGAGCTGCTCCCCGACCTGGACGACGACTGGGTACTGGAGGCACGCGACGAGCACACCGCGGCGCTGGTCGACGTGCTCGCTCGGCTGGCGTCCCAGCGTGAAGCCCACCGCGACCTGATCGGCGCGATCTCGCTGACCAGGCGGATGGTCGCGGTCGATCCGCTCGCGGAGGTCGCCACGCGCGAACTGATGCGCCGCCTCGCCGCGGTCGGCGAGCGAGGGAGCGCGATCGAGGCGTACCGGCGGCTCGCGCAGCGACTCGAGTCCCAGCTGCGGATCGTGCCCGGAGCCGCCACCCGCGCGCTCGCCGAACAGCTCCGCACGCCGCCGTCGGCCCAGACGATCGAGGAAGAGCCCGACGCACCCGCAGTCAGCTTCGAACTCGCCGTCTCGCACTACCAGCAGGCGCTCGAACGAGCCGGCGAGAGCCGTGTGGATCCGGCCAGGCGGGGTGAGCTGCTCGTCGGCCTGGGCTACGCACTCGCCCACGCCGGCCGGGCAACCGAGGCACGCGACGCGTACGACCGAGCCGGCGGGATCGCAAAGCGCCTCGGCGACCCGCAACTGCTCGCTCGCGCGGCGCTCGGAATCGCGGGGATCGGCGTGACGATCCTGGACCTCGACGAGACGCTTACGGCAGTCCTGGCAGAGGCGCTGCAAGCGCTCCCGCAGGCCGACCTGGCATTGCGCGCGGAGCTGCTGGCACGCCTGGCGATCGCGCGCGCCTACAGCCCCGACCGCCTCGAGTCGGACCGCATCGCCAACCAGGCGGTACAGATCGCACGCCGCCACGGCAAGCCCACGACCCTGGCCCGCGCGCTGTGCGCGTTGCACGTCGGTCTCGGCGCGCCGGACCGACTCGAGGAGCGGCTGGCTGCGGCGAGCGAGATGCTCATGCTGGCCGAACGAGCCGGTGACCGCGAAAGCGCGCTGCAGGCCCGCAACTTCAGGGTGTCCGACTTGATGGAGGCAGGTGACATCAGCGGCTTTGACCGCGAGATCGAAGCGTACGCAGCGCTCTGCCACGAGTTCCCGCTGCCCGCTTTCCGCTGGTACATCCCGCTGTGGCGCGCGACCCGGGCGACGATCAGCGGCGACCTCGAGACCGCGGATCGACTCGCAGCGCGGGCGCGCCGGGAAGGTCACCAGGCTGGCGACGCCAACGCCGAGCTGTTCTGGCGGATCCAGGCCGGGACGCTGCTGCTCGCCCGGGGCCGGTTAGGCGAGGCTGATACCAGCTGGGTCGA
>DATJZP010000032.1:0-1375 GCA_035498875.1 Myxococcota bacterium
CGACGTCTTGCAGGCCCATGCGGCGCGCGAGCTGGCGCGCCGCGGCTACCACGTCGCGCAGGGTGACTCGCCGCCGGTCAACCTGCTCGGCACGCTCTCCGTGTTCAGCCGCAAGGCCGACGATCCGCTGCACGTGCGGCTGGAGCTCGCGCTGGTCGACGCCGCGAGCGGCACCGTGCTGTGGCGCGGCGAGGCGCGCAAGCCAGTGCCGGTTCCGGGCGCGCTCACCCTGGCCGAGGTCGCGCAGGACGCCGCGCCCGCGATCTTCGCCGAGGCCTTCGCCGCACGCTGAGCTACGTTGGCGCCGCCATGGACCCGGCACGCCCCAACGCGGAGCTCCTGCTGCGCGCCTACGCGCGCGGCATCTTCCCGATGGCCGACCCGCGCACGGGCGCGATCGACTACTACAGCCCCGACCCGCGCGCGGTGATTCCGCTCGACGACTTCCACCTGCCGCACAGCGTGGCCCGCGTGCTGCGCAGCGGCGTGTTCGAGATCCGCTCCGACACGTCGTTCGAGCGTGTGATTCGCGCCTGCTCCGAGCCGCGCTCCGACCGCAAGGAGACCTGGCTCGACGAGCGCCTGATTTGCGCTTATCTCGAGCTCTTCGAGCGCGGCTTCGCCCACTCGGTCGAAGCCTGGCGCGACGGTGCGCTCGTCGGCGGCCTGTACGGCGTGCACATCGGCGCGGCCTTCTTCGGCGAGAGCATGTTCAGCCGGCCCGAGGCCGGCGGTCGTGACTCGTCGAAGGTGTGTCTGGCGGCGCTGGTCGAGAAGCTGCGGACCGCTCGCTTCCACCTGCTCGACACCCAGTTCCTGACTCCGCACCTGGCGCGCTTCGGCTGCGTCGAGATCTCGCGCGAGCAGTATCTCGACCGGCTCGAAGAAGCGCTCGACCGCCGCGCCCGCTGGCCGAGCTAGAGACTTCAAGTCCCCCTCGAGCGGTTCCGATGCGCAGCCATGACGAGCTTCATGGCGATGATCGTCGCCTCGGCTGTGGGCATGCTCTTGCGCGGCCCGCTCGACGGGCTGCTCGGCGTCGTGCCCGGCGAGGCGATCGGGTTCATCCTCGCCTTCGCCGTGTATTTCTACGCGCGCCGCTGGTTGGCCGAGCTGCGCGGAGAGTGACGGTCATTCGGGATCGAAGGCGATCCGCATTTCCTTGACCCCGTTGATGAAGTTCGAGCGCAGGCGGCGGGGCGGGGCGGCGAGCCGCGGGTTGCGGAGCCGCGTCAGCATCTCCTGGAAGATCACGGTCAGCTCGAGCCGTGCCAGGTTCGCGCCCAGGCAGTAGTGCTCGCCGATGCCGAAGGCGAGGTGCGGGTTGTCCTCGCGAGTCACGTCGAACGTGTCGGGCGCGACGAAGACGTCCTCG
>DATJZP010000033.1:0-1382 GCA_035498875.1 Myxococcota bacterium
CGACGTCTTGCAGGCCCATGCGGCGCGCGAGCTGGCGCGCCGCGGCTACCACGTCGCGCAGGGTGACTCGCCGCCGGTCAACCTGCTCGGCACGCTCTCCGTGTTCAGCCGCAAGGCCGACGATCCGCTGCACGTGCGGCTCGAGCTCAGCCTGGTCGACGCCGCGAGCGGCGCCGTGCTGTGGCGCGGCGAGGCGCGCAAGCCGGTTCCGGTGCCGGGCGCGCTCACCCTGGCCGAGGTCGCCCAGGACGCCGCGCCCGCGATCTTCGCCGAGGCCTTCGCCGCGCACTGAGCTACGTTCGCGCCGCGATGAACCCGGCGCGGCCCAACGCGGAGCTGCTGCTGCGCGCCTATGCGCGCGGCATCTTTCCGATGGCCGACCCGCGCACCGGCGCGATCGACTACTACAGCCCCGACCCGCGCGCGGTGCTTCCGCTCGACGACTTCCACCTGCCGCACAGCCTGGCGCGCAGGCTCCGGAGCGGCGTGTTCGAGATCCGCTCCGACACTTCGTTCGAGAGCGTGATTCGCGCCTGCTCCGAGCCGCGCCCCGACCGCAGCGAGACCTGGCTCGACGAGCGCCTGATCCGCGCCTATGTCGAGCTCCACGAGCGCGGCTTCGCGCACTCGGTCGAGGCCTGGCGCGATGGGGCGCTGGTCGGCGGCCTGTACGGCGTGCACATCGGCGCCGCGTTCTTCGGCGAGAGCATGTTCAGTCGCCCCGAGGCCGGCGGCCGTGACTCGTCGAAGGTCTGTCTCGCGGTGCTGGTCGAAAAGCTGCGCGCCGCGCGCTTCCACCTGCTCGACACCCAGTTCGTGACCCCGCACCTGGCGCGCTTCGGCTGCGTCGAGATCCCGCGCGACCAGTATCTCGAGCGGCTCGAAGAAGCCCTCGACCGCCGCGCACAGTGGCCCGTGCCATGAGGGTCAAGTAGCGTCGCGATGGATCCGATGTGCAGCCATGGCGAGCCTCATGGCGATGGTCGTGGCTTCGCTGGTCGGGATCCTGCTGCACGGCCCGCTCGACGGGCTCTTCGGTGTGCTGCCCGGCGAGGCGATCGGGCTCGTCGTTGCGTCGGTCGTCTACTTCTACGCGCGCCGCTGGCTCAAGGAGCTGCGCGGCGAGTGACTCGCGTCCTCACTCTGGATCGAACGCGATGCGCATCTCTTTCACGCCGTTGATGAAGTTCGAGCGCAGGCGGCGGGGTGGGGCGGCGAGGCGCGGGTTGCGCAGGCGGGTGAGCATCTCCTGGAAGATCACGGTCAGCTCGAGCCGTGCCAGGTTCGCGCCCAGGCAGTAGTGCTCGCCGATGCCGAAGGCGAGGTGCGGGTTGTCCTCGCGAGTCACGTCGAACGTGTCGGGCGCGACGAAGACGTCCTCG
>DATJZP010000034.1:0-4835 GCA_035498875.1 Myxococcota bacterium
ATCGATCTCCGACAGTCGCAGCGTGCGCTCCCCGCGCTCGTCGATCCACTGCACCTCGAGCGCCTCGGGGTCGCCCTCGAAGTCGGTGATCCGCACGCCGCCGGCGAGCTCGCCGATCGCGCGGGCCAGCACCGGGATGCGACGCCAGTCGAAGCCCATGATCCAGGCCAGGACCACGTCGGCTGAGACGCCGTCCTCGCCAGCCGCGAGCAGACCGAGCGGTCTCGCGTCGGGGCCCATCGGCCCGTCGCGCTCGCCCGCCACGATGCCGTCGTAGACGTTCAGCACCCGGCGGCCGGTGCCGCCGGGCGCGCCGAGCGCACCGCGGGCATCGGTGAGGTAGAAGATCTTGTTCAGGTCGATGGTGGTACGCCAGATGGTGTCGTTTCCCCACCAGTTGCCGTTGCGGGCCCGAGCTCCCAGGCCCGCCGCGTTCTCGACGGCACGGAGGCGGCGGAACACCGGCGCGCCGATGCCGCGCTTGAGCAGCGTGCGCGCGATCTCGGCCCCGACGCGCCGCACGCGCGCGTAGGGGTCGGGACGAGGGAACTCGTCGCCGCCGCGCGCCGGGAACCCCGCGCGGTAGTGCGGCAGCCAGTTCTTGTCGCCGTTGATGCCGATCAGGTTCTTCATCGAGAGCGTCACGCCGGTCTTCTTGTGCGTCTTGACCTTGGGCAGGTTGATCACGAGGTCGGCGCCGAGCACGGTCCTGGCCACCAGGTACTCGTTGCGGCCGCCGCTGTGGTGGCGGATCGTGACCTCTTCGTCGTAGTCGGCGCCGCGCAGCTGTCGCAGGGGGCCCTCGCCCATCGCGGCGAACTCGCTGCCGGCGCCGAGGTCGACCGGCTGGTAGCCCTCGGGGTCGCCCGGGAGCGCGTGCTTCTCGAACTGCACGCCGTGCAGATGGCGGCCGACCTCGACGCGCAGGTCGCGCCAGGCGACCTCGGCGCCGAGCGCGTCGCGATACCAGTCGAGCAGAGCCGGCAGCCGGGTGCGCTCGAGCAGCACGTCGACCTCGCAGTCGTACTGCGGCGCGTCGGCCACCACGACGCGGCCGCGGGGGCCGACGGCCAGGAGCGCGTAGTCGATGAGCGGGCGGAGCACCATCGGGTGCGTCACGACGGCGTCGAAGCGGCCGCCGGCCTTCTCGCTGAAGTGGCGCACGAAGTTAGGCTTCAGCACCACCGTGCCGCCCGGGCGCACCAGGTCGGAGAGCGGCGACCACGCCGCGGTGTCGCGCCGCGCGGCGTCGTAGCCGAGGGCGCGCAGCAGATCGCGTACGCCGGCGTAGATCCGGTTGCCGGGCGCCGTCTCGGCGGGGAGGAACGCGAGCTCGGGGTAGCGCTCGGGCGGATGGAACGGGAGCGCGGTGTCGTAGCCGCGCTGGCCGGTGAAGAGCAGGGCCGGTCGTCGCGCCGCGCGGCGTTCCAACCCCGCCTCCTAGGCGCGTTCGCGGCAGAGGTCGCGCTCGAGGACGTCGACGATGCGGTGCGCCGCGGCACCGTCCCACTTGTCCGGGACGCGGCCGTGGGGCGCGTCGCCGTCGAGCACCTTGCGCGCCTCGGCGCGGATCACCTCCGGCTCGCCGCCCACCAGTCGGTTGGTGCCCTCGCTCACCGTGACCGGCCGCTCGGTGCTGTTGCGCAGCGTGAGGCACGGCACGCCGAGCACGGTCGTCTCCTCCTGGATTCCACCCGAGTCGGTGAGCACCAGGCGCGCGTCGGCCAGGAGCCCGAGGAATTCGAGATAGCCGAGCGGGTCGGTGAGGCCCAGCCGCGGCACGCGACCCCCGAGGCGCTGCTCGATCGATGCGCGCGTGCGCGGATGCACCGGGAACACGATCGGGAGCTCGCGGTGGATCTCCTCGAGCACCGCGAACAGCCCGACGAGCCGCTCGGGGTCGTCGACGTTGCTGGGCCGGTGCAGCGTCAGCACCGCGTAGCCGCGCGGCTCGAGCCCGAGGCGCGCGAGCGGAGCGGCCTCGCGCGCGCGGGGCAGGTGCGCGCGCAGCGTGTCGATCATGACGTTGCCGACGAAGTGGATGCGCTCGGCGCCCACGCCCTCGCGGCGCAGGTTCTCCGCGCCCGAGGGCTCGCTGGTGAAGAGCCAGTGCGAGATCGCGTCGGTCAGCAGGCGGTTGATCTCCTCGGGCATCGAGCGGTCGAAGGAGCGCAGCCCCGCCTCGACGTGCGCAACCGGGATCTCGAGCTTCACGGCGGCGAGCGCGGCGGCCAGGGTCGAGTTGACGTCGCCGACCACCACCACCACCGACGGCCGCCAGTCGAGCAGCACGGGCTCGATCCGGCGCAGCACCTCGGAGGTCTGCACCGCGTGCGAGCCGGAGCCGACGCTCAGGTTCACGTCGGGCGCGGGGATGCCGAGGTCGCGGAAGAAGCCGTCCGACATCGCTGCGTCGTAGTGCTGGCCGGTGTGGACGAGGAGCGTTTCGAAGCGCGGGCGCGCGCGCAGCTCGCGAAGCAGCGGCGCCACCTTCATGAAGTTGGGCCGCGCGCCGGCCACCACCAGCACCCGGATCCGATTCGCGACGGGGTCTCGGGACATGGCAGCGTCAGTTGGGAACGTACGGGCCGAGCCGCGCGACGACGAGCGCGGCGAGCTCGCGCAGGTCCGCCTCGGCGCGCTGGTCGTCCTTGTGGTCGAGCGACGTGGTGAGGCGGATCAGCGAGCCGTCCGTGCGGTGCCGCCGCGCGCGGTCCCACGACAAGTAGACGATCTTCCTCCAGTCGTCCGCGACCACGCGGCCCTGCGTCTGGTACCAGTAGTAGACGAGCGCGCGCTGCTCGCCCTTGGCGATCACCAACCGGTTCACGAGGGCCGGGCGCTGGGGCAGCCCCTCGAGGTCGAGCGGCACCTGGGTGGCGTCGATGATCTCCCAGCCCGAGCCGGGCAGGCAGTGCTTCGGGGGGTGGATCGAGTTCTCATAGTCGCCGCCGCCCTCGTGGCGGATCTGGGTCTCGTGCCAGCCGACGTAGAGGTCGACGGCTGCGGGCGGATCGGCGCGCCGGTAGTCGCAGATCAGGTAGTCCGAGGCGCCCAGGTTCGCGAGCGTCTTGTCGTCCATCTTGCCCTTCTCGGGACAGGACCAGCCCTCGATCTGCAGCGGCCAGTTCGCGAAGCTCAGATGGGTCGGGATCACTTCGGCGGTCGCGAAGAACTGGTAGATGTAGAAGTTGAGCGCCAGGAAGGCCAGGGCGGCGAGGGCCTTGCTCACGTCGCAGTCCTCCGGGCGCCACCCCGCTTCGGCCTCCAGCGCTCCGGCCAGACCAGCCCGAGCAGCCAGGCCTCGAGCAGCAGCAGCAGGAACGCGCCGCCGAACGTCACCAGTCCCTGGAACTCGTGCACCAGGCCGCCGGCGGCCTTCTCGCCGTACCGATAGGTGAGGATCCCGGTGATCGCCACGCGCAGCGCGTTCACGACGATCGCGGTCGGAATCGCCGACAGCACGATGATGATCCGCTCGCCCCAGCTGCGCCGGAAGAAGTACGCGAACACGACGCCCAGCGTGATCAGCGCCATCAGCGAGCGCAGGCCGCTGCAGGCCACCTCGACGAACAGCGTGGCGTTCGGGAGATGGATGATGTTGCCCTCGCGCAGCGCGGGGATGTGGAGGTAGTAGAGCAGGTTCACCGCCCAGTCGGCGGCGATGAGCTGGAGCGGGAACGCGATGGGGAGCAGCAGCGAGTTGGGGAGCGGCACCATCAGGAACAGGAAGCAGAGCGGGAAGGCCAGCACGCGGAACACCTGGCGGCCGAACAGCAGCACCACGAGGCCGATCAGCGCCAGCACGAACGACACGCGCATGTTCATGAGCTCGACGCCGAGACGCCCGATCGCGAGCGTCACGCTCGAGAGTGCGAGCGGGACGAGCCCCCACCAGCTCGGCTCGATGCGCGCGCGCCGCAGCTGCGGCCTGCGCTCCCACGCGAAGTAGGCGGCGAGCGGGGCGATCAGGAAGCCGTGGGAGTAGTCCTCGGACCCGTACCAGTGGAGGCCCATGTAGTAGAGGATGGGCGTGTAGATCGCGACGGCGAACGCGAGCGCCGTCGTGCCGATGATGATCTGCTGCCGCCGCGTGGCGCCCGAATCGGGCGCCCGCGCGGCCGCGGCTGCGGCATCCGTTGCCACGTGTCTCGTCCCGCTCCCGACGGCGCTCAGAACAGGGCGTAGATGAACGGCGCCACCGCCGAGCCCTGGGTGAGCACGATCAGCAGCGAGAGCAGCAGCATCGTGACCAGGATCGGCCCGAGCCACCACTTCTTGCGCACGCGCATGAACGCCCACAGCTGCCCGAAGATCCCCAGGCTCTCCAGCCGTCCACCCCTGCTCCTCGCCATCGCGTCCTCTCTCCCGACTAGTCGAGCTCGTAGAGCTCGCGCCAATCCACGTCCTCGCGCAGCTCGGGCTGCTCCTCCTTGAGCAGCACCTGGTTGCCGAGCACCAGCACGTCCATGTTCGTCCGCATGAAGCAGAGATAGGCGTCCTCGGGCGTGCACACGATCGGCTCGCCGCGGACGTTGAACGACGTGTTGATCAGCACCGGGCAGCCGGTTTGCCGGTCGAACTCCGCGAGCAGGTCGTAGAACTCCGGCGCCGTCTCGCGCGTCACTGTCTGCAGTCGCGCCGAGCCGTCCACGTGCGTCACCGCGGGGATGTCGCGGCCGGGTCGCACCTGGCACACCAGCAGCATGTACGGGCTCTCGCGGTCGATGTCGAACCACTCGGACGCCTTGTCCGCCAGGACCGCCGGCGCGAAGGGCCGGAAGCTCTCGCGGAACTTGATCTTCAGGTTGACGCGCTGCCAGTTCTCCTTGTTG
>DATJZP010000035.1:0-2108 GCA_035498875.1 Myxococcota bacterium
TCGGGCGGCTCGAGCGTGTGTCCCAGCCAGTCACAGAGCGCGCGCAGCGCGGCAGTCACGATCGCGCTCGAGCCGGCCAGGCCCACCTGACGCGGGATGTCGGTCGTGTAGGCCATTCGAAAGCGCAGCCGCGCGTCGTCCGCCGGCAAGTCAGCGAGGCCACCGCGCAGCGCGATCGACTTGCGCAGTGCCGCGCGCAGCAGGCGGATGCCGTCTTCGCAGCCGTAGGCATCGAGCATCTCGGCAGCCTCGCGCAGGCTGGGATAGGCGATCCGATCGTCCGCTCCGGGCACGAGCTCGAGCCGCGACGCCGGCTCGATCGTGACCGCTGCCCGGAAGTTGGCGAGCGCGAGCGCGATCGCGCGGCCCTCGAACAGATCGGACGGGTTCCCCAGCAGTCCCGCTCTCGCGTAAGCTTCCCGCCGCACACCCGACATGCGTGTGCGAGGCTAGCAGAGGACGTGAGACTGGAAGCGGGCGGCGGTCTCGAGCTGGTCGCGTCGAGTGACGGCGCCTGGCACGTGGTCTGGGGCGAGCGGGACTGGCTCGGGCCGGTGCGCGCGCGCGTTGCGCATGCCGGTGTGGTTGCGAGCGAGCTCCTGCCGGGCACGCGCGCCCAAGGCAGCGACGACCTGGGCGAGTTCGAGCGGCTCGAGCTCGCGCTCAAGAACACGCCACTGGCCGTTGGACTGTCGGTGCGAGCGTATCGCGAGCGGCCGCTGCTGGTGTTCCGGCTCGAGGCGCTCGAGTCACTCTCGGGTCTCGCGACGGGCTCCATGGACGACCCCGCCGTCGCGTTCCCCTGGTTCGTGCCGGCCGCGCGAGCGCCGGGTGGGGTGCTCGACGGCGCGCGAAGCTTCGGTCACCAGTACACCCAGTTCGCGTGGCCCACGAGCGCGGGCGACTCGTTCAGTGACTTCCGGCTGGCGCCGATCGCGAAGAACCTGGCGATCGTGATGCCGCTCTGGCTGGTGACCCCGGACCTGCGCGCGCTCCTGCTAGCGCCGCTCGACGCGTTTCACGAGCAGGTGATGACGGTGCCTCGAGGCCAGGAAGACGCGGCGCGCGGGGTTCGCTGCGGCTGGCACGGCGACCTCGAGCGCGTGCCGTCGGGCTTCGCGAGCGAGCTCGCACTCTGGGGGGCGCCCGGCCCGCGCCGCGCGCTCGAGACACACGGCCGCGCGCTGCTGGCGCGACACCAGACGGTCCGGCAATCCCGCTACGCCGATGCCGCGCTCGGCAAGCTGTCGTACTGGACCGACAACGGGGGCGCCTACTGGTACCGCAGCGAGCCGGGTCTCTCGGTCACCGAGACGCTCGAGCAGACACTCGCAGGTCTGCGCGCGCAGCAGGTGCCGGTCGAGGCCGTGGAGCTCGACTCCTGGTTCTATCCACATCAAGTACTGCGCGAGCTCAACCCAGGCGCAACCGACGTTCCGCCGACGGGGATGATGTGCTGGGAAGCGCGCCCGGACATGCTTCCCGACGGCGTCCGCGCCCTGCGCAAGCGCCTCGGTGACCCGCCGCTGATCCTGCACTCGCGCCACTTCTCGAGTCACTCGCCGTACTTCGAGAGCGAGCCTGCCTGGGTCGACGGCGACCAGGCGCATCCGCAGAGCCCGGCACTGCTCGAGCGACTCGTCGCGCAGGCGGCGAGCTGGGGCGCGATCCAGTTCGAGCAGGACTGGCTGTCGGAGTCCTTTCTCGGCGTGCGCGGCCTGCGCGCCGAGCCAGGCCGGGCGCGCGCGTGGCAAGAGGGGCTGGACCGTGCGGCCGAGGCGCACGGCCTCTCACTCCTGTGGTGCATGGCGACACCGGCCGACTTCTTCCAGACCGTCACGCTGCGGCGCGTGCACACCATCCGCACCAGCGGTGACTACCGCTACATCATCGGCAACCAAGCGCTCTGGGCCTGGTTCCTTTACGGGAACGCGCTGGCGCGCGCGCTCGGTCTCTGGCCCTACAAGGACGTGTTCCTGTCGCGGCGCGACGGCAGCGGGCTCGACGGCGACCCGCTGGCCGAGATCGAAGCCCTGCTCTCGGCGCTCTCCGCGGGTCCGGTCGGGATCGGTGACAAGCTCGGCCGCACCGACCCCGCGCTGGTGCGC
>DATJZP010000036.1:0-2318 GCA_035498875.1 Myxococcota bacterium
GTGCTCTTGCGCTCGAAGCGGATCCTGCACCGCGTGGGCGAGCTGCTCTCGCCCGCCGACATGGAGGCGCTGATCCGCTTCCTCGTGATCACGGGTGTGGTGCTGCCGCTCCTGCCCGATACCGCGATCGACCCGACCTTCGGCGTGCTGCGCCCGCGCGACGTCTGGCGCATGGTGGTCTTGATCTCGGGTCTCTCGTTCGTGGGCTACGTGCTGATGCGGCTGCGCGCGGGTTACTCGAGCTACGTGGCGACGGGCCTTCTGGCCGGCCTGGTCTCGAGCACCGCGGCCACGCTCGCCTACGCGCGCGCCGGGCGCGGCGTGGCCCACGCGAGACACTACGAGGCGCTGATCGCGCTGGCGGCGTCGACCGCGTTCCTGCGCATGGAGGTCATGCTCTGGCTGGTCGACCCCGAGCTGGCGCGACGCGTGCTGCTGCCGCTCGCGGCGATGATCGCGGTCGGGCTCCTGCTCGGTTTTACGCGTCACCAGCCCGAGCAGAACGCGCCCGAGCGCCACAAGTTCGAGAACCCGCTCACCATGCGCGTCGCGATCACCTTCGCGGCGATCTACGCATCGGTGACTCTCTTGCTCGCCTACGCGCGCCAGGAGTTCGGCGACGCCGGCGTGTACGCGGTCTCGGCCGTGTCGGCGCTGGTCGGCGCGGACGCTCCGGCGCTCTCGCTCGCGCGGCTGGTGCATGACGGCCACCTGCCGATCGAGACGGCGACGCTCGGCATCGTCGTGATCGCCGTGTTCACCACGCTGGGCAAGATCGGGATCCTGGCGCTGGTGGGACGCAGCCCGTTCGCGCGGCGCGTGTCGGCGTCGCTGATGCTGGTGACCGCGACCGGCGCCATGGCGCTGATGCTTCTGCACCGCGGCGTGTGAGTCGTGGCTGCCGTCGCGGTCACGGGCGCAAACGGCTTCGTGGGTGCGCACGTGGTGCGCGCGCTCTTGCGCCGTGGGCATTCCGCGCTGGCACTGGTCGGGGCCGACGTCGACCTCGCGAATCTGGCCGGCGTTCCGGTCGAGCACCGGCCGTTCGACCTGCTCGACCAGGGCTCGGTGCGCGCAGGGCTCGCCGGCTGCGAGGCGGTGATCCACACCGCCGCCTGCTACGCCTTCTGGCTGCCGGATCCGCGCACCTTCTACCGGGTGAACGTCGACGGCACGGGCCGCGTGCTCGACGCCGCGCGCGCGCTCGGGCTACGCAGAATGGTGTACACGAGCACCGGCGCCACGCTCGCGCCGCCCGGGCCCGGCTTCGAGGGTCACTACCGCGGGTCGAAGGCCCGGGGCGAGAAGCTGGTCGAGAGCGCGGCCGCGCAGGGCTTCTCCGCCGTGATCGTCCACCCGACCACCGTGCTCGGCCCCGGTGACCGCCGGCCGACGCCGACCGGCAGCATGATCGTCCACTATCTCGCGGGGCGCATGAAGGCCTATCTCGAGATGCAGCAGAACGTGGTGCACGTGGAAGACGTAGCGGAAGGCCACGTGCTGGCGCTCGAGCGCGGCGCGCCGGGCGCGCACTACGTGCTGGGCGGCGACAACCTGTCGATGCCCGAGCTGCTGGGCCTCCTGGCCGAGATCACCGGCATTCCTGCGCCGCGACTCGCCCTGCCGAACGCATGGGTGCGGTTCGTGGGGGCGATCAACGAATGGCTCGCCGACCACGTGACTCGGCGCGAGCCGATGGTGACTCGCGAGGCCGCGCTGCACGCGCGCGACGCACGGCCGTTCGACACCGCCAAGAGCCGCAGCGAGCTCGGCTTCGCGCCGCGGCCTGCGCGCGCGGTGCTCGAGGACGCGGTGCGCTGGTTCGAGCGCCGCTGAGCTAGTGCTCGGCGGCGGCGTCCCTGGCCGCCTTCTTGGCGTCGAGCTGCTTCACCGCCAGACCGTAAGCCACGTAGTATTCGAAGCCTTGTAGTGTGAGAGGCCTCGGTTCAGGGCCGCGGCGAGCTGCGGGCTGTTCTTGCGGAAGGCCTGCCCCAGGCTACCGCCCGTGCGCACCGCGAGATCCTCATGGAGCACGAGCTTCGGGAACACCTGCTGCCAGAACTTCGCCAGATAGTCGACCACGACTAATCGGGGCAGACGTCGAGCTCGACCAGCTTCTCGCCTTCCTTCGCGAGGCGCGCATTCAGCGCCGTCAAGCTCTCGGAGTAGCTGCTGGACTTGTGCACGAATACGTGCTTACCGGAGAGATCGTCGAGTGACTGGAGCGGGGGAGAGCCGGGGCCGGTGACCGCGATCTCCTTCACGTCGCTGAAGGTCGGATCCGAGAAGTCGATCTGCGCCTGGCGGTCGGGCGTGAT
>DATJZP010000037.1:0-2264 GCA_035498875.1 Myxococcota bacterium
GCGCCGAAACAGACCGAAAAGCGGTTCATTTGCAGCGCTTTCCGCTTTCTAATGAGGTGGGCGGTACTGGGCTCGAACCAGTGACCCCCAGCTTGTCGAGCTGGTGCTCTCCCAACTGAGCTAACCGCCCCTGGATCGAGGAGTCTACCGCTAAGAGAATGAATCGGGATGCCGATAGAGAACTAGAGCGGCCATGACTCACCCTGCGACCTCTCCGTTGACACTCCACGAGCGCGAGCTCGCCGCGCACCTCCTCGCCCGCGGCTGGGGGCTCGCCAGCGTCGCCCGCGTCCTGCAGCACAGGCGCCTCGGGATCTACGGCTCGCGCGCCGCGTAACACGGCTCAGAGCCGTTCGAGCGGCGCGTACTCGAGCATCAGCCGCCGCTCGGTTGCGTCGTCGGCGAAGCGCACCGTCACGACGCCGCCCGGCTCGATCCTGGTCACGACGCCCTCGCCGAGGGTGCCGTGGCGCACCGAGTCGCCGGTCGAGAGCTGCGGAACGTCGGCGCGCGGAGTCACCGCCGCCGCGGCCGGCGCGTTGTAGTTCGTCCAGGAGGTCGGCTGCAGCCGCTCGCGCGCGATCCGCCCCTGGGGCAACTCGTCGAGGAACCGCGAGGGCACGTTGTGCGTCTGACGGCCCCAGAGCAGGCGCGAGGCCGCGTGGGTCAGAGTCAGCCGCTCCTGCGCCCGGGTCATCCCGACGTAGAAGAGGCGCCGCTCCTCCTCGATCCCCTGCTCCTCGACCGAGCGCGCAGACGGGAAGATCTCCTCCTCGCAGCCCACGAGGAACACCCCGCGGAACTCGAGGCCCTTCGCGTTGTGCAGCGTCATCAGCGTCACCGCACCCGTCTCCTCGGCGATCGCGTCCTGGTCGGAGAAGAGGGAGATCTCCTGCAGGAAGCCCGACAGCGACGCGTCCGCCGCAGTCTCCTGGTACTCGCGCGCCCCGTCGACGAACGCCTCGAGGTTCTCGATCCGCCCGCGCGCCTCGACGGTGCGCTCGGCCTCGTAGGCCTCGATCATCCCGCTGCGCTCGATCACCGAGCCGAGCAACTCGGGCACCTCGAGCTCCTGGGCGGACGACTGGAGTGAGAGGAGGAGCGTGTGCAGGCGCTGCAGCGCGCGGAGCGGCGCGCCGGTGATCCCCGCGTCCTCGGGGTAGGCGAGAGCCTGGAACAGCGGGCAGCCGAGCGCGTCGGCGTGGGCCTGCAGGCGCGCGAGCGAGGCGTCGCCGATCCCGCGCCGGGGCCGGTTCGCGATCCGCAGCAGTGAGATCGTGTCGGCCGGGTTGTCGATCACCTGCAGGTAGGCGATCGCGTCCTTGATCTCGGCGCGCTCGTAGAAGCGCGGGCCGCCGATCACCTGGTAGGCGATCTGCGAGAGCCGCAGAGTCTGCTCGAGCACGCGCGACTGCGCGTTCATCCGGTAGAAGACCGCGAGCTCGCGGCCGGAGCAGCCCTCCTCGATCAGGCGCGCCACCTCGGTCGCGACGAAGCGCGACTCGGCCTGCTCGTCCTCCACCTCGATCACGCGCACCGGTTCGCCCTCGCCGAGCTCCGACCAGAGGTCCTTCGGCTTGCGCTCGCGGTTGTTGGCGATCACGGTGTTCGCCGCCTCGAGGATCGAGTTCGTGGAGCGGTAGTTCTGCTCGAGGGCGACCGTGCGCGTCTCGCCGAAGTCGCGCTCGAACTCGAGGATGTTGCGGATGTCGGCGCCGCGCAACGCGTAGATCGACTGGTCCGGGTCCCCTACCGCGCACACGTGGCGGTGCTCGCCGGCCAGGAGCTGCAGCAGCCGGTACTGGGCGCGGTTCGTCGCGACCGAGGCGGCGCGCCTCGTGGAGGAGGGCTACTCGGGGCGCGAGCTCGCGGTCTTCTACCGGATGAACGCGCAGTCGCGCGTGCTCGAACAGACGCTCCGCCTCGCGCAGATTCCCTACCAGGTGATCGGAGGCCCGCGCTTCTACGAGCGCGCCGAGATCAAGGACGCGATCGCGTACCTGCAGGTGATCGACAACCCCGCGGACGCGATCTCGCTGCTGCGGGTCGCGAACAGGCCGCGGCGCGGGATCGGCGACGCGTCGCTCGCTCGCCTGCAGGCGCACGCCGACGCGATGGGGCTCACGCTCTTCGCCGCGCTCGCGCGTCCCGAGGACGCGGGGATCTCGGGCGCGCCGCTGCGCGCGCTCCAGCACCTGCACACGCTGCTGCTCTCGTTCCAGTCGGCCGCGCAGGAGCTCGACGTCCCCGAGCTGCTGGGCTCG
>DATJZP010000038.1:0-8076 GCA_035498875.1 Myxococcota bacterium
CTCGAGGTCGCGCACGATGCGCATGATCTTCTCGCAGCAGGCCCAGAACAGCTCTTCCATGCGCGCGCGGGTCTGCAGGTCGAGATAGCCGAGCGAGAAGGCGGTGGTCGCCTCTTCCTTGAGCTGCAGCGCGTCGTTGTAGGATTCGAGCACGTTGCGGCTGGTGATCGAGCTCCACACCTCGTGCAGCTGCTGGATCACCTTGGGATCGGCGTCGGTGGGCGCCTGCGGCTGGGTCGCCGAGCGCACGCCGTCCACGCCCAGGACGTCGAAGATCAGCACCGACGCGTGCGACACCAGCGCCCGGCCGGCCTCGGTCACGATGTCGGGGTGCGGCACGCCCTTCTCGTCGCAGATGTCGCGGACCGCGGCCACCACGTCGTAGGCGTACTCCTGGGTGGTGTAGTTCATCGAGGAGTGGAAGTTGGTCTGCGAGCCGTCGTAGTCGATGCCCAGCCCGCCGCCCACGTCCATGAGCCGCATCGGCGCGCCGAGCGCGTGCAGCTCGGTGTAGATGTGGCTGGCCTCGCGGAAGGCGTCCTTGTGCGAGCGGATCGCCGTAATCTGCGAGCCGTTGTGGAAGTGCAGCATCTCCAGGCAGTCGAGCATGTCGTCGTGGCGCAGCCGGTTCACCACCGAGACCAGCTCCTCGGCCGACAGGCCGAACTTCGAGCGGTCGCCCGATGACTCCGCCCACTTACCCGCGCCGCGCGCGGCCAGGCGCGCGCGCACGCCGATGTGCGGGCGGATGCCCAGCTCGCGGCTGGCCTTGATCAGCGTGTCGAGCTCGTTGGGCCGATCGATCACGATCACCACGTAGCGGCCCAGCCGCTGCGCGAGCAGCGCCAGCTCCATGTAGGCGCGGTCCTTGTAGCCGTTGCAGATGATCAGCGCCTCGGGAGTGTTCAGGAGCGCCAGCCCGACCAGGAGCTCGGGCTTGGAGCCGACCTCGAGGCCCAGGTGGTAGGGCTTCCCGAAGTTCACGAGCTCTTCCACCACCTGCTTCTGCTGATTCACCTTGATCGGGTACACGCCGCGATAGCGGCCCTTGTACTCGTAGTCGCGGATCGCGCGCCCGAACGCCTCGGACACGTGGCGCACGCGGCTCGCGAGAATGTCACTGAAACGAATCACGAGCGGCGTGCGCAGGCCGCGGCCGCGCAATTCCTCGACGACGGCGCGCAGGTTGACGGTGGCGGTTCCAGGCCCGTTCGGGTGGACGAGCATGTCGCCTTCGGCGCTGACGGAGAAGTAGTCGCCGCCCCAGTACGGAATGCCGTACAGCTCGGCGGCTTCGCGAACGGTCCATGCACGCATCAATCGATCACTCCCGTGAATGACGTGTGAAAGACGTGAGAGCTGCGCCGGTCGTGCGGTCGGCCGCGCGAGTCGCGGCGCATGTTATCCCCACCGCACATACAGGTCGAGCGGATCCGCGAAAAACTTGGGTCACTCGCGGAGCTCGAGGGGCTCTCGTGGGGGGGTGGAGAGCACGAGGCTCTGTTCACGGGCGCGGATCGTATCGCTGCCAGGCCCGCTGTCAAAGCCCGGGGCGCGTTCAGTTCGATAGAATTCCACGAATGTCGGATGAGTCGTTCGCGGTCGCGGTCATCGGCGGTGCCACGGCGGGAGCCGAGGCCGCCGACATCTTTGCCAAGCAGGGCATCCTCACCGTGGTGTTCGAGCAGAACGCGCGGCCGTACGGGAAGGTCGAGGACGGGCTGCCGCGCTGGCACGTGGGCCTGCGCGCGAAGGAATACGCCACGATCGACCAGAAGCTCGGCCAGCCGCTCGTGCACTTCGTGCCCAACACCAAGGTCGGTCGCGACGTGTCGCTGCGCGAGCTGTGCGAGGTCTGGGGCTTCCACTCGGTGGTGCTGGCGAACGGCGCGTGGCGCGACCGCCCGCTGGCGGTGCCCGATGCGGACAAGTACGTGGGCAAGGGGCTCGTCTACCAGAACCCATTCATTCAGTGGTTCAACCACCGCCACGAGGCCGGGTATCGCGGGCCGGTGTTCGAGGCGCTGGACGACACGATCGTGGTCGGCGGCGGTCTGGCCTCGATCGACGTGGTGAAGGCGATCAACCTCGAGCTCGCGTCGAACGCGCTGCGCGAGAAGAAGGGCGTCCTGCTCGACCTGGAAGAGCTCGAGGTCGAGGGCATCCCGAAGGCGCTCGAGGCGCACGGTCTCTCTTGGCAGGGGCTCGGCTTCAAGGGCGCCACCCTCTTCTACCGGCGCCGCGTCGAAGACATGCCGCTGGTGACGCTGCCCGACGACGCCAACGACAAGGTGCGCGCGAAGATCGAGAAGACGCGCGCGCACATGCTCGAGAAGGCGGTCTCGAAGTATCTGTTCCGGGTGCGCCCGCTGCGCGCGCCGCTCGCGCTCCTGATCGAGAACGAGCGCGTGGTGGGCATGCGCTTCGCCGTCACCAAGATGGAGGGCGGAAAGCTCGTCACCACCGACGAGACCGAAGAGGTGCGCGGCTCGCAGGTGATCAGCTCGATCGGCAGCATTCCCGAGCCGCTCGAGGGCGTGGTCCAGAAGGGCGAGCTCTACGCCTACAGTGACTGGGACCTGGGCCGGCTGCCCGACTTCCCGACCCTGTTCTCGGCCGGGAACGTGGTCACCGGCAAGGGCAACATCGTCGACTCGCGCCGGCACGCCCGCTTCGTCGGCCAGCACGTGCGCGACGAGTATCTCGAGCTGGCCAAGGACGTGAAGCGCCACACGCCGCTCGGCGCGGCGCAGCGCGAGGCGCTGCTGCGGCGCGTGAAGGCGCGCCAGGAGCAGGTCGCCTACCGCGGCTACGCGGAGTGGATCCAAGCCGCGCGGCCTCCGGAATTCATCTGACGGTGGCCAACAGACTGGCCGCCGAGACCAGCGCCTACCTGCGCCAGCACGCGCACAACCCGGTGGACTGGTATCCGTGGGGCGACGAGGCCTGGGAGCGCGCGCGGCGCGAGAGCAAGCCGGTGCTGGTGTCGATCGGCTACTCCTCGTGTCACTGGTGTCACGTGATGGAGCGCGAGTCGTTCGAGGACCCGAACACGGCGCGGCTGATGAACGACCTCGTGATCGCGATCAAGGTCGACCGCGAGGAGCGCCCCGACGTCGACCAGATCT
This sequence comes from Myxococcota bacterium, assembly GCA_035498875.1. Lineage (GTDB taxonomy): Bacteria > Myxococcota_A > UBA9160 > SZUA-336 > SZUA-336 > VGRW01. The sequence continues at coordinate 3,129 of DATJZP010000038.1, forward strand.
ACATGGAAGCGGTGCAGCGCATGACCGGCTCGGGCGGCTGGCCGCTCAACATGTTCTGCACGCCCGACGGCCGCCCGTTCATGGGCGGCACCTACTTCCCGCCGCGGCGCATGCACAACCGGCCGAGCTTCGCCGAGGTGGTGCTGGCCGTGTCGCGCGCCTTCAAGGAGCAGCGCGAAGAGGTGGACAAGGCGGCGGCCGAGGTGCTGGCGTCGCTGGGCGCGCGCCCCGAGGTCACCCAGCCCGACCCGCCGGGCAAGGAGTCACTGGCGCTGCTGGTGCGCCAGGTGATGGCGCGCGCCGATCGCCGCCACGGCGGCTTCGGTGCGGCGCCCAAGTTCCCTACCGCCACGAACCTGGAGGCGGTGCTGGCGGCGTCACAGCTCGGTGTCGCGCGCGGCGATGCGCTCGAGCACCTGGGGTTCTCGCTCGAGAAGATGGCGCGCGGCGGCATCTTCGATCAGCTCGGCGGCGGGTTCCACCGCTACTCGACCGACGAGCGCTGGCTGGTGCCGCACTTCGAGAAGATGCTCTACGACAACGGGCAGCTCCTGCGCGTGTACGCCGAGGCCTTCCGCCAGACCGGCGACGCGAAGCTGGCCTGGCCCGTCGAAGAGACCGTCGCCTGGCTCGAGCGCGAGATGCGCGACCCCGCCGGCGGCTTCTACGCCAGTCAGGACGCCGACAGCGAGGGCGAGGAGGGCCGCTTCTTCGTCTGGAGCCCCGACGAGATCCGCGCGGTGCTCGGGCCGGAGCTCGGCGACGAATTCTGCGCCGCCTACGGCGTCGAGCCGGGCGGGAACTTCGAGCACTCGGGGAAGAGCGTGCTCTCGCACGGGCTCGCCGGCGAGCGGCCGAGATATGCGGAGGCCCGCGCGAAGCTCCTGCAGGCGCGCGCGGCGCGGATCCCGCCGGCGACCGACCGCAAGAACGTCTGCTCCTGGATCGGCTACGCGATCTCGGGCCTGGCGCTGGCGGGCTCCGTGCACGGCCGGCCCGAGTGGATCGCGGGCGCGGCGCGCGCCGCCGACTTCGTGCTGACTCGGCTGTCGCAAGGCGGGCGCGAGCTCTTGCGCATCTACGAGGCGGGCGAAGCGAAGATCCCCGCGTTCCTCGACGACTACGCGGCGCTGCTCGGGGCGCTGCTCGACCTGCACCGGGCCGGCGCGGGCGACCGCTATCTCGAGTCGGCGCTGGTCGTGGCCGGAGAGCTGCGCACGCGCTTCTTCGAGGCGCGCTCGGGCGAGCTGTTCTTCACGCCCGGCGGCGACCGGACCTTGGTGATGCGGCCGACGAGTGACTCCGACGGGGCCACGCCTTCGGCCTCGGGGCTGTCCGTGCTCGAGCTGTGCCGGCTGGCCTCGCTCACGGGCCGCGCGGAGCTCCGCGAGCTGGTCGATGCGGTGATCGCGCGCGAGGGCCCGGTGGCGTCGCGCGCGCCGCTCTACCTGCCCACGCTGGTGCGCGCCGCGGCGCTGCGCGACGCCGAGCTGGGCGTGGCGATCGTGCTCGGCCCCCCCGACGACCCGCGCACACAGGGGCTGGCCGCGCGCGCGCGCATGCTGCTCGGGCCCGAAGACGCGGTCGCGATCGTGACTCCTGGCGCGCCGCCGGCCTGGCTCGCCGCCGAGTGGCTCGAAGGGCGCGAGCTGCGGAACGGCGCGCCCACCGCCTACGTGTGCCGCGGCCGGGTGTGCTCGCTGCCGGCGAACCAGCCCGACGAGCTCGCCTTGCCCTGACTCAGGCCCGGCGCAGCGCGCAGGCCGCCGTGAGCATGCCCAGCGAGATCAAGCCGAAGCTCGCCGGCTCGGGCACGGGCGTGAAAGTCATATCGAAGGTGCCGACTTGTACCGGTGCGTCATAGGCGACGAGCACTCCCGAGAACTGGCAGACGCCCGACTGGAAGCACGGATCATCGGGCTGCCAGGGTGCCAGGACCGGTGCCGCGGCCGGTGCCAGCGCAGGGGCCGAGTCGAGCGTCGCGAAGCCGAAGACCGGGACGACGGAGTCATCGGGCTTGTGGGTGATCGCGCTGATCTCGAAACCGGGAATCGCCTGATTGCTCAACTTGTCGATCTTGAACGGATTGAAAGTGACCTTTCCAGAGCCGGCTCCCGAGCTCTGAGATCCGATGTCGAGCGTCTGCTCTACGCTGAACGAGTAGTCACTCAGCTCGAAGGTGCCTCCGCTCGCCCCGCCGGAAAGGGAACTGAGCCCCGCCGCGCCGGTGTAGTCGATCGAGAGCTCGAGCCTTCCGCTCGCCGGGACTGCCGCCGACATTGCTGCGGAAGCAGGTCCGAGCCACAAGCACGCAGTAACGATTCCCGCGAATACGCGCCGCATTGCGTTCCACCACTCAGGTTTGGACTCATTGTATTCGGGCATTGCTCGAGTCATAGGTCCGTTCTCAGAACCATCTCGCCGTCCCATACGATCAAGAGCTCGGTGCTCGAGGTGTCGCTCTTGGCAAGGAAGCTGAAGCTGCCGGTGAGTCGCTCGGGGCCGCTCAGGATCTGATCGACCGTGACCACCTGGTAGGCCGGGTTCTGGTTCGCCGCGGTGTACAGGGCGCCCGCGCTCGCGCCCACCTGACTCGACGGAACCTCGGCCGCCGACACGGTGTAGGAGCCGGTTGTCTTCGCGTTCGACGGCGAGTTCGCGAACAGCCGCCCACCGTAGATCTTCACGTCGAGGCGCCCGACCGAGTTGAATTTCGCGTCGGCGAGCGTCGCTCCCACGTCGTCCTTGGGCCGAGTCACCTGCGTCACGCCGTTCGGGTCGGTGGTCGTCACCTCGAGCTGGTCGGTCTCGAAGACCGTCTCGTTGTCGGGCGAGCACGCGCCCAGCGCCTCGAACGAGAACGGGAACGTCTGCGGCGCCCCGTTCACGGGGATCGTGAACTGCTTCGTGTTGAGCGCGCCCGCGAGGTCGATCGCCGAGAGATGGAAGGTGTTGCAGTTGTTGCGCATGAGCTGGAACGTGTAGAGCCCGTTCGCGTCGGGAGTGAGTCGCAGCCAACGGAAGCGGAAGGCCTCGGCGTTCGCGACTCCGGTCGCGAGGGGCTGACAGTTCGCACCTGCAAGCCAGAGCGACGCGGCGATGATCGCCCACCGGCGCATGATTCACTCGACTCCCTCGATGGGTGCCAGGAGATCTTCCAGAAAGAATGCCGAAAGCGCCGCCCGCCCGCTGAGACCCGACTTGGTGTAGAGCGCGCGGGCCTGCACGCGCACGGTGCGGTCACTGGTGTCGCGCACCGACGCGATCTCCTTCAGCGAGAGACCCTTCAAGAGCAAGAGTGCCACCTCGCGCTCCGCCTCGGTGAAATTCCAGCGCGCGAACTGCGCCTCGATCGCCTCGCCCAGGCCGTTCAGGTAGGTGCGCGCCTCGTTGCGCCAGTGCTGGCCGCGCTCGCGCGCCAGCTCGAGCTCGCGGATCAGCACGCGCTGCTCGTGCTGCTGCCGCTGCGAGACCTGGAAGAGCAGGATCACGCCCACGCTGGTGAGCACGCTCGGCACGATGTCGACCAGCTCGAATGCCATGTCCTTCCAGGACATGTGCGGCTCTTCGCGCAGCTCGAGCGCCATGTAGAGGGCGATCCCCGCCAGGACGGCGAGGATCGCCCAGATGCGGGTGCGGAAGCCGATCAGTTCAAGCAACGCACTCCTCTGGAGCGACCTCGCGCGTCACGGCTCCGGAAGCATCGCGCACCGCGGGTCGAAGTTGCAGCTCACGAGCTGGGTCACCGTGGCGCTCTCCACTTCGATCTCGAGGAAGTCGCCGATGCCGGGCGCGTAGTACTTTCGCTCCGTGGTGTCCGGCTCGAGCGGCGAGAACTCGCGCGTGACCAGGCAATTCCCCTCGGAGCAGAGCAGCTGCGCCAGCGCCTGCGGCACGTTGCTGTCGAGGTCGGCGCTCTGCCCGAACTGGTAGGTGGTGCTCAGTACCTCAGCCAGATCCTCGGCCGTGCCGAGTGAGAACTCCTGGCGATAGATCGCACCCACCGTGGGCTGCGCGAGCATCAAGATGCCCGGCAGGTCACCGTCGCGGCCGGTCTTGAACGAGCCCTCGGTGCCCACGAGCTCGGGCTCGTTCGGGTCGTCGCCCGGGAAGGTCTCGTACTGCGCGGTCTGCTCCCCGCAGTAGAAGACATCGCCGTTTTTCGCCTGGGCGATCCAGTCGCTGGTGTCTTCGCTCAAGGCGCCGTCGACGGTCACTACGTCGTGCGACACCACGCACGTGACGCCCTCGATCGACTTCGTGGCGTTGCGGATCTCGATGTGATCGAGCTCGCCGCCGCCCACGTAGGTCCACTGGTCGCCGACCTTCAGCGGGAAGAGCGAGTTGGGGTGAGTCGGGTGCACGAAGTCCGTGTCGAAGTCGGCCGGCGCGAAGGACGGCGCGTAGGGGGCCTCGCCGAGCTGGTCGCAAACATCGCGGCGCGCGGCGCGCTGGTCGCGGCAGTCCTGCTGCGCGCCCTGGCGTTCGTCACGCGCGTCGGAGAGGCAGGTCTTCTGGTCGTCTTTCGCGGGGAGATTCCGACACACACCCTCCGCGATCGCGCCGTCGCTCTCTGCCGAGCTCTTGCAGGCTTGGAACGCGGACGAGGTCAGTGACGAGCAGGTCTTGCCGCTGCCCGCCTCTGCGCGACTGGCACCGAAGCACAGCGCCGAGACGACCCCGAGCACGACACACACCGTTCGCTTTTGCATCTCGCTCTCCTCTCGATTGAAAAGAGCGAGCTTCCGCGGGGCGCTTGAGAGCGGCCATAGTCATTAGGGCGTACGCCCGGCAAGGGACTCAGGGAACCACGAGGCTCCAGCTTCCGACCGGCACCCAGGCGTTCCCCGACGCGAAGTTCACGGCGGCCGAGTCCTGCTGCTTGGGCGTAGTGGCCGTCGGGGCCGTGCGATCAAGGGTGAACGCGGGGCCTGTCTGGAGCACCGCG
>DATJZP010000039.1:0-96318 GCA_035498875.1 Myxococcota bacterium
CGGCGCAGCTCGGCTCGGTCGTCCAGGATGTTGCGCGCGAGGCGCGCGCGCTCGCCTTCATGGTGTTGCATCGTCGTCTTCCCTGTTGCGGCGCGCGGCGAACAGCATCCCAGCGCCCACTGCGAGCTGAGCCAGCGCCGCGGTCGCGATCCGGGCCGCCAGTGGGATCGCGTCGACCGCGACGATCGCCGCGACCCAGGCGGCCACCCAGGCCGTGAACAGAAACACCACGCCACCGGCGATCAGCCCGAAGCGAGTCACGAAGAAGGCGAGCTTCTCGCGTGACTCGAGCCTCACCAGCTCGGCCTGGTCCACCAGCAGGCGCTCGCCGGCTTCGAACACGCGGACCATGCCGGAGAGCAGGCCGGTCGTCGCGACGCCATTGGCCATGGCGGCCTCCTACGGCCCTTCCGCGCGATCGTGGCCGTTCGCGGCCAGGTCGTTCGCGGTGCGCCAGTACTCGTCGATCCGCTCGCCGATCGTGCGGCGCAGCTCGCTGCCGCGCGTGGGCGCGAACAACAGCGCGAGGCCGGCGCCGATCAGCGCCCCGGCGATGCCGTACATCGCGAGCTCGGCGCGTGCCGGGCGGCGCAACGAGCCCAGATAACGCGCGAAGCGGATCATGTCCTGCCGTGGGGGGAGCTGATCGATCAGATCTTGGACGGTCATGACGTTCTCCTTCTTGGGTGACTCAACGGGTGCTCGCCCGGGCGTGGACGAGCTCGGGCTTGCGTACCGGCGGACGGTGCGTGGCCTGCTCGATCCCCGGCCGACGCGAACGCCGCGGAAGCGACAGCGGCACCGGCCGGCCCGCGTCCGCCGACTGACTCAGCGCCTCGATGATCTGCACGTCGCACAGCCCCTCGAGCCCCGACGGCTCGGGCTCCGCGTCGTTGAGGATGCAGTCCGAGAAGTACAGCAGCTCCGGCGCGAACTGGTCGCCGCGCGGAAACTTCTTGCTGCGCGTCTTGCCGTTCACGGTCACGCGCTCCACCAGTGACTCGGCGTAGTCGTAGGCGGGCTCGAGCACCAGGTCGCCCTGCGTGCCCACAACGCGGTAGTGAGAAACGTCGGCCGCGCCGAAGCTGATCGTGAACGCCGCGAGTCTCTCCTCGGGGAAGCGCAGGATCGCCGACACCGTCTCGTCGACCTCCTTGAAGCGCTCGTCGCGGCCGGTCGCGCGCACGGCGGTGACTTCGCTCGGCTCGGCGCCGAACATCATGCGCGCGGCGTTGATGCAGTAGACGCCGATGTCGTAGAGCGGTCCGCCGCCGCGGCGCCGGTCCAGGCGCACGTTGTCCTCGCGCACCTGCTGCGAGAACACCGACGCGAAGAAGCGGGCCTCGCCGAGCTCCTTGCCGCGCTCCGCGAGCTGTCGCGCCGAGAGGTTCGCGCGGTCGAAGTGCAGCCGGTACGCGGTCATCAGCTTCACGCCCGCGTCCTCGGCCGCATCGATCATGCGCTCGCAGTCCTTGCTGCTGAGCGCGAGCGGCTTCTCGCACAGCACGTGCACGCCGGCCGCCGCCGCGCGCACCGCGAAGTCACAGTGCAGGTGATTCGGCAGCGCCAGGTAGACCGCGTCGACGTCGCCGGAGCGGACGAGTGCATCGTAGTCGTCGTAGCTCGCGCAGCGGAGCTGCGAATCACCGCCGCCGAGCTCGGCGAGCTTCTGGCGATCGCCCGAGACCAGCGCGGTCAGCCGGCTGTTGCGCCGCGCGTGCGCAAACGCCGGCATCACCGCCACCTGCGCGATGTGCCCCAGTCCGACCAGCGCGTAGCGGACCTTCGTGGGCGCGCGAGTCGTTTTCACGGAGTCCCGCAGAGCAATGCGCGTGCCGCGCGCCAGCCTCGCCGAGCGCCGCGAATTCGCAGCGGGTTTCGGATCTGGACCGCGCGATCTACAAAGTTCCGTGCAGACGCGAGTCACAGCGCAGTAGCCGGGCGCAGAGTTCCGCCAGGGGCGGAACCGAGTGGAGCACGAGACCGGACTCGAACCGGCGACTTCCACGTTGGCAACGTGGAGCTCTACCAACTGAGCTACTCGTGCTCGAACGGGCGTCTTTATGCGGCCGGGGAGCGGCCGCGTCAAGGGCGCGGCACGGGCACCCTGTCCGTGTTCAGGCCGGCGGGCCGGCCACGTCGCCGCGCAGGTAGTCCCGCAGGTACGCCCAGCCGGAGATCAGCGTCAGGGCGGTCGCGATCACGAGCAGCGCCAGGCCGATCTCGTGCGCCGGGAGGCCGAGCAGAGGCCAGTGGATGAGCAGCGCCGTCAGGGCGGCGATCTGGAAGCCGGTCTTCCACTTGCCCAGCGGCGAGGCGGCGATCACCACGCCCTGGCTGCTGGCGGCGCCGCGCAGGCCGCTGACCGCCAGCTCGCGGCCGAGGATCGCGACCACCAGCGGCAGGCTCCAGAACGGCATGCGGCCGACCGCGATCAGCATCACGAAGGCGGTCATCACCAGGAGCTTGTCCGCGAGCGGGTCGAGTAACTTGCCGAGCCGGCTCTCGAGGCCGTAGCTGCGGGCGAGATAGCCGTCGAGTATGTCGGTCAGTGACACGACCAGGAACGCCAGGCCGATCAGCGTGCTCCACCAGCGGCCGTGGTACCAGGGCAGCGCGAACAGGAACGGGCTCAGCCCGATTCGCACCATCGTGATGAAGTTGGGGAGGTTCCACAGAGACTCGGCCATGTCACGGGACAGGTTGGCCGTTTTCTCAGCGGAAATCTGCATGGAACTTCTTGTAGTAGGCGAGCACCCGTTTGACGTAGCCGCGTGTCTCTTTGTACGGGGGGATGCCCTGGTACTGGTGCACCGCCTCCGGACCCGCGTTGTAGGCCGCGAGCGCCAGCTCGAGCTCGCCCGGGAAGCGATCGATCAGCTCACACAAGTAGCGCGTCCCCCCATCGATGTTCTGCCACGGGTCGTAGGCATCGTCCACCCCGAGCTGGTCGGCAGTGGCCGGCATCAACTGCATCAGCCCGCGCGCGCCCTTGGTCGACTCGGCCCAGCGGTCGAAGCCCGACTCCGCCGCGATCACCGCCTTCACCAGCGCCGCCGACACGCCGTGCTGGCGCGAGGCCCGACGGATCGCCGTGTCGTAGCTGCCCTGCGTCTCGACGCTCACCCTCTGGACCCCGACGCGGTGCTTCAACACGCCCTTGGGGTGGTACTGCTCGTAGCCCTCGCCCTGCGGCGAGTCGGTGAAGTAGGTGCGGCCGAACTGGTCCTTGTAGACGAAGATCTGCGCATCGGCTGCGCGCGCGAGACAGAGAGCTGCCGCCGCGGCCACCAGGGCCACCGCTCGGCGCAGGCTCTTCGTCCAGGCCCTCATGCTGACTCCTGCCACTCCGTGGCGGCGCGAGTTTCGCTTCACGTCCATCGGCGGATGACAGGACGTAATTGAGCACGCGGACTAGACTCCGCGGATGGAGCACACCTCCGACTTCCTGGTGATCGGGAGCGGAATCGCGGGTCTATCCTTCGCCCTGCGCGCCGCCGAGCACGGCTCCGTGGCGGTGGTGACGAAGAAGGGCACCGCCGAGTCCGCCACGAACTACGCCCAGGGCGGCATCGCGGCGGTGCTGGGCCCCGAGGACTCGTTCGAGGCCCACGTCCGCGACACACTGATCGCCGGGGCGGGCCTGTGCAACGAGGCCGCGGTGCGCTTCGTGGTCGAGCACGGCCCCGAAGCCGTGCAGAGCCTGATGAGCCTGGGCGTGCACTTCGACGAGAGCGCCCGCGCACCCGGCTACGACCTGGGTCGCGAGGGCGGTCACTCGCAGCGGCGCGTCCTGCATGCGGCGGACTTCACGGGCCAGGAGATCGAGCGCGTCCTGGTGTCGCGCTGCGAGGCGCATCCGCGTATCGAGCTGCTCTCGAACCGGATCAGCGTCGACCTGGTCACCACTCACAAGCTCGGTCTGGCCGGGCCGTCGCGCGTGTGCGGCGCCTACGTGCTCGATCCCGAGACGGGCGCGGTCGAGAGCTTCCGCGCGCGGATCGTGCTGCTCGCGACCGGCGGCTGCGGCAAGACGTACCTGTACACGAGCAACCCGGACATCGCCTCGGGCGACGGGGTCGCCATGGCCTTCCGCGCCGGCGCCACGATCGCCAACATGGAGTTCATCCAGTTCCACCCGACCTGCCTGTATCACCCCGACGCGCGCTCGTTCTTGATCAGCGAGGCGGTGCGCGGCGAGGGTGCGGTGCTGCGGAATCGCGCGGGCGAGGCGTTCATGACCCGCTACGACCCGCGCGCCGATCTCGCGCCCCGCGACGTGGTGGCGCGCTCGATCGACTTCGAGCTCAAGCGCTCGGGCGACGACTGCGTGTATCTCGACTGCACCGCGCTCGACCCGAGCTTCGCGCGCGCGCGCTTCCCCAACATCTACGAACGCTGCCTGCGCTACGGCTTCGACCTGACCAAGCAGCCGCTGCCGGTCGTGCCCGCGGCGCACTACGGCTGCGGCGGCGTGCGCACCGACCTGTCGGGCGAGAGCGACATCGCCAACCTGTTCGCGGCCGGCGAGGTCGCGTGCACGGGCCTGCACGGCGCCAACCGGCTGGCCTCGAACTCACTGCTCGAAGGCGTGGTGTTCGGGCGCGCCGCGGCGTACACGGCGATCGCGCGGCTGGGCAGCATCGCCGATCCGCCGCCCTTCCCCGCCTGGGATCCCGGCCAGGCGCTGGACCCGACCGAGACCGTGCTCGTGAACGCGAACTGGGACGAGATCCGGCGGCTGATGTGGAACTACGTCGGGATCGTGCGCAGCGACAAGCGGCTCGACCGCGCGCGCCGGCGCATCGTGAACCTCGCGCGGGAGATCCGCGAGTACTACTGGAACTTCGTGCTGACTCCCGACCTGGTCGAGCTGCGCAACCTGGTGACCGTGGCCGAGCTCATCATCCGCTCCGCGTCGGCGCGGCACGAGAGCCGCGGCCTGCACTACACGGTCGACTACCCCGAGACCGATCCCGAGCCGCGAGACACGATCCTGAAGGCGCCCTTGGGGCCGCTGTGAGTGCTCGCCCTACAAAGCTCCGCCGGTCATCACGGTGATCGCCTGCGAGCCGCCGAGGCCGAGGATGGCGGTGATCGGATAGGTCACGTTCTGGATCACGTAGCCGATCTTCGCGGTCCAGGTCGGCGGCACGTAGATCACGTCGCCGGGCTGGAGCGCGTAGTTGGTCTCGCCCGCGCCGTAGCGCGTGATCTGCCGGTAGTAGACCGGATAGGTGAGCTTGCCCTCGGGGCTCGGGCGCACCAGCGAGGCATCGTCCTCGTCGGCGAACTTGGTGCTGCCGCCGGCCATGCCCAGCGCGTACAGCGCCGTGACGTCACCGATCAGCGGATAGGCGCCCGGGCGCGAGACCTCGCCGAACACGTAGAAGGTGCGGCTCTCGGACTTCGACAGCTCGACCGTCACGTCGGGCTGGACGATGAACTCTTTCAGCCGGCGAGTCACTTCGGTGCGTACGTCCTCGACCGTCCGGCCGCGCACGTCGACGTCGCCGATCAGGTCGAACGAGATCCGGCCGTCGGGGCGCACCACCAGCCGGCGCTGGATCGCAGGCTCGGGCCGCACCGTGATCGTGAGCTCGTCGGGCGGCGCCAGGTGGTACTCGGACTGCAGCGAGGGCATGCCCGGATGGCCAGCGTTGGTGGCGCAGGCGGCGCACAACGCGGCCAGAACGCCAAGCGCGGCCAGCTGCAGAGTTCGACGAGTCTCTCGCATGACGTGCCCCCCTCCCCTCGTGTCGCTTTCCAGTGTAGCCCGCGCGCCCGCGCTGTCAGCTCGCGCCGCGACCCGAGATCACCGCGGGAAAGGTCGCGAGCAGGATCTGCAGGTCGAGCAGGAGTGACCAGCGTTCGACGTACTCGATGTCGAGCTTGACCCAGTCCTCGAACTCGATCTCGTTGCGCCCGGACACCTGCCACAGACAGGTGATGCCCGGCCGCATGCTGAGCCGGCCGCGGTGGTCGAGCTCGTATTTCTCGACCTCGGCCGGCACCGGCGGGCGCGGACCCACCAGACTCATGTGGCCCATCAGCACGTTCAGCACCTGCGGCAGCTCGTCGAGCGAGTACTTGCGCAGGATGCGGCCCACGCGGGTCACACGCGGGTCGCGGGTCATCTTGAAGACGGGCCCGGACTTCTCGTTCAGCGCGCGGAGCTCGGCTTTGCGCGCCTCGGCGTCGGTAACCATGGTGCGGAACTTCAGGAACGGGAAGACCCGCCCGTAGCGGCCACAGCGCGGCTGCACGAAGAAGATCGGCCCCGGTGAGTCGAGCTTCACGGCCAGCGCCACCGCGATCCAGACCGGCGCCGAGACCACGAGCACCGCCAGCGCCCCCGCGATGTCGAGCGCGCGCTTCATGCCGAACTGCCAGACCGGGCGCCGGCCGTGCACCGAGAACGAGATCGCGGGCAGCCCGGCCACGTCGCGCCGCACCACGTGCGCGGCGCGCGTGTCGAACAGGTCGACGGGGATGGTGAGGTCGATGCCGAGCGTCTCGCACAGCCCGATCGCGTTCGCGGTCGAGTCGTGGGCGAGGAAGCGGCGCGGCAGGCCGAAGATCACCCAGTCGATCGCGGAGCGCGACGCGATCTCGGGCAGCCGGTCGAGTCGGCCCAGATAGCGCTCGCCCAGCGCGCGGCGGTCGCCGTCCGACGGATCGTCGTCGAGGAAGCCACACACGCGCGCGCGCTCGCGCCGATCACTCTCCAGGGTGCGTGCGATCCGGCGCGCGCGCTCACCGCTGCCCAGGATCAGCACGTTCAGCATGCGACGATCGGGCGCGCTGGGTCTGTCCAGAGACATCGCGGCTCCGCTCGCTACGCGCGGGGCGTGCTCTTCGTCCGCTTCGAGCCGTGCTCGAGATACGGCGAGGCCATGTAAGTCGAGTAGACGACCGGGTCCGACGGATCGACCCGGTTGAACACCACGCCCAGGACGCGCGCGCCCGCGCGGCGCAGGTCTTCGCGCATGCGCCGCAGCGCGCGCAGCTCGACCGAGCCCGGCTTGTGCACGAGCAGCGTGCCGTCGGCGTCGGCCGCGAGCAAGAGCGCGTCGGGCACGGCCAGCAGCACCGGTGAGTCGAGCACCACGAGCTCGTACTCGCTCTTCAGGTCGGCCATCACCTGCGCGAAGGCGTTCGAGGCCAGAAGCTCGGACGGATTCTCGGGCGTGTCGCCCGCGGTCAGCACCTCGAAGTTCGAGTTCTCCGGCCGCTGGATGCAGTCGTCGAGCCGCGCCTTGCCCTGCAGCACCTCGGACAGGCCCGGCGCGCGGGGAATGCCGAACACGCGGTCGACGCGCGCGCGGCGCAGGTCGGCGTCGATCAGGATCACGCGCCGGCCCATGCGCGCGAACGCGCTCGACAGGTTGATCGAGGTGGTGGTCTTGCCCTCGCCCGCGATCGCGCTGGTGACCAGGATCGAGTGCAGCTTCAGGTTGCGCATCGCGAACAGGATCGAGGTGCGCAGGTTGCGATAGCCCTCGGAGGCGGCCGAGCCGAGCGCGGCGTTGGTCTGGTGCTCGGGCACCACCTTCTTGTCCTCGACGTGCGGAATCATGCCCAGGGTCTGCGCGCCCAGCGCGCGCGCCACCGTATCGGTATCTCGCACGCGCCGATCGAGCAGCTCGCGCAGCACCGCCGCGGCGAGGCCCGCCGCCAGCGCCGCGCCCCAGCCCAAGAGGAGGTACTTGCGGCGGCTCGGGCCGGCGGGCCAGAGCGGCGCGATCGCGTAGTCCAGCACGGTCGCGCCGGACTGCTTGTCGGCGGCGGTCAGCAGTGACTCGTTGCGGCGCGTGAGCAAGACCTCGAGCATCTGCTGGTCGACCTCGAGCTCGCTCTGCAGGCGCTTGTAGCGCGACACGGCCTCGCTCTTGGCGCCGCCGTCGCCCACCATGTCCTCGCGCGCCTTCTCCAGCGCGTGGACCTTGGCGTCCAGGCGCGAGACCTCGGCGCGCAGGCTCTGGTACTCGGCCTCCTCGGCCGCCGACAGCGGCCGCGCGTCGCGCACGCCGGCGGCGCCGAGCTGCTTCGCCAGGCTCGCGACCACGTTCTCGAGCCGCTGCACTTCGGGGTGCGTGGGCGTGAAGCGCAGGCGTGCAGACTCCAGTGCTGCCAGCGCGCTCTGGTACTCCTCGCGCGTGCGCTTCAGGTCGCGGTCCTGGTTCGAATCAGTCGTGGCGCTGCTCATGCGCGGCGACATCTCGGTCAGGCGCTGGCGCGCGGCCACGAGCTCGATGCGCGCGGTCTGCAGCGACGAGTCCACGATGGAGAGCGAGCTGCCCTCGCCGTCCGAGCCGTTGCTGAGCGCGCTCGGCGAGACCTGGTTCTTCGCAACCAGCTCCGCGCTCGCGCTCTCCTTGTCGGCGATCTGCTGGCGCAGGTCGTAGATCTGCTGGTTGAGGAAGGTCATCGCGCGGCGCGAGCCTTCGTCCTTCTCGCTCTGCAGGTAGCGCACGTAGGAGTCCGCGACCGAGTTCGCGAGGAACGTGGCGCCGGCGGGATTGTCGGAGACCGCCTTGATGCGCAGGAACGAGCCACCGCCGGCCAGCTGCACGTCGAGGTTCCCGCGCAGTGACTCGATGCGGAGCGCGCGCTCCTGCTCGGGCGTGATGTGCCAGCTCTCGGAATCGGAGCCGTTCACCAGCGCCTTCGCGTAGTCGAGGACGCTGCGGCGCAGCGGCTCCGAGCCCTTCGGCAAGAGGTCGATCACCTGCCCGAGCACCGCGTCCGAGTACACCAGCGTGATCATCGAGGACTCGAGCGCCTGCGGGGTGTGCGCCTGACCCAGCGCGCCGGGCAGCGGGTCGGCGTTGAAATCGAGCACCTTGGGCGTGGAGTGGATCGCGACCGTGGAGGTCGCCTCGTAGAAATGCTTCGCGAGAAAGGGAAAGATCGTGGCCGGGATCAGCAGCGGCACCGAGATCAACAGGATCAACAGCCGGCGCCGGCGCAGGAAATCCAGGATCGGGCGGAGATCGAATTCCTGGGAGTCGGGCTCGTCCGGCCCGCCTTCCAGATCTACTTCGTCCCGCATTCCCGCAGCCTCCCGGACCCTCGGACCGCGATATTAGCAACCGGCATACCAGATCCGGTTGACCAACGCTCGGTGCCGATCGGCAAGACCGCGAAGCGAACTACCTTTTTTGGAACCGCCCCGACCTCTGGCAACGTCCGAGTGCGACCCAAGCGCAGAATGCCGACAGCCGATTCCGGAGAAGTGTTGGAGCAATCCCTGACCCCCGTGCGGGTGGAAGACCGCGCCCTGCCGCTGCTGCGGCTGGCGTGCGTCGCGATGCTCGCGGCGGCGGTGATTCCGGGTCTGCGCCTGCTCTCGTTCATCTGGGACAGCTCCGAGTACCTGGGATATGGCTACCTGGTTCCTTCTTCGAGCCTGGCGCTCTGCCTGGCCCGGCGCGACGGGATCCGCGACGCCCTGGCCCGGGCGGAGGTCCCGCGCTGGGGGGCGCTCTGGGTGGTCGGCGCCGCGCTCGTCGAGTCGCTGGGCGTGCTGGCCGACTCCGGGACCGTCGCCGGCATCGGCGTGCCGCTTCTGTTTGCGGCCACTGCGCACGCACTGGGCGGGCCGGCGCTGCTGCGCGCGCTCCGGCTTCCGATCGTGTTTCTCGTCTTCATGATTCCGCCACCGGGATTTCTCATTGATGGGGCCTTGCTGGCGCTGAAGGCGCTGGTGATTCAGTCATCGGTGGCGCTCCTGCAGTGGGGCGGCGCAGCGGTGGCCGCCGAGGGCAGCCGCGTGTTCGTGCCCGGTCACGAGCTGTTCGTCGCGAACGCCTGCTCGGGATTGCGCTCGATCGTGACGCTGTTTCCGCTGGCGGTGGTGGTGGCGACCTTCGCGGCGCGGGGCTGGCCGCGACGGCTCGCGCTCGTGGCCAGCGTGGTGCCGCTGGCGATCGCCGGCAACGTCGCGCGCGTGATCGCCACGGTGCTTCTGGTCGGCCGCTTCGGCGACGCGGTCGCCGACGGCGCGCTCCACGACAGCTTCGGCTTCGCCACCTTCGGGCTGGGCGCGGTGGCGCTGCTCGTCCTGGCGCGGGTGCTGCGGTGAGACACGCCGGATCACTCCTCTTGGTTCTGCTCGGTCTCTCGGTGCCGCTCGCGAGCTTCGGAGTGGCGCGCAGCCGGGCCAGCGCCGTGCACGCCTTCGACTCCGAGCACATTCCCGCCGCGCTGGGCGGCTTCCAGCTCGACCACACCGACACGCTGCCGAGCGACGTGGTGGAGATGCTGGCACCGAACACCTACACGCTGCGGCTGTACACCCGGCCGGACAGTGACCCGATCTGGGCATACGTCGCCTTCTACGACGGCGTCGGGAACCGACCGCACGATCCCACGGTGTGCTACCCGGCGCAGGGCTGGGACGTGGTCGGGCTGCGCGACCGCGCGCTGCCGCTGCCGGGCGGCGAGGAGCTGCTCGGTCACTTCCTGCGCGCCACTCAGGGCCCCAGCGAAGAGCTCGTGCTGTACTGGTTCCAGCCGCCCGAGCGCTGGCCGGCGAGCGCGAAGCTCGAGCCCTGGCTGCGCGCGCTCGACGGGCTGGCCGGGCGCTCGCGCTACGCGTTCATCCGGCTCTCGACGCGAGTCACGGCGCCGGAGTCGGCGGCGGTCGACAAGGCCGAGGGCGAGCTCAGCGCGCTGGCGCGCGAGCTGGCCGCGCCCGTGCGCGCCGCGGTGCGCGGCTCCTAAGTCGCGCCGAGCAGCTCGAGATCGGCCTTCATCATGATCTCGACCAGCTCCGGGAAACGCACCCGCGGCTCCCAGCCCAGCTTCTGCTTGGCCTTGGCGGGATTCCCGAGCAGGAGGTCGACCTCGGCCGGCCGGAAGAAGCGCGGATCGACCGCGATCAAGAGCGCCCCGGTCTTGCGGTCGCGGCCCTGCTCGTTCACGCCCTCGCCTTCCCAGACCATGTCCCAGCCGACGACGCGCGCCGCCAGCTCGATGAACTCGCGCACCGTGTGAGTCTCGCCCGTGGCCACGACGAAGTCGTCCGGGGCCGGCTGCTGCAGCATGCGCCACATCATCTCCACGAAGTCGGGCGCATAGCCCCAGTCGCGCTTCGCGTCGAGATTGCCCATGCGCAGCGTCTCGAGCCGGCCCGCGCGGATCTGCGCCAGCCCCAGAGTCACCTTGCGCGAGGCGAAGTTCTCGCCGCGCCGCGGTGACTCGTGGTTGAACAGGATGCCGTTGCTGGCGTGCATGCCGTACGCCTCGCGGTAGTTGCGCACCACCCAGAACGCGTACGCCTTCGCCACCGCGTAGGGCGAGCGCGGATGGAACGGCGTGGTCTCGGTCTGCGGTGTCTCCTCGACCTTGCCGTAGAGCTCCGAGGTCGAGGCCTGGTAGAAGCGCGCGTCGACCTGGTTCGAGCGCAGCGCCTCGAGCAGGCGCAAGACGCCGGTGCCGTCGACGTCGGCGGTGTACTCGGGCTGCTCGAACGAGACCGCCACGTGGGACTGGGCCGCCAGGTTGTAGACCTCGGTCGGGCGCACCTGCGCCACGATCCGATTCAAGCTCGACGAGTCACCCATGTCGCCGTAGTGCAGCTCGTAGACCTTGCCGGCCGCGAGCGCCCGCTCGCGCGCGGGGTCGATGCGCGCGCGGTTGAACATGGAAGTGCGGCGGGCGATCCCGTGCACCTCGTAGTTCTTCTCGAGCAACAGCTCCGCCAGATACGAGCCGTCCTGGCCGGTCACGCCCGTGATCAGAGCCACCTTCTTGGTCATGTCTCTTCCCCCCGGGCCTCAGTGCAGCCCGACGCTCCAGAACGATGCCGCAGTCCAGGCCAATCCGCAGACCACGAGCGCAGGCGATGCCAGCAACAGGTCGATCGGCGAGCCGCCCTCGCCGCGCACCTGCACCAGCCGCAGATACTCGAGCACGCCGAACACCACGAACGGCAGCGACGCGAACTCGCGCCCGTGCAACAAGACTTTGGCCTCGATGCAGTACAGCGCGTAGGCGATCAGGACCATGCCCGCGGTGACCGTCATGGCCTGGTCGAGATAGGGCACGGTGTAGCCCTCGAGCGCGGGCCGGTGCGCGCCGTCCATGCCGCGCGCGAGCTCGCTGCGGCGCTTGGCCAGCGAGATGAAGAGCGCGAGCGTCGACGAGCACAACAGCAGCCAGTTCGACGGGTGCGTGCCCACGAGCTCCGCGCCCAGCACCACGCGCAGCACGAAGCCGGTCGAGAGCAGGAACACGTCGACCAGCGCCACGTGCTTCAGGCCGAACTGGTAGAGCAGCTCCTTCGCCACGTAGGCGGCGATCACGAGCTCGGCTGCGCGCACGCCGCTGAGTCGCGCGCAGACCGCGCCCGCAACCAGCAGCGCCGCGGCGAACCCGAGCGCCGCGGTCTTCGAGACGCGGCCCGAGGCCACGGGCCGGAGCTTCTTCTTCGCGTGCAGGCGGTCGCGCTCGGCGTCCATGGTGTCGTTCAGCGCGTAGACCGCCGACGAGACCAGGGACAGCGCCACGATCCCCAGCGTGAACGGCAGCGGGTGCAGCTCGCCGCCCGCCGCCAGCGCGAACGGGATCGGCATCAGCACGAAGACGTTCTTCGCCCAGTCTCGGGGCCGCGCCAGCTTCACGAAGTCCGTGACCGACATGCCCGACTAGAAGCCGATCCGGCGCATCACGAAGCGAGGCAGGTTGCGGATCACGAGCATGACCAGCGCCCACATCGGCGGCGCGTAGACCACGGGCGTGCGCCTGTCGATCGCGCGCAGCACCTGGCGCGCCACGCCCTCGGGCTCGCCCGCGAACGGTGGCGGCCGCAGCCCCTCGGTCATGGCGGTCTTCACGAAGCCCGGCTTCACCGTGATCGTGACCAGGCCCTGGCTGCGGAACTTGTGGTCGAGCCCCTCGAGATAGCGCGTGAGTCCCGCCTTCGCGGATCCGTACAGGATCACCGGCTTGCGCCCGCGCTCGCCCGCGACCGAGGAGAACACGCACAGCGTGCCGCCGCCACGCGGCAGCATGCGCTTGCGCGCTTCTTCGCAGAACAGGACCGTGTTCGTGAAGTTCGCGGCGAGGAGCCGCGCGGCGAACTCGGGGTCGGACTCGAGCCGCTCCTGCGAGCCGAAGAGACCCGCGCTGACGACCACCGTGTCGAAGCCGCCGAGCGCGTCGTCGGCGAGCTTGAGCGCGCCCGCGAAGCTCGTCGGGTCGAGCAGGTCGCAGACCTGGAAGCCGACCTGCGCCGCGCCGCGCACCTCGAGATCCTTCGCGCTGCGCAAGAGGTCGTCGGCGGGAATGCCCAGCAGGAAGAGTGACTCGCCGCGCTCGGCCAGGAGCCGCGCCAGCGCGCGGCCCATGCCGCTGGTCGCGCCCAGCAAAACCGCCTTCACGGCTCGTCTCCGAGCAGCCGCACCGACAGCGCGCTGCGCAGCTTGTGGTCGGGATCCCACTTGCGGCGCACCTCGTTCCAGTGCGCGAGCCGCGGCTCCATCGCGCGGTAGTGATCGGCGCGCGTCAGCACGTCCTTGGCCAGGTAGATGCGGCCGCCGGCGTCCAGCACGATCTCGTTCAGCGCGTCGACCAGCGCCTGCGTCTTCTCGCCGCGGCGCAGCGGCACGTCGAGCGCGATCGAGATTCCCGGCTTGGGGAACGACAACAGGCCCCGGCCCTCGCGCCCGCAGTCCTTGATCACCGACACCGGCGAGGGGCAGCCGCGCTTGGTCATGACCGCGAAGAAGCGCCGCACCACCCGAGTGTCTCGCTCGATCGGCAGCACGCACTGATACTGCGCGAAGCCGCGCGGGCCGTACAGCCGGTTCCAGTGGCGCACGCCGTCGAGCGGCCAGAAGAACGCCTGCGGGTGCACGACTTCGCTCTGCAGCCCGCGCCGCTGTGAGTGGAACCAGAGCATGTTGAAGACCGAGACGGTGAGTCCGTTCACCGCGCTCCAGGGCAGCTCGAACGGCACGGACAGCCGCTCGCGCAGCTCGGGCGCCTGGGGGGGCGCCTCGCCGGGCTCGGCCCAGCGTCCGGTGATCAAGATGCCCCGGCCCATGCGCGGCCCGCGCGTGGTGCTGTCGAACCAGGTCTTGGTCAGCGGCCACCGCTTGCTGCCCTCGAGCAGGCTCTCGACCAGGTCGTCGATGTCGTTCACGCGCCGGCTCTCCTGGTAGATCCAGGGGCTCGGAATGCGCTCGAGCTGGACCTCGACCTCGAGGATGTGACCCGTGAGTCCCATGCCGCCGAGCGTGGCGAGAAACAGCTCGGGCTCGCTGTCGAGCGAGACCTCGAGCACGCGCCCGTCGGCGACGCGCATGCGCAGCGCGCGGACGTGCTCGCCGAACGTGCCCGCAACGTGGTGATTCCCGCCGTGGACGTCGGACGCGACCATGCCCCCGAGCGTCACGTACTGAGTGCCGGGAACCACCGGCGAGGCCCAATTTCGCCGCAGGAAGATCTGGTTCAGCGCGCGCAGCGACAGTCCCGCCTCGGCGCGCAGACGCCCGCTCGCGGGATCGAAGGAGAGCAGCCGGTCGGCGCGGCGCGAAGCCGCGACCGGGTCGCTCGGAGAGACCGGCAGCGAGGCATCGCCGTAGGAGCGACCGAGCCCGCGCGACAGCACCGCCCCGCGGGTCGCCGCCTCGAAGTTCTCCGAGACGCGCTCGCTACCCTCGACGACGGGATAGCGGCCCCAGCCGGAAAGCTCAGTCATGACGCCGGCGGTCTCCCATCGTTTCACGCCTCCCGATCCGGTATCGGCCCGGGCGGCGAACTATGGTATTCGCCCACTCGGCGGGAGGCGGCAAGGATTGCCGAATGCGAGCTTGACCGGCTCTGACGCGCGCGCCTGGCTCGTCGATTTGGACGGGACGCTGTATCACGCGGGCCCGGTGAAGCTGTTCATGGCCGCCGAGCTCGTGCTCGGCGGGCTGCGGGTCGCACCGTGGCTGCGGCGATTCCGCCACGAGCACGAGGAGCTGCGCCAGAGCAGCGGCAGCCCGGGAGCGGGCGATCCGTTCCTGTGGCAGCTCGAGCGCGCGGCGCGCGGGCTGGGCATCGCGCCCGAGGCGCTGCGCCCGGTGGTCGAGGAGTGGATGATCGAGCGCCCCGGCAAGTGGCTCCGGCTCGCGCGCCGGCGCGGCTTCCTGGCCGAGCTGGCGGCGTTCCGCGCCGCGGGCGGCCGCGCCGCGCTCGTGTCCGACTATCCCGCGCGCGCCAAGCTCGAGGCGCTGGGCATGAGTCCCTTGTTCGAGGCGGTGGTCGCGTCGGGCGAGCCGGGCGGGCCGCCGAGCCTGAAGCCCTCGCCCGCCGGGTATCTCGCGGCAGCCGAGCGGCTGGGCGTGCCGCCGGCCGAGTGTCTCGTGATCGGCGACCGCGACGACGCCGACGGCGAGGCGGCGCGCCGCGCGGGCATGGCGTTCCGCCGGGTCGCGGGGCTCTAGTCGTCGCCCTCGCGTTCCGGCACGCGCTTCGACTCACCCTCGAACAGGGCGAGCTGGGGCTCGGCGATCGCGACTTCGTCCACGGGGATGATGTAGTCGCCCGAGAAGCAGGCGTCGCAGAAGCCGTGCTTCATCGAGGCCTCGATCCGGCGCAGCGCGTCGAGCGACAGGTAGGCCAGGCTGTCGGCGCCGATCTGCACGCGGATCTCCTCGACGCTGTGACTCGCGGCGATCAGCTCGGCGCGCGTGGGCGTGTCGATGCCGTAGTAGCAGGGGCCGGTGGTGGGCGGCGACGAAACCCGGATGTGGACCTCGCGCGCGCCGGCGCCGCGGAACAGCGTGACCAGCTTGTTCAGCGTGGTGCCGCGCACGATCGAGTCCTCGACCACGACCAGGCGTTTGCCGCCGACCAGCTCGCGGATCGGGTTGTGCTTCACGCGCACGCCGAACATGCGGATCGACTGCTCCGGCTCGATGAAGGTGCGGCGCACGTAGTGATTGCGGATCAGCGCGTTCTCGTACGGGATGCCCGACGCCTCGGCGTAGCCGAGCGCGGCGATCGAGCCCGAGTCGAGCACCGGCACGACCATGTCGGCCTCGACCGGTGACTCCTTGGCGAGCTCGCGCCCGAACTGCTTGCGCGTCTGGTAGACGCTCGAGCCGAACACGAGTGAGTCGGGGCGCGCGAAGTAGATGTGCTCGAACACGCACAGCTTCTCGGGCGCGCGCGGCAGCGGCTGCACCGAGCGCAGGCGGCCGCGGCGGATGGTGATGATCTCGCCCGGCTCGACCTCGCGCTCGTACACGGCGCCGATCAGGTCGAACGCGCAGGTCTCGCTGGCCACGACCCAGGACTGGCCCAGACGCCCCAGCGAGAGCGGGCGGAAGCCGTGCGGGTCGCGCGCTGCCACCAGCACGTCGTCGATCAGGAACACGGCCGACCAGGCGCCGCGCACGCGCGAGCACATGTCGCCCAGGCGCTCCTCGAGCGTGCCGCGCGCCCGCGCGAACAGGTGCACGAACACCTCGGAGTCCATCGTGCTCTGGAAGATCGAGCCGTGACCCTCGAGCTCGGTGCGGATCGCCGAGGCGTTGGTCAGGTTGCCGTTGTGCGCGATCGCAATCTGCGAGTTGCCGGTGGTGGCGAGAAACGGCTGCGCGTTGCGCAGGTTGCTCGCGCCCGCGGTCGAGTAGCGCACGTGGCCGATCGCGATCCGGCCGGGCAGCGCCGCCAGCACGTCCTGCGAGAAGACGTCGGCCACCAGGCCCATGCCCTTCTGGATGTGCGTCTCGCCGCCGTCGCGAGTCACGATGCCGGCCGACTCCTGGCCGCGGTGCTGCAGCGCGTAGAGGCCCAGATAAGTCAGGTTGGCCGCCTCGGGGTGCCCCGCGACGCCCATGACTCCGCACTCTTCCCTGAAGCGATCGGGTGCCTGCTTCATCCCAATGCCTCCGGCAGCGTTCTGGCCCACACATCGTGGGCCTCGGCGAGCGACACGTCGACCCCGGGCGAGATCACTAGGCGCGCGCCGCCGGTCCGTCCAATCCGCTGCGCCGGAACACTGTGCGAGCGCGCCAGGGAGAGCACGGCGTCGCCGTCCGTGGGGGCGCAGGAGACGATGGCGCGCGCCGCGGACTCGGCAAACAAGGCCACTTCGGGCCGCAGCCCCTCGGCGGGCAGCGCCGCCTCGACTCCGACTCCGGAGCGGATCGCGCACTCGGCCAGCGCGACCGCCGCGCCGCCGTCCGAGCAATCGTGCGCCGAGCGCAGCAGCCGGCGCATCGCGGCTTCGACCAGCAGCTTCTGCAGCCGCGTCTCGGCGGCGAGGTCGAGCGCCGGCGGCGCGCCGCGCTCGAGCCCGTGGCGCACCGCGAGATACTCGCTGGCGCCGAGCTCGTTCCGGGTCTCGCCCAACAGGATCACGTCGTCGCCCGCGCCGCGGAAGGCGGCCGGCACGGCGCGAGTCACGTCGTCGAGCAGGCCCACCACGCCGATCGTGGGCGTGGGCGGGATCGCGCCCTCACCCGCCGTCTCGTTGTAGAAGCTGACGTTCCCACCGGTGATCGGAATGCCGAAGGCGCGGCAGGCGTCGCCCATGCCGCGCGTGGCCTCGGCGAACTCCCACATGCACTCGGGCCGCTCGGGGCTGCCGAAGTTGAGACAGTTGGTGACCGCGAGCGGGCGCGCGCCGGTCACGGCCACGTTGCGCGCCGCCTCGGCCACCGCGTGCTGCGCGCCGAGATACGGGTCCTGCGCGCACCAGCGCGGGTTGCAGTCGGTGGTGAGCGCGAGCCCGCGCTCGGTCTCGGGGATGCGCACCACCGCGGCGTCGCCGCCCGGGCGCAGCACGGTCGCCGAGCCCACGAGCTGGTCGTACTGGCGGTAGACCCACTCGCGCGAGCACAGGTTCGGCGAGCCCAGGAGCTGGAGCAGCGCGCCCGAGGGATCGCGCTCGGGCGGGAGCGCGGCCAGGTCGAGCTGCTGGCGCTCGGCGAAATCGGCGGGGCGCGCGGTCGGGCGCTCGTAGACGGGCGCGTTCGCGGCCACCGGATCGACCGGGATGTCGACCACGGTCTGGCCGTGCCAGCGCACGCGCATGCGCCCGTCGCCAGTGACTCGCCCGACGATCGCGGCGTCGAGATCCCACTTCTCGAACACGGCGAAGATCTCCGCCTCGCGGCCCTTCTCGGCCACGAGCAACATCCGCTCCTGTGACTCGGAGAGCAGGAGCTCGTAGGCGCTCATGCCCGACTCGCGCTGCGGCACGGCATCGAGGTCCATCTCGATGCCGGTGCCCGAGCGCGACGCCATCTCGAAGCTCGAGCAGGTGAGCCCGGCCGCACCCATGTCCTGGATGCCCACGATCGCGCCCGTGCCCATCGCCTCGAGACACGCCTCGAGCAAGAGCTTCTCGGTGAACGGGTCGCCCAGCTGCACGGTCGGGCGCTTGGCGTCGGTGTCCTCGTCGAACTCGGACGACGCCAGGAGGCTCGCGCCGTGAATGCCGTCGCGCCCGGTCTTCGAGCCGACGTAGATCACCGGGTTGCCGGGGCCCGCAGCCTTGGCCAGGAAGATCTGGTCGCGGCGCGCGATGCCCAGGTTCATCGCGTTCACCAGGATGTTCTTGCGGTAGCGCGGGTGGAACGTGACCTCGCCGCCGACCGTGGCGCAGCCGAAGGCGTTGCCGTAGTCGCCGATGCCCGCCACCACGCCGCGCACGAGATAGCGCTGTTGCGGGTCGTCCAGCGGCCCGAAGCGCAGCGAGTCGAGCGTGGCCAGCGGCCGCGCGCCCATGGTGAAGATGTCGCGCAGGATCCCGCCCACGCCGGTGGCCGCGCCGCCGTGCGGCTCGACGTACGAGGGGTGGTTGTGACTCTCGATCTTGAACACCGCCACGCGCCCGTCGCCGACGTCGACCACGCCCGCGTTCTCGCCCGGGCCCTGCACCACGCAGGCGCCGGTCGTCGGCAGGCCGCGGAGATAGCGCTTGCTCGACTTGTACGAGCAGTGCTCGGACCACATCACGGAGAAGATCCCGAGCTCGGAGAACGTGGGGCGCCGGCCCAGGATCTCGCCGATCAGCGCGATCTCGTGGTCTGACAGGCCGTGCTCGCGCGCGAGCTGGTCGGTGACCTCGGGCTCGCTCACCGCTGCGCCTCGCGCACGGCGAGGCAGGTGGCGAGGAACGCTTGCAGGAGCTCGCCGCCGTCGGTCGAGCCGAGCAGCGGGTCGGTCGCGTGCTCGGGGTGCGGCATGAGCCCAACCACGTTGCCGCGATCGTTTGCAACACCCGCGATGTCGTCGGTCGAGCCGTTCGGGCTGCCGCCGATGTAGCGGAAGGCGACGCGCGGCTTGTGGTCGGGATCGGGCACGTAGGCGCCCTCGCCGTGCTTCACGGGCATGACCAGCGCTCGACCGGGCGCGAGCTTCGCGCGCAGGTCACCCGGGTCCTCGACCACCACGCGCACGTCCTGGCAGACGTACTTGAGCTGGCGATTGCGCACCAGCGCACCGGGCAGGAGGCCCGCTTCGCATAGGATCTGGAAGCCGTTGCAGACGCCGAGCACGGGCCGCCTCGAAGCGGCGAAGTCGACCACGGCGCGCATCACGGGCGAGAAGCGCGCCATCGCTCCGCAGCGCAGATAGTCGCCATAGGAGAACCCGCCGGGCACCGCGATGCCATCCAGATCGGGTGGCAGGCGGGTGTCCTTGTGCCAGATCCGCTCTGCGCGCGCTCCGCACAGCCCGAGGCTGCGCTCCATGTCGCGGTCGTCGAGCGAGCCGGGGAACACCAAGACGCCGACGAAGGGCGCATGGACGCGTGGCGATGCGAGAGTGGGGCTCGCGCTCACGGCCGCACAATCTAGAAAGCGTGCGCAGGGTGTCAACGCGGCGCGTGATAGAGTGCCTGCTGAGGGAGAAACGTGGGCCGGACTCTCGCGCGCACCCTGGTCGTGTTCGGGGTCTCACTCTGGACCCTGCAACCTGCACGAGCGGTCGACGGCGTGATCGAGATCAACGCCACCCTGGCCGCCGCGGGAAACGTGACCGCCGGCGACGCGCCCGGCTTCCCGGTCGAGATCAACGAGAGCGGAAGCTACCGGCTGACGAGCAACCTGGTGGTGCCGCCGGGTGTCTCGGGGATCGTGATCTCCGCCTCGGGCACCCAGCTCGATCTGAACGGCTTCACGATCTCGAGCACGACCGTCTGCTCGGGCAACCCCCTGAATTGCACACCGGCCGCCGGCGGAATCGGCATCGAGGACCCGATCGTCGACTCGGTATCCGTACGGAACGGGCGAGTGACTGGCTTCGGAGGGAGCGGTGTGATCCTGGGAGACAGCGCGCGAGCGGAGAAGCTCCAGGTCGACAACAACGCCTACCAGGGGATCCAAGCCGGAAGCGCAGCGGTCGTGGCCGACTCGATCGTGCGCCTGAACGGCGGACAGGGCGTCAGCGTCGGCCCGGACAGCCGCGTCGTGAGCAACGTGGTGAGCACGAATGGCGCGATCGGGATCGGGGCGCCGCAGAGCGCGCTCGTGGACCGGAACTCCGTGAACCACAACGCGGGCGGGTCGTCTGGCGTCGTGGGACATCGCAACCGCCGCTTCTATGTCACCAGGAGCCCCGTCGCCGGCGCGGACGCCACGACTCACTGCGATGCGGGCTTCCACATGGCTTCGCTGTGGGAGATCCAGGAGCCGAGCCTGTTCACCTACGATCGCGAGCGGGGCATTCTCGGCAGCGGTTCTTCGGAGTGGGACAACGGGCAGGGCCCGCCCGTCGGAGTTGGCTGGATCCGCACCGGGTACCCGCCGAGCACCACGTCCGGCAACATCGCTGGGCTGCAGAACTGCAGCAGCTGGACCAGCTCCAGCTCGACCGTCTCGGGCTCGGTCGCCGAACTGAACCCGATCTGGTTGAACCCCGGCAGCCCGACGCAAACGGGATACGCGTGGCCATGGACCTTCGGCACGACGGCTTGCTCGAACCCCGAGCAGGTCTGGTGCGTCGAGGACTGACTCAGCGCACCGCGCTCTGACAGACCTGAGAGACTCCGGGACCCAGGGTGGCGAGCGCGCGCGCGATCACCACGACGTCGGCGATGTCGCAGTCGCGGCGCATGCCGCTCGCGAGGAGCGTCGGGTCGACCGCGCCGATCACGTTGCAACGCTCGGGAAACGCGACCAGGTCGGACGCCGCGAGACCCCGGCGAATCTGCGCCAGGTCGCTCGGCGCCACGCGGCCGTCGCCATCGACCTCGCCGCACTGGCACACGTCGCCGATCCCATCCGGCCCGGCGGCCGCCCCGATGCCGCCGACGTCCGACTGGTCGGAGTTCGCGACGAACGGACAGTTGTCCGCCGCGCCGATGACCCCGTCGCCGTCCGAGAATCCCGAGACATCGAGCAGGTTCGCGCCCCTTGGCCAACCCGCAGCGTCGCCGGCGTAAGCGATGGAGTAGGACCCCGTCCCGGGGTCCCAGTCGAGTACGTCGCGCGCGTTGAAGGTCACGCCGCCGACCGTGCCCGCGCCATCGAACGACAGCAGCAAGTGACCCGTGTCGAGGTCGCGGTACGCGCCATCGAGGTTGAGTCCGGCCGCCACACCCTGCGCGCTGCCGTCGTAGACCATCGTGACTGCCTGGGTGTCGTGGTCGACGCGCACCAGGTCCTCGCGCGCAACGGCGAGGCTTCCGAGCTGCACCGCCGAGTCGAACGAGAGCAGCAAGTCGCCGTTCGGCTCCCGCCCGACGGCGTCGACATTCACGCCGCGGGGTATTCCGGCCGCGATGCCCGAAAACGCGATCTCGGGGCCGGCCTCACCGACGTGGACGACGTCTGCAGGCTGGGCGATGCCGGGCGGAGCGAGCCCCGCGATCGGAGTGGCGACGTCGATCGAGAAGAGCACGGTGCCGTCGGGAAGCCGATCGAAGCCGTGCAGCCTGACTCCCGCGGGAAGTGCGATCCCGGGATCGAACGGTCCGAGCGGTCCGATCGTCACGGTCGAGTCTTTCACACGGACCGTTCGGGTCGGAGTGACGACGGTTCCCTGGAGCGTGATCGCCGTATCCGTCGAGAGCTCCAGAGACTGTCCCCACGTCTGAGCGGTCAGGATCAGCAGCGACCCCGTGCCGCACAGAATCACTGCCCACCGCATTCCGTAGCTCCCTCTTGATTGCGAATCCTATACGACGCGGGCGGAAAGAATCACCACAAACGACTCAAACTCGCGGGATCGCGTGTTAGAGTCGCGACGGAGGGAGGCGATGCAGAGAAGGTTCGCCCGCGGCACGGTGTGGGGACTCGCACTGATTCTGTCGTTCGCAAGCGTCCGACTCGCCGGTGCGGTCGACGGCGTGATCGAGATCAACGCGACGACGGCAGCGGCGGGTGGAGTCACTCCGGGCGACGATCCGGGCTTCCCGGTCCAGATCACCCAGCGGGGCAGCTATCGACTCACCGGTGATCTCGTCGTTCCGCCGGAGGCATCGGCCGGGATCGTGATCTCGGCAGCCGGCGTCCGCCTCGACCTGAACGGCTTCACCGTCTCGAGCTCCACCACCTGCAGCGGCGCTCCGCCGAGCTGCATCGCGACCGGGGCCGGAATCGGCATCGATGCCTCGACGGCAGATTCGGTGAGCGTGCGAAACGGGCGAGTCACCGGTTTCAGCACGAAGGGGATCTCGCTCTTCACGGGCGGGCACGTCGACGACGTCACGGTCGACAACAACGGCGGGCCCGGTGTCGTCGGCGACGTGGCTACCGTGGTGAAGGACTCGACCGTCCGACTGAACGGCGGGGCGGGAGTCACCGTGGGTGCGGACAGCCGGGTCGCCGGAAACGTGGTCAGCACGAACGCAGGCGCGGGTGTCGTCGCGCCCCCGAGCGCGCTCACCGACCGGAACGCGGTCAACCACAATGGCGCTGCCAGCGATCCGGCCACTCGCAGCCGCCGCTTCTATTTGACTCAGACTCCGGCAACGGGTGGCGGGGCAACCGCGCAGTGTGCGGCCGGCTTCCACATGGCCTCGTTCTTCGAGCTCGAATCCCCGAGCAGCCTCACGTACGACCGCGAGCACGGCTACGCCGGCGCGGCCGACAACGACATCGGCTTCGGGCCACCGGCGTATGTCTACGGCTGGATGCGCTTGGGATTGGAGCCCAACAACAACGCTCCGTCGTGCACCAAGTGGACGAGCTCGAGCAACCAGATCACTGGCACGACGGCCTCTCTCTGGGACTATCCCGGCAGCACCGCCTCGATGTGGCAGCTGACATATAACAACTGCTCCCAGCCCATACGGGTCTGGTGCGTCGAGGACTGACTAGCTCTCGATCGAGAAGGTCTCGATCACCGGGTTTGCGAGCAGCTTCTCGCAGACCTCGCGCACCAGTGACTGCGCCCTGGCCGGATCGGTCTCCGCCACTTCCAGCTCGATCAGCTTTCCTACGCGTACGCCGGTGACCGCGTCGTAGCCCAGGTCGCCGAGCGCGTTGCCGATCGCCCTGCCCTGTGCGTCGAGCACCCCCGGCTTCAGTCGGATCAGGACGCGCAGCTTCATCTGGGCTTGCCTCCATGGGCCGCCAGCGTGCGCGCGAAGATCGCGTCGACGTTGCGCAGCTGGCGGTCGAGGTCGAAACACTCGACCAGCTCGTCGGGATCGAGGACCTTGCCCAGCTCCGGATCGCGCGCGAGCCGGTCGTACAGGTGGTCGCCTTCGTCCCAGGCGGTGAGTGCGTGCTTCTGTACCAGCCGGTAGGCCTCCTGGCGAGACACTCCGTGCCGTGCCAGCGCCAACAGCACCGACTGACTGAACACGAGCCCGCGCGCCGAGTCGAGGTTGGCGCGCATCCGCTCCGCATTCACTTCCAGGCTGTCGATCAGGTCGGCCAGCCGGTGCAGCATGAAATGAACCGCGGCGGTGGCGTCGGGGAACACGATCCGCTCGACCGAGCTGTTCGAGATGTCGCGCTCGTGCCAGAGCACGGTGTTCTCGAGCCCCGAGAGCGCGTAGCCGCGCACCACGCGCGCCAGGCCGGTCAGCGTCTCGAAGCGCCACGGGTTGCGCTTGTGCGGCATGGCCGAGCTGCCCTTCTGCTCGGAGCCGAAGAACTCCTGGACCTCGCCGACCTCGGAGCGCGCGAGGTGCCGCATCTCGACGGCGATCGCCTCGACCGCGCCCGCCGCCTGGGCCAGCGCGATCAACACCTCGGCGTGTCGGTCGCGCGAGACGATCTGGGTCGAGATCGGCGCGGCGCCCAGGCCGAGCTCGGCCAGCACCTCGGTCTCGATCGCGGGGTCGAGGTGCGCGAAAGTGCCGACCGCGCCGGAGAGCTTGCCGATCGCGCCCTGCCCGCGCGCGCGCACGAGTCGCTCGCGGCCGCGCGCGAGCTCGTCCCAGCCGCGCAGGAGCTTCAAGCCGAACGTCGTGGGCTCGGCGAAGATGCCGTGCGTGCGGCCGACGCAGACCGTGCGCTTGAACTCGAGCGCGCGCCGCTCGAGCGAAGCCAGCGCGCGGTCGCACTCGACCAGGATCAGGTCGAGCGCCGCCGCGATCTGCAGCGCAAGACAGGTGTCGAGCACGTCGGACGAAGTGAGTCCCAGGTGCACGTATCTCGAGGCGGGCCCGATCTGCTCGGCCAGCGCGTCGAGGAAGGCGTTCACGTCGTGGTGCACCTTGGCCTCGATCTCGGCCACGCGCGCCGGGTCGACCTTGGCGCGTGACTCGATCGCGGTGAAGGCGTCGCGCGGAATCTCGCCGCGCTTGGCCAGCGCGCGGCAGACCGCGACCTCGATGCGCGTCCAGAGCGCGTAGCGCTGGTCCTCGGACCAGACCGCCTCCAACGCGGGAAGCGTATACCGGGAGATCAAGGGGGAAACCTTCCTCCGGACGCGCCGTGGGCTAGGAGCGCGTCCAGTAGTACGCGAGGAGGAGGTAATACATGACGGGGATGCCGAGCAAGGCCGAATCGATCCGGTCGAGCACGCCGCCGACCCCGGGCAGCAGATCGCCGGCATCTTTCAGCGCCGCGTCGCGCTTCAGGACCGACTCGATCAGGTCGCCCACGACCGCGAACGCCGCCAGCACCATCCCGAACACGAGCGACGCACCCCAGCCGAGGTCGCGCGACAGCTCACCGGGCACGAACGCCACGAACACGAGCTTCATCACGAACGCCATCAGGCCGCCGGTCAGCACGCCGCCGATCGCGCCTTCGACGCTCTTGTTCGGGCTGATCGCGGGCGCGAGCTTGCGGCGCCCGTACTTCCGGCCGACGAAGTAGGCGCCCGCGTCCGAGCACACCACCGCGGCGAGACACAGGATCATGTAGAAGAAGCCGACCTCGGGATCGACCGGCGCACCGAAGCGCCGCTCGAGCTCGATCGAGATGAAGCGCACCGAGACCGCGTACGAGAGCAGCCAGGCCACGTAGATCACGCCGAAGAACGTTTCCGAGATACTGGCGATCGCTTCGCGGATCTCTTGCTTGCCGAGCTGCAGGATCATGAGCGTGAGCAGGGTCGCGGTCAGCGCGCTGGTCGCGAGCGAGGCATCGCCCACATAGGCGATCACGGGCAGCGCCACCGCGGCCAGGTTGCCCAGGAGCCGCAGCGGGGTCGCGCCCTTGGCGATGATCAGGCCGTAGAACTCGTTCAGCCCGAGCAGGATGAAGGCGGTGACCACGCCGACGAAGACCCAGCCGCCCTTCCAGCTCACCCAGATCACGAGCGGAACCAGGACCGCAGCCGTGATCAGCCGCAGGGTCAGGTTGTTGAAGCTGCGCGGCCGGGCTTCCGGAGCGCGCGGGCTCGGGCCCAGCGGATGCGGGGCCGAAGCCGGGCCGATCTGCCCGATCTGCGCTGCGGGTCTGCGGTCCTGATCCGCGGGTTCCAACGATCCTCCCGGGGCCGCGGGATATTAGCGTAGGGCGGGCCGTTTCCCGATCGAACTCATCGGCCGGTGTGACCGAAGCCGCCGGGCCCCCGGTCGGTCTCGCCCAGCTCGTCCAGGCTCGAGATCTCCTTCAGGACAGGCTGAGACACCGCCGCAATCACGAGCTGGGCGATCCGGTCGCCACGGCGCAGCCGGAACGGCTCGCGGCCCAGGTTCACCAGGATCACCCCGATCTCGCCGCGGTAGTCCGCGTCGATCGTGCCCGGGGCGTTGGCCAGAGTGACTCCGGCGTGGAGCGCCAGCCCGCTGCGCGGTCTCACCTGGCCCTCGTAGCCGGGCGGGATCGCCACCGCGAAGCCAGTCGGGACCAGCGCCCGGGCGCCGGCAGTCAGCACCAGCTCCGACTCGATCGCCGCGCACAGGTCGAGCCCTGCGCTGCCCGGCGTGCGATACGCCGGCAGCGGCAGGTCCGCGTCGCGCTTGCCGCGCACGCGGAAGATCCTGAGCTCAGCCGAGCCGCCCATCCGGCGGCAGTCTAAGCCCGCGAAGCCTCGAGCTGCTCGGCCAGTGCCGCGCGCCGCGAGAGTCGGATCTTGCCGCTCGGATCGACGTCGAGACACTTCACCAGCACCTCGTCGCCTTCCACGCAGATGTCCTCGACCTTGGCGATGCGCCGGTCGGCCAGCTCCGAGATGTGCAGCAGGCCATCGGTGCCCGGGAAGATCTCCACGAAGGCGCCGAAGTCGGTGACCTTGCGGACCTTGCCCAGGTAGGTCTTGCCGATCTCGGCCTCCTGAGTGACTTCCTCGACCATCTGCTGGCACTTCAGCAGCGCGTCGCGGTTGGGCGCGAAGATCGTGACTCGACCCGAATCCTCGACGTCCACCTTGGCGGTGGTCGTCTCCTGGATGCCGCGAATCACCTTGCCGCCCGGCCCGATCAGGTCGCGGATCCGGTCCGGCTTGATCCAGATCACGCTGATGCGCGGCGCGTTCTCGCTGAGCTCGGTGCGCGGCTGGAAGCCCGGCAGCTGCGCCGAGGTCTCCTCGGCCATGCGCGACAGGATGTGCACGCGGCCCACGCGCGCCTGCTCGAGCGCCTTCTCCATCACGGCCCAGTCGAGGCCGTCGATCTTGATGTCCATCTGGATCGCGGTGATGCCCTGGGTCGAGCCCGCGACCTTGAAGTCCATGTCGCCCAGGTGGTCCTCGTCGCCCAGGATGTCGGAGAGCACCGCGTGGCGGCTGCCCTCGGAGATCAGGCCCATGGCGATGCCGGCGACCGGCGCCTGGATCGCGATGCCCGCGTCCATCAGCGCCAGTGACCCGCCGCAGACCGAGGCCATCGACGAGCTGCCGTTCGACTCCAGGATCTCGCTCACGACGCGGATCGTGAACGGTGAGTCCTCGCCCTCGGGCAGCACCATCTTCACCGCGCGCTCGGCCAGCGCGCCGTGACCCTGCTCGCGCCGGTTGGGCGCGCGCAGCGGCCGCACCTCGCCGGTCGAGAACGGCAGGAAGTTGTAGTGCATGAAGAACTTGCGATAGAAGGTGTCGCGCAAGCCTTCGATCATCTGCTCGTCGCGCGTGCCGCCCAGAGTCACCGTGACCATCGCCTGGGTCTCGCCGCGCGTGAACAAGGCCGAGCCATGCGGGCCCTTGAGCTCGTTCACGCTGCAGGTGATCGGGCGGATGTCGGTGGTCGAGCGGCCGTCGATGCGCGACTTCCCGTCCAGGATGTCCTCGCGCATCACCTTGCCGCGCAGGTCGTGCAGGATCTCCTTGACCTCGCTCGACAGCTTCTTGCCCGCGGACAGCGCGGCCTCGAGCTCGGCCAGCGTGCCGACCGTGCGCGGCGCCTCGCGGAAGGGAGTCACGATCGTCTTCAGCACGTCGTCTTCGATCGCGTCGAAGGCCTCGTAGCGCGCGTGCTTCTCACGCGTCTGACTCGCCTTGCGGATGCGGTCGAGCGCCATGCCCTCGATCTTGTTCCAGAGCTCGGCGTTCTTGGCCGGCGGAGTGACTTTGCGCTTCTCCTTGCCGGCCTTAGCCACGAGCTGCTTCTGGGCGTCGATCAGCTTCAGGATCTCTTTGTGCCCGAAGCGCAGCGCTTCGAGCACCGCGGCTTCGGAGACCTGCTTCGCGCCGCCCTCGACCATCACCAGCGCGGTCTCGGAGCCGGCGACGATGATGTTCAGATCGGCGGCCTCGACTTCAGCGTGGGTCCCGTTCGCGACCAGCTTCCCGTCGACGCGCGACACGCGCACCGCCGCGATCGGCGCGGGGAACGGCACGTCCGAGAGCATGACCGCGGCCGACGCGCCCACGAAGGCCAGCACGTCGGTCTCGTGCTCGGGATCCGCGGACAGCACCTGCGCCGTGACCTGTGTCTCGTCGCGGTAGCCGTCCGGGAACAGCGGCCGGAGCGCGCGATCGATGAAGCGGGAGGTCAGCACCTCCTTCTCCGTCATGCCACGCTCGCGCTTGAAGAAGCCGCCCGGGATCTTCCCGGCGGCGTAGATCTTTTCCATGTAGTCGACGGTCAGGGGGAAGAAGTCGATCCCCTCGCGCGGCTTCGCGGAGTTCACCGTGACCAACACGGCCGCCTTGCCCTGCGTGACCAGGACGGCGCCGTTCGATTGCTTCGCCAGACGGCCCGTCTCGATGCCGACGGACTTTCCGTCGACCGTGCACTGCACTGTTTTCATTCTCGTTCTCATTCCTCGTTGTTGTAGTTCACGAGGGCGGAACGGCGATCGGGCGCACCATCAGGCGCGCAAAGGGTGAGCCGCGACTTACGGCCCATTCCACGTCTTCATCTTCTCGACTTCGACACCCGATCGGACCCGTGTCCGACCTCAATTCCGGGGGGGTACCCGGCTCTAGCGACGCAGTCCCAGCTTTTCGATCAGGGACTGGTAGCGGCCCTCATCCGTTCGATTGAGGTAGTCGAGCAGGCTTCGCCTCTGACTCACGAGCTTGAGCAACCCGCGCCGTGAAGCGTGGTCTTTCACGTGAGTCTGGAGATGATTCGTGAGTTCGGAGATCCGCTCCGACAGGAGCGCGACCTGGACCTCGCAAGAGCCCGTATCTCCGGGCTTGAGCTGGTGCTTCGCTACGATTTCGTGCCGACGTTCGGCGCCGAGCATGCTCTTCTACTTCTGCGAATTTCGCGTCGCTGTATAGCAGAGCGACTCTAGCTTTCCAACCCGCCCACGAAGACCCGGAGCGTGGCGAGCTCGGGAATGCCGCGCTGGGCTTCCACCAGCGCTACCAGCTTCCCGCCGTGCGCGAGCTGCAGGACGCCCTCAGTAGGCGCGCCTTTCAGCTCCTGTCGCCCCAGCTGCACGCCGTTGCGCACCCGGCGCGCCACGCGCGCGTCGATCTCGAAGGTGGGGAGGCCGGTCGCGGCCAGCATCGGGATCACGCGCTCCTCGAGCTTCTCGCCCAGCGCCTCCAGCGCTTCCAGGGTCACGGCCTGGTCGAGCGTGAAGGGCCCGCTGCGCGTCCGGCACAGCTCGGAGAGATGGGCACCCGTGCCCAGCGCCTTTCCCAGGTCGTGGGCCATCGAACGCAGGTAGGTGCCCGCGCTGCAGTCCACCTCGACGGCGACCTCGGGCGGCTCGTAGCGGGTGAGCGCGACGCGCGAGATCGTGACCCGGCGCGGCTCGAGCACCACCTCTTCGCCGCGGCGCGCGCGGCGGTAGGCCGCCTGCCCGCGCTGCTTCACCGCGGAATACGGCGGCGGCACCTGGTCGATCTCGCCCTGGAACTTGGCCAATGACTTCTCGACCACGTCGCGCTCCGGCCAGGGGCCGGGGCGCTCGGCCACCACCTCGCCCTCGCGATCATAGGTCGTGGTCTCGACCCCGAGCCGGAGCGTGCCGCGGTAGCTCTTGGCGCCGTGCGTGAGCAGCTGCGAGAGCTTGGTGGCCTCGCCCAGCGCGATCGGCAGGACGCCGGTCGCCAGCGGGTCGAGCGTGCCCAGGTGCCCCACGCGGCGCTGCTGGGCGATCCGGCGCACGCGCTGCACGACGTCGTGCGAGGTCAGGCCCGGCGGCTTGTCGATCACGAGAAAGCCGTCGATCACGGCGTGCCCTCCCCTTCGCCGTGCCCGCCGCGCCCGCCGCGCTCGCGTTCGAGCTCGCGCAGCACCGTGTCCAGGCGCTCGGCGCGGTCGAGTGAGTCGTCGCTCCTGAAGTCGAGCTCGGGCACGCGCCGTACCGTGAGCTCGGCCGCCAGGCAGCGGCGCAGATAGGGCTTGGCCTTCTCGAGCGCGGACTCGGCTTCGGCGCGATCGCCGAGCGTGCGGTAGAAGACGCGCGCGAAGCTGGCGTCGGGCGCCACCTTCACCTCCGTGATCGAAACCAGCTCGAGCCGCGGATCCTGCGTGCGCTCGCGCAGGATCGTGGCGAGCCGGCCGTGGATCTCCTGACCGAGCCGGGCCTGGGTGTGCTTCACCGAGTCACTCCTCGAGCTCCGCTTCGTCGTCGCGCCAGGCGGCGGGCACGCCCTCGTCGCCGTCTTCGGGCAGCTCCTCGATCTCGTCGAGGCGCAGCACGGTGACGTCGTCGGCGACGACCTCCGCGATGCCCAGGCTCTCGACGTAGCGGACCACTTTCTCCATCCCGTCGCGCAAGTGCCTCGGGTCCACGCCCACCATCACGCACCCGATCACCACCGAGTGCCGCTCGTCCTGGTCGGCCACCTCGGCCACCGACACGTTGAAGCGCTGCCGGATCCGATCCTTCACCGAACGGGCCACGCGCCGGCGCGCCTTGATCGTCTCCGCGTCGGGAACGGCGAGCTCGATCAGCGCGGCTGCGATCAGCATCAGAGCGTGTCGGGCGTCGCCTCGATTTCGTAGGCCTCGATGCGGTCGCCCACCTTCACGTCGTTGAAGTTCTCGATCCCGATGCCGCACTCGAGCGGCGCGGCGACTTCGCGCACGTCGTCCTTGAAGCGGCGCAGCGACGACAGCTTGCCCGCGTAGATCACGATGCCGTTGCGCAGCACGCGCGCGCGCGCGGCGCGCGTGATCCTGCCGTCCTCGATGCCCGAGCCGGCGATCGTGCCGATCTTCGGGATGTGGAACAGCTCCTTCACCAGCGCGTGGCCGAGCAGCTTCTCGGTCTCCTTGGGCGGGAGCAGGCCGCGCATCAGGAGCGTCGCGTCGTCGAGCAGCTCGTAGACGATGTCGAAGGTGCGGATGGTCACGCCCTCGCGCTCGGCGAGCTTGCGCGCGGCGGGCTCGGGCCGGACGTGGAAGCCGAAGATCACGGCCTTCGACGCCGCGGCCAGCATCACGTCGCTCTCCTTGATCCCGCCGACACCGGAATGGATCACGGAGAGCTTCACCTTTTCGGTGGAGAGCTTGCCCAGCGCCTCGCGAATCGCCTCGACCGTGCCCTGCACGTCGGCCTTCACGACTGCGAACAGCTCCTTGTTCTCGGCGCCGGCCATGCGCGCGAACAGCTCTTCCGCCGAGACCGCGCTCGGGTTCTCGTTCGCCGCCGCGGTCTTCTGCTTCTCTTCGGTGATGCGGTGCTCGACGATCTGCTTGGCCTCGCGCTCGCTCTCGGCCGCGAAGAAGTCGTCGCCGGCCAGCGGCACGCCGGAGAGCCCGATGACACGGACCGGCGTAGAGGGACCGGCCTCCTTCACCGTGTTGCCCTCGGAGTCCTGCAGCGAGCGCACGCGCCCGAAGGTGCTGCCGGCCACGATCGCGTCGCCGGGACGCAGCGTGCCCTCGCGCACCAGCACGGTGGCCAGCGGGCCGCGCCCGCGGTCGAGCTCGGCTTCGAGCACCGCGCCGCGCGCCGGACCCTTGCTCGGCGCGCGCAGCTCGAGCACCTCGGCCTGCAGCGCGAGCATCTCGAGCAGCTTCTCGACGCCCGTGCCCTTGGTCGCGGACACGTCGACGAAGATCGTGTCACCGCCGAAGTCTTCGGCCACGAGCTGGTGCTCGAGCAGCGCCTGGCGCACGCGCTGCGGGTTGGCGTCGGACTTGTCGACCTTGTTGACCGCGACCACGATCGGCACGCCCGCGGCGCGCGCGTGGCTGATCGCCTCGATCGTCTGCGGCATCACGCCGTCGTCGGCCGCGACCACCAGCACCACCAGGTCGGTGAGCTGCGCACCGCGCGCGCGCATCGCCGAGAAGGCGGCGTGACCCGGGGTATCGATGAAGGTGACCAGGCTCCCGTCGAGCGCGCGCGCCTGGTAGGCACCGATGTGCTGGGTGATGCCGCCGGCCTCGCCCGCCGCGACCTTGGCCTTGCGGATGTAGTCGAGCAGCGACGTCTTGCCGTGGTCGACGTGACCCATCACGGTCACGACCGGCGGGCGCGGCTCGCCTTCCGAAGCGGGCGCCGCCGTGCGCGTCGCCGCGATCTTGCGCTCGATCTCGGACTCGACGCGCTGCACCGCGAAGCCGAGCTCCTCGGCCACCAGCGCGGCGATGTCGCCCTCGAGGAACTCCTCGCTCGCGAGCTCGGGCTCGAGCGCGCGCGCGCGCCGGATCAGGTCGCGCACCTTCACGCCGGTGTCGCGCGAGAAATCGACGAAGCTGATCTCGCCGGCAATCTTGACCGTGCGCTTGATCTTCGCGGGATTGGGCGGCGCCAGCTTGCGCGGCGGCGGAGTCACTCGACGGCGCCCTGACTGCGTGCGCGACTGCTGCTCGACGATCGAGCGCCGGCGCTCCAGCTGGGCCTGCACGTTTCCGCCGCGCATCATGCGCGCGATCGTCTCCTGCTCGCGCAGCGTCACGTCGGTGCGCACCGGCCGCTGGCGCGGCGCGCGGCGCGCCGCCTGATCCGGAGCCTCGCGCTCCTCGGTCTCGGTGGCGGGCGCCGTGGCCGCCGTCCCGGGGCGGCTGGCGGCGGCTGCCGTCGCCTCCGCCGCGGCCGGCTGGGGCTGATTGGCGAGTGGATCCTCGACGATGCGCGCGGGGCGATCGAGCGGCGCGACCACCCGCGGCTCGCTCGGTCGCTGCGCCGGCTCGGATGCGGACGTGACCGCCGGCGCCGCGGCGGCGAGCGCCGGCTGCTCGACTTCGGCCTCGAAGGCGGGCTCGTGCGCTGCGACCGCAGCCGC
Source organism: Myxococcota bacterium (assembly GCA_035498875.1). GTDB lineage: Bacteria > Myxococcota_A > UBA9160 > SZUA-336 > SZUA-336 > VGRW01. Next base: position 32,938 of record DATJZP010000039.1, read on the forward strand.
GCCTTCCGGCAGCTCCTCGAGCTCGGGCCGCGTCTCGTCTTCCTTGCGCTTGCGGCGGCGAATCACCGAGCTGCCGACGCGCTTCTGCACCGTGTCGGCCGCGGGCGTCGCGGCCAGTCGTCGCCGGATGGTGTTGACCTGCTCTTCGTCGAGGCTGGCCATCGGGTTGCGGATCTCGATCCCGATCTCCGCCGCCTTCTTGATGAGCTCCTCGCGCGCGAGTCCGAGCTCGGTCGCCAGCGCGTAAGCTCTCATGCCTTTGGTCGCCATGGTTTACCCGAAGAAGAGTGAGTTGTGAGTCCGTGAGTCCGAGGTCAGGCGCCCGTGGCGCCGCCCTCGGCATTGGCAGACGCCGCTTCGCGCGCGCGCTTGGCTTTCTCGACCGCGAGCTCGCGCGCGCGCGTCTTCACGCTCTGCGCGCCCGCGTCGTTGATGCCGGGGATCCCGGTCAGGAGCTCGAGCTCGGCGTCGGCCAGCTCTTCCAGGCTCGCCACGCCGTGGTCGAGCAGGATCTTCGCCTCGTAGTCACCGAGCCCGTCCACGGCCGACAGCGCCTGCGCCAGCTCGGCCTGCACCGCGCGCATGTAGGTCTCGCTCTTGATGTCGATCTTCCAACGCGTCAGCTGGACGGCGAGCCGGACGTTCTGGCCCTTCTTGCCGATCGCCAGCGAGAGCTGGTCGTCGGGCACGATCACGTCCATCGAGCGCTTCTCGTCGTCGACCATGATGCGCACGACCTGCGCCGGGGCCAGCCCCGCGACCACGTACTTCACGGGGTCGCCGCTCCACGGCACGATGTCGATCTTCTCGCCGCGCAGCTCCTGCACCACCGCCTGCACGCGGCTGCCGCGCATGCCGACGCAAGCGCCCACTGGATCGACGTCCGAGTCACGAGACACCACGGCGATCTTCGAGCGCGCGCCCGGCTCGCGCGCGGCGGCCTCGATGCGCACGATGCCCTCGTAGATCTCGGGCACCTCCTGCTCGAACAGCTTGATCAGGAACTCGGTGGCCGCGCGCGACAGGATGATCTGCGGGCCCTTCGACTCCTTCAGCACGTCCTGCACGTAGGCGCGCACGCGCTCGTTCACGCGGAACATCTCGCGCGGCACCTGCTCCTTGCGCGGCAGGATCGCCTCGGCGCGGCCGAGATCGACGATCAGGTTGCCCTTCTCGATCCGGCGCACGATGCCGTGGACGATCTCGCCCTTCCGGTCCTTGTACTCGTCGTAGATGTTCTGGCGCTCGGCGCCGCGGACTTCCTGGATGATCACCTGCTTCGCGGTCTGCGCGGCGATCCGGCCGAACTCGGCGGTGTCGAGCTTGATGCCGATCTGGTCGTCGGCCTCGGCGTCGGGGTCGTGGCGGTGCGCGTCCTCGAGCGAGATCTGCGAGTCATTGCCGGGCGCGCCCGCGACCACGGTCTTGAACTCGAACAGCTCGACCTCACCGGTCTCGTTGTTGAACTGGGCTTCGATCTCGCGATCGGGCCCGAACTTGCGGCGCGCGGCGGTGAGCATCGCCTTCTCGAGCGTGTCGATCACGACCTCGCGCTTGATGTTCTTGTCCTTCACCACCTGGTCGATGATGCGGTTCAGGTCTACGTCCACGGCTCACCTCTTGGGCTTCTGTGGGGTCTCGAACGGATGAAAGGCCTTGGCGCGCTCGATCTCGGCGAACGGCAGCGCGAAGTCACTGCCGTCGCAGCGCACGGTCGCGACGCCGCCCGCGAAGCCGACCAGCTCGCCCTTGAAGCGGCGGCGGCCGTCGAGCGGCCGGCGTGTCTCGACCGACACCTTGCGTCCCAGGCTGCGCTCGAAGTCGACCTCGCGCGCGAGCGCCCGGTCGACGCCCGGCGAAGTCACTTCCAGCGTGTAGGCGCCGTCGATCAGGTCGCTGACGTCGAGCCCGTGACCGAGCTCACGCGAGACCGCGGCGCACTCGTCGACTTTGACCCGGCCGTCACCCGAGGGCGTGTCCACGATCACGCGCAGGAGCGAGCGCGTGGGTCCCCGACCGAGCGCCGCGTCCACGAGCTCCAAGCCGTGCGCGCGCACGACCGGCTCGACCACCCGCAGGAGCTTTTCGGGAATGTCTCTGTACATCGCGGACTTCGCTTCCAGCATGAAACCTTCGCTTCAATCGAGATCGCGGCTGCATCGAAAACTCGGCTGACAAAAAAAGGCGGACACCAGCCCACCTTCCTCCGGAGATCCCGGACACAAAGAGCGCAGGAGAGATATCAAATGCGCCCGTAGCCAGCAATCTAGAAGCTTGATTCTGGAAAGGAATCAGCCTTGGCCGGCGTCCGGAGCCGGCCAGGACTCCAGGGCGCCCACGAGCTCGCGCACCCGGGCGACGCCGTGCTGGCGGCAGTAGGCGGCGATCCCGTCCCGGACCTCGATTGCGGCGCGCGGATTCGCGTAGCTCATGGTGCCGACCTGCACCGCGCTCGCTCCGCAGAGCAGCATCGCCACCGCGTCCTCGCCGCTCGCGATCCCGCCGATCCCGCAAATCGGGATGCGCACGGCGCGCGAGGCCTGGTAGACCATGCGCAGCGCGATCGGGAAGATCGCCGGACCCGAGAGACCGCCCAGGCCGTTGCGCAGCACGCTGCGGCGGCGGTGCACGTCGACCAGCATGCCCTGCACGGCGTTCACCAGCGAGAGCGCGTCGGCGCCCTCGCCTTCGCAGACGCGCGCCATCTCGGCGATCGAGGTGACGTTCGGCGAGAGCTTCACGAAGAGCAGCTGACTCGTGGCCGCGCGACACGCCCGCACCAGCGACGCGAGCACCTTGGGGTCCTGCCCGAACTCGATCCCGCCGCTCTTCACGTGCGGGCAGCTCGCGTTCAGCTCGAGCGCCGCCACGCGCGCCACGCCGTCGAGCCGCTTGCACACCTCGGCGTAGCGCTCGATCTCGGTCTCGAAGACGCTGGCCACCACCGTGACCGCGGGCGCGAGCGCGGGCAGCTTGTCGCGGACGAAGGCCTCGACGCCCACGTTCTCGAGGCTGATCGCGTTCAACATGCCGGCCGCGGCCTCGCCGATGCGCGGCGGGAAGTTGCCCGCCCGCGGCTCGAGCGTGAGTGACTTGGCGACGATCCCGCCCAGCTCGGCCAGGTCGACGAAGGGCGCGAGCTCGGCGCCGTAGCCGCAGGTACCGCTCGCGAGCAGCACGGGGTTGCGCAGCGCGAGCCGCGCGAGCCCGGTCGAGAGATCGACCGCGCCGTTCATGCCGCGCTCCAGCCGAGTGACTCGGACGGGAAGACCGGCCCGTGCGTGCACACGTAGCGGAAGCCGGCCGTGGTGCGCACCGCGCAGCCGAGACACACCCCGAAGCCGCAGGCCATGTTGTTCTCGAGCGAAACGAGGCAGCGCGCGCCCGCCTGGGACGCGATCTGGTGTGCGCGCCGCATCATGCCGTCGGGCCCGCAGGCGAACACGGTCTCGCCCGCCGCGGGAGTCACGAGCTCGGTCACGTAGCCGCGCGTGCCGTGCGAGCCGTCGTCGGTGGCGACCGCGAGCGCGGCGCCCAGCTTCTCGAAGTCCTCGAGCCCGAGGATGTCGGCACGCGAGCGCCCGCCCAGCCGCACGCGCACGCCGCGCGGCGCGTCGCGCGCCAGCTCGTAGAGCGAGGCGATGCCCGTGCCGCCACCCACCAGCCAGTCACCCGCGTGCGGCGCCGGGAAGCCGTTGCCGAGCGGACCGAGCAGCGAGAGCGCCTCGCCCGGCACGAGCTGGGACAAGAGCTTCGTGCCCCGTCCCACCACCTTGAAACGGAACTCGAGCGCGCCGTCGACCACCCGGTAGATCGCCATCGGCCGCGGCAGGAGCGGGTCGCGGTGCGTCCGGTCGGGATCGAGCCCCAGCATCGCGAACTGACCCGGCCGGTGACCCGGCCAGTCGCGCGCGCGCAACAGCACCCGGGTCGCGTCCGCGGCCACGACCTCGGCGCGGCCGTAGTTCAAAGCGCGACTCCGAGCTCGAGCGCGTCCTCGCCGTCGCGGTAGTAGCGCGCGCGCCGGCGCGCGGTGCGGAAGCCCAGTGACTCGTACAGGCGCAGCGCCGCGGCATTCGAGCCGCGCACCTCGAGCTGGACGCGTGCCGCGCCGCGCTTGCGCAAGCCCGCCAGCAGCGACTCGAGCAGACGCCGGCCCAGCCCCGCCCCGCGCTCGGCCTCGGTGACGGCGATCGAGAGGATCTCGGCATCGGCGTCGGCGCAGGCCGCCAGCGCAAAGCCCGCCAGTGACTCGCCACGGCGCGCGCACAGCCCGAGCACCGAGCGGCGCTCCAGAGCCGCGCGGAAGGAAGGCGCCGACCAGGCCTCGGGCAGCGTCTGCTTGGCCAGCGCTGCGATCTCGGCCGCGTCCTCGACGCGCGCCAGCCCGATCTCAACCATCGTCACGGGCTCGCTCGGAGTCCACGTCGATGCGCAGGCTCTTCAGCTTGCGCGAGAGACTCTCGCGGGCCAGGCCGACGGCCTCGGCCGTGCGCGAGATGTTCCAGCCGAAGTTGCCGAGCTTCTCGAGCAGCCACTCGCGCTCGAAGGCGGCGCGCGCGGCGGCCAGCGTGTCCTCGCCGTTCCCCGCGCGCAACAGACGCTCGCGATCGAGGCTCGTGATCTGCGCCGGCAGGTCGGCGACGTCGATCGTCTCGCCCGGCGTCATCAAGACGAGTCTCTCGATCAGGTTCTGCAGCTCGCGCACGTTGCCGGGCCAGGCGTACTCCTGCAGCTTGGCCAGCGCCTTGGCCGAGATCTGCTTCGCCGGCCGCCCGGTGTCGGCGGCGTACACCGCGAGATAGCGCTCGACGAGCTTCGGGATGTCCTCGCGCCGCTCGCGCAGCGCGGGCACGTGAAACGGGATCACGTTCAGCCGGTAGAAGAGGTCTTCGCGGAAGCGACCCTGCGACATCTCGGCCTGCAGATCCTTGTTGGTCGCCGCGATCACGCGCACGTTGACCTCGATCGTCTCGGTCCCACCCACCCGCTCGAAGCGGTGCTCCTGCAGGATGCGCAAGATCTTGGCCTGAGTCATGAGACTCATGTCGCCGATCTCGTCGAGGAAGATCGTGCCGCCGTTGGCCATCTCGAAACGGCCGCGCTTCTTCTGGATCGCGCCGGTGAAGGCGCCCTTCTCGTGCCCGAACAGCTCGCTCTCGATCAGCTCCTCGGGGATCGCGGCGCAGTTCACGGCCACGAACGGCTCGTTGGCGCGCTTGGAGCGCAAGTGCACCCAGCGCGCGACCAGCTCCTTGCCGGTGCCGTTCTCGCCGGTGATCAGCACCCAGCCGTCGGTGGGCGCCGCGATCTCGATCTGCTCCTTCAGCTTCACCATCACCGGCGCCTCGCCGATGATCTCGCTCTCGCCGAGCAGCGCCTCGCGCAGCTCGCGGTTCTCCTGCGCCAGCCGCGCGCGCTCGAGCCCGTGGTCGATGCGCAAGAGCAGCTTGTCGTAGGAGAGCGGCTTCTCCAGGAAGTCGTAGGCGCCGAGCTTGGTGGCGCGCACGGCGGTCTCGATCGTGCCGTGGCCCGACATCATCACCACCGGCAGGGTCGGGTGAGTCGTGCGGAGTGACTCGAGCAGCTCGAGCCCGTCGCGGCCCGGCATGGCCACGTCGAGCAGGACCAGGTCGGGCGGCGACGCGCCGATCTCGCGGTCGGCCTCGTCCGCGCCCGCGGCCAGCACCGGCCGGTGACCCTCGTCGGCCAGCACGTCGGCGATCGAGCGGCGGACGCTCTCCTCGTCGTCGACGATCAGGATCGTGGCCACGGGGCCTCGGTGCGGACGGGCAGCTCGACGATGAAGCGGCTGCCGCGCGGGCGGTTCGCGGCCACGCGCACGTAGCCGGAGTGATCGGAGACGATGCGCGACACGATCGCGAGGCCGAGCCCCGAGCCGGCGCGCTTGGTGGAGAAGCCCGCCTCGAACAGCCGCGAGCGGTCCTCGGGCCGGATCCCGTTGCCCGTGTCGGCCACCTGCAGGTGGATCGTGCCCACCGCAGCGTCGTAATGCGTCGAGACACTCACCTTGCGCGGGCCCGCGCCCGCCTCGTCGATCGCCGCGACGGCGTTGTCGATCAGGTTCAGGATCACGCGCCGGATCTGCTGTCGGTCGAGATCGAGCATCGGCACCGCCGGGTCGAGCGCGGTCGTGAACTCGATCGTGGCGTTGCCGCGGTAGAGCTCGACCACCTCGGCCGCGAGCTTGTTCAGGTCGGTGGGTGCCGGGTCGGTGGCGGGCAGGCGCGCGAAGCTCGAGAACTCGGCCAAGAGGTGCTTCATGGCCTCGACCTCGGCCGTGATCGCGTCGGTGCTCTCGCGCAACAGCGCCGCCGACTCCGGGTCGGTGACCTTGCCCGCGAGCTTGCGGCGCAGCCGCTGCGCCGACAGCTGGATCGGAGTGAGTGGATTCTTGATCTCGTGCGCGATGCGCCGCGCCATCTCGCGCCAGGCGGCCATGCGCTGCACGCGCATGATCTCGGTCACGTCGTCGACCACGACCACGAAGCCCGCCGCCGTGCCGCTGGCGTCGTGCATGCGCGAGGCGGTCCAGTTGAGCGTGCGCACCTCGCCCGCGACCGCGATCGGCATCTGCCGGCGCAGGGTCTCCTGCGGGCCCGACGCCAGCCGGTGCAAGAGCGCCGACAGCGTCTCGTTCACCGGGCCGGCCAGCATCTCGTCGATCTTCTTGCCCACCCACTCGCCCGGGGGCACGCCCAAGAGGCGCAGCGCCGGCGGGTTGATCGTGCGCACCGCGAAGTCGGCGTCGAGTGACAGGACGCCGGCGCCGACCGCGCGCAGGATGATCTCCATCTGCGCGCGCCGGCGCTCGAGGTCGGCACGGTTCTTGGCCAGGTCCGTGGCCATGCCGTTGAAGCCGTCGACCAGCGCCGAGATCTCGTCGTGGCCGCCGCGCTCGACGCGCACGTCGAGATTGCCCGCCGCCACCTCGGCGATCGCGCCCGCGAGTCTCTCGATCGGCTCGGTGACCTGCTTGGCCAGCCGGAAGCCGATCCACGACGAGAACAGCACGCTCGAGAGCGTGATCATCGCCAGCAGCATCAGCATGCTGGCCTCGAACGTCCCTTTGCGCGGCTGGAGTCTCTCGTAGGCGGCGCGCGCGGCGCGGATGCCTTCGACGCGCGTGCTGATCGCGCGCGGCAGGAAGCGGTTCACCACCACCACGCCCGAGACGGTCTTCGCGGGACCGGCGTGCACCGGGACCACCGCGCGCACCAGCTCGCCCGGACCCGCGCCCTGAATCACGCTGCGCTCGCCGCCCTCGAGCGCGCCGCGGATCAACGACGAGGTCGGCGCCTCGAACGCGACCACCGCCACCTCGGGATGAGTCGCGCTGGCGAGCTCTTCGAGCTCGCTGTTGAACACCTCGACCACGCCCAGGTCGTACTCGCGCTGCTTCTCGGCCACGAACTTCTGCAGGCTGTTGAGCGCATCGGGGCGCAAGAGGTTCTTCTCTTCGAGCTGCGCGGCGATCTTGCGCGCGAAGAAGAGCGAGGTCTCCTCGGCCTCGCTGTAGTAGGCGTCGGCCACCTCGAGTGACTGGCCGAGGCCGTCGCCGAGCGCCAGCTCGAACCAGACGCTGACCGCGCGCGACACCAAGAGCGCCGAGAGCACGAACAGCGCCGTGCTCGACAGCGCCGTCGCGAACACGAACGAGGTCACGAAGCGCGTGTTGAGCTTCGAGCCGAAGCGGCCCTCGCGCCGGTCGATGAACAGCTTCACCACGTTGCGCGAGAGCAGGAAGACCAGCAGGCCGATCAGCGCGACGCTGAAGTTCAGGAGCGCCAGCAGCACCGTGTCGCTGGCCAGCGGCAGCGCGTGCGCCCGGGTCAGGAGCTCCTGCTCGACCCCGAACAGCAGCGCCAGGACGAGGAAGGCCAGCCCGGCCAGGCGCCAGTCGCGACGGCGCCGCCGGCTTTCCTCGGCTCCGCCGCTCGCGCGCGCATCGCTCGCGCCGCGGTTTCCTTTGCTCGCGGGTTCCACGCCGCCCAACGCTAACGCACCGCGGTTTTTCGTTTCAAGCTTTCCCGCGCGCATGGCGCAGCCGTAAGCCCATGAAAAACAGCGGGTTTGAGGCCGCTGGAACGTCAAGACGGCGGGCCCGGATTCCGAAGAGCCCCCATATGCAGCCGCGCCCGCGCACGCCTCCGAACCGCACCTCGCCGGAGCAGGCGGAGCGCATCCAGCGCCTGCTGCAGAGCTTCGCCACCAATCCCACCGACGCGCGCGCATTCCGGACGCTGGAAGAGCACCTGTATCTCGCCGGGGCCTGGAGCGAGCTCGCGAGCGTGTATGACTGCCGGCTCTCGGTGCTCGCGCCCACCAGCGCCGAGCGCGCCGAGGTACTGACCAAGGTCGCCGCCGTGTACGGCGAGCGGCTGGGCGATCTGCCGCAGGCGCGCGCCCGCTACGAGGAGTTGCTGCGCCAGCAGCCCCAGAATGCCAGCGCCCTGGCCACGCTGCGCAGGCTGGTCGCGGCCGCGGGCGACGTCACGACGGCGCTCCAGCTCGGTGAGGCCGAGGAAGCGCTGCCGCTCGAGCCCAAGGCGCGCGCTCAGCTCCTGGCGGAGATCGGTCAGCTCTGGCGCGGGCTCGGCGACAAGGACGAGGCGCGCCGCCGCTTCGACGCCGCGCTCGAGCTCGACCCCAAGTGTGACCCCGCCGTGCAAGGCGCGGCGCTCCTGGCCGAGGACGCGGGCGAGCGCGAGCGCGCGTTTCAGTTGCACGAGAGCCGGCTGCCGGGACTCACCGGCAACTCGCGCGGTGACGTGCTCGAGCGCATGGCCCGGCTCTTGCCCGCGACCGAGATCGAGCGCAAGAAGACACTCCTGGCCGAGATCGTGCGCTCGTATCCCGAGCGGCGCGGGCCGGTCGAGCGCCTGATCGAGCTCGAGCGCACGGCGCGCCAGTACGCCCGCGTCGACGAGCTGCAGCGCGCGCTCTGGAAGCTCGTGCACGACCCGGTCGAGCGGATCGCGCTCGCCACCGGCGCCGCCGCGCTGCAGATCGACGAGGCGCAGAATGCGCCCGCGGCCGCGCACTGGGCCGACCGCGCCGACGAGATCGCGTCCGATGACGCCGCGGTGCAGAAGCTGCGCCTGCGCATCTACCGCCGCGCCGGCTCGCAGACCGGAGTGATCGACTCACTCGAGAAGCTGACCAAGATCGAGGGCATGACCTCGGTGCGGCTGCTCGAGCTGGCGGTCCTGTACGAGCGCGAGGGCCGGGCCGAGCAGGCGGTGCGCACGCTCGAGCGCCTGCTCGCGAACGATCCCTACGACGCCGAGGCGCTGGCCGTGCTCGACCGCTGCCTCGCGCGCATGGGCCGGCACGCTGAGCGCGCCGAGGTGCTGGAGCGGCGGATGGCCGCCGCGGAGAGCAACGAGGACGCGGCCGACCTGATGGTCGAGCTGGGCGACCTGTACGCGCACGCGCTTGCGCACTCCGACAACGCCGAGGCCGCCTACCGCCGCGCGCTCGAGCAGGTGCCCGCGCACGCCGCAGCGGCCGCGCAGCTGCGCGAGCTGCTGCGCACGACCGGGCGGAGTCACGAGCTGTGCGGACTGATCCAGTCACTGGCGAACGCGGCGCCGCAGGGCCGCGGTCGCGCTGCGCTCTTGTGCGAGCTGGCGCAGCTCGAGCTGGAGCACGGGGGCGGCCCCAGCGCCGCGCACGCGGCCTACTCGCGCGCGCTCGAGAGCGATCCGGCCTGCGCACCGGCGCTGGCGGGCATGCGCGAGCTCGCGACGGAGACGCGCGAGCCGGCGGCGCTGCTCGAGGTCTCGGAGCGCGAGCTCGCGCTCGAGCCGCCGCCCGAGCGCGCGGCGGTTCTGTTGGGCGACATCGCGCAGGCGGCGCACGCGCAGGGCGACTCGGCGCGCGCGCGCCAGGCACTGCAGCGCTGGCTGGAGCTCGCCCCCGCGCCCGAGGCGCTGGGGCTCCTGGCCGAGCTCGAGCGCGGCCAGGCCGACTTCGCCGCCGAGACGCGCGCGCTCGAGTCACTCGAGGCGCTGGTGCACGACCGCGCGCCGGCGGCGCACGCCCTGTGCTGCGTGCGGCTGGCCGAGCTGGCGCTGGCGCGGCCCGAGCCCGAGGCCATGCAGGACGTCGAGCGCTGGTACCGCGCAGCGCGCGCGAGCGCACCCGAGAACGAGGCGCTGCGAGCCCGGCTGATCGAGCTCTACCGCCGCACGCAGATGAAGCCCGAGCTGGCGCGCGAGCTGCGCGCCCAGCTCGAAGCCGCGGGCGCGCGCCCGCCGCTCGAGCTGTCACTCGAGCTGGCGCGCACGCTGGCCGAGCTGGGCGACCTGGTCCAGGCCTCGAGCGTGCTGCAGCCCGCGTTCGAGCGCGAGCCGGAGTCGAGCGCCGCAGGTGACTTGCTCGAGAGCCTGCTCGCCGAGCAAGACCGGATCGAGGAGCTGTGCGACGTGCTGGCGCGGCGACTCACGCGCGAGCGCGACCCCGCGCGCCGGCGCGAGCTGGCGCACCGCCAGGCCGGTCTGCTCCTGGACGGCTTGCAGCGCGGCGCGGACGCGATCGCGGTGCTGCGCGAGTTCGCCGATCCCACGCGCGACGGGCGGCTCGAGCACCTGTTCACGCGCGCGCTCGAAGCCGCGGGCGAGACGCGTGAGCTCGAGGCCTGGCTCGGCATGCGCGAGCCGCACGTCTCGGGCGAGGAGCGCACGGAGCTCTTGCTGCGACTCGGCGCGCTGCTGGAGCGCGACGGCCGCGTGCCCGATGCCATCACCTGTCTCAAGCGCGCGCGCGCAGACGCCGCCTCGCCGCTGGCGGCGACCGTGCGCAGCGCGCTGCTCGCGCTCCTGCGCACGCACGGCTCTACCGAGGATCACCTGGCGTTCCTGGAAGAGAGCATCGCGCAGGCGCCCGACGGCGCGGCGCGGGCCTCGCTCCTGGTCGAGCGCGCCCGGCTGTACGCCGAGCGGCTGCACGACTCGGCGCGGGCACTCACGGACCTGGAGCGCGCCGAGGGCGAGGGCGAGCTGGGCGCCGACGACCTGCGCCTGGTGGCCGAGCTGTGCGCCGTCTCCGGCGCGCACGAGCGCCAGGTGAGTGCGCTCGAGAAGCTCGCCGAGTCTGCCCCCACGCCCGAGCTGCGCCGCGCCACCCGGCTGGACCTGGCGCGCCTGCTCGGCGACGGGCCCGATGCGGTGCGTGACTCGGCGCGCGCCGAGCAGGTGCTGCGCGAGCTCTTGGAGCGCGACGGCGCCGACCCCGACGCCTTCGATCGGCTCTCGATCCTGTTCGAGCGCGCCGACCGCGGACGCGAGCTGCGCCGGCTGTTCGGCGAGCGACTTGCAGAGCCCAACCTGCGCGCCGGCGAGCGCGCCGCGCTGGCGCTGCGCCTGGCCCGGCTGCAGCTCACTTCGGGCGAGGCCAGCCTGGCGGTCGAGACACTGGTCGGCGCTCGCACGCCCAAGGGCGACGACCCCGCGCTCGACGAGCTGCTCTACTCCGCGCTCGGCAGCGCCGGGAACCCTTCGGGACAGATCCAGCTCTGCGCCGAGCGGGCCACGCGCGGCGACGGCGCGGCGCGCGCGCATTGGCTGCGACGCTGGCAGACCGCGCTCGAGGCGGCGCAGCAGCCGCCGCGCGAGAGACTCGCGGTGCTCGAGCGCCTGCTCGGGGATCGGCCCGACGACGCGGAGCTCCTGGCGCTGCGGCTGCCGCTCTTGCGCGAGCTCGGCGAGCCGCAGTCACTGGCCGACGGCCTGGAGCGCGCGCTCGTCCACGCCCCCACCCTCACGCAAGCCACCCGGCGCCTCTGGGTGCGCGAGCTGCTCGGCCTGTACGAGGGCGCGCTCGCCGACCCGGCGCGCGCGCTGGCGCTGGTGCAGCGCGAGCTCGCGGCCGACCCCGGGCTGCGCGAGCACGGGCTGCGCGCCGCCCGCGCGCTCGGCGATCAAGGGCGCGAGCTCGAGCTGTTGCGGCCTCTCGCCGCCGGCCCGCAGGAAGCGCCCGTGCCCGCGGCCGAGCTGCGCCGGCTCGGTCTGTCGCTGGCGCGCGCCGGCGAGCCCGAGCAGGCCTACACGGTTCTGTGTCGCGCGCGCGCGCTCTTGCCGCAGGACCGCGAGCTGCTGGCCGCGCTCGAAGAGCTGGTGCGCACGCGCGGCGACACCGCCGAGCTGCTCGGCATCCTGTCCGCCCGCTTCGGCATCGAGTCCGGCGAGGCGCGGCTGCGCGCCGCCCGCGACGCCGCCGGCGCAGCGGCGCGCTCGAACGAGCCGAAGCTCGAGCTGGCCTGGCTGCGCAAGCGCCACGCGCTCGAGCCGCTGGACCAGCGCGAGCGCGCGCGCTGGCTCGCGCTCGAGCGCGAGGTGGGGAGCTCCGGCGGCCGGCTGGAAGCGGTGCGCGCGCTGGCCGACCTGACCCGCGATTCCGTCGAGCAGGCGGAGCTCGCCGCCAGCGAAGGCGAGATCCTGGGCGAAGGCGGACAGCTGAACGAAGCCAGCGCCTGCTACGCGCGCGCTCTCTCGAGTCAGCCGCGGCCCAAGCTGGCGTGGCTGCGCGCGCAGAGTGACTTGCTGGCGCGGCTGGGCCGGCCGAGCGAGCGCGTCGATCTCTTGCGCGCCTTGGCGCGGCATGCGGAGGCGAGCGCCGAGGAACGCATGGGCTACCAGCGCGAGCGCATCGAGCTGCTCGCGTCTCATCCCGAGCTGCGCGAAGAGGCGGCGCTCGAGCTGCGCATGTGGCTCGACTCGGACCCGAGCGCCTCGCGCTCGGCCCAGCTCGAGCGCATGCGCTCCCTGCTGGCGCTGTACGCGGACCTGGGGCGCGACGCCGACTGGTGCGCGCTGGCGGAGCGCGCGCTGCCGCTGTCTCCCGACGCCGAGCGCGCGGAGCTCGAGCGGCGCATCGCCCGCCGGCTCGGTCACGCGCTGGGCTCGACCGACCAGGCGATCGCCGCCTGGCAGCGCGTGCTGGCGCGCACGCCCGCCGATCGCGAGGCGCTGGCCGCGCTCGCGGGACTCCTGCAGCGCCCGGGCGACGAGGCCCGCCGCGCCGACGCGCTCGAGCGGCTGGCCGCCGCGGGCGCAGAGCACGCGGAGTCGCTCTGGCTCGACGCCGCCCGCCTGCGCTGGCAGTCACTGGGCGACGCGCGCACGGCGCTCGAAGACACCGAGAAGGCGCTGGCGCTCGCGCCGCGCATCGACGGCGCGCACGACCTGCGCAGCGAGCTGTGCGCGCAGCTCGACCGCCACGACGACGAGGCCGCTTCGCTGCGCACCCTGCTCCAGACTCACCCCGACGGCGAGCACGCCGGCGAGCGCTGGCTGCGCCTCGCGCAGCTCTGCGCCGCCAAGCGCGAGGGCTGGTCCGAGGCGATCGAGGCGGCCGAGCGCGCGCTCGCCCTGGCCAATCACGCGCCCGAGATGCTGCGCGAGAGCCGGCGCGTGTTCGAGCGCGCGCACGCGTTCGAGCGCGCGCGCGACCTCTTGAGTGAGGAGATCAGCGCCTCGAGCGGCGAGGAGTCACTTTCCCTGCACCGCCGGCTGGCGCGCATCGCCTGGGACGAGCTGCACGACGAGGAGCTGGCCTGCAAGTCACTCGCGGCGCTGGCAGAGAGCGACGCGCTGCGCACCGACGACCGCCAGCGCTACGCCGCGGCGCTGGCCGAGCAGGGCCGGCTGCGTGAGTCGCTCGAGCAGCGCCAGGCGGCTTTGGGCGAGATCGGCGACGCCGCCACCGCTGCCGCCTGGCTGGAGCTGGCCCGCGACGCGATCGAGAAGCTCGACGACCCGACGCGCGCGCGCGAAGCCTCGAGCCGTGCGCTCGCACGCGAGCCCCGCAACCGCGAAGCGCTCGAGCTGCGCGCGCTCTTGCACAGCCGGCTGTGCGATCCCGCGCGCGAGTTCGACGACGTGCTGGCCCTGGCCGAGCTCGAGACCGAGCCCGCGCTCGCAGCCGCCAAGTTCACGCGCGCCGGCGAGCTGGCGCGCGATCGGCTCGACGACCCGATGCGCGCCTGGGCGCTGTTCCGCACCGCGCTGCGCCACGACGGGGCGCACCTGCCGGCGCTGCTGGGCGCGGGTCAGATCGCGCTGGCGCGCCACGAGTGGGCCGAGGCCGAGCGCTCCTTCGGCCTGGCGACCCAGCTCCTGCGCGGCTCGCCCGACGAGGACAAGCTGGCGTCCGCAGCGCGCTCCGCCGCCGAGGCGGCGCAGGCGCAGGAGCGCTTCGCCGAGGCATTCCGGTATCTCGAGCTGGCGCTCGAGCGCGAGCCGACCCACGCGGGCGCGCTCGACGCCATGGCCGCGCTGGCGCTGCGTCTGGGTGCCTATCCTCGGGCGCGCGACTGTCTCGATGCGCGGCTGCGCTCGCGCGAGCTCACGCCCGAGGAACGCGCCGACCGGCTGGTGAAGCTGGCACAGGCTTGCGAGGGCCTGCAGCAGCTCGACCGCGCGGCCGCCGCGCTCGAAGAGGTGCTGTCGATCCGGCCCGGAGACGAAGTGTCTCGCGCCCATGCCGTCGACCTGCTCGAGAGACTGGGCGAGACCGACCGTGCGGTGCTGCAGCTCGACGCCTGGGCCCAGCACGCGCCGGCGGAGTTCGCGGCTCGGCTCGCGCTGCGAGCGGCGCAGCTCGAGCAGAAGCACGGCGATCGCGCCCACGCGCGCCGCCGGCTCGAGGAGGTCACTGCCGGCGAGCACGCGCCCGACGAAGCCTGGGTGGCGCTCCTGGAAGTGGTGCGCACCGACGACGGCGCCGCGCGCGCGCTCGACCTGGCCGGCCGCGCGCTCGAGCGCGCCAAGTCAGCCAAGCCGCGCGCCGCGCTGCTCTGGACCGCCGCCGAAGCTTCGGCCTCGCTCGGTCAGAACGCCCCCGCGGCGCGCCGCGCGATGGAGGTGCTGATGCTCGAGGCGAGTCACGTGCCCGCCGCGCGCATGCTGGCGGCGAACCTCGGCCAGCTCGAGGACTGGGGCCAGGCCGTGAAGCTGCTCGAGAAGACGCTCGACGTGGCCCACCCCGATCGCCCGATCGAGTCCGAGCTGTGGGAAGCGGTCGGCCGTGCCTACGCGGGCCCGCTCGAAGACATCGAGCGCGCCCAGCGCTGCTATCGGCGCGCGCTCGAGTGCAACCCGCTGCGCCAGACCGCGCGCGAGGCGCTGGCCGACACGACCGCCTTCGATCCCGCCGCCCATCGCGAGTCCGTCGAGTCACACAAGGGCTTGCTGGAGCGTCACCCGGGCCGGCGCAGCTCGTGGCGCTCGCTCGAGCGGATCGCCGCCCACTGGAAGCGGGAGCGCGCCCAGAAGACCTGTCTCGCCGTGCTGCAGGCGCTGGGCCCGGCGGGCGGCGCGAACCCGACGATCGAGGGCCCGATGCTGGTCGAGGTCGGCCCGTCCAACGACGTGACCGTGGGCGCGGCGACCGAGCTCTTGCTGGCGATGTTCGAGGCGGGGGCCCTGCCCTCGCCCGA
Organism: Myxococcota bacterium; assembly: GCA_035498875.1. Lineage (GTDB taxonomy): Bacteria > Myxococcota_A > UBA9160 > SZUA-336 > SZUA-336 > VGRW01. Next base: position 48,401 of record DATJZP010000039.1, read on the forward strand.
CGGCTCGCCCGCGATCCCGACTCCGCCGGCGCCGCTCGAGCACGCGCTGAACGCGATCGTCGGCCCGGCCTGGAAGCTCGGCGACGGAGCGCTGCGCAACATCTGGAGTCAGTCGGGCGACGACGCCACGCAGACCGGCGTCGAAGACCTCGGCCGGCGCGCGAAGCGGCGCCTGAAGAAGGCGCTGCGCAGCTTCGACGGCGAGCTGCTGCGCGTGCTCACACCCGACCTCTGGCGCGAGCAAGTGCTCGGCCACGCCGCCGCCCGCGTGCTCGGCGCGGGTCAGATGGAGCTGCGCGAGCTCTTGCTCGAGCTGCTCTCCGGCTGGCCGACGACCTCGAAGCTGTCACTGCGCACGAGCGGTGACCTGGCGTCGGCGGTGCAGCTCTGCCCGCCGGCGCGAGTGTTGTTGTTGCGGGTGGCGTCGGCGGTGATTGGGTCGCTGGGCCTCTAGCGCGCCGGAGCGCCCGGCTGCGCCGCGCCGCGCACAAGGTCCCTCACGGAATGCGGGTCGGCGCGGCCACGGTCTCTGCCGTTCGGGAGCGCAGTGCGCCCGGCGCGACCGCGCAGAGGAGTAACCCTCCGGGTCCTAGCTCCGACGAACGAAGGCCGGCTGCAGCACGCCCGCCTCGGGAACGAGCTCGCGCTCGCTGCCCGGCGTCTCGAGCGTCCAGCAGCTCGGATTGGCGCGGATCTCCGCCACCAGCGCCTGATGCAGCTGGTGACCGCCGCGAACCGCCTTCACGTGACCCTGGATCGGAACGCCCAGGAGCGCGAGGTCGCCGATCAGGTCCAGGACCTTGTGGCGCGCGAACTCGTCCTTGAAGCGCAGGCCTTCGGGATTCAGCACGCGGGTCTCGTCGAGCACGATCGCGTTCGCGAGCGAGCCGCCGCGGGCCAGGCCGATCGCGCGCAGCTTCTGCGTGTCCTTCAGGAAGCCGAAGGTGCGCGCCGGAGCGATCTCGCGCGCGAAGAGCTCGGGTGAGAGCGTGAGGCTGTCGATCATCTGGCGACCGATCGCCGGGTGGGCGTAGTCGATCTCGACCGAGAGCTTGAAGTCGCGCGACGGAACGACGCGCACGTAGCGGTTGCCCTCGCGCACCTCGATCGGGCGGCGGATCACCAGCCGCCGGCGCATGCGCGCCTGGGCGCGGATGCCCGCCTGCTGGATCAGATACACGAACGAGGCGGCGCTGCCGTCCATGATCGGGAGCTCGGGGCCCGAGACGCCGATCGTGCAGTTGTCGATGCCCATGCCGCGCAGCGCCGACACCAGGTGCTCGATCGTCGACAGCCGCGAATCCTCGTTGCCGAGCGTGGTCGCGAGCGTCGTATCGGTCACCCACTCGGCGCGCGCCGGGAAGCGAACCGGCTGCTCGCCATCGGTGCGCACGAACAACAGCCCGGTGCCTGCGGCTGCAGGCTTCAGGCTCAGATCCACCGGCTCGCCAGTATGCAGACCGATACCCGTACACTGGACGGGCGCTGCGATCGTCTGCTCAACGCCCCTCAGCAAGGCATCCCCCCGAGAACTCGCTGAAACGCCATCGAACTGTGATCCCCCCCACGGACGCCCGACTATGAGCAACCTGCGTGCCACATTCGCGGATCATGAAGGATGGATCGGAAGAAATTGCAAAGCTCTGGATATGACTTGTGATTTAGCGCACATCCCCATCATACACGCCGTGGGGACACCGCCGCAGGCGCGCGCAAATGCTCCGGAAACAGTGACGTTTCCATTACGCCGTGACCGATTAATCACTACGCTTCGGCTTCGGCTCGCTGCGCGCGAGAGCTGAGCGAGGCCTAACTAAAGCACGCGGGCGGATGAGGCCGAGCGAAGGCCGCCCTGAGCGAGGCCCGCAAGGTCCGAAGGGACCGCGCAGCGAAACCCCGAGTGAACGTCAGCCTGCTGGGGCTCGGCCGGACTGGCGGTCGAGCTCGTCCAGGATCTCCTTGGCCGACTGGAAGCGGTCGGCGGGGGACTTCTGGAGGCAGCGCAGGATCAGGTTAGAGAGACCTTCGGGGATCTCGGGCTTGATGCTGCGCGGGTCGGGCGGCGCGGTGTGGACGTGGTGGTAGGGCACGTTGCCCTTCTGGAACGGCAGCTCGCCGGTCGTGAGCTCGAAGATGGTGACGCCCAGCGAGTACAGGTCGGTGCGGTGGTCGACGTCGCGGCCGAGCGTCTGCTCGGGCGACATGTAGAAGGGAGTGCCCGAGATCAGGGTCGTCGCGTTGCGCACCTCTTCCATCAGCTTCGCGAGACCGAAGTCCATGATCTTCACGTGCTTCTCGGTGGTCCACATCGTGTTCGCGGTCTTGATGTCGCGGTGCACCACCTTGCGCCCGTGCGCGTACTGAAGCGCGGCGGCCATCTGGCGCAGGATGTAGACGGCCGCGTTCGCTGACACGGCCCCGCGCTGGCGCAGGATCTCCTTCAGCGTCGTGCCCTCGACCAGCTCCATGGCCATGTACAGGCCGTGCTCCGACTCACCGGCGTCGTACACGGTCACGATGTTCGGGTGATTGAGCTGCGCGGCGGCCTTGGCCTCGCGCAGGAAGTTCTTGAGCGCGTTGACGTTGCCGCGCAGGCCCTCGGGCAGCACCTTGTAGGCGACCTCGCGCTCGAGCACCGAGTCACGCGCGAGATACACGACGCCCATGCCGCCGCGGCCCAGCTCGCGCACGATCTCGTAGCGCTTCTGCGTACTCGGAATGACGCCCGGCGCGGTCTGCGGCGGAGCGGTCTCCTCGGGCGTCTTGGGCCGCGCGGCCTTGCAGCGCTCGAGACACGCCGCCACGTCGCGGAAGTGGTAGTCGAAGGAGAGGATGCGCTCGTAGATCTCGATCGCGCCCGCCAGGTCGTTCTGGCGCTCGTGCGCGCGCGCCAGCTCGTAGAAAGCATCGACGTTCGAGCGGGTCACGTTGTCGGAGCCGGCGGCCTCCTCGAACTTCTTGATCGAGAGGCTGTGCATGCCCTTCTCCTGGAACATGCGGCCCAGGATCGAGCAGGCCTCGCCGTAGCGCGCGTCTTCGGCGGCGATCTGCTGCAGCATGCGGATCGCGGAGTCGATCTCGCCGAGCTCGGCGTAGAGCTTGCCGGACTCGAAGGCGTCGCCCGCCTTCTCGAGCATCTCGGCCTGCTTGTCTTTCTTGTCCACCTGGCCGTAGCAGGTCGCGGCCTCGGCGTATTTCTGGCACTGCGCGTAGGCGTCGGCGGCGGGCTCGAGCTCGCCTGCCGCGCGGAACGCCTCGGCCGCCGCCGGATAGTCGGAGGCCGCGGCGTAGCACCTCCCGGCCTCGCCGAAGTTCGCGAGCTTGCGGTAGAGATCGCCCGCGGCGCCGTGCTCGCCGGCCTTCACCAGGAAGTCGACGGCTTCCGCGTCCTTGCCCTGGTCGCGGAGATACTCGCCCATGAGCCGCGCCGCGCCGACTTCGTCGCCCAGCCGCTCCAGCGCCTTGCTGGCCAGGTCGCCGCGCCGCACGCGCAGGAAGAGCTCCGAAGCGCGCTTGTAGTTACCGGTCTGAAAGGCGATCTTGGCCGCCGGTCCGAACGACTCCGAGCGCACCAGGAGTGACTCCGCCTCCTCGAAGCGCTCGAGCTTGGCCAGGATCTCGGCCGCCTTCTTGGCGATGCCCTTCATCTCCTTGGACTTCTGGTCGCTCTTCGCGCCGGCGACGCCGCCCTCCTCGTTGAAGGCCTGCACGAGACACTCGGCGGCTTCCTTCTCCGCCCCGCCCTTCAGGTAAGCCTGCGCGGCGTGGCGGTGGAAGCCGATCTGCGAGTAGCACTTGCCGGCCTCGCGGAAGTTCTCGGCGCGCTCGAACAGCTCGCCGGCGACCGAGAACTTGCCGGCGGCGAGATAGCACTGCGCCGCCTCTTCGTTCATGCCGATCTGCGCGTAGACCTTCCCCGCCTGCTCCTCCTTGCCCATCTTCTTGTAGAGCTCTGCGGCCTCGTCGAAGCGGTTCTGGTCGAAGCGGACCTCGGCGGCGCGGTGGTAGAGCTCGTGGCGCAGGAACAGGTCGGCGGCCTCGTCCTTCATGTTGTGACCGAGGAGATACTCGCCGGCGGGCTCCGCGCCCTTCTCCTCCTCGATCTTGGCCGCCTCTTTGAGATATTTCTTGCCTTCCTTGCCGGAGGGCGCGGCGTGAGTCTCCTCCGCCGCGAGCGGGCTCTTCCTGGCCGCGGCTTGCGTCTCCGCCTTCTGCGCCGCTTCCTTGCTGGCCTTGGCGGCCTTCTTTGAGGTCTTGGTCGGCGAGCGGCCGCGCTTGCGGCGCGGCACGATCGCGTACAGGAGCAAGAGCGCTCCGGCGCCGCCCAGGCCGGCGAACACCGGCTCCTGGCGCAATGAGTCGAGCTTGCTCGCGGCGATGTCGGCGGCCGCGCCGACCGCACCGCCCTTGGCGGCCTGGAGCTTGAACTGCGCGCGCCACTCGGCCGCGCCCTTGTCCCCCGCGCGCGAGATCAGCGCGCCGGACACCCCGCCGAGCAACAGGGGGATGGCCAGGAGAAACGCCAGAATTCGCAGGCCCGTGCGCACCTGCTACGAATCGACCGGACGGCAGCCCGACTTATGGTCGGATGGGCACGCTACCCATGCTCCGGGCCTCTTTTGGCGACGGCGCGCGTTCCTGTCACCAGAGCTTTTCCTGGCGGGTGCTCGTGCCGGGCCGCACGTCGCTCCCGGGCGTGACCCCGAAGTGGCGGTAGGCGCGTTCGGTCGCGACGCGGCCGCGCGGCGTGCGGTCGAGGTAGCCCTCCTGGATCAGGAAGGGCTCGTAGATGTCCTCGATCGTGCCACGATCCTCGCCGATCGCCGCGGCGAGCGTGTCCAGGCCGACCGGGCCGCCGCCGTACTTCTCGATCAGCGCGCGCAGCAGCTGGCGATCCATGCGGTCGAAGCCGGCCTCGTCGACCTCCAGCCGGCCGAGCGCGAAGCGCGCGAGCTCGCGCCCGATCTCGTGCACGCCGTCGACTTCGGCGAAGTCGCGCACGCGCCGCAAGAGCCGGTTGGCGATGCGCGGCGTGCCTCGCGAGCGCGTGGCGATCTCGCTCGCCCCCTCGGGCGCGAGCGAGATCCCGAGAATGCGCGCGCTGCGCGCGAGGATCCGCTCCAGATCGGCCGCCGGGTAGTAGTCGAGCCGCGCGATCACGCCGAAGCGGTCGCGCAGCGGCGAAGTGAGCAGCCCCGCGCGCGTGGTGGCGCCAATCAACGTGAAGCGCGGCAGGTCGATCTTCACGGTCTGCGCGCTCGGCCCCTGGCCGATCACCAGGTCGAGCTTCCCGTCCTCCATCGCCGGATACAGGATCTCCTCGACCACGGGGCTGAGGCGATGGATCTCGTCGATGAACAGCACCGCTCCGGGCTCGAGATTGGTGAGGATCGCCGCCAGGTCGCCGGCGCGCTCGATCACCGGGCCGGCAGTCACGCGCAGGGTCGCCCCCATCTCGCGCGCGATCACGTGCGCGAGCGCCGTCTTGCCCAGCCCCGGCGGCCCGTAGAACAGCGCGTGGTCGAGCGGCTCGCCGCGCTCGCGCGCCGCGCGCACGAACACGCGCAGGTTCTCGCGCAGCGCGTCCTGGCCGACGAACTCGTCGAGCGAGCCGGGACGGAGCTTCTCCTCGACCCGGCGCTCGGCCTCGACCGAATCACTCTTCAGCTCAGCCGCTCGCGGCACGCAGCGCCTCCTTGATCAGTGACTCGAGCCCGGGTGACTCGCCGAGCGCCGCGAGCGCGCGCTGCACGGCCTTCTCGGCGTGGGCGCGGGGATAGCCCAGGTTCACCAGCGCGCTCTCGGCCTGCGCCCCGACGTCGTCCTTCGGGGCAGTCACCGGCGCGGCGCTGGTCTCGATGCCGGCCACGCGGTCGCGCAGCTCGACCACGATCCGTTCGGCGGTCTTCTTGCCCACCCCCGGCACGCCCACGAGTGCCGCCAGATTCCCCTGGCGCAGCGCGGCGATCAGCCTCTCGACGGGCAGGCCCGACAGGATCGCCAGCGCGAGCTTCGGCCCGACGCCGCTCGCGCCGAGCAGGAGCCGGAACAACGTGCGCTCGAGCTCCGTGCCAAAGCCGTAGAGCAGGAAGGCGTCCTCGCGCACGTGCGTGTGCACGCGCAGGCGCACGGTCTTGCCCTCGTCGGGCAGCTCGAAGAAGGTCGAGAGCGGCACGCGCAGCTCGTAGCCGACGCCGCTCACGTCGATCACCACCGCGTCCGGCGCCTTCTCGACCAGCACGCCTTCGATCCGGGCGATCACGCGCGTGACTCCTGCGCCAGCCGCTCGAGCGCGAGCCGCGCGGGTCCGCGCCGCGACAGCCCGTGACAGACCGCGATCGCGAGCGCGTCGGCCTCGTCGCTGGGCGGCGGCGCGGCCAGCCCGAGCAGGCGCTGCACCATCTTCGCGACCTGCGGCTTCTCGGCGCGCCCGAAGCCGGTCACGGCCACCTTCACCTGCGACGGGCTGTACTCGTCGGTGGCGAGCCCGGCGCCGGCGCAGGTGGCAAGCGCCACGCCGCGCGCGTGACCGAGCACGAGCGCCGAGCGCGCGTTGCGCGCGCTGAACACCGACTCTAGCGCCGCCACTTCGGGCGCCAGCTCCGCGATCAGCCGCGCCAGCTCGCGCTGCAGCTGCGCCAGGCGCGCGCCCAGTGAGTCGCCGCGGACGCGGATCGTCCCCCCGCCCAGGCGGCGCAAGCTGCTGCCTTCGACGAACACCACGCCATAGCCCGTGGCGTTGGAGCCGGGATCAATTCCCAGGATCCGCACTCGACCCCCCGGTCGACGACGACCGCGGGTCAGTGTATCGCAGCAGGCTCTTGGGGCGAGCGGCGAGCTCAGCCCTCCGACGCCGCCAGCATGTCCTCGTCCGAGATCTCGAAGTTCGCGAACACCTCGGACACGTCCTCGTGCTCGTCGAGCGCCTCGAACAGCTTCAGCATCGACTTGGCCTGATCGCCCGACAGTTTGATCGTCGAGCTGGGAACCATGGCGAGCTTGGCGCTGGCGGGCGTGAATGACTTGGCCTCGAGGGCCTCCTTCACGGCGTTGAACTCCTGTGGCGCAGTCTGGACGGTGATCGTCTCCGGCTCCTCGACCACGTCCTGGGCATTCGCCTCGATCGCCGCCTCCATCAGCGCGTCGGCGTCGACCGCCGCGCGGTCGAACTCGAGCACGCCCAGGCGCTCGAACATGAACGCGACCGAGCCGGTCGCGCCCAGGTTCCCGGCGAAGCGGCTGAAGATGTGGCGGATCTCGCCGCCGGTGCGGTTCCGGTTGTCGGTCGTGGCGTCCACGATCACCGCGGCGCCGCCCGGTCCGTAGCCCTCGTACCGGATCTCCTCGTAATTCTCGCCGCCGAGCTCGCCGGTGCCCTTCTTGATGGCCCGCTCGATGTTGTCGCGCGGCATGTTCACGCTGCGCGCCTTCTGGACCGCCAGGCGCAGCCGGGGATTGGCATTCGGGTCGCCTCCGCCCAGGCCCGCCGCGATCGAGATCTCGCGAATCACCTGCGTGAAGATCTTCCCGCGCTTGGCGTCCGCCGCGCCCTTCTTGCGCTTGATGGTCGCCCACTTCGAGTGACCGGACATTGGGAGCCTCCTCGCGAATGGCGGGGGATAACACCGTGCACTGACTCGGTCAATCGCTTCAGTCGGCTCGGTGGGCTTGCCGATGAATTGCAGGGCTTTCACATGGCTAAAGACGTGACGATCGGCATCGATCTCGGAACGAGCAACTCGTGCGTCTGCGCCATGCTCGACGGCAAGCCGACCGTGCTCGCCAACAAGAAGGGCGAGCGCGTGATCGCCTCGGTCGTGGCCTTCCACGAGGACGGCAAGATCGAGGTCGGGAACAGCGCCAAGGCGCGCATCATCCTCGACCCCAAGCACACGGTCTCCTCCGCCAAGCGCTTGATCGGCCGCTACTTCTTCAGCGAGGAAGTCCGCAAAGCGCGCGCGGTCTGCAAGTACGAGATCGTCCCGGGCGAGAACCATGGCGTCCGGATCAAGATTCGCGAGGAGGAGTTCTCCCTTCCGGAGATCTCCGCCTTCGTGCTGAAGGAGATGAAGGCGATCGCGGAAGGCGCTCTGGGCCGACCCGTCTCCGGCGCGGTGATCACGGTCCCCGCGTACTTCAACGACAACCAGCGCCAGGCCACCAAGGACGCGGGCCGGATCGCGGGCCTGGACGTGCTGCGCATCCTGAACGAGCCCACCGCGGCCGCCCTCTCCTACGGCTACGGCAAGGACCTGCGCCAGAAGGTGGCGATCTACGACCTCGGCGGCGGCACCTTCGACGTCTCGATCCTCGAGATCGGGAAGGACGTGTTCGAGGTGCTCGCGACCGCCGGCGACACCTACCTGGGCGGCGACGACTTCGACGACCGCGTGATCGACCTGCTCGCCGACAAGGTCCAGTCCGAGCACGGCGTGAACGTGCGCCCCGATCCCTACGCGTTCGCCAAGCTGCGCATGGCCGCCGAGACCGCGAAGATCGAGCTGGCCGAGCAGGAAGAGGCGCGCATCTCGATCCCCGATCTCGCCGAGCACGAAGGCAAGACGATCGGCGTCGAGTACACGCTGACGCGGAAGGACTTCGACAAGCTGATCCGCGACCTGATCCTGCGCACCTTCAAGGTCTGCGACGAAGCGCTGCAGCAGGCGAGCCTGACGACGCGCGACCTGAACGGCGTGATCCTGGTCGGTGGCCCGACCCGGCTGCCCTCGATCCGGAACGCGGTCAAGGAGTATTTCCAGCGCGACCCCGAGACCGGCATCAATCCCGACGAGGTCGTGGCGATGGGCGCGGCCATCCACGCCGCCTCGCTCGCCGCGCCCGAGGCGGGCAGCTACCTGCTCGACGTCACCCCGCTCACGCTGCGCATGGGCATCGCGGGCGGGCTCAGTGAGTCGATCATCGAGCGAAACAGCCCGGTGCCGATCGACCAGATGCGCGTGTTCACCACCGTGCGCGATCACCAGCAGACGATCGCGGTGCGCATCTATCAGGGCGAGTCACGCCAGGCGGAGGGCAACACGCTGCTCGGCGAGTTCGAGTTCTCGGGCTTCGCGCCCGGGCCGCGCGGCGAGGTCAAGATCGAGGTCACTTTCTCGATCTCGACCGAAGGCATCGTGAAGGTGCAGGCGCGCGACCCGAAGACCGGCGCCGAGGCTTCGACCACGGTGTCGATGTCGAGCGGTCTCTCCGAAGAGCAGATCCAGTCGATCATGGCCAAGGATCGCGCCAGCGACGTGGCGGCCAGCGCCGTGACTCCGCAGCGCGCCAAGCGCAGCAAGCCCGACAACGCGCCCGTGCCCGTGACCGCGCTCGAGGAGACCGACGAGAACCTGCTCGAGCTGCCCGCGCTCGAGGCCGACGTGCAGGACCTGCTCGAGAAGCCCGACGCCGAGCCGGCGATGTTCGGCAAGGTCGACGGCGACCTGGGCGGCGAGGCGCAGGAGCCGATCCGGCCGCACACCGAGCTGGGCGGCGGCCCGCGCGAGATCGAGCTCGAAGAGGCCGAGATCGCCCCCGAGGACGACGACCAAGTCCTGGGCGACGACTGACTCGGGGAGCGACGTGCCTTCCACGGACGCCAGCCTGCAGGAGATCAAGGCGCTCGCGCGGGTGATCGACCGCGTCGACTACTACCGGCTCTTGAAGCTCGAGCCGAACGCCACGTCCGAGGCGCTGCGCGACGCGTATCACGACGCGCGCCGGCGCTTCCATCCCGACGCCTACATCGCCCAGGCCGAGGACGTGCGGAACGCGGTCGACGTGATCGCGCGCCGCATCACCGAGGGCTACCTGGTGCTGAAGGACCGCACGCGCCGCGCGGCCTACGACTCGGCGCTGTCGAGCGGCCAGGTGAGATACAACCCCGAGCTCGAGCAGGAGAAGCGCACCGAAGCGGATGCCGCGCGCGGCACCACGCCCAACGGCAAGCGCTACTTCGGGCTCCACCTCGAGGCCGAGCGCGCCGGCGACCTGGTGAAGGCACACGCGCACCTCAAGACCGCGGTGACCTTCGAGCCCAAGAACTCGGCGCTGCGCGCCAAGCTCGACGCGCTCGAGGCGCAGCTCAAGGCGCTGCGCAAGAAGGCGAAGCAGCCGAGCTAGTCTCCATCCGCCGGTCCGCGGGCCGCGCGGCCCCGTGCTGACCCGCCGGACCGTGGTTTGACCCGGCACTCCGGCGCGGAGGAGAATCGCACTTCCCCCAAGGAGAGGTGCACCTGCGATGACCGAGGCCGTGGCGGCAGAGAAGAAGCCGCTCCCCGTGGTTCCGTTTCTGAAGATCCCCGAAAAGGGCGATCCCTATCTCGAGGGCTCGCGCTGCAGCGCCTGCAAGTCGGTGTTCCTGGGAACACGCGACGTGTGTGCGAAGTGCGGCGCGCGCAAGCAGCTCGAGCCGACCAGGCTCGCGAACAAGGGCGAGCTGTACGTCTACTCGATCACCTATCGCTCGTTCCCCGGGATCGAGACGCCGTACGTGTCCGCGGTGGTCGACCTCGACGGTGGCGGCACCGTGAAGGGCAACCTGATCGGGATCGAGCCCGACCCCAAGAAGATCAAGATGGGGATGAAGGTCGACGTGGTCTACAAGATCGCCCCGCGCAAGGACCGCGAGGGCAACGAGTATCTGACTTACTACTTCCAGCCCGCGAAGTCCTGACTCGCGACGAGCTGAAAGGGAGAAACAGCGATGAGTGACGTGTACATCCTCGGAACCGACATGATCAAGTTCGGGAAGTTCCCCGACCGCAGCGTGCCGCAGATCGGCGCCGAAGCCGCGCTGCTCGCGCTCGACGACGCGGGACTCACGATCAACGACATGGAGGCGCTCTACTGCGGCAACCTGATGCAGTCGAACGCCATGGTCGGCCAGCGCATCCTGCAGCAGATCGGCTTGACGGGCATCCCGGTCGTGAACTGCGCCAACGCCTGCGCCACCGGCGCGACCGCGTTCCGCGAAGGCTGGACTGCGATCAAGGCCGGACTCTACGACCTCGTGCTGTGCGTCGGCGTCGAGCAGATGGCCGGCGCCGGCCTGCTCGGTGGCGGCGGCGGTGGCAAGGGCATCCCGACCGAGGGCCTGCTCGGCTCGGGCACGATGCCCGCGGTGTTCGCCGAGGCCGGCATGGAGCACGCGCGCAAGTACGGCACCACCTTCGAGCAGTTCGCGAAGGTCTCGGTGAAGAACCACTGGCACTCGACCATGAATCCCAAGGCGAGATACCAGGTGGAGACCCCGCTCGAAGAGGTCATGAACGCCGAGATGATCTCCTACCCCAACACCAAGCTGATGTGCTCGGTGAACGTCGACGGCTCGGCCGCGGCGGTGCTGGCGTCGGAGAAGAAGGCGCGCGAGCTCGGCCTGAAGCGCGCGGTGCGCGTGAAGGCTTCGGTCTTGACGAGTGACCGCTTCACGCAGCGCGATCTCACCATGCCCGACGTCAACACCTGCACCCGCGAGGCGGCGAAGAAGGCCTACGAGATGGCGGGCGTCGGTCCCGACGACATCAACCTGATCGAGCTGCACGACTGCTTCGCGACCGCGGAGATCCTGCACTACGAGAACCTCGGCATCTGCAAGGACGGCGAGGCCGGCCGGCTGATCGACGAGAAGCAGGTCTACCTGGGCGGGCGCATCCCGGTGAACGTTTCGGGCGGCCTGCTGTCCAAGGGACATCCGCTCGGCGCGACCGGCATCGCGAACATCTACGAGGTCTCGACCCATCTGCGCGGCGAAGCGGGCAAGCGCCAGGTGCAGAACGCCCGGTTCGGACTCACTCACGTGATCGGGCTCGGCTCGGCCTGCGGCGTGCACATCCTCGAGAAAGTCGCCAACTGACAACCTCGCAGCGAACCACTTACAGGAGAGATTGATGAGCGATTACACGATGACGATCGACGGCAAGGCGGAATCGGCCAAAGCGACCTTCGGCGTGATCAATCCCGCGACCGAAGACATCTTCGCGCGGCCGCCGGAGTGCACCAAGGAACAGCTCGAAGCGGCGTTCCAGTCCGCGCAAGCCGCCTTCAAGCCCTGGAATCGCGACGAGGCCAAGCGCCGGCAGACGCTGCTCGACATCGGCGAGGCGATCAAGTCGCGCGGCGGCGAGATCGCTCCCTTGCTCACCCAGGAGCAGGGCAAGCCCGTCGACAAGGCGATGATGGAAGTCATCGGCGCGTCGATCTGGTTCCAGTACACCGCGTCGCTCCAGATCCCGGTCGAAGTCATCGCAGACACGCCGCAGAACCGCACCGAGGTGCGCCGCCGCGCGCTCGGCGTGGTGGCGGCGATCACGCCCTGGAACTTCCCGCTGATGCTGGCGGTCTGGAAGATCGCGCCGGCGCTGCTCGCCGGAAACACGGTCGTGATCAAGCCCTCGCCCTACACGCCGCTCACCACGCTGAAGCTGGGTGAGATCCTGCGCAGCGTGGTTCCGCCCGGCGTCGTGAACGTGGTCTCGGGCGGCAACGAGCTCGGCGGCTGGATGACGGCGCACCCGATCCCGCGCAAGGTGTCGTTCACCGGCTCGGTCGCGACCGGCAAGAAGGTGAACATCGCGGCTGCGCCCGATCTCAAGCGAGTCACGCTCGAGCTCGGCGGCAACGACGCCGCGATCCTGCTCGGCGACATCGACGTGAAGTCGACCGCGCAGAAGGTGTTCTGGGGCGCGTTCGAGAACTCGGGCCAGATCTGCAGCGCGATCAAGCGCGTGTACGTGCCCGAGAACCTGTACAGCTCGGTCGTCGCCGAGCTGCAGGAGATCGCCAAGACCGTGAAGGTGGGCAACGGCCTCGAGGCCGGCACCCAGCTCGGCCCGCTCAACAACAAGATGCAGTACGACCGCGTGAACGAGCTCGTCGCCGACGCCAAGCAGCACGGCGCGAAGATCGTGACCGGCGGCCAGAAGCTCTCGAACAAGGGCTACTTCATCGCGCCCACGATCGTGTCGGAGATCAGCGACGGCACGCGCCTGGTCGACGAGGAGCAGTTCGGGCCGGCCCTGCCCGTGATTCCCTACCGCAACGTCGAGGACGCCGTCGAGCGCGCGAACGCGACTCACTACGGCCTGTCTGGCTCGGTGTGGTCGGCGAATCCCGAGAAGGCGGCCGAGGTCGCGCGCCAGCTCGACACCGGCACCGCCTGGGTGAACCAGCACCTGGCGATCGCCCCGAACCTGCCGTTCGGGGGCGCCAAGTGGTCGGGCATCGGCGTCGAGAACGGCCCCTGGGGCCTGCTCGGCTTCACCGAGCTCCAGGTCGTGAACATCGCGAAGACCTGAAGCGGCGACTCACTGAAACTCGGGCGCGCTCCGGTGCTTCACCGGGGCGCGCTCTCATTTCAATTCAGCTCACTCTGGAAGTGACGGAGTGAGCAGTCTCAGGGGGCCGATCGCGACGAAGAACAGGACCACTCAGGCAGTGTAGAAGGCTTCGATCAGGGCGCGCGGGCGCGGGTCGATCGCGAGGCTCGAGCTCATGCGGTTGCTGACGTAGCCGAAGCCGATGCGCGCATCGGGGTCGGCGAAGCCGAGGCCGCCACCGGCGCCGGGATGGCCGAAGGCGCGCGGGTTGGGTCCGAAGCCGAACTCCGGATCCGCTGGCTGATTGAGCCAGTAGCCCAGACTCATGCGAATGGGCTTGTTCAGGAGCGGGTCCACGCCTTCCACCTGCAGCGCGCGGGCGCGCTCCACGCCGGCAGCGGACAGGATGCGCACGCCGTCGAGCTCGCCGCCGCGCGCCAGCGCGCCGTAGACGCGCGCCAGCGCGGCCGCGTTGCCGTGACCATTGATCGCGGGGATTTCGGCGCGCCGGTGCGCGGGTGAGTTGTGATCGCCGGTGCCGGAGGGATTCACGAACGCGAGCATCACGAGCGGCGGCTCGCCGCCCGTGTCAGCGAAGGCCGCGGCAATGTCCGGCGGCGGGATGAGCGGCGTGATGTCGGCGGCGCGCTTCTCCTCGGCCGGGCCCAGCCCGATGTGAAAGTCGACACCAAGCGGTGTCGCGATCTCCTCGCGGAAGAAGCGCCCCAGGCTGCGCCCGTCGACGCGCCGAACCAGCTCGCCGGCCAGCCAGCCGTAGGTCACCGGGTGATAGCCGACGCGGCCGGGCTCGCTGCAGGGCGGCTCCGCGGCCAGCGCGGCGCACATCGCCTGCCAGTCGTAGATCGCTTCGGGAGGCATCCGGGTGCGCAGGGCCTGCAGCCCCGCGCGGTGCGAGAGCAGCCAGCGCACCGGGATCGCGCCCTTCCCCGCCTGCGCGAACTCGGGCCAGTATCTCGCCACCGGCGCGTCGAGCTCGAGCAGCCCGCGGTCGACCAGCACGTGCGCGCAGAGCGCGGTCATGCCCTTGGTGACCGAGTAGGTGTGGGCGATCGTGTCTCGCCGCCAGGGCCGCGTGCGGGCCGGGTCGGCGTGACCCGCGAACAGGTCGACCACCGGCTCGCCGTCGAGCGTGATCGCAACCGACGCGCCGAGCTCGGCGCCCGAATTCATCTGCGCGGCGAAGACATCCTTCAGCTTCGCGAAGCGCGGCGCGACCTGGCCGTGGATCTCGAGCGGCATTCCAGGCTCCTTTGGCAAGTGGATATATCTACTATCCATTAGCGGATACTAGACAGGTCCACTTTCCAAGGTCAAGGTATCCCCACGATGCGACTGGCCGAGCTCTCGACCCGCGCGGGCGTGCCGCGCTCCACGATCAAGTTCTACATCCGCGAGGGCCTGCTCGCCCCGGGCGCGGTGCACGCGCGCAACCAGGCCAGCTACGGCAGCCAGCACCTGGAGCGGCTCGAGCTCGTCCGCGCGCTGCGCGAGGTCGCGAACCTGCCGCTCGAGGCGGTCGCCAAGGTCACCGCCGAGATCGACAAGGGCTGGCGCGGCGACGGCTTCGGCGAGGCGATGCGCGCCATGAACGGTCACTCGCGCGCACGCCCCGATCCGGAGCGCACGCGGCTCACACGCGAGCTGCGCGACTTCCTCGCCGCCCTGCCCTGGAGCGTGGACGAGACCGCGCGCGCCGCCGAGGAGCTCGCCGAGACGCTGATTCAGGTGCGCCGCTACCTGTACCCGGACTACCCCGTGGCCGGGCTGGCGCGCTACGCCGAGATCGCGTGGCTCTTGTCCGAGGCGGAGTTCGCGCTCGTCCCGGGGGGACCCGGCGTACCGATCGAGGCGCGCGGCGACGACGTGGCCGAGCCGCTGCGGCGCGCGATCGTGGGCACCGTGCTGTTCGAGCGGATCTTCGCCGCGCTGCGGCGCTCGGCGAACGTGGCGCGCTCGACCCGCATCTCGGCCGGGCGCAAGCTGCCGCCCGCACGCGTGACTCGCGCGCGGCGGCAGCGCTAGCCGAGCGCCTCGGCCAGCGCCTCCCAGGCCAGCGTCGCGCAGCGCTGCCGCGACGGGAGCGTCGCCACGCGCGCGAACGCGCGCAGCCGCGGGTCGAGGTCCGCGGCCGGCGGCTCACCCTTCACCACGGCTTCGAGCGCGTGGCCCAGCGCCCGGGCGCGCTCGGGACTCAGGCCACTCACCAGCTCGGTCATCACGCTGCCCGACGCCACCGCGATCGAGCAGCCGCGTGCGCGGGAAGACACGTCCGCGATTCGGCCGTCGGCGAGCTCGACCTCGACCCAGACCTGGTCGCCGCAGACGGGATTGGTGACTCGCGCCTCGGCGCTCGGGTGCGCCAGCGGCGCGCGGTGCCGCGGGTTGCGGTAGTGCTCGAGCACCACCTCGCGATAGAGCGCGTCCAGGCTCAGCTCGGACACTTCGCCGATTCGAGCGGACCTTCCGGAACCAGGACGCCGGCCTCGGTGATCTGCACGCCCTTCACGCGCATCAGCGGCTGGCCGGTCGACTTCGCGCCGCGCCAGTGCTGCACCACCTCGGCCAGGATCGAGAGCGCGATCTCCTGGGGCGTCTCGGCGCCCAGGTCGAGCCCGGCCGGCGCGGCCACGCGGCGCAAGAGCTCGACCGGCATGCCGTCCTCGTGCAGCCGCTCGAGCACCAGCGCGCTGCGCTTGCGGCTGGCGACCAGGCCCACGTAGGCCGGCGACTGCCGCAGCACGCGCTGCAGCGCCTCGTAGTCGGTCTTGTGCTGGGTCGCGATCGCGACGAAGGTCTCGGAGTCACACTCGGCCTTGGCGTAGTCGGGATCCTCGGTGACTCGCACGTCGGCGTCCGGGAAGGCTTCCGGAGTGGCCAGCGGGTCGTTCACGGTGGTGTGGAAACCGAGCGCGTGGCCGAACCGGACCAGTGTCTCGGCGATCTGCCCGTGACCCAGCACCAGGAGCTTCGGAGCCTGCATCATCGCCTCGACGTAGACCTCCATGTAGCCGCCACAGGGCATGCCGACTCCCAGCACCTCGTCGTCGAGGTCGAGCCGGACCAGTCGCGAGCCGCGCTGGGCCAAGAGCTCGCGCGCGACGTCGCGCACCGTGGACTCGGCGCAGCCGCCGCCGATCCAGCCGAAGACGGTGCGGCCCTGGGCGTCGATGATCGCCTTCGCGCCCGGCTTGGCGGAAGCGCTGCCCTCGATCCGCACCACGGTCGCCACCGCTACGCTCTCGCCCGCCGCGAGGCGTGCCGCCAGCGTCTCCGCGAACTCCTTCGGCGAGGCCGCTCCCATGTCTGTCGGAGTTTAATCGGCTGGAAGCCGTGCCGCGAGGATGGGTTATCCTGCGCCGACCCAATGGGCAGGCTTCGGATGGAGACTCGGCGCGCGGCCCTCGCCGCGCTTGCGTTCGCGCTCGCCTGCGCCGCGGGCGCGCTCTGGCCGGGCTCGGCGGGGGCCCAGAGTGCGGCTCGACCCTCGCTGCCGCGCTTCGAAGGCGCGACGCTGGACGGCGGGCGCGCCGGCACCGACATGATCGGCCAGCGCCGGGCGCTGGTGTTCGTGTACGGCAGCAAGGACCCCGATGCCGACCGCACCGCGCAGCTCCTCGAGGGGCTGCGGCCGGCCGCCGAGCGCGCGAACGTGGTGATCCTGGGAGTGACTCGTGACTCCGACCCGGTCCTGGCGCGCCACTTCGCCAAGCGCTTCGGCTTCGATTTCCCGATCATCCTGGACCAGGACGGCAGTATCGCTTCGAAGCTGCGCGCCCCGCCAAACACTTCGGCGATCGTGATCGCCGACGGCCAGGGCAACATGATAGGGGCAGTGGCCGGGCTCGCGGCGCAGCCGGCGAGCGACGACATCGCCTACGCGAGCCAGCTCCGGCAGATCCTCGACCTGCCCGCGGAAGACGCCGCCGCCACGCCGGCGCTCGGCATCCTGCCGTCGGCACCCCCGTTCGAGGTCGCGACGCTCGATGGCAAGGGCACCGTGAAGCTCTCCGACTACGCCGGCAAGGTGGTGGTGTTCCTGTTCTTCCTGCCCACCTGCCCCCACTGCCACGAGATGCTGAAGTTCCTGAACGGCCTGGCGGCGAAGCTCAACACGCCCGACCTGGTGGTGATTCCGGTCTCGGTCTCGGACAAGAAGTACGTGATCGAGGACATGGCCAAGGACCTGAAGCTCGGCTTCCCCGCCTACATCGATCCCGATGCCAAGGCGCAGACCGCGTACGCCTTCCAGCACACCGTGCCCGAGGTGTTCGTGATCGACCGCCAGGGCAAGGTCACCCGGCGCACGGCCGGTGACTCGCCGCGGCTCGAGGCGCTGCTCACGCTCGCGATCAAGCGCGAGCTCGGCGTGCCCAACCCGATCCTGCTCGAAAAGGCCGGCTACAGCGGCGAGGAGTTCTGCGGGGTCTGTCACCCCGACCAGCACACCACCTGGGAGCTCACCAAGCACGCCTCGGCCTGGCAGACGCTGGTCGAGCACGGCAAGGACCGCGATCCCGAGTGTCTCAAGTGCCACACCGTGGGCTTCGGCCAGCCCGGCGGCTTCGATCCCGCGCAGCGCCAGGAGCACCTGCGCGGCGTGCAGTGCGAGAACTGCCACGGGCGCGGCGGCCCGCACCAGTCGCCGCAGTTCGTCAGGTCCGGCTTCGAGCCGGTGTGTCTCACCTGTCACGACGCCGATCACTCGCTGCACTTCGTGTTCTCGGAGCGGCTGCCCCAGATCTCCCACGCCGCCAACATGATGAAGCTCGCCAGCCTTTCGCTCGCCGAGCGCCGCAGGCTGGGCGAGGACCTGGCCAAGCGCCAGCGCACGCTGTTCGACCCGGGAGACTTCGTGGGCTCCGAGGCCTGCGCCAGCTGTCACGCCAAGGAGCACAAGCTCTGGGCCGAGTCGGCGCATGCCAAGGCCTTCGCCGCGCTCGAGCACCGGGGCGAGACGAAGAACGCGGACTGCCAGAAGTGTCACACCACCGGCTTCCGCCAGCCCACGGGCTTTCCGACGGGCGGCACGGCGCTCGCCGGGGTCGGCTGCGAGAGCTGCCACGGCCCGGGCAAGAAGCACGTCGAGGACCAAGGCAAGACTCCCGGCACGATCCTGGCGCTCACCGACAAGTGCGACAGCTGCGCGATCGCCGCGATCTGCGGCACCTGTCACGACGAGGCCAACGACAAGGGCTTCGAGTTCCAGGTCGAGCAGAAGCTCGCGAAGATCAAGCACGGCTTCCGCGCCAAGAAGACGGCCGAGAAATGACTCCCGACGGCGAGCGCAAGCGCACCCTGGCGGCGATCCGCGAGTCACTGCGCGACCTGGCCGCCGACGGCGTCGACTTCCTGCCGCGCCCGGCGAGCCCGCGCGCACCCGCCCGGGCCGCGCCGGTCGCCGCGCCGACGGCGCCCGCGCGCCCCGCTGCGACCGGCTTCCGCCCGCGCGTCGCTCCGCTGGCGGCGCCGGCGCGCGTCGGCGACGCCGCCAGCGCGAAGGGGGCGCTGCTCGAGGCCGTGCGCGCGGAGATCGGCGACTGCCGGCGCTGCGCGCTGTGCGAGAAGCGCACGCAGGTGGTGTTCGGTGAGGGGAACCCGGACGCGCGCGTCGTGTTCGTGGGCGAGGGACCGGGCGAGGAAGAGGACAAGAGCGGCCGGCCGTTCGTGGGCCGCGCCGGCGAGCTCCTCACGAAGATGATCGAGGCCGTGGGCTGGCGCCGCGAAGACGTCTACATCTGCAACATCGTGAAGTGCCGCCCGCCCGGGAACCGCGACCCGCAGCCGATCGAGGTCGTGACCTGCGAGCCGTTCCTCGTGAAGCAGCTGCAGGCGATCGCGGCGGCGGCGATCGTGACTCTGGGCAAGCCGGCGATCTCGGCGCTGATGGGCCGGCCGCTGGCGATCACCAAGATCCGCGGCCGCTGGCTCGAGTGGCAGGGCATTCCCGTGATGCCGACCTACCATCCTGCCTATCTGCTGCGAAACTACACGCGAGAGACGCGTCAGGCGGTGTGGGACGACCTGCGCGCGGTGCGCGAACGTGTCGAGGGCACGGCAGCCTCGAGCTAGCCGCGCGCTCGCCGCGCTCGCCGCGCTCGGGCTGTGTCTCGCGGCTCGTGACTCGCGCGCGCAGGAGCTGCGCGTGGGCTTCGGCATGGCCCCCCTGCCCTCGACTCCCGGCGAGTCGATGGGCGGCTACGGTGGGCTCGCGACGCGTCACGCCGAGGGCGTCCTCGACCCACCCGAAGCGCGCGCGATCGTGTTCGACCGGGGCGAGCTGCGGGTCGGCCTGGTCGCCCTCGACCTGGTGATCGCGCGGCCCGGCCTGCGCGACCTGGTGCTGGAGGCCACGCACGGGCTCGAGATCGACCTCTTGACCATGGTCGCGACCCACACCCACTCGGGGCCCGGCGGCTATCTGCCCGGCTACCTGGCCGCGCGACTCACTGCCGGGGAGTACGACCCCAAGATGCCGGCGGCGCTCGCCAACGCCGCCGCAGCCGCACTCGAGCACGCGGTGGCCGACCTGGCGCCCGCGAGGCTCTCGGCGGGCCTGCGCCCGCTCGCGCTCGCGCGCAACCGCCGCTACGCGGACGGCGCGGTCGAGCACGAGCTGGGCGTGCTGCGTGCCGATTTCGCCGACGGCCGTGCGCCCGTGCTGCTGTTCGAGTACGGCGCGCACGCCACCCTGCTCTCCGGCGACAATCACCTGCTCTCGGCGGACTGGCCGGGCGCCGCGCGCAGCTCGCTGGGCGAGGCGGGCTGGCGCGCGGTCTTCGTGCCGGGGCCGCTCGGCGATCAAGAGCCGGCCGTCGAGCTCGGCGTGTTCGCCAGCACCGCGGACGAGATCCACGCCATGCAGCAGTTCGGGCGCGGCTTCGGCCGCGCGGTGGACGAGGCCGCGCGCTCGCTCGAAGCGGGCCCGCCCGCGCCCGACTCACTGGTCGCCGTCGAGCGTTGGGTCGACACGCCCGTGCCCGAGCTGCGGCGCTTCTGCTCGCTGTGGTGGCTGTCGCCGTTCGTGAGCTCGACGCTCACGCAGTTCGTCTCGAAGCGCGTGCCCTTCCAGGTGATCCGCGCCGGCGACGCCGAGCTCGTAACCGAGCCTGGCGAGCCCAGCGCCGCGGTTGGCGCCGAGCTGCGCAAGCAGGTCCCCTCGGGTCATGCGCGCTTCGTGGTGGCTCACGCCAACGACTGGCTCGGGTACGTGGTCGACGAGCCGACCTATCAGCGCGGCGGCTACGAGGCCTGCCTGTGCTGGTTCGGGCCGCAGAGCGCGCGCTGGCTCGTGGAGTCGACCGCGGAGACTTTGCGCCAGCTCGACGCGCGCGCCATGGTCACGCCCCGATGACACGGGCGCGCTGCGGAATCATCCTGCATCCGGCGGGTCACACGCTGTCGCCCGTGCTGCACCGCACGGCCTATGCCGAGCTCGGCCTCGACGCCGAGTTCGCGGTGTACGACGTTCGGCCCGAAGACTTCGCAAGCGCCGTGGCCAGGCTCCAGCGCGACGGACTCACCCAGCTCTGTGTCTCGCTGCCGCACAAGGAGGCGGCTTTGCGGCTCGCGGGCGATGCCTCCGAGTCCGCGCGCGCCATCGGCGCCGCGAATACGCTGACGTTCACGGGCCCCGGGAGCGCCGCGGACAACACGGACTGGATCGGCGTGACCCGCGCGCTCGAGCCACACGGACCGTGGGCCGGAAAGCGCGCCACGGTGCTCGGCGCGGGCGGCGCCGCGCGCGCGGTGGTCCTCGCGCTGCTCCAGCTGGGACTCAGCGTGACTCTGGTGAACCGCACCAGGGCGCGTGCCGAACAGGTCGCCGCGCACTTCGGCATGGGCGTGCGCGTCGGCACGCTGGCCGAGCCCTGGGATCTGCTCGTGAACGCGACCTCGGTCGGCATGGCGCCCGACCTCGAGGGCACGCCCGCTGCCGGCGAGTCACTGCGGCCGGGCGCGCTGGTCTTCGACACCGTCTATCGTCCGCTCGAGACGCGACTCCTGCGCGAGGCGCGCGCGCGCGGCTGCCGGACTCAGGACGGGCTCGAGATGCTGATCCAGCAGGCGATCGAGCAGATCCGGATCTGGAGCGGAAAGCGCGTCGACGCGGCTCCGCTGCGCCGGGCGGCGCTCGACGCGTTACGATCCCGGTCTTGATGGAAGCCAAGCTCGAGTGGGATACCCCGATGTACCGGCTGGCCGTGGCGCAGCTCGACCAGACCGCCGCCAAGATGAAGCTCGACGAGAACATCTGGGAGCGCCTGCGCACGCCGCAGCGCGCGCTGATCGTCTCGTTCCCGTTCCGCCGCGATGACTACGACACCGTGGACACGGTCTACGGCTATCGCGTGCAGCACGTGCTCACCATGGGTCCGACCAAGGGCGGCGTGCGTTTCGACGACGACGTCAACCTGGGCGAAGTGAGTGCGCTCGCGATCTGGATGACCTGGAAGTGCGCGCTGATCGGCCTGCCGTTCGGCGGCGCCAAGGGCGGCGTGCGCATCGATCCGAACAAGCTCTCGCACCGCGAGCTGCAGCGGATCACGCGCCGCTACACCATGGAAATCATCGAGATGATCGGGCCGGACCGCGACATTCCCGCGCCCGACATGGGCACCGACGAGCAGACCATGGCCTGGATGATGGATACCTACTCGGGTCAGAAGGGCTACGCGGTGCCGGGGGTGGTGACCGGCAAGCCGGTCGAGATCGGCGGGTCACTGGGCCGGCGCGAGGCCACCGGCCGCGGCGTGGTCACTTGCGTGACCGAGGCCTGTCACCACCTGCGCATGCAAATCCAGGGCGCCCGCGTGGCGGTGCAGGGCTACGGGAACGTGGGCTCGAACGCCGCCCGGCTCGCGCTGGCCGCCGGCGCGAAGGTGATCGCGGTCTCCGACGTGAAGGGCGGCATCTTCTGTGGCGACGGGCTCGACCTCTTGAAGGTCGACCAGTGGGTCCGGGAGCACCGCTTCCTCGAGGGCTTCCCCGGCGCGCAGGCCGTCACGAACGAGGAGCTGCTCGAGCTCGACTGCGACGTGCTGATACCGGCGGCGCTGCAGAACCAGATCACGCAGAAGAACGCCGATCGCATCCGCGCCAAGCTCGTGGTCGAGGGCGCGAACGGCCCCACCACGCTCGAGGCCGACGCGATCCTGCGCGACCGCGGCGTATTCGTGGTGCCGGACGTCCTGGCCAACTCGGGCGGAGTCACCGTGTCCTACTTCGAGTGGGTGCAGGACGCACAACAGTTCTTCTGGACCGAGGAAGAGGTGAACGAGCGCCTGCACAAGATCCAGTCGCGCGCCTTCCGCGAGATCCTCGCGTCGTCGGTCGAGAAGAAGGTCGACCTGCGCACCGCCGCGCTGTGGCGCGGCATCGAGCGCGTGGCCACGGCCAAGGCGAAACGCGGGATCTTCCCCTAGCCGGGCTTCCAGAGCGCGATCGGCGTCGTGACTCCCGCGGGCGGGCGGTACGGCAGCGCAATCTCGCGCCCGCCCTGCCCGGCCGACGCGTATGCCGCGAGCAGGATCTCGAGCACGGCGCGGCCGTCGTCGCCGCTCTCCTCGAGCGGCGCGCCCGCGCTGGCCGCGAGGAAGTGAGTCAGCTCGCCGACGTAGCCGTGATCGAGCAGCGGGTCGAGCATCGGGTGGGTGGTCGCGCCGCCCGGCTTCGAGAGCCGCAGCCCGGTCTCGGTCAAGAGGTCGACGAACAGACTGCCCTCGCTGCCGTGCACCTCGAGCGTGCTCTGCATGCCGCTCTGCACCGCCCACGAGCTCTCCGAGATCCAGTGCACGCCGCCGTCGAGCTCGAGCCGCACCCAGGCCTCGTCGTCGAGCTCGGTCTTGTCGGCGTGCAGCGTGGTCGCGAGCCGCGCCGAGACGCCGCGCACCGCCGGCTTGTCGAACACGAAGCGCAGCGCCTCGATCCCGTGACAGCCCATGTCGAGCAGCGCCCCGCCGCCGGCCTCGGCGCGCTGCCAGAACCAGGGCGAGTACGGTCCGCCGTGCTTCTCGACCTGGCGCGCCCACAGCACGCGCCCGACCGCGCCCTCGCGCAAGAGCGCCCGCGCGCGCCGGTAGAGCGGCGCGAAGCACAGGTTCTCGGCGTAGCCCAACACTTTTCCGTGTCGCGTGGCGGCGGCGCAGAGCGCGTCGGCCTGGTCGAGCGTGAGACACAGCGGCTTCTCGAGCACCACGTGCTTGCCCGCCTCGAGCGCCGCCAGCGCCTGTGCCGCGTGCAGGTGGTTGGGCGAGTTCACGCACACGAGCTCGAGCCCGGGCGTGGCCAGGAGCTCCGACAGCGCGTCGAACGCGAAGCCGCGCGCACCGTGCTCGCCCGCCAGCTTCTCGGCGGCCTGCGCGCTGCGCGATGCCACCGCGAGCAGCTTCGCGCCGCCCGCGCGCGCGAGCGCCGCGGCGTAGACGCGCGAGATCCAGCCCGCGCCCAGGAACGCTACGCCGGTGGGCGCGCGGGTCAGAGCTTCAAGAGCTGCGCGACGCGCTCGCGGTGCTCCGCCGGGTCGCCGTAGGTGACCTCGATCGCCTTCGCGCGCTTGTAGTACAGGTGGCAGTCGTACTCCCAGGTGAAGCCGACCCCGCCATGAATCTGGATGTTCTCGGCGGACGTAGCACGGTAGGCGTCGCCCGTGTACGCCTTGGCCGAAGCCGCCGCCAGCTCGGCGTCTGCGATGTTCTCGGCCACGGCCCAGGCGGCGTAATAGGTGATCGACTTCGAGGACTCGACCTGGATCAGCATGTCGGCGCACTTGTGTTTGATCGCCTGATTCACGCCGATCGGCTTGCCGAACTGCACGCGCTCCTTCGCGTACTTGACGGAGTCCTCCATGACTTTCTGGGCCCCGCCCACGGCCTCGGCCGCCAGGTGCACGAGCGCGTGATCGCGCACGACCTTCCAGGTGGCCCAGCCCGAGTCGAGCGCGCCCAGCAGCTGCGCAGGCGTGCTCTCGAAGCGCAGCTCCGCGAGCCGCCGCGTCTGGTCGAGCGAGAGCATCGGAGTCACCGAGAGCCCGGGCGCGCCGCGCTCGACCAGGAACAGCGAGATACCGGCCTCGCCCGGCCCGCTGCTGCGCGCCGCGACCACGATCACGTCGGCGTTCTGACCGTCGGGCACGAACAGCTTCGTACCGCTGAGTGCGAAGCCGGCGCCGCGCTTCTCCGCGCGCGTCTGCAGCTCGTCCGGGTCCTCGTTGCCCGACTCCTCCGTGATCGCGAAGGAGAGGATCTTCCGGCCGGCGGCGACCTCGGGCAGGAGCTCCTTCTTCTGAGTCTCGGTGCCCCCGTGCAGCACTGCGAGCGCGCCTTGGAAGGTGGCGAAGAAGGGCGACGGAGTGAGCGCGCGGCCGAGCTCCTCGGCGACCACGATCTCGTCGACCAGTGTGAGGCCCGCGCCGCCGTACTCCTCGGGCAAGACGAGACCCAGCCAGCCGAGCTCGGCCAGCTTCGCCCAGAGCCCGGGATCGAAGCCGCGCGGATCATCCATCAATGCGCGCACCGCGGTCATCGGGGCTTCACCCGCGAGAAACTCGCGCGCGGTAGTGCGCAACAGCTCCTGCTCGTCCGAGAACGCGAAATTCACGCGGCGATTCTATCGCTCGCGTTTTTCGAGGGTCAAACAAGCGCGTTGCGGGCCGCGAAGCGCGTAGCGTAGGGTGGCGTCCGAAATGCCGTGGCGATTGCGGGGCTCTCTCTCATGAGCGCGAAGATCGAGGCGCAAAACGTTTCCAAGCGCTTCGGGTCGCTGGTGGCCCTGGACGCACTGTCTCTTGAAGTGGCCGCCGGCGAGGTGTTCGGAATCATCGGCCCGAACGGTGCCGGCAAGACCACGTTCCTGCGCATCTTGACCGGCTACTGGCTCGCCTCGGAAGGCGACGTGCGCGTGGACGGTCTCTCGGTCACCCGCCAGCGCTTCCAGGTGCAGGCCCGCCTCGGCTACGCCTGCGAGCAGCCGAAGCTCTACACCGACCACCGGGTCGACGCGTTCCTTCGGCTGATGGGTGAGATTCGCGGTCTCTCGGGCGCGCGCCTGCGCGAGGCGATCGCGCTCGCGGCCGATCGCCTGGGCCTCGGTCCGGTGATGAAGCGCCGCCTGGGCGTGCTGTCGAAGGGCTTCCGCCAGCGCGTGGCGCTGGCGCAGGCGCTCTTGCACGAGCCTGCGCTGCTGGTGGTGGACGAGCCGACGGTCGGCCTCGACCCGGCCCAGCAGATCGAGCTGCGCCGGATCATCGCGGGCTTCCGCGGCCAGCACACCGTGATCCTGTGCACGCACCAGCTGCACGAAGCCGAGATGATCTGTGACCGGGTGGCGCTGCTCGACCGCGGCCAGCTCGCCGCGCTCGCCACCGCCGAAGACATCCGCGCCGGCGGCAGCCTGGAAGAGCTGTTCCTGGCCAAGGTGGGCACTCACTCGGCGGTCGCGCCGTGATCCGCCGGCTGTGGGCGCTCTCGCGCAAAGAGCTGCGGCAGCTGTTCGCTTCGCCGATCGCCTACGTGGTGCTCACCGTCTACGTCGCGCTGACCGGCATCTACTTCTTCCAGCACCTGGTGAGCTACAACCAGCTCCTGTTCGTATACCAGTCCGAAGGCATGACCGGAGGCGGCTTCGATCAGGGCACGGTGCCCACGCGCATCAACGTGCTGAACGAGGTGTTCGTGCCCTCGGCCGACGACTTCGGGCTGTTCCTGTTGGTGGTGCTGCCGCTCGTGACCATGCGCGTGTTCGCGGAGGAGCGCGCCAACGGCACCGACGAGCTCCTGCTCACGAGCGGGCTGCGCCCGTACGAGGTGGCGCTGGCCAAACACGGAGTCACGTACGGCTTCGTGATGCTGCTCCTGCTGGGCAGCGCGATCTACCCCGCGGTGGTGGTCATGCGCGCGTCGCTGGGCATGGAGCACCTGGCCGCGCTCTATCTCGGGCAGCTCTTCTACGGCTGTGCGGTCGCGTCGATCGGGCTGGCCTGCTCGGCTTTCACGTCGAGTCAGATCGTGGCCGCCGTGCTCGGCTACGCGATCCCGTTCGTGCTGCTCGACTTCGCCTGGCTCTCGAACACGGTCTCGGAGGGCGTGGCCGCGCTGCTGCGCGAGGTCGCGCTCTTGTCTCACTACGGCTCGTTCGCGCGCGGCGTGATCGAGCTGCGCAACGTGGTGTACTTCGCGGGCATCATCGGGCTGGGCTGGCTGGTGTCGGTCGCCTCGCTCGAGCTGTCGCGGGCGCGCTGATGACGTTCCTGCCCGCCGCCGGCGTGGTCATGATCCTGGTCGGCGTGGCCTCGTACTACGCCACGCGCTCGCTGCACGGCATGTCGGCCTTCTCCGGCCTGAACGTCGCGCTCGGGGCGCTCTTGCTCTTGCTCGGCGGGCTCGCGCAGGCGCGCCGCTTCCGCGGCTTCAGCGGCGCCGAGTCACGGCGCGTGGTGCTGCGCTGGGTGGCCATTCTCGCGGCCGCGGTCGCGGCGGTGATCGGCGTCGACGTCTGGGCGCGCGCGCTGACCGCGCGCGTCGATCTCACGGTCGACCGGCAGTACACGCTGTCGCCCGAGACGCTCCAGCTGTGTCACGAGCTCGAGGCCAAGGGCGGTCCGCCGGTCGAGCTCGTGTTCTTCGAGGACTCACTCCTGGCCAAGGACGTGCGGCTCCTGGTCGAGGCCTACGGGGCGGCCTGCAAGCGGCTCGAGGTGCGCGACGCCAGCCGGCGCGCGCCGCCGCAGGCCGCGCGCGATCTGTACACCACGACGGCCACCGCCGTGATCGCGTGCCGCAGCGACGCCTGCGATCCGGTGGGCTACCCGTCCGAGCGCAACATCACCAACGCGCTGGCCCGCTTCACGCGCGAGCGCGCGATCCGCATTTACTTCACGGTCGGCCACGGCGAGATCGACCTGGCGGGTGAGTCCGACACGGGCTACTCCGGCGTCGCGGCGCTGCTGCGCGACGAGGGCTTCGATCCGCAGGCGTTCGTGAGTCCGGCCGCGGCCGAGGTCCCGGCCGACGCCGACGTGCTGGTCGTGGCCGCGCCCGAGCGCGATCTCATGCCCGAGGAGCTGGCGATGCTGGACCGCTATCTCGGCCGCGGCGGCCGCATGCTGGTGCTGGCCGACGCGGGCCAGCGCTCGAACTTCTACTCCGAGTTCCTGGCGCGCTGGGGCTTCACGCTCGACGACGCGGTCGTGCTCGACCGCGCCTCGAGCCCGCTCTTGAAGGATCCCAAGCCCGTGAACCTGCTGGTGCACCAGTTCGCGCCCTACAACCCGGTGACTCGTAACCTGTCGCCGCGCACGATGTTGCTCCTGCCGCGCGCGCGCCCGGTCGAGCTCGGGCGCAAGCCGATGCCCGACGACAAGCTCGACCGCGCGGCGCTCGCCAGCCCGCGCTCCTGGCTGAGTCACGACGTGGCCGCCGCGCTCGCGAACGGCGAGCCCCCGCCGGACTCGACCGAGCCGCAGGAGATCGCGCTGATCGCCACCGGCCGCTATCCGCGCGGGAAGAGCGAGGAGGATTCGAGCAAGGAGGCGCGCATCGTCGTGATCGGCGACCGCGACTTCGCCTCGAACCGGCTGCTCGACGCGCTGTACAACCGCGACGTGTTCCTGAACGCGGTGCGCTGGCTCGGCAACGACGAGACGCGGATCGCCCTGTCCGACAAGGCCTGGACGCCCGACCAGGACCCACTCACGCTGCAGCAGACCGTGGCGTACTTCTATTTCCTCGCCTTCGCGCTGCCCGAGGGGCTGCTCCTGCTCGGCATCTTCGCGTGGTGGCGGCAGCGCACCTGATCTAAGCTTCGCCCCCATGAAAAATCGGGGTCTCGCCGCACTGTGTCTCGCCACCACGCTGCTGTTCGCCTGCAACCGCGGCGTCGAGAAGGATCTCGCCGACATCCGCGCCAAACAGGACGAGATCCTGTCCAAGCTGGCCGCGATCCAGGACGCGCAGAACAAGCTCACCGCGGCGCGCCAGGGCCCGGCCGGCGAGGACTTCGACAAGGTCTACGCGATCGACGTGGGTGACTCGCCGGTGCGCGGCGACGCCGCGGGCAAGGTCACGATCGTCGAGTTCTCGGACTTCCAGTGCCCGTTCTGCGCGCGCGCCGAGCCGCTGCTGACGCAGGTGCTGCAGAAGTATCCGAAGGGCGTGCGCTTCGTGTACAAGCAGTTCCCGCTGCCGCCCACCATGCACCCGGTGGCGCGCCCCGCCGCGCTCTGGTCGCTGGCCGCGCAGTCACAGGGGAAGTTCTGGGAGATGCACGACGTGCTGATCCAGAACCAGGCCACGCTCGACCCCGCCAAGGCCGAGGATTTCGCGAAGCAGGCGGGCCTCGACCTGAAGCGCTTCAAGAGCGACCTCGAAAAGAACGGCGCCGACTACAACAAGCGCATCGACTCCGAGATGGCGCTCGGCAACAGCGTCGACGTGCGCGGCACGCCCACGATCTTCATCGGCGGGAAGAAGGTGCGGCTGCGCACGGTCGAGGGCATGAGCGCGATGATCGACGCCGAGCTCGCCAAGAGCTCGTGACTCGCCGCGCTAGCCCTTCCTGAGCTCGGCCGCGTACGCGCGAATGTGCGCCGCGTTCGCACCGAGATCGGTTGGGCCCGCGCGCGAGCGCGAGCGCAGGTCGACGCGCGAGCCGCTGCCGTCGGCCTGGACGCGGATCACCACGTCGTCCACGAAGTGGAACAGGCGTGAGGTCGCGATCGCCTCGATCCGGCCGCTCGACGCGTCGGCATGAGTCACTTCCCAGCGCGGCATGTGCGCGGCGACCGCCTTGGCGCGCTCGAACGCCTGGTCGGGGGGCAAGTCGAGGTGGACGGGCGCGATGTCGGGATAGCCGCTCTTCTGCAGCGCCTCGACCTGCGCGCGCTCCTCGCCCTCGGCGTCCTGGTTCAGCGAGGCGGCAGTCACCTCGGGCGAGAACGGGAGGCGCGCGCCGGGATCGGTCGAGACGTCGTGGATGGGCGGAACGTGAGAGATCGTGGCCAGCGCGAGCGCCGAGAGGCCCACTCCCAGCGGCACGACCGCCGCGCGCACCGCGCGCGGGCGCCACGGCTTCTGGGTCACGGTCGCGAACGCGGAGGCGCCGGCGAGGCCGATTCCGAACACCACGCCCACCAGCACCGCGAGCAGCACCAGGCTGAAGCCGACCATTGGGTCCACCAGGCGCGTGAATGCAAGGAGCGGCCCGAGCACGAGGAACGTCACGATCGTGAACGTGGGCGCGAGCCACAGCCGCTCCATGTGCCTGCCCTCCTGGCCGGCGATTCTAGCCTCTGGCAAGTTCAGCGTCGGAGGTGAGTCGGGTTCCGTGCACCGCCATGACCACGCCACGCATGCGCACCTGGGCGCTCACGGCCACGACCATGGCCAGGCGCCGGCGCGCAGCGGCAGCGCGCTCGCGCTCTGGCGCGCCTTCGCGCTGACCAGCGGCGTGCTGGTGCTCGAGCTCGTGGGCGGGCTCATCACCGGCTCGGTGGCGCTGCTGGCGGACGCCGGCCACATGCTGACCGACGCGGGCGCGCTCGGCATCGCACTGTTCGCGGCCTGGGCGGCGAATCAGCCGCGCGGCCGGCGACACAGTTTTGGGTATGGCCGGGCCGAGGTGCTGGCGGCGCTGTTGAACGGGTTGTTGCTTGGCGGTGTCTCGGTGGGCGTCGCGGTCGAGTCGTTCGCGCGGCTGCGCTCACCTCACCGCGTCGACGCCGCGCCGATGCTCGGCATCGCGGTGATCGGTCTCCTGGCCAACCTCGCGTCCGGGTCATTCCTCATGCCCGGCGCGCGCACCAACCTGAACCTGCGCGCGGCGCTCTACCACGTGGCGGGCGACGCGCTGGGATCACTCGCGGCGATCGGGGCGGCCGGCTCGATCCTGGCCTTCGGCTGGCAGAGCGCCGACGCGGTGGCGGGGCTCGTGATCGCGCTGCTGCTCGTGCTCTCGGCGCTGCGCCTTACGCGCGAATCGGTCGACATCCTGCTCGAAGGCGCCCCGCGCCACCTCGACCTGGATGAGATCGCCGAGCGCGTGCGCGCGCTTGCGGGCGTGGCGCGGATTCACGACCTGCACATCTGGACGGTGGGCAGCGGCTTCGCCGCGATGAGCGCGCACATCGACCTGTTGCCCGGCGCGAACCCCGACGCCGTCCGCCACGAGGTGCACCGGCTGCTGCACGAGGAGTACGCGGTCGCTCACACCACGATCCAGACAGAATCGGCGCCGCCCCTGCTGCAGGTCGACGGTCCGCCGCTATAATGCCGGCCGCTCGATGTCCAAAAAAGATCTGATCACCGTTTCCGGCGCGATCGCCAAGATCCTGGGCGGCGGCCGCTATCTCGTGAAGCTCGACAACGGCAGCGAGATCACGGCGCAGCTGTCCGGGCGCATGCGCCGTTTCCACATCCGCGTGATCCAGGGCGACCGGGTCCAGTGCGGAGTGTCTCCGTACGACCCGACGCACGGGTTCATCACCTATCGCGAGCCGCCGGGCGGCGCGCCGCGGCCCGAAGGCGCGCCCGCCAAGGACTGAGGCGCGGCTCAGGCGCGCTGTCCGCGGCCGATCTTCCTCCGCCCGCGATTGATCTCCTGCAGCTCCGCCATCGCGGCGTCGGCCACGTCCTGACCCACCACCTCGTCGCGTTCGCGCGCCAGCTCGTCCATGTCGACCCAGGTCGCGTAAGTCGCGCGCGTGCGCTCGGTGATGATGCCAGCCTTGAGCAAGGTCTTGATCAGCACGCGGAAGATGTTGGTGCTGCGGGTCATCGCCGAGCGCCGGTCGGAGTCGGTGAAGGCCTCGAGCACGGCGCTGCGCACCCACTGCCACTCCAGCCCGAAGCGCTTGTAGATCTCCTGCTTCTGCTCCGCGTTCACCAGGTTGAAGAGCAGCGTCTGGAAGCACTTCGCGGCCCAGCTCTCGACGCGCTCGTGCTCCTCTTCGGTGAGCTTGGGCACGGTGCGCTCGGCCCAGATCTTTCCGAACTTGTGGTGGAAGGCCTCGTCGGTCATGACCAGCTGCACGGTGCGGCGCAGCAGCGGATCCTCGGTCATCGAGTGCAGCGTCGCGAACGCGCCCATCGCCAGGCCCTCGACCAGCATCTGCATGCCGACCAGCTTCTTGTAGACCTCGGGCGCGAGCACGAGCTCGTTCAAGAGGCTGCCCAGCGTCTTGCCGACCGCGAGCGGCGTGCCCCAGCGCGACTGCACGTAGCGCGTGAAGGCAGTCACGTGGCGCGCTTCTTCGCGCGCCTGGTTGGTGGCGTACTCCTGCGCGCCCGGATCGCGCAGGATCTGGCACAGCGAGACCGAGAGCGAGAGCGCGCCCTGCTCGCCGTGCAGGATCGACGACAGCATGAAACGCGTGCTCTCGTTCGCGAGCTCGACCTGCTGTCGCGGGGTGAGTCGGTCGGCCACCGCGCAGTTCAGCTCGACCGTGAACTCGCGCGGCATGAGCAGCCGCTCGCGGATGTCGAACTTCTCCGAGAAGTCGACGTAGGTCGGGTCGAGCGGATCCCAGAAGTGATCTTCGGTCGCGGAGATGATCTGGTCGAAGGCATCGCTGCGCTCGCCGTAGCGGTCGACCTCGATCATCGACGGGAAGTCGTCGCGATCGACCGTGTTGTAGGCGGGGTTGTGGGTGATGTGAGTCGACGGGTTCATGGGGGACCTCCGCGAATGCCCGAGAGCTGGAGCTCGACGAGTGTCTGCAGGACCGAGTCGCGCGGCACGCGCCCGGGTGACTGTGCCCACCAGATCGCGACCCGTGCCCACATGCCGACCAGCGCCTGCGCGGTGACCGCGGGCTCGAGGCCGTCCTTGGCGTGGAAGCGCTTGGCGAAGATGTTGCGCTCGAGCCGGGCGGCGAAGCGGTCCAGCACGTCGGCGCCGATCCCCGACGCCTCGGCGCCCCGGCCGAAGGCCAGCCGCACCAGCTCGGCGTTGTCTTCGGCGAAGGCCAGGAGCGTCTCGGCGCGGGCGCGGGCGGCGGCCTCGACCCGGTCGCGCACCGGGCCGACCGCCTGCTCGAGCCGGGACTCGAGCTCGCTGATCGCCTCGGCCACGAGCTCGCGGAACAGCTCTTCCTTGTCGCGGAAGTGCAGGTAGAAGGTGCCCGCGGCCACGCCGGCCGCGCTCGCGATCTCGTGGCTCGTGACGGCGTGCAGGCCGCGCTCGGCGAGCAGCTTGCGCCCGCTGGCCCGCAGCCGCGCGCGCGTCGCCTCGCGGGCGCGCTCGGCCGCTCGGCCGCCCGAAACGTCGCCGCCCGTGCCTCGTGTGCGGCGCGGTGTGCGTTTTCGGCTGCCACTGACGGCCATGTCAGCCGCTGACGTTACCGTCAGTTCACGCTCTTGGTCAAGCGCAGGTCTTGTAGTCGCATGGGCACCCTACCCATGCTCCGCTTGCTCCGTGAGCTCGGGGTCCCGCACCAGCGCCAGCAGTGCCCGGTCGAGCAGCTCGATGCTGCGCGCGACGTCGCCGGCGCTGGGATCGATGTGGTCCTGCAGGAAGGCGCCGTCCGCGACCGCGAGCGCGAAGCGCGCCAGGTCTTCGGCGAGCCGGCTCGCACGCGTGACTCCCTGGGACTCGAGCAGGCGGTGGACGCCCTCGCGCAGCCGCTCGAGCGCGAGCTCGCGCACGCGGCGGATCGCGGCCAGCGAGGTCGGGTCGATGTGCTTGCGCTCGAGCGCCACCAGGAACATGAGGCGCAGGAACTCGGGGTGCTGCGACAGCCCGCGCGCGGTGCGCGCTCCGAGCAGTGACTTCCCGACCGTGCCTCGCAAGAGCGGCCCGCCGCGCTCGAGCTCCGCGAACCAGCGCTCGGCGCCCTCCTCCATGACCGCGCCGAGCAGGCCTTCCTTGCTCTCGAAGTGCCAGTAGATCGAGCTGGCGGGCAGGCCCGAGCGGCGACTCACTTCCGAGATGCTGGAGCCGGCGAAGCCGCGCTCGGCCATCAGCGACGAGGCCGCGTCGAGGATGCGGCGCCGCGACTCCGCACCCTGCTGCTCCTTGCGCGTGAGCGGCCGCTCGAGCGCGCGAGTCACCCGGCGCCCCGCAGCCGCCGGGCAACGCCCGGCAAGAGCGCCAGCGCGTTGTCGCGCTCGATCCGCGCGCGCGCGGCGGCGTCGAAGCCGTCGAACGCCGCGAGCCCGTCGATCGAGAGCTTCGCGATCGGCTCGGGCGCGAACGGGAAGTCGCTGCCGAAGAGCACGCGCTCGGGCCCGACGAGCTCTTTGAGACAGCCCAGCGCGAACGGGTTCGCGGACAGCGCCGTGTCGTAGTGGAGCTGCTTCAGGTAGTGCGGCACGCCGCGCGGCACCTTGTCGCGCAGCTGCGGCAGCCCGCCGAACGCCGTGAGTCGACCGGTGAGATAGGGCAGCGTGCCGCCCGCGTGCGACAGGATCAGCTGCCAGCGCGTCAGCCGCTCGAGCGTGCCCGAGAAGATCAGGTTCATGGCCGCGCGCGTGGTGTCGAAGACGAACTCCCCGGCCGCGCCGGGCACCGCCAGATGCAGCGACTCACTGGTGCGCGGCACGGTCGGGTGCACGAACGTCGTCAGCGCGCGCCGGTCGAGCTCGGCCAGCACCGGCTCGAGCCGCGGATCGCCCAGATAGATGCTGTCGCCGTAGCTCGAGAGCAGCACCACGCCGTCGAGCCGCAGCACGTCGAGCGCGTAGGCGAGCTCCGCGAGCGCGCCGTCGACGTCCGGCAGCGGCAGCACCGCGAACGCGCCGAAGCGCGTGGGGTGCTCGGCCACGAGCTTCGCCGACAGCTCGTTGCAGCGGCGCGCGAGCTCGCGCGCGGCGAGGTCGTCGCCGAAGTGGATGCCCGGCGCCGAGATCGAGGTGACCGCCATCGCGATCCCCTGGCGATCCATCATCGCGAGCATGCCGGCCACGTCCCAGCTCGGGAACGAGACGCCGCCGCCGCCGTGGATCCCGAGCTTCGCGAGCGCCCCGACGTAGTCCGCGGGCAGGATGTGGTGATGGACGTCGATCCGGCCGGCACTCATGGCGTGGCGGCGGGGCGCGGCTGGTGGCCCCAGACGCTGATGTTCTCGTAGGTGCGCACGCTCCAGCTGGCGTCGTCCACCTTGATGCCGCCCTGCCCCACCTCGACCGCGAAGCCCGAGGGCGTGGTGGCGTAGAACGAGATCATGCCGTCGTTCGGGTGCTTGCCCAGATCCATGGCGAAGCCGACGCCGGCCGCCTTCATCCGATCGTAGGCCCGGCCCACGTCGTCGAGTGACTCGAGCTCGAGCATGAAGTGGTGCAGGCGCTTGGGCATCGGCACGGAGGCGAACGCGATCGAGTGGTGGCGCGGGTTGGCGTGCAGGAAGCGGATCTCGAGCGTGAAGCTCGGGTTCAGCGCCACCTTCACGCGGTCGCTGAGTCGCATGCCGAGAGACTCGAGATAGAAGCGCTCGGTGGCCTCGGGATCCTTGGCCGAGATCACGGCATGTCCGAGGCCCTCGGCCTCGGCGACGAAACCGGCGGCGTTGCGGCTGGAGCGAAACGGCTCGCGCGCCTGTGCCGGGCCGACGTAGAGCTCGACCGGAATGCCGCTCGGATCCGTCGTCTCGAGCAGGCGAGTCACGCGCCGCGCCGCCGCCTTCTCGGGCTTGCCCTCCCCGACCGCGTGACCGGCGCGCACGAGCCGCGCGCCGAGGGCCTCGAGCTCGGCGTCGTTCGCCAGCTCGAAGCCCAGGAACGCCAGGTCGTCGGCCGGACCGGGCTGCAGCAGGATGCGCTGCTCGTACGAGTCGAGCCGCAGCGCCAGCGCGCCGTCGGAGCCCCGGCGGGCGGGCTCGAGCCCGATGCCGTCGACGGCGAACTTCTCCCAGCGCGCGAGGTCACTGACTTCGAGACCGAGATAGCCGAGCTGTCTCACCTGAGTCATGGCGTTCTCTCCTTCCTGAGTCACAGGAAAAGGTCCGACGGGTCGGCCGGCGGGGCGTCGGGTGTGAGCGCGAAGCGCCCGAACAGCCGCGAGCCCTTGTCGGGGTTGTTGATGGCGTGCGCGCGCATCGCGTGCACGTCGCGGAACACGCGCTGGATCGGATTGTCGAGGAAGATCGCGCGCCCGCCGCTGGCCTCGAACAGCCGGTCGACGGCGTGCACGCTGCGCGCGACCGCCTGCGTGCCGTCGAAGCGCGTGCGCACGCGCAGGTCGAGCGGCAGCGCGGCGCCGGCCTCGGCCGCGGCGCAGAGCTCGCGCCAGTCGCGCCGCAATGACTCGCGCGCGGCGTCGACGGCCGACGCGGCGTCGGCCAGCCGCGCTTGCACGGCCGGGTCGTCGCAAGCCTTGGCGCCGCCCAGCGCGCTGCCGCGGCTGCGGCTGCCGCTCGCGAACAGCTCGAGCGCGCCGCTCGCCGCGCCGATCGCGGGCACCGCGATCGCGCACGCGAACACGCAGCCGAAGGGCAGCCGGTAGAGCGCGCTGGTGTTCAGCGCCTGTCCCGGGCTCTGGAGCGCGAACGCTTCGACGAAGCGGTGCGTGCGGTGGTCGGGCACGAACGCGCCCTCGACCACGATGTCCTTGCTGCCCGTGCCGCACAGGCCGGCGACCTTCCAGTTGTCATCGATCCGGTAGTCCGCGCGCGGCAGCAGGAACGTGCGCATGTCCGGCGCGGGTCCGTCGCCGGGCGCGACGCCGCCGAGGAACACCCAGTCGCCGTGGTCGCAGCCGCTCGAGAACGACCAGCGGCCCGAGACTCGGTAGCCGCCGCTCACCCGCTCGATCTTGCCGGTGGGCGCGTAGGACGACGAGATCAGCACGGACGTGTCGTCGCCCCAGACGTCGCGCTGTGCGGCTTCAGGGAAGAGCCCGAGCTGCCAGGCATGGACCCCCAGCACGCCCAGCACCCAGCCGCTCGACGCGCAGACGCTCGAGACGTCCATCACCGCCTCGTAGAAGGTCCACGGGTCGAGCTCGAGCCCGCCCCAGCGCTTGGGCTGAAGCGCGCGCAGGAGCCCGAGCGCCTGGAACTCCTTCAGGGTCTCGTCGGGAACCCGGCGCAGCGCCTCGCACGCCGGCGCGCGCTCGCGCAGTGCCGGCAGCAGTCCACGAACCTGGGTCCGGAATCGATCGGCATTCATCGCCCGTCCTCCGCTCTGTAACGATCGCTACATACACGACCGGAGCCACGGAAGGCAAGGAGTTTTTCAGGAGGCGCCGGCCGTCGCCGTCGCGTCGACGGGCTTGGTGACCCGCGTCGGGACGCCGATCCGCTTCTGCCCGGCGCGCTCGACCACGTCCCAGTCCACGCGCTTGGCCTCCTTGCCCGCCGCGCGGGTCACCAGCTCGCGCAGGCCCTTGGCCGGCTTGGGCGCGGCGATCTTTCCGGTCTCGTCCAGCTCGAGTGACTGGTCGGGGTCGGGATTCACCTCGAGATACAGCTCGCCGCCGATCCAGCCCACCTTCACCGGCTCGTTCACCACGCGCACGGGCGTGCCGACGGCCACCTGCGCGAACAGCTCGGCGATGTCGTCGGGGTAGAGCCGGATGCAGCCGCGGCTCGAGTGCCGCCCCACCCCGCGCGGCTCGTTCGTGCCGTGGATCAGGTAGCTCGCCCAGCCGAGATACAGCGCGTACTCGCCCAGCGGATTGGTCGGCCCCGGGGGGATCGCATCGGCGAGCTTCGGGTCGTCGCGGTGCGCGGACTCGCCCGGCACCCAGGTCGGCTTCTCCTTCTTGCCGCGCACGCTCGTGACTCCGGTCGGGGTCGCGTAGCCGTCCTTGGCGATGCCGATCGGGTAGGCGCGCGGCACGGCGTCCTTCCCGTACCAGTACAGGTGCAGGTCACCGATGTTCACGACGATGCCCTCGCGTTTGCCGCTGGGCAGCAGTCGCGCGCCGGGCACCGCCAGGCGAGTGACTCCCGGGAGCCACGGGTCGACGCCCGGGTTGGCGGCCAGGAGCTCCACGTAGCCGACGCGGAGCTGCGGCGCGAGATCGACCAGCGTGTCCTCCGCCGTCGTCTCGTGGAACGAGAGCTTTCCGACCAGGTCGCGCGACGGCGGCGGTGACTCGAGCAGGTAGCGCGGCGGCTCCGGCGCGCGCGCGCAGGCCGCCAACAGCGCGCAGACGCCCAGCGCGCTACGGGCGAATCTCGATCGGCGTCCCGTCATCCACGAGCTCCCAGATCTCGTCGATCTCACCGTCGCTCACCGCGATGCAACCGTTGGTCCAATCGTAGTCACTTTGCACGTCGCCCACCCAGCTCGCGCCGCGCGGCAGGCCGTGGATCATCACGCTGCCACCGGTGTCGAGCCCGGCCTTGCGCGCGAACTCGCGGTCGTCATCGTTGGGATACGACACGTGCAGCCCGCGGTGGTAGAGGCTCTCCTCGCTGCGGCCGTCGATCACGTAGCGCCCCTCGGGCGTGCGCCCGTCGCCGTGGTTGCGCTTCGGACCGCTCGGATTGCGGCCGAGCGCGATCACGTACTCGCGCAGCACGTGGTCACCGCGCAGGAGCAGCATCCGCCTGGCGCCTTTCAGCACCAGGACGAAGCTGGCCTTGCCGAGTGACTCCGGAGCCTGGGCCGGCGGATCGGCGGCGACCGCGGCGGCGGCTTCCGGGCTACTTGTGGAGCGTGCGCTGAAAGATCCGGTCGCTTTTCTCGCTGGCCTTCTTCGCCTCCTCGGCGGCCGCGTCGGCCGCGGCGCGTGCGGCCGCGGCATCGGCGGCGGCGCGATCCGCCTTGGCATTCGCCTCTTCGGCGATGCGCTTGGCGTCCGCGGCCTCCGCGCGGGCAGCGTCGATGTCGCCGCTGGTTGCGCAGCCGGTTGCCGCGAGCGCGCCGATCAGCGCTGCGGTGGCGATCGTCCTGACTCCCAACCCCTTGCTCATGCTCAGCTCCTTCAGTGACCGCGCGACGCTACGGAATCGCGCGCCGCGCACTCTGTGACCCAACGCACTCGTATCGAAGATTCGCTTGACGCGAAAGTCCGGCGACGCTCCAATCCCGCGCATGAAATCCCCCGCCCCGACGGTGCTCCTGATCTGCGGCAGCCCGAGCGACCTCGAGCTGGTGCTCGACTGCGAAGAGACTCTGTCCGAGCTCGAGATCGGCTCGAGCGTACGCGTGCTCTCCGCGCACCGCACCCCCGACGAGGCGGTCGACGTGGTGAAGAGCGCCGAGAAGGAGGGCTTCCGTGTCGTGATCGGCTTCGCGGGCATGTCGGCGGCGCTGCCGGGGGTGGCTGCCGCGCACACGACCTTGCCGGTGATCGGCGTGCCCTGCGGCGGCGGCGCGATGAACGGCGTCGACGCGGCGCTATCGGTGCTGCAGATGCCCCCAGGCACGCCGGTGGCCGCGGTCGCGGTGAACGGCGCACGCAACGCGGCGCTGCTCGCGGCGCGCATGCTCGCGCTCGGCGATCCGGAGCTGCGCCAGCGCATCGCCAAGCGCATGGTCGACGACAAGAAGCGCTACGCGCCCGGCGCGATCGCCGCCGAGCTCGACAAGCGCCGCGCCGCCCGCAAGAAGAAATGAGACTCGTCGGTCAGATCTCTTCGAGATCCAGGAGCTCGTCGACCGTCTGGCGCCGGCGGATCTGCCGCACGTGGCCGCCGTCGAGCAGGAACTCGGGCAGGTGCGGGCGGGTGTTGTAGTTGCTGGCCTGTGAGGCCGCGTAGGCGCCCGCGTCGTGCAGCACGACCAGGTCGCCCACCGAGGCCTGGGGCAGCTCACGAGTCACTACCACCCCGCCCTCTTCCTGCGTGAACACGTCGCCCGACTCACACAGCGGGCCGGCCACGACCGTGGGCTCGCTCGCGCCCGTGGCGAGCTCGCCGCGCGCGCGCAGCACGCTGATCTCGTGGTAGCTGCCGTACATGGCCGGGCGCATCAAGTCGTTGAAGCCTGCGTCGACGAGCAGGAAGCGATGCGACTCGACGCGCTTCACCGCCAGCACCCGCGCGACCAGCACGCCCGACTCGGCGACCAGGAAGCGGCCCGGCTCGATCTCGAGCGACACCTCGTGACCGAGCGCCTTCTCGATCTCGCGGCGCGCGCCATCCCAGAGCGCGTGCAGCGGAGCAGTGTCGAAGGCGGACTCGCCGGGGCGGTAGGGGATCGGCAGCCCGCCGCCGCCCGAGATCGCGCGCAAGTCGAGGCCGAGCGCGCGCACCTGCTGGACCATGGCGTCGCAGACCCGGCGCAGGTGCGCGAAGTCCGCGCCCGAGCCGATGTGCATGTGCAGGCCGACCAGGTCGAGCCGGTGCTTCTCGACGATGCGCAGCGCCTCGTCCAGGTGCTCGTGCCAGATGCCGTGCTTGCTCCAGGGCCCGCCGGTGTTGGTCTTGCGGCTGTGACCGTGCCCGAAGCCGGGATTCACGCGCAGCCACACCCGATGGCCCGGTCGCTTCGCGCCCAGCTGCTCGAGCATGTCGGATGAGCCGGCGTTCACGGGCACGTCGAGCGCGACGACACGATCCAGTGTCGCGGAGTCGATCACGTCGGCCGTGAAGACCACGCCCGCCGGCTCGCCTTTGCCGGTGTAGCCCGCGCGCAGCGCGCGCTCGAGCTCACCGCCCGAGACGGCATCGACCAGCGCCCCCTCGGCCTTCATCAGCCGCAGGACGTGCAGGTTGGAGAGCGCCTTCTGCGCGAAGCGAATCACGTCGAAGGCACGCAGCTTGGCGAGCTGCGCGCGGATCACGGCGGCGTCGTAGAGAAAGAACGGCGTGCCGTGCTCGCGGGCCAGCCGTGCGCACAGCTCCGGATCGACGGGCTTCTCGGTCATGGGGCGCCATTCTACAAATTCGTCCTGCTCCTGACTCGCGCCCACGAACATCGGGAGGATCCGGAGCGTGGGCAGGGTGCCCACGCGACCATCGGTCATGCGGTACGGTGCTTGCTCACTCGCCGCCCGGAGAAGGCATGGCACTCATGGGGCGTCTCTGGGTCGCGTTGCTCGCGCTGCTGTTGGCGAGCTACCAGTGCTCGCTCGCGCCCGCGCCGGAACGCCCGGAAGCGCGCTTCGCTCGGATCGCCGCACGCTCCCGAGTGCTCGAGGTCCAGCTCGCAGACACCGCCCGCAGTCACAGCGCGAGCGAGGACGTCCGGGCATTCGCCGAGTCGATCCTGGCCGAGCGCACCCACCTGGACGCCGGGCTGGCGCGGGCGGCCGAGGCCGACGACGTCGACTTGCCCGACGACCTGCTCGAGTCCCAGCAGAACGACTACATCCGGCTGTCACTGCTGCGCGGCGAGGCCTTCGACCGCGCCTATCTGGCGGCCGTGATCGCGGCGCGCCAGGAGGCGATCGAGGCCTTCCACGAAGAGGCCGAGCGCTCCAACTCACCGATCTCGGAGTGGGCTCGTCTGCGCCTGCCGCTGCTCGAGACGCAGCTCGCGCAGGCCCGGGCGCTCGAGCTCAGTCCTTCATCTGCTCCGCGAGATACCGCTCGGCGCTGATCGTCTCGATCATGCCGAGCTGGGCCTCGTGCCAGTCGACCGACTCTTCCTCGCCCTTCAAGAGATGCTCGAGGATCTCGCGCGTCCCCGCGTCGCCCTTGCGGCCGGCCAGCGCGATCGCGTCGTTGTACCGCTTGACCGCGTCGAGCTCCATCGCCAGGTCGAGCTTGAACTGTTCGACCACGGTCTCGCCCACGCGCACCGGCAGGTAGCGCTGCATGTTCGGCACGCCGTCCAGGAACAGGATGCGCTCGATCACCCGATCGGCGTGCTTCATCTCGTCGATCGATTCCTCGTAGTTGTGCTTCCAGAGCCGCTGGTAGCCCCAGTTCTGGCACATCTTGGCGTGCACGTAGTACTGATTGATGCCCGTCAGCTCCGCAGTCAGGATTCCGTTCAGGGCTTCGAGTACTTCTGCATCGCCGCGCATCTCGTCTCCTCTTCCGTCGGGGGCGCGCGGCCATCATTCCGGAGGTGCGCGTGCACCGCAAGCCGATTCTCGACGAGCTCGAGCGCTATCTCGCCCGCCACGGCGACGAACGGCTCATGGTCGACCACGTGATTCAGTTCGTGCGCGCGAACCCCGACTGCTTCGAGCGCAGCTGCGTGCCGGGTCACGTCACCGGCTCGGCCTGGATCCTCTCGCCCGACCGTTCCCAGTTCCTGCTCACCCACCACAAGAAGCTCGGGCTCTGGCTGCAGCTCGGCGGCCATGCCGACGGCGACCCCGACCCGCGCGCGGTGGCGCTGCGCGAGGCGCGCGAGGAGTCGGGCATGGAGCGCTTCGAGTGGGCGGTGCTGGGACCCGAGCGCATGCCTTTCGACGTCGACGTGCACCTGATCCCCGCGACCGCTTCCGAGCCCGCGCACCTGCACCACGACCTGCGCTACCTCTTGGTCGCGGCGCCAGGGCAGGAGCTCTCGGTCTCGAGTGAGTCGCACGACCTGCGCTGGTTCCCGGTCGCGCGCGCGTTCGAGGTGCTCGAGGACGAGAGCCTGCTGCGCATGGCGCGCAAGGCCGCCGAGTGGCTTCGCGGGGCCGGATCGTAGGAAGATCCAAGGCACGGAGGGCCGAGATGATCGCCTGGAACGAGCTGCCGGGCCGCGCCAACCAGGATCCCGAGTTCCGCTACGCCGCGCGCTTCTGGACCGCGACGCTGCGCTTCGACGTCGGGTCCGCGTCGTACCGCGTGCGGGTCGAGAACGGCGCCGTCGCCGAGGCCGCCCCGTGCGCGCCGTCGGCGGCCTGCGACGTGTTCGTGAGCGCGCCCGAGAGTGACTGGCGCGAGCTGCTCGCGCCGACGCCGCGCCCGTTCTACCAGGATCTCTACGGCGCGCAGGTCCACCACGGCGTGCGCCTGCCCGAGGATCCCGTGACGTACGCCGCCTACTACCCGGCGCTGCGGCGGCTCTTGCGCGCGCTGGCGGCCTGCCAGGAGGGCGCGCGATGAGCCGGCTCGAGGCCGTCACCGGTCACTACACCTCGGTCGAGCTCGA
The DNA here is from genome assembly GCA_035498875.1 of Myxococcota bacterium. Taxonomy (GTDB): domain Bacteria; phylum Myxococcota_A; class UBA9160; order SZUA-336; family SZUA-336; genus VGRW01. The sequence goes on from DATJZP010000039.1 coordinate 90,654, forward strand.
CGGGGTCGCGCACCGGATCTACTTCGAAGAGGCCGGGCAGGGCATCCCCCTGCTGTGCCAGCACACGGCCGGCGCCCACGGCAGTCAGTGGCGGCACGTGCTCGCGAGCCCCTCGGTCACTGCCTCGTTCCGGGTGATCGCGTACGACCTGCCCTACCACGGGAAGTCACTGCCGCCCGAGGGCAAGGCCTGGTGGAGCGAAGAGTACCGACTCACCAAGAGCTTCCTTTTGCAGGTGCCCGTCGCGATGGCGCGCGCGCTCGAGCTGGTGCGCCCCGTGTACATGGGCTGCTCGATCGGCGGCCACCTGGCGCTCGATCTGGCCGCGAATCACGCGGAGGCGTTCCGCGCGGTGATCGGCCTCGAGGCGTCGGCTGCGACGCCCGCCGGCTCGATGGACTTCCTGAACCACCCGCGCGTGTCGAACGCGTTCAAGGCCAACCTGATGTACGGACTCACCTCGCCGCACGCGCCGGAGCGCTACCGGCGCGAGACCGAGTGGGTGTACAGCCAGGGCGCCCCGCCCGTGTTCAAGGGCGATCTCTACTACTACACGGTGGACCACCACCTGTCCGACGCGGAGCTCTGCGGAATCGACACGGCGCGCTGCGCCGTGCACATGCTGACCGGCGAGTACGACTGGTCGGCCACGCCCGCGCTCTCGGAGGCGGCCGCGAATCGGATCCCGGGAGCGACTTACTCCATGATGCGCGGGCTCGGTCACTTCCCGATGTGCGAGGACCCGGAGCGCTTCCTGGCGGCGCTGCTGCCGGTGCTGGAGAAGGTGCGCTCGGCGCGCTAGGCGCGCGGCTCGTCCTGCGGCGGTCGCGCGAGCAGGAAGCGCAACAGGCCCCCGCTTCCAAGCGCGCGATCGATCTCCTGCGCGGTGAGATACGCGCCCACGACCAGGCTGAGCAGCAACACCAGCCCGAGGAAGCGGTGGATGTCTGCGTGCGCCATGACCTCTTCGAAGCCCTGCCCGACTGCGCCCGTCTCGCGCGATGCGCTGAACACGCGCTCGGCCGTGCCGAGCGCGATCACGACGAGCGCGTAGACGATCGTCTTGAAGCCGATGGCCTCGATCCGCCGACGCCGCCCCAGGGCGTAGCGCGCCCCGACCCAGTCGAGGATCGGCACCACCTTGCCGAGCACCAGCGCCGCGACCGCGGCCTTCGCGAACGCCGAGTACGCGATCGAGTACTGCTCGACGAACAGCTTGAAGAGCAGGAACAGCGCCATGAACGCGACGAAGAAGAACAGCACCTTCGGCACGATGTCTCGCGCCAGCTCACGCGCGACCGTGGCCAGCCTGCTCACGACGGGGCTCCAAGCATCGGAACACTCCTCGAAGAGAGCCGCGCTCGCGCTAGCTGACCCGCTCCGTGCCCGCAAAGGCGTGGGCATCCGCGCGGCACACGAAGCGCACGCGCGGCAAGGTCACGTCGGCCAGGGCGACGGCGGCTGCCACCGGCCACGCAAGCGTGGCACCCGGCGCGCCGAAGGCCGCTGCATCGAAGCGACTCACCTCGGGCAGCGCGCGTTCGGCGCGAGTCACATCCAGGTCGGCGTCGACCTGCACCAGCCGCAAGCCCTGGGGCGTCTGGGCGGGGTGCATGCTCGAGAAGAACTGCAGATCGCCCACGGCCAGCGGCAGCGGACCGAGCGCGCGCACGTCGAGCAGCGTCTCACCGCCCAGCGAGACGCTGCCCTCCACGCGGTCGTAGAAGCGCTCGACGCGCACCCGGGCCTGCTGCGCGCCGAAGGCGAAGTGCTCGTTCAGCGCCGCGCGCGCGGGCTCGCCTTCGGCGAAGCTCGCGAGCAGAAGCTGGCGCGGGCGCACGCCGCTGCGGCAAGTGAGCCGGAGCTGCGCGAGCGTGAACGGCCCCAGCGGCCCCTCGCTCACCTTCCACAGTGCGAGCACGGCCAGCACCGGCAAGGTCGGCAGGAGCGCGGGCGGGAAGAAGGACTCGGGCGGCCCGCCGCCGAGCTCGTAGCTGAGCTGCAGCAGCTCGACACCGGAGAGTGTCAGCGGCTGCGCGTCGAAGCCCGCGAGCCGGGGCGCGCGCCGGGCGAGCGCGGCCACATCGGCATTGCCCGCGAGCACTAGCGCGCCTCCTGCTTGCGGAACACCGGCATCACCTCGCGCGCGAACAGCCGCAGGCTGGCCAGCACCTTCTCCTGCGGAATCACTTCCATCGCGTTCAAGAGGAAGTTCACGCCGTCGACGCCGATCGACTCCCACTCCTTGATCGCGCGGATGATGCGATCGGGGTCGCCGATCGCCATGCCCTCGGGAATGCCGCTCGGGTCACCGGGGCTGCCCTCCCGGCGTGCAGGCGCCGGCGCGAGATTCGCGAGTGACCCGTAGGCGCGGGTCGGATATGCCTCGCGCGTGAAGAGCAGCCCCGCGTTCGACTGACCGAACAGACCCAGCATGCCGAGCCCCGTCTTCGCGGCCTCGGCCGGGTCCTCGTGGCAGTACAGGAAGTTCAGCGTCGCGACCTGCTCGTTTACCGCGCCGATCGGCGTGCTGGAATGGATCCGGCGCCGGTACTCGGCGGTGCGCCGCTCCTGCTCCTTGAAGCTCGCGGCCGCCACGCCGAGACAGCCGATGCCGCGGTCCGCCGCATCGAGCTCCGTGCCCGGTGAAGTCACCGTGACCCAGAGCGGCGGATGGGGCTTTTGCACGGGCTTGGGCAGGATCGCGCGCTCGGGCACCGAGAACGAGCTGCCGCGCCACGAGAAACGCTCCTCGGTCCACATGCGGGGCAGCGCGCGGATCGTCTCGTCCCAAGTCTGCTTCGTGGTGTCGGGGTCGATCTGGAAGCCGGCGAGCTCGCTCCACGTGGACGAGCGCGCGGTGCCGAACTCGAGCCGCCCGCCGGACAGGATGTCGAGCACCGCGGCGCGTTCGGCGATCCGGACCGGGTGATTCATCGCCGGCACGCACACCACCGCGCCGTGACCCACGCGGATGCGCTTGGTCTGCATGGCGCAGGCGGTGAGAAACAGCTCGGGCGCCGAGCAGTGCGAGTACTCCTCGAGGAAGTGGTGCTCGACCGCCCACACGAAGTCGAAGCCGAGCGCGTCGGCCAGCCGGACCTGCTCGAGCGCGTTCTCGTACACGCTGCGCTCGACGCCCGGCGCGAACGGGCGCGGCACCGACAGCTCGTAGAAGATCCCGAAGCGCATCGGCGCATCGTATCGCCCCGGCATCCATTACATCATTTGACCTGATTGGCCGATTGATGTAACATCCCCCGCGTGAGCCCCAGCCCCAAGAGCGTGATCCTCGACCTGCTGCAGTCGATGCGCGGGCGCGCGCTCGCGGTGCGCGCCCTGGTCGAGGCGGGCGCGCTGTTCGGCCTGCCCGAGAACGGCATGCGCGTGGCGCTGGCGCGGCTGGTGGCGCGCGGGCTGGTCGCGCGCCAGGGGCCCGGCAGCTACCGACTCGCGCCCGGCGCACAGCCGATCTCGAGGCGGGTCGGCGGCTGGACCGCGGCCGATCAGCGCGGTTCGCGCTGGGACGGCGGCTGGATCGGCGCACTCACTCCCGGGCGTGACCGCGCGGCGCGGCGCAGCGACGCGCGCGCGCTCGCCTTCCTGGGCTTCGAGCGGCTCGCGCCCAGCTTGTGGGTCCGGCCCGACAACCTGCGCGGCGGAGTCACTGCGGTGCGCGAGGCGCTGTTCGAGCTGGGCCTCGATCCGCAGGTGTCGGTGTTGCGCCTGTCCGAGCTCGACGCCAGGACCGAGACGCGGGCGCGCAAGCTGTGGGACGCCGATGCACTGGTCTCCGCGCAGCGCCAGGCGCGCGAGGCGCTCGAGCGCAGCGCCGGCAAGCTGATACGACTCACGGCCGCGGAGGCGATGGCCGAGACCTTTCTCGTGGGCGGGCGCGCGATCCGGCAGATCGCGCTCGACCCGCTCTTGCCCGAAGAGATCGCGCCCGAGCGCGAGCGCCGCGCGCTGGTCGCGGCGATGCGCGAGTACGACAAGGTCGGGCGCGCCTGCTGGCGTGAGTTCATGCGCGCGCACGACGCACCGACGGCACAGGCGCCCGCCCACGGTGCGGCGCTGGGGAGACACTCGTGAGCACGAGCCAAGAGACCTGGGAAGCCTGGAACTGGCGCGACGCGCTGTCGATCGAGGAGCGCCGCGAGCTGCTCGAAGTCGACGATCTCCACGGCTGGTTCTCGATCGCCTTCAACTGGCTGGTGGTGTTCGCGGCCATGGCGCTCGTGGCCTGGGCGCCGAACCCGCTCACGATCCTGTTCGCGCTGTTCGTGATCGGCGCGCGCCAGCTCGGCTTCGCGATCCTGATGCACGAGGCCGCGCACCGCTCGCTCTTCGGCACGCGCTGGCTCAACGACTGGGCCGGCAACTGGCTGTGCGCGTACCCGGTGTGGGCCGAGGTCGAGCCCTACCGCCGCTACCACCTGGTGCACCACGCCAAGACCGGCACGGCCGAGGATCCGGATCTCGGCTTGGTGACTCCGTTCCCGATCACCCGGGCGAGCTTTCGGCGCAAAGTGATTCGCGACCTCAGCGGCCAGACCGGCCTCAAGCAGGCCAAGGCGGTGTTCCTGCGCGACGTCGGCTGGGGCGCCGGCCGCAACCAGCGCGACCAGGGCATGAGCCGCGGCGAGCGGCCAGACGTGGGCTGGCGCAAGCTCCTGCCGGTGGCGCTCACGAACGGCGTGCTGCTCGCGATCCTTGCGCTCGCGGGTCACCCGGCGTTGTATCTGCTCTGGGTGGCGGCTTGGCTCACCAGCTACCGGCTGGTGACCCGCATCCGCTCGATCGCCGAGCACGCGCTCACTCCGAACGCCAACGACGCGCTGAACAACACCCGCACCACGCTCGCGCGCTGGTGGGAGCGGCTCCTGATCGCGCCCAACCGCGTGAACTACCACCTGGAGCACCATCTGATCATGACCGTCCCGCACTACAAGCTGCCGCGCTTCCACCGGCTGCTGCGCGAGCGCGGCGTGCTCGCAGAGGCCTGCGTGACCACGGGCTATCTCGGGGTGCTCCGGAACGCAGCGTCGAAGGCTTAGCGGTATGCTGGGCGCATGGACGCGCCCAAGTACCTGCTGATCGACGATCCCCTGCCCCAGGTCCGCCGGATCACGCTGAACCGGCCCGAGAAGCGCAACGCGCTCTCGAACGCGCTGCGCGCGGAGCTCTACGCCGCGCTCGACGCCGCCGACACGGACGAGAACGTGCGGGTCACGATCATCCGCGGCGCGGGCAAGTGTTTCTCGGCCGGCTACGACCTGGGCTCGAACAATCTCGCTGCCCAGCCCTGGCACACCGCGGGCGGCGACGGCAACTGGCCACGCCACGTGGTCGAGGGTCACTTCCGGGTCTGGGACCTGCGCAAGCCCGTGATCGCGCAGGTGCATGGCTACTGTCTCGCGGGCGGCAGCGAGCTCGCGACCTCGTGTGACCTGGTCTACGTCGCCGAGGACGCGCAGATCGGCTACCCGCCGGTGCGGCTGATGAGCCCGCCGGACATGCAGTACCACCCCTGGCTCGTCGGCATGCGCAACGCGATGGAGCTGATGCTGACGGGCGACTCGATCAGCGGCAGCGAGGCCGCGCGCACGGGCTTCGCGAACCGCGCCTACCCCGCCGCCGAGCTCGAGGCGCGCGTGCTCGAGAT
>DATJZP010000040.1:0-55509 GCA_035498875.1 Myxococcota bacterium
CAGCCTGACCGCCGATTCGTTCAGCGGCGACACCGACGAGCCGGATTCGGCGCACGTCGTCGCGCTCCAGAACGGCGACGCGTGGGGCGTGCAGCTCGTCGCGTTCTCGTATTCGGGCATCGGGCCGAAGGGCGGGCCCGCATATCCCGTGCAGGTCGGCCCCGGCTCGCCGGCGCGCTATCTCGTCGACCAGAATCAGAAGCCGTTTCTGATCCAGGGTGACTCTCCGCAGTCGCTCTTCGTGAACTTGACGGAGAAGGAGGCCGCGAGCTTCTTCGCGAACCGCGCGAAGGCCGGCTTCAACGTGCTGTGGATCAACTTGTTGTGCGGCACGTACACGGGCGGCCGCGCGGACGGCAGCACCAGCGACGGCATCCTGCCCTTCGCCAACGGCGAGTTCTTCGGCGTGCCGAACGAGGATTACTTCGCGCGCGTCGACCGCATGATCCGCATGGCCGCGTCGCGCGGTATCACGATCCTGCTCGACCCCGCGGAGACGGGCTTCTTCCTCATCACGACGTCGCTCCTGCTCGACCTCGGCCCCGGCAACGCGCACGACTGGGGCACGTACGTGGGCCAGCGCTACCGCGGCTTCGACAACATCATCTGGATGAGCGGCAACGACTTCCAGGACTACGGCGATTCGAACCAGGACGCCGTCGTGCAAGCCGTCGCGCAGGGCATCCGCGAGCAGGACCCCGGTCACCTCCAGACGGTCGAGCTCAACTTCAACACGAGCGGCTCGCTCGACGACCCGACGTGGGCGCCGCTCATCGACCTGAACGCGTCGTACACGTACTTCCCCACGTACGCGCAGGTGCTCACCGACTACAACCGCGGCAACGCCATCCCGACCTTCCTCGTCGAGTCGAACTACGACTTCGAGTTCGAGGCGGGGACCACGAACCCGCCGGTGAGCGCGCCGCGCATCCTGCGCCGCCAGGCGTATTGGGCGCTCACCAGCGGCGCGACGGGCCAGATGTACGGGAACGGCTTCATCTGGCCGTTCCTCGCGGGCTGGCCGAAGCACCTGAACACGCCGGGCTCGCAGCAGATGGGCTTCGTGTCGCGGCTCTTCGCACCGCGCCGCTGGTTCGATCTGGTGCCCGACCAGGGCCACGCCCTCGTGACGTCCGGCTTCGGCACGTTCGAGTCGACGTGCGCCGATGTACACAGCGACTGCGTGGGCGGGAACGACTACGTGACCGCCGCGCGCACGCCCGACGGCGCGCTCGCCATCGCCTATCTCCCTGCGCTGAACGCGATCACCGTCGACCTGACGCAGATGTCGGGGCCCGTGAACGCGTCGTGGTACGACCCGAGCCGCGGCTCGCTCGCGAAGATCAAGGGCTCGCCGTTCGCGAACACGAACGACGCGCAGCCGTTCCAGCCGCCGGGCAACAACAAGGGCGGCGACACGGACTGGGTGCTCCTGCTCGAAGTCGCGCCCTAGCCGGCGTCGCTTCCGCTCTGCGCCGCGAATACGCGGCGCACCGTCTCGAGGTCGTCGGCTTCGTCGGCGCGCTTGTCGTCGCGGTAGCGTTTCACTCGCGCGAGCCGCAGCGCCAGGCCGGCCGGATAGCGCGGGCTCTCCTGCAGGTCGCTGAACGCGACCTCGACCACGAGCTCCGGCCGCACGTGAACGGTGATTCCGGCGCGGCGCACCTCGCGCGCGAGGAGCTCGCGCGTCTGCCACTCGAGCATCTCGTCGGTGAGTCCCTTGAACGTCTTGCCCAGCATGACGAACGCGCCGCTCGCGCGGTCGAGCGCGCCCAGGTGCAGGTTCGAGAGCTTGCCCTTGCGGCGGCCGTGGCCCCATTCCGCCGCAATCACGGCGAGGTCGAGCGTGTGCGCGCGCTTGATCTTGAGCCACGCGGCACCGCGGTTGCCCGCCTCGTAGGGAGCGTCGAGTGACTTCGCCATGACGCCCTCGTGACCGGCGGCGAGTGCGGCGGCGTAGAACGCCTGCGCTTCGCTGGGCGAGTCGGTCACGAGGCGTGCCATACGCTGCTCGGCCGGGACGGCGGAGTCGAGCGCGGCGTAGCGGTCGCGCAGCGGGCGGTCCGCGAGGCTCGCGCCGTCGAGCCGCATGCAGTCGAAGAAGAACGCGCGCAGCGGCAGCCGGGCGCGCGCTGCGGCCACGTCGAGCTTGCGGCCGAAGCGGCGCATCGTCACCTGGAACGGCTCGGGGCGGCCGGTGCTGCCGAAGGCGAGCACCTCGCCGTCGAGCACGAGCTCCGCCGCGGGCAGCGCGCGCGCCAGCTCGACGACCTCCGGCACGGCGTCGGTGACTTCGTTCGAGCTGCGCGAGAAGACCCGCACCCGGTCGCCCGCCTTGTGCACCTGCACGCGCGCGCCGTCCATCTTCCACTCGAACGCGAGCGGACCCGAGGCGTCGGCGAGCGCCGCGGCGACGTCGGATGCCGTCTGCGCGAGCATCGGCGCGAGCGGCGACATGAGCTCGAGCTGGAAGCGCGCGAGCCCGGCCGCGCCTTCGCCGAGCGCGGTGCGCGCGACCACGCCGAGGCTCGGCGCGTACATCGCCGCGCGGCGCAGCTCCGCGGGCGGGAGCTCCGCGGCCTGCGCGATCGCGTCGAGCATCACGCCGGCGAGCGCGCCCTGGCGCAGCTCGCCCGCGAGCAGGCGCACGAGGAAGTCGCGTTCCGGCAAAGTCGCGCGCGCGAACAGCGCGCGCAGCGTCTCGCCGCGGCGAGCCGCCGAGCCCGGCCCGCGCGCGTTCGCGAGCTCTGCGAGGCGCTCGTCCACCTCGCGCACGGACAGCGTCGCGGCGTCCGCGGGTGCGGCGCCCGCGGCGTCGCGCAGCGTCTGCCAGCCCAGCCCGAAGCGGCCCTGGAGCGCGTCGCCCGAGAGATGGGCGACCGCGATCTCGAGCTCGTCCGGCGCGAGCGCGCGCAGACACGCCGCGAGCGCGCGCGCCTTCTCCAGCCGCGCGCGCGTCGCGGCCACGCGCGCCGAGGCTTCGACCAGGCGGGAGTACTCGGTCATGGCTTGCGGCTCTCGTTGCAAGAACGGCGCGGCGGATTGTGCAAAACACCCGCGCGCGGCGCCCGCAGACGAGCGCGGACGAGTTGGGCACGCGCCTTGCTCCACCTTTCGCTCGAGGAGTACACCAAAATGCGTAGAACTCTCTCGATCTCTCTTCGCGCGCTCTGTTGCGGCGTCCTCGCCGCCGCGGTGCTCGCCGGGCCGCGCACGGCGAAGGCCGAGGACTACGACCATCCGGCGATGAGCTACGTCGGCGCCGGCGTTGCGAGCTTGCTCTATTTCCCAGCCAAGGTCGCGTTCGCGGTCGGCGGCGCCGTGACCAGCGGCGTCGCGTACGCGGTCACGCTCGGCCGTCCCGAGCCGTCGGACGACATCTGGCGCTCCACCGTCGAGGGCGACTACGTGGTGACGCCCGACATGATCGACGGCCACCGGGCCGTGCACTTCGTCGGGGCCTGATCGGAGGACGGACATGAAGCGACACATTTCTGTGCTGGCGGGCCTGGTCGCGGGCGCGTGCCTGGCGGCGTGCGGAACGCCGCGTGAGCCCGTGCGCCAGATCGGCCACGCCGAGGTGGCGGTGCAGAGCGCGCGCGAGGAACACGCCGGCGAGACGGCCGGCGCCGACCTGGCGATGGCGAGCGACAAGCTCGACCGCGCGAAGGCCGCGCTGCGCCAGAAGCAGTACGACCGCGCGGAACGCCTGGCCGAAGAGGCCTCGGCCGACGCCGAGCTCGCGCGCGTGAAGGCGGAGTCCGACTCCGCGCAGAAGGACGCCAAAAAACTCCAGACGACGACTCGGGAGCTGCGCGACGAAGCGGAGCGCGGCGCAAGCATGCCGCAGTGACGCGGCACGGAGGAGACACGATGGATTCGTTGAAACGGAGCTTCGCCGTGTTGGCGGCGGGCTGCCTCGCCGCGGCGTGTGCGGCCACTTCGAACCCGAACCTGGACGCCGCGCGGCGCCAGTACGACGTCGCGTCGGCCGACCCCGCCGTCGCCCGCGCTGGCGGAACGCAGCTCTACGAGGCCAAGCAGGAGCTCGACCGCGCGGAGCACGCGCTGAAGGACGGCAAGAAGCCGGAGATCGTCGACCACTACGCCTATCTCGCGCAGCGCCGCGTCGACATCGCGCGCGCGACGGCCGACCGCGGCAAGGCGAAGGACCGGGTGCGGACCCTGAGCGAGGAGCGCAACGCGGTCGTGCTCGATGCACGCACGCGAGAAGCGGACGAGGCGCGCCGCCGCGCGGCGCTTTCCGAGCTGACGGCGGCGTCGCTGCGAGCCGAGGTCGCCGACCTCGAGGCGACGGACACCGCGCGCGGCGTGGTGATCACGCTGCCGAACGACGTGCTGTTCGACGTGGACCGCAGCGAGCTCAAGCCCGGTGCCGTGACCGAGCTCGCGCGCGTGGCCGCGGTGCTCAAGCGCGAGCCCGATCGCAACGTGCGCGTGGAGGGCCACGCCGACAACACGGGCTCGGAGGCGCACAATCTGGAGCTGTCGAAGGTGCGCGCCGAGGTCGTCGGCAGCGCGTTGATCCAGGACGGCGTGCCCGCCTCGCGCGTCAGCACCGAGGGCTTCGGTGACTCCATGCCGGTCGCAGGCAACGAGACCTCGGCCGGCCGCCAGCAGAACCGCCGCGTCGAGATCGTGGTCCAGCCGGCAGTGCCATGACGCGACAGATCCTGGTGTGGTTGGCGATGCTCGCGGCGGCGATCCTCGTGACGGTCGTCGCCGCGCGCATCGTCCGCGCCGCCGCTGGCGCCGACGCACTCCGCGCCGAGCTCCAGGGTCTCCAGACCCAGGAGACGGCGCGCGGGCTCGTCATCGTGCTGTCGGCGGACCGGCTGTTCCCGCCGGGCGGAGCGGACCTGAAGCCCACGGGCGCGGGCGACCTGGCGCGCGTGGCCGAGGCGCTCCGCGGCGAGCCCGACCGCAACGTGCGCGTGGAGGGCCACGCCGACAACACGGGCTCGCAGAGCTGGAACCTCGAGCTGTCGAAGCGCCGTGCCGAGGTCGTGGGCACCGCGCTGGTGCGCGCGGGCGTCGAGGCCTCGCGAGTCACCATGCAGGGCTTCGGCGACGCCGTGCCCGTCGCAGGCAACGACACGTCCGCGGGGCGCCAGCGGAACCGGCGCGTCGAGATCGTGGTGCAGCCGCCGCCGCCGTCACTCGGCGGTGAGCGGTGACTCGTCCTCGACGGGTGCCTCATGCGCCGACTCTTCGAGCGAGAGGCCACGCGTCTCGGGAACCGCGGCCAGGAAGATGACCGTCGCCGGGACGAAGCTGACGATCGAGAGCCAGGTGATCGCCTGCACGAGCCCGCCAAGCGGGCCCACGAGCAGCGACAGGCCGAAGTTCGCCACGAAGTAGGCGCCCGCGACCATGAGCCCCGCGACACCGGAAAATGTCGCGCGCAGCGGAGTGGGAAAGAGCTCGGTCGCGATCAGCCGATCGACGAGGTAGAACACGGCGCTCGCCGCCTGGTTCAGCGCGCTCAGCGCGATGAGCAGCGGCACCGCGCCGGCGCCCGCCGGCACCCAGAAGAACGCGATGCCGCTCGCCACGCACACGAGCGAGCCCCACACCGCGGCCGGCTTGCGCCCCCAGCCGTTCGCGAGCCGCGCGCCGAGGGGGTTGCCGAGCTGGCCTACGGTGCCGCCCGCGATGAACACCAGGCTGGCAGTCGCGGGCGAGAGCGCGAGCGTCTTCACCATGTGGTAGTAGGGCCAGGACGACGTCGCGATGAGCGCGATCGGGCGCAGCGCCGCGACGACGAGCAGCGCCAGCGAGCGCCGCCGCCACGGCCCGCGGAAGAGATCGGCGGCGCGCGTCGTCGAGGTGCGGCCCGCATCGCGCGCGAGCTCGAACCGCGTGGTCTCGCCGAGCGCGCGGCGCACGGACGGCACGGCGAGCGCGGGCAGCGCGGCCAGCGCCCAGAAGCCGCGCCAGCCGAACGGCACCCGCTCGATCACGGCGCCCATGCCGACCGCGACGCCGCCGCCCAGCGCGCACGCGAGCCCGAACCAGGCCTGGCCGCGCGCGCGCCACTGCTCGGACGAGCCCTCGACCATGGCGACCACGATGCCCGTGAACAGGGCGCCCATGAGCGCGTTCACGACCACCTGCGCGAGCGTGAAGCTCACCACGCCCGGCGCGATCGCAGACGCCAGCGAGAACAGCGGCAGGAACGCGAACGACGCCAACACCAGGCCGCGTCGGCCGTGCCGGTCGGCGAGCCGCGCGAGCGCGGCGGTGCCGAACGCACCGAGCGACGCGAAGCCCATGATCGCGGTGATCTTCGCGTCGTCGAGCCCGAGGTCCGCCGCGAAGAACGGCGCCGTGATGGCGCCCAGCGCCTGCACGTACGCCGCGTAGACCGAGAGCCCGAGCAGGAGGCGCATCTCGCGAGATGCTAGCGCGAACCCGTCGCCGCCCGCCGCGCGCGGCGCTCCCTCAGAAGATGCCTTGGGCGTGCGCTTCGGCGAGGGTCGCGCGGTTCAGCTCGGTGACGAGATCCCCCACTTCGCGGCCGGGCCAGCGGAAGGGGGTGACGACGATCAAGAACAGTCCGATCCACGAGTCGACCGACTCCGACTTCTCGATCGTGGCCAAGACCTCGCCTTTCGCGTTCTTGAATTCGGTGTGCAGCGTGAAGTGGTCCGTTGCCTTCGCCGGGAACAGGAACAGCGTGACGCCGCACACGATGGCCATCCACCGGCGGAAATCGCCCGAGTCCACGACTCGAATCTCGGAGCGCACGTCGGACGGCATGTCCTCTGCGACGACGGCCGAGAACAGGGCCGAGTCGCGATACGTCGCCTCGGTCCACGTGCGCCAGCGCGAGACCATGGCGGGCGGCGCGTCGACCGGCGCGCTGTCGGCGATGGCGACGTTCGCAGCGAGCGACACCCGGATCGACTTCTTGCTTGCCGCGGCCGCGGGTGGCCAGGGGCTCGTCGGCGGCGCGGTGGGCTGCCGGAAGGCGGCGCAGCCCAGCGAGACGAGCGCTGCGAGAGTGGCGACGAACCTCCATGCGTGCATGGTTCGAATCCTCACGGAGGAGTGGGGTGATCCGGGTGGTTGAGCCCGTACACGGCCTGCTCGAGGAGCGAGCGGATCAGCCGCGTGCGGGCCGTGGCGGAAGTGGGGAACGTGTAGGCGGGGGCGTACTGGTTCGTGTCTTCGCTCTGCTCGACCTGTCCGGTGAGGTGCAACAGCTGCTTGCCGGAGCTGTCCGCGACCGAGAGCGACGCGGAGAAGCGGCTGACGTCGCGCACCATCCAGCCGAAGAACGGGTTGCGCACCAGCTCGTAGCGGTCGAAGTCGAAGGTCAACACGTATTCGTCGTCGGCCGGCTCACCGGGCAGGACGTTCGCGCGCGTGAAGTAGCCCGCGTCGGTGATGTACTGCTCGATGGCGAGCGTGAGCTGGCGCTGGTTCTCCTTGGCTCCCTTGGCGGACGGATCCGAGATCGTCACCGGCTCGAGCCAGGCGCCGTGCGGCACGGTGGACTCCGCGTGCTCGGGGCGGAGCAGAGACGCGCCCGTCGGCACGCTCCTGCAGCCGAGCACCCCTGCGAGCAAGGCGAGACTCACGCACGTACGGAGAGCACGACTCACGGCGACCCCACCCGGATCCCCGGGGATCGTGTCATACCGGACGGCGATCGTCGAGGAAAGTCCGTCGAGTCACTGCCGACGGCGCGAACCCCTCGATCGCCCGCCGCTGCAGAGGTGCTTCACGGCCGAGCGCGCGAACGCGCGCAGCGACTCGCGCGAGTCACCCGCGCGGGCGCGCAGCGCGATGGAGTGGAGCACCGCGCCAGCGAGGTCCGCGAGGAGCTTCGGGTCGGCGTTGCGGCCGAGCTCGCCGCGCTCGCGCGCGAGCTTCAGGCGGCGTTCGAACGCGCGGGTGAGCTCGCGCAGGCCCGAGCCGAGCTTCTCGCGCACGCTGCCGTCGACCGCGGCCTCGGTGGCGGCCGTGCCGATCAGGAAGCAGCCGAGTGGCGCGTCGGGCTCTGCGAAGTAGAGCGCCAGCGCCAGGTCGTACACGCGCAGCAGCGCGCGCTCGAGCGGCACGTCGGCCGCGAGCGCGGCATCCATGCTCGCCCGCGACACCGACACGTAGCGGTCGAGCGCGGTCAGGTACAGCTCGCGCTTGTCGCCGAACGCGCCGTAGAGGCTCGGCCGGTTCATGCCGGTCGCTTCGGCCAGGTCGTCGAGCGACGTGCCCGAGAATCCGCGGCGCCAGAACGAGCGGGTCGCGCTCGCCAGCGCGCGCTCGGGGTCGTAGGCGCGCGGGCGGCCGCGCCGCTTCGGCTCGGGGGGCGGCGGTTGATTTTGTACCATTTCGAATAGATCTCCTGGACGGCGCCCATAATATTGTTCATATTGGTACATAAATCAACCCACGGAGACCCTCCCATGACGATGAACCTGTACTTCGCTCCGCTCGCGTGCTCGCTCGCCACGCGCATCAGCCTGTACGAGGTCGGTGCGCCGGCCGCGAACACCGTCTACACGCAGGTCGACACGCGCGCGAAGCGGCTCGCCGACGGCGGCGACTTCTTCGCGGTGAACCCGATGGGACAGGTGCCCGTCCTGCGCACCGACGAAGGCGAGCTGCTCACCGAGAACGCTGCCGTGCTGCAATACGTGGCCGAGCGGTTCCCGCAGGCGTCGCTCGCGCCCGAGGGCGCACTCGCACGGGCGCGCCTGCGCGAGTGCCTGGGCTTCATCGGCACCGAGCTGCACAAGGCGTCGTTCGTGCCGCTGCTCGACCCGAAGGCGCCCGACGCCGTGAAGGCGTACGCGCGCGAGAAGACCGGGCTGCGCATGGGCGTGCTCGAGAAGCACCTGGCCGGGCGCGAGTTCCTGCTCGAGCGCTTCTCGATCGCCGACGCCTACCTCGCCACGGTGCTGAACTGGACGCGAGCCACGGACACGAACCTGGCGACGTGGCCCGCCGTCGCGGAGTACCATGCGCGCATGCACCAGCGTCCGAGCGTTGCGCGCGCGTTCGGAGAAGAGCTCGCGCTCTGGCAGGCGGAGGTCGCGCGCGCGAAGGCCTCCTGAGCGCATGGGCTGGTGGGAAGAGCTCGTCGTTCCCTGGTGCATCGAGCTCTCCTGCGGCGCGAAGGCCATCTCGGCAGAGCGCGCGAAGGTCACACCGGGGCTCGCCGGCGTCGTGCTGGAGATCGGGTTCGGCAGCGGACTGAACCTCCCGCACTACCCGGCGGGGGTGACGCGGGTGCTCGCCGTCGATCCTTCCGAGCGCGCGCGGCGGATCGGCCGCAAGCGCATCGAAGCGGCGCCGTTCCCGGTCGAGAGCGTCGGGCTCGACGCGGAATCGATCCGGCTCGATTCGCGCTGCGCGGACGCCGCGCTCTCCACGTTCACGTTGTGCACGATTCCCGAAGCCGAGCGCGCGCTGGCGGAAGTGAAGCGCGTGCTCAAGCCCGGCGGGCGGCTGCATTTCCTCGAACACGGCCGCGCGCCCGACGCGCGCGTCGCGCGCTGGCAGGACCGCATCAACGGCATCCAGCGCGCGGTGGCCGGCGGCTGCAACTTGAACCGCGCGATCCCCGAGCTCGTGCGCTCGGCCGGCTTCGAGATCGAGTCCGTCGAGTCCTACTACGTCGCGGGTGCGCCGTACACCCACGCGTATTTCTACCGCGGCAGCGCTACAGCCCCATGAGCTCGGTCACGTGCGGGTCGCGCCCGGCGGTGAAGCCGCCGTCGACCGCGAGCGCCTGACCCGACACGAACGAGGCGTCGCTGCTCGCGAGGAAGCTCGCGACCGACGCGATCTCGGCGGGCCGGCCGAAGCGGCGCAGCTTGTGCTCGTGCACGATCTCCGCGCGCACGTGCGCCATGGCCGGGTTGTCGAGTACGCCCGCGAGCATCGGCGTCTCGATGAAGCCGGGACAGATTGCGTTCGCGCGGATGCCGCTCCGCCCGTAGTCGATCGCGAGGTTCTTGGTGAGCAGCACGACGCCGCCTTTCGACGCGTTGTACGCGCTGCCGCCCGCGGTGCCTTCGAGGCCTTCGATGCTGGCGATGTTGATCACCGAGCCGCGTTCGCCGTCGCGCGCGGCCTGCTCGAGCATCCGCGCGATCGCGTGCTTGCACACCAGAAACGTGCCCTTCAGGTTGATGTCGAGCACGCGGTCCCACGCCTCGCCGTCGAGCCGGTGCACGGGCCCGCCGCCGGCGACGCCTGCGGCGTTCACCAGCACGTCGAGCCGGCCGTGGTCGCGCGCGATCTCGGCCACGAGCGCCGCGATCGCCGCTTCGTCGCGCACGTCGAGCTGCGCACAGCGCAGGCCTCCGAGCTCCGCGCTCTGCAGGTCCGCGCCCACCACCTTCGCGCCGTCCGCGGCGAAGCGTTCCGCGCACGCCCGCCCGATGCCCGACGCCGCACCCGTGACGAGCGCGACCTTTCCCTCCAAGCGTGCCACCATCGCTCCTCCGCAGTCGGATAGGGTACGGGAGTTCGCGACATGAAGTTCGCCCTGTTCTACGAGATCCCGGTGGCGCGGCCCTGGACGCGCGAGTCGGAGCACCGCGCATACAAAGACACGCTCGAGCAGGCGGTCTACGCAGAACGGTGTGGCTGGGACGCGGTCTGGACCGTCGAGCACCACTTCCTGGAGGAGTACTCGCATTGCTCGAACCCGGAGGTGCTGTACGGCGCGATCGCGGCGCGCACCTCGCGCATCCGGCTGGGCTACGGCGTGCGTCTCTTGCCGAAGCCGTACAACCACCCCGTGCGGACGGCGGAGTCCGTCGCCGTGCTCGACCTGTTGTCCGACGGGCGCGTCGACTTCGGCACCGGCCGCTCGTCGACGCGGCCCGAGCTCGAGGGCTTCGACATCGACCCGCGCCAGACCCGCGAGATGTGGCAAGAGGCGATCGGCCACGTGGTCGGCTGCTGGACGAACGAGCACTACGAGTTCGAGGGCCGGCACTGGCGCATGCCGCGCCGCCGCGTGCAGCCGAAGCCGCTGCAGAGCCCGCACCCGCCGATCTGGGGCGCGACGTCGTCCGATGAAGGCCACGTGCAGATGGGCGAGCTCGGCCTCGGCCTGTGCTCGTTCGCGGTCGGCGTCCCGCCCGCCGAGGTGAAGCGCAAGATCGACCTGTACCGCGCCGCCGTCGCGCGCTGCGAGAGGCCCCTCGGCAAGTGGGTGCACGACCAGGCGGCGACGTTCACGATGACCTTGTGTGCGCCGACGCGCGAAGAGGCGTGGTCCGCCGCGCGCGAGTCGTTCGAGTGGTACCCGAAGGCGGGCGCACGGCTCATCGGCTCGCTCGCGGGCTGGATGGCCGAGTCGAACCGCGAGCTCGGCAACTACGCGTATGCCGCCGACCTGGCCAAGGTCGACCAGAGCGGCGCACTCGAGCTGCTCACGCTCGAGTATCTCACCAGCTCCGGCGCGTGCGCCCTCGGCACGCCCGCCGAGTGTCTCGAGGCGTGCCGCCGCTACCAGGAGGCTGGCGTCGACCTGCTCTTGTGCCTCGTGAACCCGTACAAGATCCCGCACGAGAAGGTCATGCAGACGATCGAGCTCATGGGCTCCGAGGTCCTGCCGAAGCTGCGCTAGCCGCGCAGGTGGAGCGGTCGACGCGCCAGAGCCACAGATCGGTGTCGGTCCAGCGCAGCTCGGGCTCGTCCTCGGTGAAGTCGAGGAGCGGGCGCAGCGCGCGGTGCAGGCGCCCGTCGGCGTGGCCGCCGCGCAGCGCGAGCGCCGGATTGTCGATCATCTCGCTGTAGTCGACGATGACGCTCACCCCGCGCTCGCACACGTAGTCGAACAGCGTCTGCCCGACCGCGTGCGCGTAGATGTCGTCGTTCACGAGGCCGTCCAGGTTCACGACGTCGCGGCCCGCGTACCAAGACACGATGCCCGCGTTCCACGCCGCGGCCAGGCCGAGGTCCGGATGCGTGCGCAGGTACTCGCCCGCGTTCTTCATGGCCGCCTGGTGCGGCAGGAACGGCTGCAGGCTCGTCGCCGTGTTCTGCGCAGCCCACAGAGCGGTCAGACCGAGCGCGGCCAGCTGCGCGCGCGCCGGGATCCAGCTCGCGACTCCGCCCATCACATAGGCGAGGGCGGGCAGCGCGTTCGCGAGATACCACGGCGGCACGCCCGAGCTCGTCTTGCCGTAGAGCAGCACGTAGCCGGTGATCGAGAGCGCGGCCGCAGCAGCGAGCGGCCAGGCGGGCACGCGCAGGGCACGGTCGCCGAACGCGCGGAAGGCGCCGACGGCCCCGCCGGCCAGCAGCACGAGCGCGAGCGGGCGCGTGCCGACCCACTTCGCGTCGCGCGGTGCGATCACGTCGACGAGCCAGCGGATCAGCCCGCGCACGTCGTAGCCGAGCAGCGCCGCCCAGTGGCTCTTCATGCGCGCGCTTCCCTGCAAGAAGCTCCCCGAGAAGTGGAGCGCGTGCAGCGTGACGAGCGCGACGCCGAGCGCCGCGCCGAGCGTTGCCGCGAGCGCGAGCCGGGCCTGCGCGCGGCGCCCGGCGGCGAGGCTCGCGGCGAAGAACGCGGCCGGAAAGATCCCGAAGTCGCTGCGCGCCAGGTTTCCGACGAGGCCGAGCGCGACCGCCGCGGCGAGCAGGCCCGGCCCCGCGCGCGCGCCTGCGCGCGAGAACAGCTCGAGCAGCGCGCTGCCCGCGAACAGCACGAAGCACGACTCGACCAGCAGGGTCGGCTGGCGCAGTGCGACCGGCGCCGTGAACGCGAGCGCGACGCCCAGCGCGCCGGGCGGACCGAAATCGCGCGCTACGGCTCGCGCCACGAGCGCCGCGGACGCGCAGAAGAGCAGCGTCTCCGTTCCCGCACTGACACCGAAGAGCGCCGGGTCGCCGATCCGCGGCGCGAGTGCGAAGAGCCCCGCGAGCAGGTAGCCGTACAGCAGATGGAAGCCGGTCGCAGGCGCCACGCCGTCGAACGTCCAGCGCCCGAGCTCCGCGAAGTGGCGCGCGGGGACCAGGTAGTAGAACGCGTCGTCCGGAATCAGCCCGATCTGCTGGTCGATCGGCGCCGCGAGGAAGAGCACCAGCCGCACGAGCGCCGCCGCGAACACCGCCGCGCAGGAATACACGAAGATGCGTTGCGGTGTGACGATCGGCGGAGTGTAGCCCTCGCGAGCCGCCACCTCACGCAAACAGGGGCATCACGTCGCGGGCGAACTTTTCCAGGCTCGCGTTCGTGTGGGAAGGCGACACGCCGGGCGGCGCAGCCCAGGTGACCAGGTCGGTGAAGCCGTGTTCGCCGACGAACTTGCGGATCTCTCGCTCCACGTGATCGGCATCGCCCGTGATCCAGGTCTGCGGGATGCGCGCCGGGTCGGCGAAGTCGGGCACGCGCTCGCGCGAGCTGGCAGCCCACTCGCGGTAGAGGTCGCGCTTGTACACCTCACCGGCGCGGATCGGCGGCCAATCGCGCTCGCGGTCGTCGGTCACGAGCCACGGGCGGATGATGCCGATGCGGAAGTCGCGCGGGTCCTTGCCGCGCGCCGCGAGCGCGCGCGCCCACGGCTCGATCGTGCCCGCGCGCGTGCCTTGCGGGAGCAGGTTCATCTCGAGCTCGCCCGCGCGCGCGCCGCCCGGCTCGCTCTGCGCGGCCATCCACAGCGGGATCCCGCCCGGCTGCACCGGCTTCGGGTACACGTTCACACCGTCGAACTGGAAGCGCTTGCCGCGGAAGCGCACCGGCTCGCTCGACCACGCCTGGCGCAGGATCGCCACGGCCTCTTCCGTGCGCGACACGCGCTGGGCGCGCGGAATGCCGAACGCGTCGAACTCGTGGCTCGCGTAGCCCATGCCGACGCCGAGCTCCATGCGCCCGCCCGACAGGTTGTCGAGCACGGCCAGGTCTTCCGCGAGGCGCAGCGGGTGATGGAAGGGCAAGAGGGCGACGTCGGTCGAGATGCGGATGCGCGACGTGCACGCCGCGATCGCACCCGCGACCGGCGCGAATGCGGGCAGGTAGCCGTCGTTCACGAAGTGGTGCTCGGACACCCACACCAGGTCGAAGCCGAGCCGGTCCGCGAGCGCGATCTGCTCGAGGATCTCGGCGTAGAGCTGCGCGTTCGCGCGGCCGCTGCCGGGCGGGTTGCGAAAGTCGTAGGCGACGCCGAAGCGCAAGCGGTGCGGCATTGCGGCATGCTACTCCGCGGCGTCCAACGTTCCAGGAGGGGTCCCATGTCGATGCTTTCCGGCATTCGCGTCGTCGACTTCACGCAGTACCTCGCGGGGCCGACGGTCACGCGGCTCATGGCGGAGATGGGCGCCGACGTGGTCAAGGTCGAGCAGGCGCCGGGCGGCGATCCGTCCCGGCTTCTGCCGCTGCGCATCGGCGAGCGCAGCATCTACTTCATCCAGCAGAACCGCGGCAAGAAGAGCGTGTGTCTCGACTTCGCGAAGCCCGAGGCCGCGCCGCTCATGCAGGACCTCGCCGCGGGTGCGGACGTGGTCGTGGAGAACTACGGGCCCGGCGTGCTCGAGAAGCGCGGCATCAGCTACGCCGCATTGTCGAAGCGGAACCCGAAGCTCGTCATGGCCTCGATCTCGGCGTTCGGGCGCACGGGCCCGCTCGCGCACAAGGTCGGCTTCGACCTGATCGCGCAGGCGTTCTCCGGGCTCATGTCGATGACGGGCGAGCCCGGCCGTCCGCCCATGTGGGTGGGCGCGGCGATCGCCGACGTGCAGAGCGGCGTGCACGCGTTCGGCGCGATCGGCTACGCGCTCTTCCACCGCGAGCGCACGGGCCGTGGCCAACACATCGACGTGTCGATGGTCGACGCGCTCTACCACTGCCACGAGGGCAACGTGCAGGCGTTCGCGAACAGCGGCGGGCAGCTCGAGCCGAGCCGCCACGGCGCGCAGCACGCCTGGGTCGGGCCCATGGGCGTGTACAAGGCCGCGCAGGGCTGGATCGTGCTGCTCGTGTTGGAGCGGCAGTGGGAGGGCTTCTGCCGCGCGCTCGGCCGGCCCGAGCTCGCGACCGATCCGCGCTTCGCCACGGGCGCGGCGCGCGGCCAGAACAAGGTCGAGCTCACCGCGATCATCGAGGCGTGGCTCGCGGCGCAGGGCACGGACGAGGCGGCGCTCGCCATCTTCGAGCAGCACCGCGTGGCGGCGGCGCCCGTCCTCACGGTGCGCGACACGGTGGACCACCCGTACTTCAAGGCGCGCGAGATGGTGCGCAGCGTGCCCGACCCCGTGCTCGGCCAGGTCACGATCCCGGGCTTCCCGTTCAAGTTCGGCGAGATCGCCGAGCTGCCGGACCTGCGCGCGCCGCTGCTCGGCGAGCACAACGTGGCGGTGCTGCGCGATCGGCTCGGGCTGGACTCCGGGCGCATCGATGCGCTCACACGGAGCGGCGTCCTCGTGAGTGGAAACTACTGACTCGAGTGACTACGCGTCAGGCGCGTTCGAGCACGACCACGGGGATCTCGCGCTTGGTCTTCCCCTGGTATTCGTCGTAGGCGGGCCAGATCTTCGTCATCAGCTTCCAGAGTCGCGCGCGCTCCTCGCCTTTCGCGGTGGACGCGCGAGCGGAGAAGCGGTCCGCGGCGACCTGCAGCTCGACCTTCGGGTGTGCGACGAGGTTCTTGTACCAGCCCGGGTGATCGGGCGCGCCGCCGCGCGAGGCGACGATCACGTAGCGCGCCCCGTCCTGGCCGTAGATCAGCGGCAGCGTGCCCGGCTGGCCCGATTTGCGGCCGGTCGTGGTGAGGAGCAGCGTCGGCACGCCGTTCCAGATGTGCCCGTCGGCGCCGTTCGTGGCCTGATACCTCTTCAGGTGGTCGGCAATCCAACCAGGCAGCTCCGTGGTTCTTTCGGCCATGACACACTCCTCATGAGCTCGGTGCAGGTGGAAGACGAAGCAACGCTCTGGTACTTCGCGTATGGGAGCAATCTCGACGCCGGGACGTTTCTGGGCCGTCGCGCAATGCGGCCCCTGGCCACGCGCGTGGCCGCACTGGACGGCTTCGAGCTGCGCTTCGACCTGCCGATCGGCCCGGGCGAGCGCGGCGTGGCGAACGTGGCGCCGCGCGAGGGCGGCCGCGTGTGGGGCGCGGCCTATCTGCTGACCCCGGCCGAGTTCGATCGCCTCGACCGCACCGAAGGCGTGCACCGCGGCACGTACCAGCGGCTGGGCGTCGAGCTGCGCACGTGGCAAGGCGAGACGCTCGGCGCGTTCACGTATGCGTCCGCGCGCGGCGTGTCGGGGCGGAAGCCGTCGCGGCGCTATCTGGGGCTGATCCTCGCGGGCGCGCGCCAGCACGGCCTGCCCGCCGACTACGTGGCGGAGCTGCGCGCGCTCGAGCTCGCCGTCGACGAGCGCGAGGCGCAGCTCTCGCTCTTCTGACGTAACATCGACGGGCGATGAGCGAGCTCGAGCACACCGATCCCGAGTGCGCGCGCGCGGCCGAAGCGGGGCTGGAGCTCGAGATCCACGCGCGGCCGCGCGACCTGGGCGGCGGTGTCCACGTGAGCCGGCTGCTGCCCGCGGCGGCGCGGCGCATGGTCGGGCCGTGGATCTTCTTCGATCACCTGGGGCCGGTCGCGTTTCCGCCGGGCGGCGGTCTGGACGTGCGGCCGCATCCGCACATCGGCCTCGCCACGGTGACTTACGCGTTCGAGGGCGAGATCCTGCACCGCGACAGCCTCGGCAACGAGCAGCCCATCCGCCCCGGCGCGCTGAACTGGATGACGGCGGGCCGCGGCATCGTGCACTCGGAGCGCACACCGCCGGCGCTGCGCGCGGCGGGCCCGCGCATGCACTTCCTGCAGCTCTGGGTCGCGCTGCCGAAGCAGCACGAGGAGACCGAGCCGAGCTTCCAGCACCACCCCGCCGAGTCGATCCCGCAGCTCGAGATCGGCGGCGCGCGCGTGCGCGTGATCGCCGGCTCGGCGTTCGGCGTGACTTCGCCGGCGCGAGTCCTGTCGCCGCTCTTCTATGCCGAGGCGCTGCTGCCGGCGCGCGGCGCGCTCGAGCTGCCCGTCGAGCACCCCGAGCGCGGGCTCTACGTCGTGGAGGGCGCCGTGCGCTGCGGCGGCAAGGAGCACTCCGTCGGCACCATGCTCGTGTGGAAGCGGGCAGTCACTGCGCGAGTCATTGCGCAGGCGCCGGCGCGCGTGGTCGTGCTGGGCGGCGCGCCGCTCGACGGCCCGCGCCACGTGTTCTGGAACTTCGTGTCGAGCTCGGAAGAGCGCATCGAGCGCGCGAAGCAGGACTGGCGCAACGGCCGCTTCCCCAAGGTTGCGGGCGACGACGAGGAATTCATCCCGCTCCCCACATGACCGGAGGGCGCATGTCGAGCAAGAGCGAGACCGAGACGCCGAAGCTGTTCCGCCAGGTGATCCACGTGAACGGGCACACGCTGCACGCCGACGTGGGGCCGGAGTCGGGCGGCCAGGGCGGCGACCCCGATCCGCACGACCTGTTCGACAGCGCGCTCGCGGCGTGCAAGGGGCTCACGGCCGCGCTCTACGCGAGGAGCCGCGGCATGGCGCTCGACCGCGTGGCCATCGAGGTCGAGCGCGACGCCTCGCGGGAGCGGCAGGGCTCGTACGTGCTGCGGACGAAGGTGGAGTTCTTCGGCGCGCTCACCGACGCAGAGAAGCAGAAGCTGCACGAGATCACGACTCGCTGTCCGATCCACAAGCTGATGACGCAGGTGAAGATCGAGATCGACACCGCGCCGCTCGCGGTCTAGCGAGTCACTTGCGCAGGAACGTGCCGCGGTCGAGCTCGTCGAAGGCCTGGCGCAGCTCTTCCTGCGTGTTCATCACGATCGGCCCGTACCACGCGACCGGCTCGCCGAGCGGCTTGCCCGAGATCAACAGGAAGCGCAGGCCGTCCGCCTCGGCTTCGACGGCGATCTCGTCGCCGTCGCCGAACTGCAGCAGTGTCCGGTTCGCGGCGTCCTTCGGCGGCGCGGCATCGGACCAGCCGGCGCTCTCCGTCGGCACCGACAGCGGCGCAGTCGCGTTGCAGAACTTGCCCGCGCCGTCGACCACGTAGGCGAGCGCTCGACGGCCCGCGGGCACGGCGATGGTCTTGCGCACGCCCGCGGGCACGCGCACGTCGAGGTAGCTCGGCTCCGCGGCCACGCCTTCGATCGGACCGCGCCGGTCGCGGTACATGCCGCACACGATCCTCACCGTGCTGCCGTCCTCGTCGCGCACTTCGGGGATCACGCGCGCCTTCACTTCCTGGTAGCGCGGCGGCGACATCTTGAGTCGCGCGGGCAGGTTCACCCAGAGCTGGAAGCCGTGCATGCGGCCGCTCGCATCGCCGCGCGGCATCTCCTGGTGGATGATCCCGCTGCCCGCGGTCATCCACTGCACGTCGCCGGCGCCGATCGTGCCGCGGTTGCCCAGGCTGTCGCCGTGCTCGACCGTGCCCGCGAGCACGTAGGTCACCGTCTCCATGCCGCGATGCGGGTGCCACGGGAAGCCGGCGAGGTAGTTCTCCGGCTTGTCGTTGCGGAAGTCGTCGAGCAAGAGGAACGGGTCCGTGCTCGCGGGATCCCCGAAGCCGAACGCGCGGCGCAAGTGCACGCCGGCGCCTTCGAGCGTGGGCCTCGATCTCGCCAACCGCACCACGGGACGGAGCGCCATGCCCGAAGGCTAGCAGGCCGGCTCAGGTGCGCACGGTGAGCTCGAGCCCGCCGGGGTAGGGCAGGGTCAGAGTCTGGAAGGAGTGCTTCGGGTCGTTCACGAAATTGAAGTAGTCCTCGTACGACTCGCGGAACGACTTCGTGTTGTCGGCCACGACGATGGCGCCGCGGCGCAGCGCGGGGGCGATGCGCTCGAGCGCGGGCAGCGCCATCTCGGTCCAGATGTCCATCAGCGCGAAGTCGATCGGTCCCTCTACACCGACGAGTGTCGAGCGCAGGTCGCCCTCGCGCAGCTCGACCCACTCCGACAGGCCGGCCTCGGCGAAGTGCGCGCGCGCGGCCCGCGCCTTGGCGGGCTCGTACTCGGTCCCGACCACCACGCCCGCACCGCCGTCCTCGCGCACGTTCGCGCGCACGGCGCTGGCGAGCCACAAGGTCGATACGCCGAAGGAGGTGCCGACCTCGACCACTCGCTTCGCGCGCAGAGCGCGGCAGAGCGAGTGACACAACTCGGCCTTGTCGCGGTCCAGCGCCACGAGCTTGTCGGCCATGAAGCGGTGCGCGTCCGTGTCCAGGCCCTTCCAGTCGAGCGTGCCCTCGCGCGCGCGCTTCTCGAAATAGCTCGCCAGCGCGCCGTCCTGACTCGCGCTCTGCGCGTGCAGGCGGTCCAGCACCACCTCGACCCGCGGGTCGCCGATCGCTCCCATGTCGTCACTCCTCCGTGTAGGCCAGGGTACGCGGAGCGCCCGGGCGCTGCCGTCGCGCCGGCGGCGAGCTCTGTCGAAAGCGCGCCAAGCTGCTACGCTGGCGGGCGATGGGCGAATTGCGCTTCGGGCCGCCGCCGGAGTCCGCATTCGAGGTCGCGCCGACCGCGGGCGAGGTCGAGTTCTTCCGCGAGAACGGCTACCTGGTGGTCGAGCGCATCACGACCGACGAAGAGATCGCGTGGCTGCGCCGCATCTACGAGTTCATCTTCTCGCCCGAGGAGGCGTCGCGCCGCGACGCGCCGGTCGACCGCACGGGCACCCGCGTGCACGGCGAAGGCGTGCTGCTCGCGCAGGCGTTCTTCCCCGAAGTGCGCTTCCCAGAGCTGTTGCAGACGACTCACTTCCGAAACGCGCGACGCTACGCGTCGGCGCTGCTCGGCGTGCCCCAGGCCGAGCTCGCGAGCTGGGGTCACATGATCAAGAAGCCGCCCGGTGGGCGGCCCGTGCTGTGGCACCAGGACCATGCGTACTGGGAGCCAGAGTTCGACTACGAAGCGCTCGGCGTCTGGCTGCCGATGCACGACGTGACGCTCGAGATGGGCGCCATGAACTTTCTGCCGGGCTCGCACAAGCGCGGGCTGGTGGCGCACAAGCACACCGACACGCTCGAAGCGAACCTGCTCACGGTGGCCGAGCCCGTCGACGAGTCGCGCGCGGTCGCGTGCCCGCTGCGCGCGGGGGGCGCGACGTTCCACCACAACGAGACGTGGCACTACACCGCGCCGAACACGACCGCCGAGCCGCGGCTCGCCTATCCCATGGAGTTCCAGACGCGGCCGCGCCGGCGCGCCGTGCCGCGCGACATGCCCTGGGTCGCCGAGCGCCGCGCCGCCGTCGGTACGCCTCCGTTCGTGTGGGTCGCCGACGGGAAGTTCCTGCCGCTCGCGTGAGCTCGTTCCAAGGCCCGTTTGGACCTTCGCCCATGACCGGCGCGAGTCCTGCAGTAGACTCGCCGGCATGACGAGCCCGCTCCGCGTCGACAACCCGTACACGCTCGGGCTCGCGTGCGAGGTGCCGCTCGCGGAGTGGAGCGAGATCGACAGCGTGCTGGCGGCGGCGCGTGAAGGCGCCGCGGTGGCGGAGGCGACGCCGCTCGCGCAGCGCAAGGCGCTCGTCGAGCGCGCCGTCGCGACGCTGGAGAGCCAGAGCGACGCGATCGCGCGCGCGATCTCCGAGATGATGGGCAAGCCGCTGGCCCAGGCCGCAGGCGAGCTGCGCACCATGGCGAGCCGCGCGCGCACGATGCTGGAGCTCGCCGACCGCGGGCTCGGCGACGTCGACGCCGGCGGCGACGACGGCATCGCACGGCGCATCCAGAAGGTGCCACTCGGCGTCGTGCTCGACCTGCCGGCGTGGAACTACCCGCTGCTCACGGCGGTGAACGTGGTCGTGCCCGCGGTGCTGGCGGGCAACGCGGTGATCGTGAAGCACTCGCCGCGCTCGCCGCTGTGCGGGCCGATGTTCGCCGACGCGTTCCGCGCGGCGGGCGCGGATCCACGGCTCGTGCAATCGCTCGACTGCGCGCACGAGCTGTCGGAGCGCATGGTCGGCGATCCGCGCATCGACCACGTCGTGTTCACCGGCTCGGTGCTCGGCGGCACGCGGATCAGCCAGGCCGCCGCGGGCCGGTTCCTGCAGATCGGCTACGAGCTCGGCGGAAACGATCCGGCCTACGTGGCCGCGGACGCCGACGTGGCGCGCGCGGTCGACGGGCTCGTCGACGGCGCCATGTACAACGCGGGCCAGAGCTGCTGCGCGGTCGAGCGCGCGTACGTGCACGCGCGCCACTACGACGCGTTCGTCGCCGGCGCGGTGGAGCTCGCCCGCAAGTACGTGCTCGGCGACCCGCTCGACGCCGCCACCACGCTCGGCCCGATCGCGCAGCCGCGCCACGTGACCGAGCTCGAGGCGCTCGTCGCCGACGCCGTTCAGCGCGGCGCGCAGCTCTTGTGCGGCGGCCGCCGCACGCAGGCGAACGGACAGGGCCGCTTCTTCGAGCCCACCGTGCTGCGCGACGTGCCGCAGGACGCCGCGCTCATGCGCGCCGAGCAGTTCGGGCCCGTGCTCGCGGTGCAGAAAGTCGGCTCCGACGAGGATGCGCTCGCGCGCATGAACGACTCCGTGTACGGCCTCACCGCGAGCGTGTGGACCGCCGACCGCGGCCGCGCCGAACGCTTCGCCGCGAAGCTCCGCTTCGGCACCGTCTTCCAGAACCGCTGCGACTTCGGCGATCCGCGGCTGCCCTGGAGCGGCGTCGGCCAGTCCGGGCGCGGCCACAGCATGAGCATCCTCGGCTTCGACGCGCTCACGCGGACCCGCGCGCTGCACTTCCGGGAGTGACTCCGCTCCGAGGTCATTCGCCCGACAAGCTCTCGGGCGGCACCCTAGACTGGCGGGGGCGCGTGCTGGGGAGGGGACGATGTGCGAGGGTGGGGGCGTTCGGCCAAGGGTTCGCTGGGCGCGGCCGCTGCTCGCGCTGTTTCTGCTGCTGGCCGCCGGCCGAGCGTTCGCGCAGGAAGCGATCTCGATCGAAGAGCCGCCGCCCGAGTCGGCCTCCGGGGACAAGACCTCGATCGACAAGACCTTCGAGCCCGCCAAGGAACGCGAGCGGATCACCGAGTGGATCAAGGACTACCTGAAGAACGAGCCCGCGTTCCTGCGTGACGCCAAGCTCCTCGTGAACTTCCGCACCTACTATCTGCGACAGGACCACTTCAACGACACCACGAGCGAGGCGTGGGCCGTCGGCGGGTCGATCGGCATCCGGACCGGCTACCTGTTCGAACGCCTCGCGTTCGGGACGACCGCGTACACCTCGCTTCCGCTCTACGCGCCCGACGATCGCAGCGGCACGCTCCTGCTCACGGCGAACCAGCAGAGCTACGGGGTCGTCGGCGAGCTCTACGGGAAGCTCAGACTCACCGACGGTCTCATGGCGACCGCCTACCGCCAGGAGCTCGACACTCCCTTCATCAACAGCCACGACAACCGCATGACGCCGAATACGTTCGAGGCGTACACGCTGGTCGGGAACTGGAGCCCGGGGGGAGACGACGGGAAGCTGACCTATGGCGGCGGCTGGGTCACCAAGATCAAGAACCGCAACTCGGACGACTTCGTCTCGATGTCGGAGGACGCCGGCGCGGCGATCAACCGCGGCGTGGCAGTGGTCGGGGCGAGCTACGCGACGAAGAACGGCTCGATCGGCCTGATCGACTACTTCTCCAACGACGTGATCAACATCGGCTACACGGAGGCCAAGTACTCCCACGAGTTCGAGAACGGACTGGGTGTGCTCGGCGCGGTGCAGTTCACGGACCAGCACAGCACCGGAAACGACCTGCTCACGGGCAGCTCCTTCGCTGGCAACCAGATCGGCGTGAAGGCCGTCGGCAGCTACGGCGGGGCCGTGGCGACGCTCGGCTACACGAACACGACCCACGGCACGGACCTGCGCAGCCCGTGGAGCAGCTATCCGGGCTACACGAGCGCGCAGGTGGAGAACTTCAACCGCGCCAACGAGCAGGCGCTCATGGTGAAGGCGTCGTATGCGTTCTCGCGCGTGGGGATGCCCGGCTTCACGGTCTACGCGCTCTGGATCCACGGCTGGGACGTCGCGCCGAGCGTCGGCCCCAACGAGGACGAGTACGACTTCGACCTGCAGTGGCGGCCCGGCCTGCCCAAGCTCAAGGGACTCTGGCTCCGCGCGCGCTTCGCGATGGTGAACGAGCGCGGGGGCGCGCACGCCACGCTCGACGACTACCGCCTGATCGTGAACTACGACTTCGCGGCGCTCTGAACGGCGGCGACGCAGATCAGTGTATGCCCGCGTGCTCGTAGAGGATGCGGCGCACTTCCTCGATCGTCTCGGGGTTCGCCTGGGTCGAGTGGCCCGAGCCGAGCACCACGAGCTCCGACTCCACGGGCTCGATGTGCGCGCTCTGATACTTGACGACTCCGTCGTCGCCGGTTTCGATCGGCGCCTTCAGCACCGGAATGATCGAGTTCACCGCGACCCCCGGCGCGATGGGGAGCGACGCCAGCGTGCGCAGGCCCGGATTCGACCAGTCCATGTTGTCGATCGAGGTCGGGAGCTGGAAGCGCCGGCGGAACAGGTGCGGGTCCTGGCTCAGCGTCGCCATCTCGAGCGACGACTGGGCCAGCGAGGACGGCGCGTTCACCAGCCTGCGCGCCAGCATGCCGAGCCAGTTCTCGGCCAGGAAGCTGCCGTGGTGGGGCGTCGAGATGAAGATCACCCGCGTCACGAACGGCAGCGCATCGAAGAACGCCGCCTTCCGGAGGAGCTCGCGCGTCTCCGCGCTCATCGGCACGTCTTCGAACTTCTGATCGCTCCAGATCGCCCAGAAGGCGTTGCCGCTCGACACCACCATCGCCTTCGTGAGCAGTCCCCCCTGGCTGTGACCCACCACGACCATCTGGCGCAGGGCCGGGTCCTTGCCCTCCGGATCGAGGTCGTGCTCCGCCGTCTGGAGCGCTTCGCGCAGCTCGGCGGCGGACGCCAGCACGGGATTTCCGCTGTTGTAGACGAAGAACCAGAGCTGGAAGCGCGTCGCGATGCGCGGATCACCGAGCAGCTCGTTCGCCATCTCGGCCCAGCGCGCCGGGCTCGACAAGGTTCCGTGCACGAACACGACGGGGATCCGGCCCGGCCGGTAGGGATTGAGAAAGAACAGTCCGTGGGTCCGCGAGACTCCGGCGATGCGGAGGTCCGAGCGCCGGAATCCCGCGATCTCGAAATCCCAGATCGGTGCGCCCTCGAGGCGATATGCGAGCGCGGCCGACGGGTCGGACGCGAGCGGCACGGTGGCCGACCCGACCTGGATCGTGCCCGTCTCGTCGGCGTCGTAGAACTCGAGCGTGCCGTGCGCGCGCGCGAGGTCCGTGGGGAGCTCCTCGATGCGCACGAACGCGGTCACCGGAATCTTCGCCCGCGGCGGAAGCCAGGGATCGGTGTCGCGGTTCCCCGCAGGCTCGATGCTCGCGGCGAGCGCGACGCCGGCTCCGGGTCGCCGGTAGCGATTGCGCATGCCGCGGATCTCGAAGTCGCCCAGCGCGACCGGATGCACGATGCGATAGCCGCCGTAGCGGAACTCCTCCTCGGGCACGCGGAGGACGAAGGTGCCGAACGGCATCTGGATCTGGCGCGGCGAAGGATCGAGCTCGATGCCGTGATCGGACTCGGCGAGCGCGAGTCCCCTCGCGATCCCGCGGTTGTAGATCTCGAGCACGAGATGGGTCCGCGAGTCGTACGGGCTCGGCGGCGAGCTGGGCGGCGTGGCGGGAAACACGTACGCGTAGGCGCACACGGCGGCGGCCAGGTACTCGCCGCGGTCGCCGGTCTTGCGCGCGGTCGAGTACCACAGCTCGGCCAGCGCCAGGAGCCGCTCGCGCTGGTCGGGAGCGCCCAGTCCCGCGCGCAGCTTCTCGAGCGCCGCGACCGGATCGTCCTCGTACAGCACCGAGAGGCCCAGACGCGCGAGGATCTGCCGCGACAGCGCGCTGGGCGCATCGCCCGTGACCGCGTTCTCGCCCATGAGCCGATCGACTTCGCCGAGCGAGGCGCGCCGGATGCCGACGGGCGTCGCGCAGCCGACGGCGAAGACCGCGAGCGCGAGCGAGACCGCGACGAGTCCAGCGCGCCGCGGTCGCGCGGCCGGGCTCCAGAGCTTCGGCATTCCCTCAACGTAACGCTTCGGACGAGTCGTTGCGCAAGGACGGTGGCATGGGGCGTCCGGTCACGCAGTGGGGCGTATTGCCTTGGTGGGAGCATCACCCGACGGGTGACACCAAAGCGTGTCGCGCGATCGACTGCGAACGTCTTCTCCCGGTCAGCTGGGCCGAACGATGCCGAGCTTCTTGAGCCGCGAGCGCAAGGTGCTCGGGTTCAGCCCGAGGCAGTCGGCGGCGTTGCCGCTCCCTCCGATGCGCCAGTTGCAGCGCTCCAGCACCTGCAGGAAGTGGCTCCGCTCCGCGGCGTCCGCGCGCTCGGAGATCTCGGGCAGCGCCGACTGGGACGCAATGAAGGAGTCGAGAAGCAGATCCTCGCCAGGCGAGAGGATCAGCGCCCGCTCGATGACGTTCCCGAGCTCACGGATGTTCCCCGGCCACGGATAGCGACACAGCGCCTGCATCGCGCTCTCGGGCACGCGCTGAATGCGTCGGCCCAGCTCGTGCTGGCGCCGGTGGATCAACTCCCAGGTCAGGACTGGAATGTCCTCGGGCCGCTCGCGGAGCGGAGGGAGCGTGATGGGGAAGATCGACAGCCGGTAGTAGAGGTCCGCGCGGAAGCTCCCGTCGCGCACGTCGCGTTCCAGCGGGCGGTTGGTCGCCGCGATCAGGCGCACGTCGACCTTGCGGGAGCGAACCGCGCCAACGCGCTCGAACTCGCCGTTCTCGAGCACGCGCAGCAGCTTGGCTTGCGTTTCGGGCGCGAGCTCGCCGACTTCGTCGAGAAACAGGGTGCCGCCGTCCGCGAGCTCGAAGCGGCCCGGTCTCGCCGAGGTCGCTCCGGTGAACGCGCCCTTCTCGTGTCCGAACAGCTCGCTCTCCACCAGCGACGAGGGAAGCGCCGCGCAGTTCACCGTGATGAGCGGCCCCTCGGCTCGTTTGCTGCGCGTGTGGATCGCGCGAGCCAGCAACTCCTTGCCGGTGCCCGTCTCGCCGAGCAGCAGCACGGCCGTCGAAGTGGGCGCGACCTGAGCCGCCAGCTCCAGCACGCGTTGCAGCGGGTCGCTCTTGCCCACGATCCGCTCGAAGCCCACGTCGCCGGCTACCGCCTCACGGAGATACGCGTTCTCGGCTTCGCGCCGGCGCAGCAGCTCGCGCACTTCGCGTTCCAGATTGCGGCGATGGAGCGCGTTCGCCAGCAGCGTCCCGACGATCCGGATGCGCCCGATCTCTTCGTCCGAGAACGAACGCTCCTTCTCCGCCGTCGCAGTGCCCAGGGCGCAGATCCAGCGTCCTCCCAAGCGGAGGGGGACGACGACCTGCGAGCGATTTCCGAGGGCCAGAACCTCCGCGCGCTCCGCGACCGCCTCGGGAGGGAGCTCGTCTGGCATGCGTCGGAAGTTGAGCACGGTTCCCGCGCGAATCTGCGCGTAGAACCAGGGGAGCTCTCGTCCCAGGGACTCGTAGCGCTGGGCCCGCGCGAAGCCGGAACGCGCCCACGAGTGCGTGAGCGCGATGGTGGCGGAATCTTGTCGGAGCTCGAGGACGCTGGCTCGATCGGTACCGAGGAAGCCAGCCAGCGCCTCCAGCGCAACGTCGATCTCGGAGTCCACCTCTTCGAAGGGCACTCCTGCGAAGCGTGCCGAGAGGTCGGCAAGCAGGCGCTCGAAGGAGTCCGCAGTCTGCACCTTGCCAGGATACGCTGGAGGGCCCGCCCCGGCATCGCGGACGCGACATTTCGCGCGCGCTCGTGACATGTCGCGCGCAGCGACCGCTGCGCCGCTGCGCACCGCCCGCGCCGGCTCTCTCGTCGCTGGAAGTCGGCGGCACGCCACTCGCAACGGCGACCGGGCGTGACGCTTCGGATCACGGTCTTGAGCGAGCGGGAGCCTCGCCGAATCTCGGTGGAGGGTCGGCTCTCGGGCGCCGAGATCGGTGAGCTCGAGCAAGCGGTCGGGTGCGACCCGAGCGGCGTTTGCCTGGAGCTCGAGGACCTCCGCTCCTCGGACGAGGACGGGCTCGTGGCTCTCTGCAATCTGCGGCGCGATGGCGCGCTCCTGCGCAACGTCCCTCCACACCTCGCCTGGCGTCTCGAGCCGGACGCGTGAATCGGCCAACGACAACCTCAAGGGAGAGATGAAGATGAAACGACTCGAGCAAGCGTGGGGCGCACTCTGGAAGGAAGCCGCCGCGGCGCTCGCCTTCGCGGCCGTGGCACTCACGGGTGTCAGCGTCGCCACGGCGCAGGAGATGGCGCAGCAGACGCCGAGCTCCGAGCAGGACATCAAGGCAGCCCTCTTCGGTGGCGTTCCCATGGGGCGCTGGAAGGAAGGGCTCCTGTACGAGGGCATCAAACCGCAGCCGTGGCTGAAGAGCGCCGCGAACTGGTTCCCGCGCACCGAGGACGTCCAGCCCGACGAGATGCGCATCATCTTCATGGGAACCGCGCCGTTCATCCGTCCGGGTCAGATGAACACCTCGATCCTGGTCCAGCTCGGCAACGGTGAGAACTTCATCTTCGACATCGGCGAGGGGTCGGTCGCGAACTACATCGCCTCGGGCTTCGCATTGAACGAGCTCGACAAGGTCTTCATCACGCACCTCCACATCGATCACTTCGGCGGACTGCCGTACCTGTACGAATTCGGTGGATGGGCGGGCCGCTGGCACAAGGTGCTCCAGGTGTATGGACCGTCGGGGCGAACACCGGAGTACGGCACGGCCGCGATGATCGACGGCATGAAGAAGATGCTCGCGTGGCACGACGACGCCTTCAGCGTCTTCCCGGTCGGGAAGGGCCACGACATCGAAGTCCACGAGTACCCCTTCCGCGACAACGGCGGAGTCATCTACGACAAGGACGGCGTGCGCGTGATCCACTGGCAGCGCTCGCACGCCAAGGACGGCGCGTCGGGCTATCGCCTGGATTGGAACGGCCTCTCCTTCGTCTGGACCGGCGACGGCCGCCCGAACGACCTCGACATCAAGTACGCAAAGGGCGTGGACGTCTACGTCACCGAGACGCAGACCGAGCTCTGCGAGATCAGCTCTGGTGTGCAGGGCGTGCCGCCGTTCCTGGCGCGCTACACCGTCGACACGCACCACACGCCCGCGTACGCGGCGGGCTATCTGGCCAACCAGATCAAGCCCCGGCTGTTTCTGACGACGCACATGCCCTTCGACCCCTATCTCAACGAAGAGACGGTGGCCGAGGTGCGGTACCACTGGAAGGGCCCGTACCACTTCGGGGCGCCCGACGGGGTCGTCGTCAACGTGACGAAGGACAAGATCTGGGTGCGCGAAGGCATCATTCCGAAATTCCCCAACTCACGGGCCCCCCAGTTCGACTTCTCCAACGGACAACTCGTCGTTCCGCATCCAACCACCTCGCGCAAGGAGATCCAGGAACCCTTCGTGCGCGAGCACGAGATCGATCCGAAGCTGTACTACCCGCCCGACTACCACCCCCGGCTGCTGCCGGAGTGGCCCGTGGCAGGCGACCTCGTAGTCCCGATGGAGGCGATGCCGCCCGCCATGCTGAACAGCATGGGCGAGGCGTGGCGCAAGAAGCAGGCGAACCTCGAGGAGCTGAAGAAAGAGAACGAGACGGCGAAGTGATTGCCTCGTGAACCGCGTGGCCCGGCTTTCGATTCGGCGGTGACGACATGCTCCGATGGACGACCGTCCTCGCCATCCTTGCGAGCGCAATTGCGTCGAATTCGGCGAACGCGCAGCTCCTCGACCTGCCCGACACGTGGGGCGGGGACGTCTGGTCGCGACCTCGACTCACGGGTGACTGGGGCGGGTTCCGCGACGAGCTCGCGAAGAAAGGGGTGGTGTTCGACGTGGACCTGCTCGCGACTCCGCAGTGGGTCGTGGGCGGCGGCCGAGACACGGGAGGAACGACCTGGGGCAACGCGGACTACACGCTCAACCTGGACACGGAGAAGCTGGGCCTCTGGCCGGGCGGCTTCGTGAACGTCTCGGCGGACAGCGGCTTCGGCGGGAACGTGCTGAAGAAGTCCGGGGCGATCGTGCCCGTCAGCACCGCCGCTCTGATCCCGGCACAGGGCGACCCGACCACGGCGCTCATGAACGCGACGTTCATCCAGTTTCTCAGCACCAAGTTCGGCCTGGCCGTCGGCAAGTTCAACACGTTCGCGCTCGGCAAGCAGGAGTTCTACGGCGACTACAACACCCAGTTCGAGAACACCGCGTTCATGTTCCCCATGACCCTGGAGCAGGTGCCGATCTCGGCGTTCGGCGGCGGCGTCATCGTGCTGCCGACGGACGGCGTCATCCTGTCGGCGCTCGCGTTGGACCCGAACGGGACGCCCACGAGCAACGACGTGAGCTTCAACAAGGGCGTGACGGTCGTCGGCAGCGGCCAGGTGGCCGTGAAGCCGTTCGGGCTCGTCGGTCACCAGAACGTCGGATTCTCGTGGAGCGACAAGCAGCGTTTCTCGATCGATCAGGATCCGTCGAACATCGCCAATATGCTTCTGCAGGAGCAGTTTCCCAGGCTCGGGGATCCCGGTCCGATCCTTCGCGCCATCCTCGCGCGGTTCTTTCCGGGTCTGCTGGTGCCCACTCAGCCCGCGCGCCGCAAGGACGAGAGCTGGTCCGTGTACTACTCCTTCGACCAGTACCTCTGGCAGCCCGCGGGTGACTCGAAGCACGGGCTCGGCGTGTTCCTGTCGTTCGGTGCGTCGGACGGAGATCCGAACCCGGTCAAGTACGCCGCCACGGCGGGGATCGGCGGCAAGGGCGTCCTGTCGGGCCGCCCCGACGACACCTTCGGCCTGGGAATCTCGCGGACCCACTTCAGCAGCGACTTCGTTCCCTTCCTGCGCGAGCAGCTGAAGCTCGGCCTGCAGAACGAGGACGCGCTGGAGCTGTACTACAGCGTCGCGATCACGGCGTGGCTGACGGCGACGGCCGACTTCCAGATCGTCGATCCCGGCCTCAAGAAGGCATTGAGCTCCTCGGGGCTCGGTCTGAAGAACGTCGACACCGCGACCGTGGCTGGGCTCCGCCTCCGAGTGCGCTTTTGACCCCTGTGAAACAAGACATGGAGGGAGGCAATCGTGAAGAGAAGCTGCTCGAGATCGGTCGCGCTGCTGGCCTTTGCTTTGTTCGGAGCTGCCGTCGCGGCACAGGCCGCTGACAAGAAGCCGAACGTCGTCTTCATCCTCGCCGACAACGTCGGCTACGGCGACATGGGGCCGTACGGCGGCGGCGAGCTGCGCGGAATGCCGACGCCACGCGTCGACCAGCTCGCTCGCGAGGGAATGCGCCTCACCCAGTATCTCGTGGAGCCTTCCTGCACCCCGTCGCGCGCTGCGCTCATGACCGGGCAGTACTCGATCCGGAGCGGTCTGTCGTTGGTCTCTTCACCCGGCAGCCCGTTCCAGCTCCCGGCCAAGGCCTACACCATGGGCCAGCTGTTCAAGGACGCGGGCTACGCGACGGCGATCTTCGGCAAGTGGCATCTCGGCGGAGACCCACAAGCCGTGCCGACCGTGCATGGCTTCGACGAGTTCTATGGCATCCCGCCAGACACCTCCTGGAGCGATGCGTTGACCGTCCCGCTGATCCAGATGACTCACTCCTTCGATGCGCCGGAGAGCGCGCTCGTCGAGAAGGGACCGTGGATCGTCGAGCAGAAGGCCGGCGGAGCGATGCAGCGCGTCAAGCCCTTCACGGCCGAGGTCCGCGCCGAGATCGACGTCGACCTCACGGCGCGGTCCATCGAGTTCATGAAGCGGCAGGCCGCCGCGGGCAAGCCGTTCTTCCTCTATCTGCCGTTCTCGATGGGACACTTCCCGAACTACCCCGCCAAGCAGTTCGCCGGGAAGTCCCGCATCGGGAACTACGGCGACAAGATGATGGAAGGCGACTTCCACGTCGGGCAGGTGCTCGACGCGCTGAAGGAGCTCAAGATCGAAGACAACACCTTGGTGGTGTTCGCCTCCGACAACGGGCCGAGCGGCTGGATCGGACGGGAGCTCGGCAACCTCGGATCCGTCGACATGGGCAGCCCAGGGCCCTTCCGCGGCGAGCTGGGCGAGGCGACCGAGGGCTCGCTCCGGACGTTCTGCTTCATCCGCTGGCCCGGGCACGTCGCGCCGGACAGCAGCTCCTACGCGATGTTCTCCGAGATGGACTTCCTGCCGACCTTCGCAGCGATCCTCGGCGCCAAGCTGCCGACGGATCGCCCGATCGACGGCGTGGACCAGACCGCGGTGCTCCTCGGCAAGAGCGAGAAGGGGGCGCGCGAGTCACTGCTCACCTTCATCGGCCCCGACCTGGTCGCCGCGCGCTGGAAGCAGTGGCGGTACTACTTCAAGGACATGCGACTCACCGGCACAGGGCAGCAAGAGCTCGGCGGCCTGTATGTGACCGGCACTCCGATGTACTTCCCGAAGGTCTACGACATCGAGATGGACCCGCACGAGGACGTGAACCTCGGGGGCATCACTCTCTTCATCGCGGGGCCTGCCTACAAGGTGATCGAGGAATACGAGAAGTCGGTCAAGAAGTACCCGAATCCGCCCGCGCCCAATCTGACGAACTTCAGAGGAGTCGGCGCGGACTGATGGGCCGTGGGCGGCAGCGCCTGGCTCCGCCGCCGCTCTTGCACAGGCGCGGGGTGCCTGGACCGATCAGAAGGCATGCTGTTCCAGCGGATCCTGGTTGCGGCGCTCGTGCCATACGTGGCGTGGCTCGTGCTCGCGTATCGCTGGCACTTCCTGGACGGCGTGAACCTGCTCTTCCACGAGGCGGGACACGTGTTCCTGGCGCCGTTCGGGGCATGGCTGCACATGCTGGGCGGCACGCTGAGCCAGCTGTTCTTCCCGGCCGCGGCCGCGTTCCAGCTGTGGCGCGAGGAGCGCGAGTTCGAGGCGTGGGTTTGCGGCATCTGGCTCGCCGAGAGCGCGATGTACATGGCGGCGTACATGGCCGACGCCCAGGCGATGGCGCTGCCGCTCGTGGGCGGCGACGTGCACGACTGGAACTGGATCCTGGCGCGGCTCGGCCTGCTCACGTGGTGCGGCCCGCTCGCGTGGCTGACGCACGGGCTCGCATCCGTGCTCGCGGTGTTCTGTCTGGTGCGCGCCGGGATCCTCGCGGCCGCCTCGCCCGAGCGCTCGCCGCGCTGACCGACCGCGCGCACGCGGTGCTAGAGTCGCCGCGTGCAAGAGGATTCGCGGGGCGGGCGCTTCGCGCTCGGCGTCGTGGGGGTGGCGCTCCTCGCTGCGGCGTTCGCCGTCGCGTTCCGCGCGGCGCTCAGCTTCGCGATGCGCGAGCTCGCAGGCGCGAGCGACGTGGTGTCGGCCATGTCGGCTGCGCCGCTCTGGGCGCGCCTGCTCGTGCCTGCGGCGGGTGCGCTGCTGGCGGGGGTGATCGGCCGCGCGGTCGCACGCGCGCCGTCGGGGCAGGGCGTGGGCGACGTGATGGAAGCCGTCGTGCTCGGCCGCGTGCACCTGTCGATGCGAGTCACTCTGTTGAAGTCGCTCGCGTCGTGGCTCGCCATCGCATCGGGCGGCTCGATCGGGCGCGAGGGTCCGCTCATCCAGTTCGGCGGCGCGGCGGGGAAGTGGGTGTCGGATCGGCTCGGCCTGTCGCTCGACAGCGCGCGGCTGCTGATCGGCGCGGGCACGGCGGCGGGCTTCGCCGCGGCGTACAACACGCCGTTCGCGGCGGTGCTGTTCGTGCTCGAAGTGGTGCTGGGCGTGGTCGTGCTCGACGCCGTGCTGCCGGTGCTGGTCGCGACGGTGCTCGCGGCGTCGGTCACGCGCGCGGTGATCGGCGAGGGGCCGATCTACGGCCAGCGCGCGTTCCACCTGCAGTCGCCGCTCGAGTTCGCGGCGTTCGCGGGCCTCGGCATCGCGGCGGCGCTCGGCGCGCAGGCGTTCATGCGGCTGGTGTCCGCGGGCGAGCGCTTCTTCCACCAGCCGTGGCTCGCGCTGCCCTGGCGCACGGCGCTCGGCGGGCTGCTCGCGGGCGCCGTGATCGTGTTCCTGCCCGAGGTCGCGGGGAACGGCTATGAGCCGCTGAACGCGCTCATCGACGGAAAGTTCACGCTGGGCTTCGTCGCGCTGCTCCTCGTGGGGAAGTGTCTCGCGACGACGGCGTCGGTGTCTTCGGGCAGCCCGGGCGGCGTGTTCACGCCGACGCTCCTGCTCGGCGGCGGCATCGGCTTCCTGTGGGCGGGTCTCCTCGCGGCGGTGGGCGCGGATACGGGACCCGCGGGCGGCTACGCGCTCGTGGGCATGGCGGCGGCGATCGCGGCCACCACGCACGCGCCGCTCATGGCCGCGGTGATGGCGTTCGAGCTGTCGGGTGACTACGCGATCGCGCTGCCGCTCGTGCTCGCGACGGCCATCGCCACGCTCGTGTCGCGCGCGCTCCGCCGCGACTCGATCTACACCGCGGAGCTCACGCAGCGCGGCGTCGGCTGGGAGCTCACGATGGAGGGGCGCCGCGTCGTGCGCTAGCGTACGATGCTCGCGCCTGGGCGATTAACTCAGCGGTAGAGTACTACCTTCACACGGTAGGAGCCCCGAGTTCGAATCTCGGATCGCCCACCAAGTCCGAGCGCCGTAAGGCGCGAGGACGGCATCGCGCCGGCGCCTTCGCTCGGCTCCGCCTCGCTGCGCGCCTCGCGGCTACGCCGCTCGGCTTGCTGCCTTGCCGAGTACGAGTACGAGTGCGAGCGGGCTGATGGACGCGAGCATCGTCGGCTCGGGGGTGCTGGCGAAGATTGCGAAGCTCGTGTTGAAGGCGGTCTCGGCGTCGACCTCGGGGACGTCGAGGTCGAAGGTGAGGACGAGCTTGTGCAGCGGGGCGACGATGCCGAGCGTGCCGAGATCGATCACGCTGTCGTCCAGGCTGGCGAGTGTGGTGGCGGTGTCGGTGAACTGAGTGTCGAAGGCGCCGCGGCCGTCGATGCTCATCTGCAGGTGCAGGACGTCCACGCTGTTCGCGAGCGCGCTCGAGTCGAGGAACGCGACGCCGAGCTTCGTGTTCGCGCCGAAGCTCGCGCCGTCGAGGTCGAGCTCGAACGCGCTCTGGGTGTGGATGTCATCCACCGGCTCCGCGTCGGTCGCGAACGCGCCGAGCGCGAGCGCTTGGGCGCCGCCGCGCGTGAGCGCGGCTTCGGTGTTCGGATGGCCCGCGGTCCACGCGCCCACGTCGACGGCGTTCGGCACCGCGAAGAGGGACGCCTGGCGCGTGCCCTGCGCGGGCGGCGCAGGCGGCCCCGGGCCCGCGGATGAGCGGAGCGTCGCCTCCGTGTGCACCGTGCGCGGGACCGGCGAGTAGATGTACGGGCCGTACGGCGGCGGCACGTCGGGCGGCGGCGGATAGCCGGCGACGGTGGTGACGGCGTGCGCGCCGGTCACTGGACCTGCGGAGAGCGCGTCCGCCTGCGACAAGGTGTGCTGGCTCGCGGGCGCGTTCGCGTCGGCGCGCGCGATCACCTCGCCCAGGCCCTGCGCGCTGGCGTGCGCCGTCGCGTTGCCGCTGCCGGTGCTGCCGCCGTAGTAGAAGTCCACGAAGCCGGCGCCGTTCTGCGCAACGGCGTGCGCCTCGACGCGCTTCGCGTTCGAGACCGTCGCGAAGACCTCGGCGTCCGTGGCGCCACCGCGACCGCTGCTCTCGAGCGGGATGCCTCCGGAGTACACGCCCTGCGCCGTCGAGCCGCTCTGAGCGACGACTTCCGCGAACAGCTCGCCGCCGCCGGGGTTCGTGGCGTGCAGCACGCTTTGGCCGTCGCCGCCGTTCGCGCTCGCGGAGCCGTCGCCCGCGATCGCCTGCTGGACCAGGCTCAGCCGGCCTGCGGCGTATCCGCTCACGGCGTCGGTCATCGACGAGCTCGTGCCGGGCAGGCCCGGGATCACACCATCCGAGACGCGCGGACCGCCGAGGCGCCCGCCCGCTCCGTAGCCCGCGGCCTGGCGGGCCGACGCAGAGGCGTTGCCACCCGCAGACACGGCCGAGGCGGTTGCGAGCGCGGTCCCGCCGTGGCTGCCGCCTGCGAACCCCGAGCCTCCGCCGGCCTCGGCATCGGCGTTGGCCGTCGCGTCCCCGCTGCCCGAGGTGGTGGCCATGGCGTGCGCTTCGGCGGTGCCGCCGTCCTCGGTCGGGCTGCTGTTCGAGCCGGAGCCACCGACTCCGCCCACCGCTTTGGCGCTCGCCGTCGCGCTCGTCGTCGCGCTCGCAGTGGCGCTCGCGCTCGCGCTGCCGGCGCCACCGCCCGCGCCGGGCAGGGGCGCTTCGAGCGGGTCGGCGTAGTACGGGTAGATCAGGCCCGGGATTCCTCCGTTGCCCCCGTTCGCGGTCGCGCCGGCCATGGCTGCGCCCACGAGTGTCGCGGCGTTCGAGGTCGCCGTGCCGTTGGCGCCCGCGCCGCCGGCCCCGTTGCTTGCGTAAGGACCGGCCAGGTTCCCGCCGGCGCCTCCGTTCCCGCCGGTGGCGCTGCTGGTTGCGCTGGTGTCGCCGGACACCGCGTTCGTGACGGCGAGCGCGTTGGCGATCCCGCCGGCCCCGCCGTTGCCGCCGTAGCCGGAGAAGATCCCATCGTAGTAGGGGCCGAGGGCCGCATCGGCCAGAGTGCCGTCGCCACCCCGGCCGCCGTTGCCGCCCACCGCCGTCGCCGAGTGGACGAGGTCCGGGAGCGGCGGCGTCACGGACACGAGAATCGACTCGCCTGCGCCGCCAGTTTCATCGACCGCCGGGTACGCCCCGGGCAGGCCCGGCCCGCCGTTGCTCCCCGTCTGCGAGACCGACGCCGCACGTGCCCACCAGGGTGACAACACCCATGCGGCAACCAGAACGAACGCGAAAGCCCCGCGATGACTTCCCACGACACTCCCTCCGGTCCCCAGAGAGTGTGTAGTGTCTCACATGAAAGAGTGACTCGGAAATCTCGGTGAGGAAGCTACTGAGCGACGTTCACCAGCGCGTCGATGATGCCGTTGTAGAGCCCCGTGAGCATGCGCCGGAGCGAGTCCTCGGGCGCGCCCTTGCCCGTGGACGGCCGCGGGCGGCCGCGGCCTACGGCACTTCGCTCGGCTGCGCCTCGCGGCGCGCCTGCGGGTTCGCCAACTTGCCGAGTACCAGTGCTAGCGCGAGCAGGCCGATGGACGCAGGCATCGTGGGCTCGGGGACGGGAGCGGCCCAGATGAGGAAGTTCGAGACGAAGGCGTTCTCTGCGCCGTTGTGGTTGAAATCGAGATCGAACGTGAGGCTGACTTCTTGGGTCGGATCGTTCTCGATGAGGGGAATGAGCGAGTTCGTCGTGGAGAGAGCGCTGACCGCTTCGGCCGTTCCCGTGTAGACGGTGTCGAAGGTGCGTCCTTCGACGTTCATCTGCAGGTGCAGGAGCTGGACGCTGTCCCCGAGGGAAGCGGCGTCGTAGAAGGTGAAGCCGAGTAGCGTCCCTGGACGGAAGGTCCCGCCGTCGAGATCGAGCTCGAACGAGCTCGAGATGTGGGCCTGGTCGTTCGCCTCCCCGTCGGCCGCGAAGGAGGCGAGTGCGAGCGGCACCTCGCCGACGCCGAGTCCGCTCCCGATCCAAGCGGCTAGATCGGCGTTGCTGGGCGCGGCGTACAGCGAGGACTGCCGGATCCCCGAGCCCGAGGCCGGCAGACCCGGCGAGCTCGAGCCCGCAGACGAGAGGATGGTGGCCGTCGTGTCCGCCGTTCGCATCTGCTGGGAGAACGGGTCGGGCCCCGGCCCGGTGTTCGACCCCGGGGCCGTTGGAAGCGTCAGGTTCGTCACGACATGTGCGCCCAAGACGGGAGCTGCAGAGAAGGCGTCCGCCTGTGACAGGTAGTGACTCGCCGCCGGCCCGCTCGCCGTCGCGTGCGCGACGACTTCCCCCAGCCCCTGCGCGCTCGCGATCGCCGTGGCGTTCCCGCTGCCGTTCGTGCCGCCGTTCCACTGGTCCAGGAAGCCGTAGCCGGTCTGGGCGACCGCGTGCGCCTCGATGCGTTTCGCGTTTGCGACGGTCGCGTAGACCTCGGCGTCGGCGCCGCCGCCGCGGCCGCTGCTGTAGATCGTCGGGGCCAGCGAGCCGTAGTCCTGTGCCGTCGAGCCGCCTTGCGCGAGCACCTCGGCGGACAGCTCGCCGCCGCCCGGGTTCGTAGCGTGGAGCACGCTCTGCCCGCTGCCGCCGTTCGCGCTCGGGGCTCCGTCGCCGGCGATCGCTTGCTGGACGAGCGACAGCTGACCTGCGGCCGAGCCGCTCACGGCGTCGGTCATCGAGGAGCTCGTGCCCGGCAGCCCGGGAATCACGCCGTCGGAGACGCGCGGGCCCCGGATCCGACCGCCCCCGCCGTAGCCCGCGACCTGGCGTGCCGTCGCCGACGCGTTGCCTCCCACGGAGGACGCGGAGGCCGTCGCGGTGGCGACGCCACCGCCGCCGCCCCTCGGGTAACCGATGCCCCCGCCGGCCTCGGCATCTGCGCTCGCCATTGCGTCGCCGCTGCCGGAGCTGGTCGCCGTGGCGTGCGCCGCCGCAGCGCCCCCATCTTGCGCAGGCGAGCTATTGCCGCCGTATCCGGCCAGCCCGCCGATGGCCTTGGCCGTCGCCGTTGCGCTCGTGGTCGCGCTGGCGGTCGCGTCGGCGCTCGCCTGGCCAGCGGCCCCTCCCGTGCCGGGCGGCCCGGCCTCGAT
Source organism: Myxococcota bacterium (assembly GCA_035498875.1). GTDB lineage: Bacteria > Myxococcota_A > UBA9160 > SZUA-336 > SZUA-336 > VGRW01. The sequence continues at coordinate 37,793 of DATJZP010000040.1, forward strand.
GTCGTCGGTGTTCGGCGGGTAGACCTGGCCTGGACCGCCGCCAACGCCTCCCTGGGCGTTCGCGGAAGCCGAGGCCGCGCCCGCCAGCGTGGCGGCGCTGGAGGTCGCCGTCGCGTTCGCTCCAGCTCCGCCCTGCCCGTTGAGCGCGAAGCCGGTGCCGCCGTCGTTTCCTCCCTCCCCGCCGTTTCCGCCCATCGCATTGCTCGTTGCGGAAGTGTCTCCAGACGCAGCGTTCGTCGCGGCGAGCGCGCTGGCGGTTCCGCCGGCGCCCCCATTTCCGCCATAGCCCGAATAGGCCCCGCCGTAGCCGTCGGAGAGGTTTCCGTCCCCGCCGCGACCGCCGTTGCCTCCGATCGCGGTCGCCGAGTTGTCCAGATCCGTGAGAGGCGGGGTCACTTGGACGAGGATCGACTCACCCGCACCGCCGGTCTGGTCGACGTCGGGGGGCGGCGCGCCCGGCGCGCCGGGCTGGCCGTCGGTGCCGGTCTGCGAGAGCGACGCCGCGCGCGCCGGCCACGGCGACGAGCTCAGTGCGGCGAGCAGAACGAACGCGAAAGCCCCGCGATGACTTCCCAAGACACTCCCTCCGAGACTCGAGTCCCCAGGAAGTGTGTAGTGTCTCACATGAAAGAGTGACTCGGAAATCTCGGTGAGGAGTCTACTGGGCGACCTTCACCAGCGCGTCGATGATGCCGTTGTAGAGCCCCGTGAGCATGCGCCGCACGGAGTCTTCGGGAGCGCCCTTGGCGGTCCAGTTGCTGGCCCACTGGATCGCGCAGCCGCCGTCCGGCGCGTCCGCGAGCGTCACGGTGGCCACGTAGTATTCGAGCGGCAGCGAGGTCGGGCCCACGATGGAGTACGACATGAGGCGGCCGTCGAACGCCGCGTCGAGGCGCTCGGCCATCTCGCCGGGCACGCCGCGCGCGCGCACGCGGCGGATCGCGCCGACGCCGCGGCCCTCGAGCACGCACGACTCGACCGCGTCGCCCATGATCTTCTTCATCTCGCCGAAGTCGTCGACGAGCAGCGAGTACAGCTTCGCGCGCGACACCGGCACCGTTCGTTCGACGAGAGCTCCGTAGGGCATGGCTCCGTTCTAGCTTAGGGCGGCCGGTGATTTCAAACGGCGCGGCCGCCCGTCATCTGCGGTCGCGCGGCTTCGCGCCGGGGCGGCGCAGCTGGATCTTGCTGACGCGCAGCGTCGCCAGGCCGCGCCAGCGCATGGCCTCGCGCCGGTCGCCCGCGGCGATCCAGTGGTGCGCGAGCGCGGGCGCGTGCTCGCCGAGTCTGTCGGCGTGGAGTGACTGGAGCGCGCGCGCGACGTCGGCGTGGCAGGCGGCGCGCGCGTCCTGCAGCTGGCTGTCGTAGGCGACCTCGCGCGTGAGCGGGTGGTGGAACGCAAGCTCGGTGCGGCCGTCGCGGTGCACGAGCTCGGCGCGCAGGAGCGCGGCCAGCGCGCCGTCGGCGTCGAGCTCTGCGCCCGCGAGCGCGCCGCGCAGGAGAGCCTCGCCGAAGCGCGCTCCGATCACGGCGGCGACGTGCAGCGTCCGCTTCGCGTCCGGCGGCAGCGTGTCGATGCGGGCCGCGAGAAGCGCCACGAGCGTGGGCGGGATCGCCAGGCTCTCGACCGCGCGCACGAGCCGCGCGCCCGAGCGCTCGCGCGCGAGCACGCCCGACTCGAAGAGCGAGTGCGCGATCTCCTCGGCGAAGAACGGGTTGCCCGCCGCGTGCTGCAGCACCAACGCGCGCAGCTCGGCGAGCGAGGCGTCGTCGCCTACGAGCTCGCGCACGAGCAGCTCGGCCGCCGCGGGGTCGAGCGGCCCGAGCTCGAGCGCGTGGAAGTACGAGACGTCGAGCCACGGCGGCTTCTCCTCGGGCCGCGCATTCAGGAGCAGCAGCGTCTTCGTGAAGCCCACGGCGTCGACCAGCCGCGCGAGGAACGCCTCGCTCTCCACGTCGATCCACTGCACGTCGTCGACGAGCAGTACCGTGGGCTCGCGCGCGCTGCGCGACTGCACGAGTCCGCAGGCCAGCTCGAACAGGCGCTCGCGCCGCGCGTCGGGCGAGAGCACGACCGGCTCGTCTTCCGGCGCGGCGAGGCCGAGGAAGTCGAACACGAGCGCGTGGTCCGCGAGCGTCGCGGCGCGCAGGCGCTTCAGCTCCGCGCGCACGCGCTTCCGCGCCGACGCGGGCCGGTCGGACGCGGCGACGCCGAAGAAGCTGCGCAAGAGGTCGCGCAGCACGGCGAACGACAGCGTGCGCCCGTGCGCGGGGCAGTGTGCCTTCGCCACCGTGATGCCCTTCGCGCGCCAGCGCTCGACCGCGTCGTGGCAGAGCCGGCTCTTGCCGACGCCCGGCGTGCCGATCACGCCGACTACCGCGCCCAGCCCGTCGCTCGCGCGCGCGAGCGCGGCCTCGAGCTCGGCGACCTCGCGCTCGCGGCCCACGAAGCTCGAGAAGCCGCGCGCGCGCGACACGTCGATGCGCGAGCGCGCTCGGCCCGTACCGACGAGCGCGAAGGCCTTGGCGCCGTCGCGCACGCCCTTCAGCTTGACGCGGCCGACGGGCTCGAGCTCGAAGTAGTCGCGCACGAGCGCCGCGGTGGCGGCCGAGAGCCACGCGCGCCCGGCCTCGGCGCTCTGCTGCAGCCGCGCGGCGAGCCCGACGGTGTGACCTTGCGCGGTGTAGTCCATCCGCAGGTCGTCGCCGATCGCGCCCACCACGACCTCGCCGGAGTGCAGCCCCAGGCGCACCGCGAAGCGCACGCCGTGCGCGCGCTTCTGCTCGGCGCCGAACGCGCGCATCTCTTCGCAGATCGTGAGCGCGGCGTGGCACGCGCGCTGCGCGTGGTCCTCGTGCGCGAGCGGCGCGCCGAAGAGCGCCATCACGCCGTCGCCCGTGTACTGGTTCACCGTGCCCTCGAAGCGGTGCACGGCGTCGCCGAGCAGCGCGAAGAAGCGGTCGAGGATGCCGTGCCAAGCCTCGGCGCCCACGCGCTCGGCCAGGCGCAGCGAGCCCTTCACGTCGACGAACAGCACGGTGACCTGCTTGCGCTCGCCGACCAGAGCGCTGCGCTCGCGCAGAATGCGCTCCGCGAGGTGCTTGGGCGTGTACGGGGCTCGGGCCATCGCGAGCCCGAAAGCTCGCACGTTGCGCGGGAGTTCGCCCCGTCTAGTCGCGTTCGGGCACGAGCTCGAAGTCGGCGAGCGCGAGCCTGCGCGTGCGCCACCAATACTGGAACGTGAAGAACGGCCAGAGCGTGTTGTTGTAGCCGTCCGCGTCGAGATACCAGCTCTGACAGCCCCCCGCGCTCCACACCGTGCGGCGCATGTGGCTCTGCAGGTCGTCGGTGAACGCGCGCTGTGCAGCTTCGCGCACGTCCAGGAACGCGAGCCCGCGGTCGCGCAGCGCAGCGATGGCCTGCGCGGCGAGGCGCGCCTGCGCCTCGATCATGAACACCATGGAGTTGTGGCCCAGCCCCGTGTTCGGGCCCATCAAGAGGAACAGGTTCGGGAAGCCGTGCGCGGTCACGCCCAGGTAGTGGCCGTCGCGGCGGCGGAACGAGCTCTCGAGCGTGCGTCCGCCACGGCCGCGAACGGGCAGGTGATACAGCGCGTCGCCCACCGAGAAGCCGGTGCCGCAGATGATGGCGTCGGCCGGGTGCTCCACGCCGTCCGCGGTCTGCAGGCCCTTCGGCGTGATGCGCTCGATGTGCTCCGTGACGAGCTCCGCGTTCGGCCGCTGCAGCGCCGCGAAGTAGTCGTTGGAGAGCAGGATGCGCTTACACCCCAACGTGTAGGGCGGCGTGAGCTTGCGGCGCAGCTCGCGGTCGGACACCTCGCGCGCCAGGTGCCGGCGCAGCAGCAGCTCGAGCAGCTTGAGCAGGCGCGTGTCGACCACGAAGCCGATCGCGCGGAACTCGAGCAGCCAGTACAGCCACGCGCGGTGCAGCCACTGCAGCGGGCGCAGGCGCCGGTAGAGCTTCTGCGTGCGCGGCCCGATCGCGTGGTCGGGCTTCGGCGCGATCCAGGGCGCCGTGCGCTGGAACACCTGCAGCTTCGCGACGTGCGGCGCGATCTCCGGCACGAACTGGATCGAGCTGGCGCCGGTGCCGATCACGGCCACGCGCTTGCCCGCGAGCGGGAAGTCGTGGTCCCACCGCGCGGAGTGGAAGAGCCTGCCTTCGAACGTCTCGCGGCCGGGAACGTCGGGCAGCGCGGGCACGTGCAGCGCACCGGTGCCCAGCACGAGCGCGCGCGCGCGCAGCGGCTCCGCGCCCGCGATGCGCACGGTCCAGGTTCCGGTCGCTTCGCCGAACTCCGCGCCCGTCACTTCCTGGTGTAGGCGCAGGTGCTTTGCCAGGTCGTACTTCTCCACGCAGTGGCGCAGGTACGCCTGGATCTCCTGCTGCGGCGAGAACGAGCGCGTCCAGTCGGGCTTCGGCTCGAACGAGAAGCAGTACAGGTGCGACGGCACGTCGCAGGCCGCGCCGGGGTACGTGTTGTCGCGCCACGTCCCGCCGATGTCGCCCGCCTTCTCGAGGATCACGAACGATTCGATGCCCGCGCGCCGCAGCGCCACGCCCATGGCGATGCCGGAAAAGCCGCTGCCCACGATCGCGACCGAGAGCTCTCTCACGTGCACCACGATAGCCCGCGCGCGCTGGTGCGAAATGCCCCAGGCCGCGCCGTCTGCTTGCGGCCGGCCTGGCTTCCCGGTATGGACTCCCGTCGCGTGACCAGCCTCTTCACGCTCGCGTTCAAGCTGCTCGTGAACGACCGCGCGAAGTTCATCGCCCTGCTGGTCGGCCTCACGTTCTCGGTCTTCCTCATGGTGCAGATGATCTCCATGTTCTCGGGGATCCTCCTGCGCGCCTCGGCCACGGTGCTCAACACCGGCGCGTCGATCTGGGTGATGGACCCGGCGGTGACGACGGTCGCGAACGCGATCCCGATGCCCGACTACGTGCTCGACGCGGCGCGCAGCATCGACGGCGTGAAGTACGCCGTGCCGCTGTTCTCGGGCGGCGGCCTGGTGAAGCTCTCCGACGGCACGCGCCAGGCCGTGAACGTGGTGGGCCTCGACGACACGAGCTTGGTGGGACGGTTGCCGCTCGTCAGCGGGCGCATCCAGGACCTCTACGCAGCCGACGCGTTCGTGGTCGTACGCGATGCGGAGTACGACAAGCTCGAGAGCCCGGCAATGGGCGCCGAGTTCGAGATGAACGACCGGCGCGGCGTCGTCGTCGGTCTGGCGGTCGCGCCCGTCTCCGGCCTGTTCGGCGTGCCCACGCTCTACACCACGTACACGCGCGCGATCGCGTACGTGCCGTCCGCCCGCTACACGCTGTCGTACGTGCTGATCGAGCCGAAGGACGCGAGTCGCGTGCCCGAGATCCAGGCGGCGATCGCGCGGCTCGGCTACAAGGCGCTCACGGCGAAGGAGTTCATCCGCCAGATCACGCTGTTCTACGTGTTCCGCACCGGCTTCGGCACGAACATCCTGATCATGACCGCGATCAGCTTCCTCGTCGGACTCTCGATCTCGGGCCAGACCTTCTACACGTTCATCCTCGAGAACCTGGAGCGGTTCGGCGCGCTGAAGGCGATCGGCGCGCGGGGACGCGACCTGGTGCAGATGATCCTGCTGCAGGCGTTTCTCACGAGCATGACCGGCTACGGGCTGGGCGTCGGCCTGTGCGCCGTGCTGATCGCGCTCGCGAAGGCGCGGCTGCCGGACTACGCGTCCGTGATCACCTACACCAATCTGCTGTTGGCGTTCGTGCTGGTGCTGGTGATCGCGGCCGTCTCGACCTACGCGGGCATCCGCCGCGTGCTCCAGCTCGAGCCCTTCGAGATCTTCCGGGGCTAGCAGTGGCGGAGCCGGCGATGAGCGCGCGCGAGCTCGAGAAGTGGTTCGGCGAGGGTCCCACGCGCACGCACGCGATCCGCGGCGTCAGCCTGGACGCCTACTTCGGCGAGATGCTCTACATCGTGGGGCCGTCGGGCAGCGGCAAGACCACCCTGCTCAGCATGCTCTCCGGGATCCTGCGCCCGAACGGCGGCACCGTGGTCGTGCACGGGCGCGACATCTGGCAGCTCGACGAGGACGCGCTGGCCGACTTCCGGCTGCGCACCCTGGGCTTCGTGTTCCAGGACTACCACCTGTTCCCGCGCCTCACGACGGCGGAGAACGTCGCCATCCCGCTCATCCTGCAGCGCCGCCCCTGGGCGGAGGCCGTGGGCGCGGCGCTGCGCTTCCTGCGCATCGTGGGGCTCGAGAGCCGCGCGGCGCTGCCGCCGATCAAGCTCTCGGGCGGCGAGCAGCAGCGCGTGGCGATCGCGCGCGCGATCGTGGCCGAGCCCGAGATCCTGATCTTCGACGAGCCCACCGCCTCGCTCGATGGCGAGACCGGCCGGCGCATCGTCGAGTTCATCCGCACCGACGTGCTGTCGAAGACGCGCTGCATCGTGGTCGTCACCCACGATGCGCGCATCGCGCAGTTCGCGGATCGGACGATCACCATGGAGGACGGGCGCATCACCGGCATCGAGGAGCGGGCGGCCCATGCGCAATAGAATCTTGTTCATCGTGTCGGCCGTGGGCGTCGCGGCCGGCGTCCTCTCCGCGGCGTTCTTCGCGGTGCGCTCGAAGCCGCTGGCGCCCGTGTTCGCGCCGGCGGCCAATCCGTACGAGCAGGGCGTCTACGCCAACGGCATCGTCGAGAGCCTGCAGGAGAGCGGCGAGAACATCTCCGTGTACCCCGAGGTCGCGGGAACGGTGGTCGAGATCCTCGTCCACGAGGGCAGCCACGTCGCGCGCGGCGCGCCGCTCGTGCGCATGGACGACTCCGTGCAGCGCGCCACGGCCGACCAGCAGCAGGCGCAGGCGGACGCCGCGCAGGCCCTGCTCAACCAGCTGCGCGCGGAGCCGCGGCCCGAGACGCTCGCCGTCGCGCAGGCGCAGATGGAAGCCGCCAAAGCCGGCGTGAAGAGCGCCGACGACGACCGCGCGAAGCAGCAGCGCGCCTACGACTCGATGCCCGACTCGGTGAGCCGGATGGTGCTCGACCAGGCCATCAACGCGACGCAGCTCGCGCGCGCGAACCTCGCCGTCGCCGAGCGCAACCTGGCGCTCGTGAAGGCGGGCGCCTGGAGCTACGAGCTGAAGAACCAGGAGGCGCAGGTCAACTCGCTCGCCAAGGCCGTGTCCGCCGCGCGCGCGCTGCTCGCGAAGTACACCATCTTGGCGCCCGTCGACGGCGTGGTCCTGTCGATCACCGCCAGCGTCGGCAGCTACGTCTCGCCGCAGGGCACGCTCGAGACGTACAGCTCCGGTGCGGCGCCGCTCATGGTCATGGGCACGGGCGACGACTACGGCGCCGTGCGCTGCTACGTTGACGAGATCCTGATCTCGAAGCTCCAGAAGATCGAAGCGGTGCAGGCCACGATGTTCCTGCGCGGGACGCAGGTGCAGGTCCCGCTCGAGTTCGTGCGGGTCCAGCCGCTCGTCTCGCCGAAGGTGCAGCTGTCGAACGACCGCGCCGAGCGCGTCGACCTGCGCGTCCTCCCGATCATCTTCCGCTTCAAGAAGCCGGAGAAGAGTCCGATCTACCCGGGCCAGCTCGTCGACGTCTATCTGAAGGCGCCGTCCTGAGCGAGCGCGCTGGTCGCGAGCATCACCTCGTTGATGTCGCGATGCTCTGCCCACGTGCGGTTCCCGCGATGCTCGGGATCGAGCCAGAACGCCACGATCGCCGAGCCGAGTGGGAAACGCTGCCTTAGCGCTTCGAGCGCCGCCGCGGCGCGCCTCGACAGCGGCCGAAGCCCCGCCGGCGGCTTCGCCTCGATCGCCTCCACGCAGGCGAGGCCGGTGGCCAGGCCGAGCTCGCGGAAGGCCAGTCGTCCCGCGGGCGGCTCGAGCAGGTCGCCGCGGCGCGCATAGTCGGCAAGGCCGTCGGCCGCGGCCGCGAGCAGGTCCTCGAGCAACGTGTCTCCCACGGAGGCACCGAGTCTCGTCAGCCGGTCGACGTGGCAGGCGTCCAGCAACAGGCCACCCAAGCCCAGCGGATCCGCGGTCGTCCAGTCGCGAGCTTCGATCATGGTTCTGAAGTCGGCCACCGCCGCTTCGAGACTCGGCCCGGACGGCGTGCGAGAAAGGAGTGATGCCGAGGTCTGGAGCTCCAGGCAGGTGAGGAAGCCGTCCAGCGGGTCGTGCTGCCCCATCGAAGGAACGAGCGGGCGCGAGAGGTCGATGCTCATCTTCCAGACCATTTGCGGGCGAGCTCCTCTGGGCGATCTCTGCGCAAAGGCCGCGTGGGCCGTCTCGGCCAGCTCGCGGGCCCACAGGTTGAAGTGAGGCCGACGCGTCCACAGGGCGACCTGATCGAGGGCGCGCATCCACTGGGTCAGGTAGTGGAAGTACTGGCCGTCCCGATCCCACTCGAGCCGCTCGTCGAACGGCTCGCCGGGGGCCCGCTCGGGAAGGCTCTTGCCGATGCGCAACCCACCTCGGGTGGGGTGGAGCTCTCCTTCCTGTGCGCCGAGCCCGCTGATCCACCCCTTCCTGGGATCGTCCTCCCGATGCCGCCCGAGCACGAGATGCACCTGCTCGACCAGGCGGAGTGCGAGCTCGCCGTAGCGCGCTTCGCCGGTCGCCCGCGCGAGGTCGACGAGGTTGCAGACGGCGAAGGCGTCGGTCCACAGGTAGCGCCGCTCGGGCCGCGAGGAGGTGAGGCCCGTTCGCTCCGCAAAGTCGAGCATGAGACTCGCAGCCTCATGCAGGAGCTGCTCTCTCGACGTAGCTTCGCCCATCTTCATCTCCCAATGGTTCGGGTCTTGCACGCGCGGTGCCCGGAGGTGTTCTCATGGACCTCACCGGGGCACGGGCCGAGATGGTGGAGCGCCAGCTCGCCGCGCGGGGGATCTCCGATGTCCGCATCCTCGACGCGTTTCGCAGCGTCGCGCGCGAAGCTTTCGTGCCGGGCGAGCTCGCCGAGTTCGCGTATCAGGACTCGCCCCTGCCGATCGGGGAGGGCCAGACGATCTCGCAGCCCTACATCGTCGCTCTCACGATCGATGCGCTGAGACTGCGGGGCAACGAGCGGGTTCTCGAGATCGGGACGGGGTGCGGCTACGCCGCGGCCGTGCTCAGCAGGCTGGTCAAGGACGTCTTCACCGTCGAGCGACGAGAGCCGTTGGCGACGGGTGCTCGCGAGCGACTCGCCTCGCTCGGGTTCCACAACGTGGAGGTGCTCCACGGCGACGGCACGCGCGGCTGGCCCGAACACGCACCCTACGATGCGATCGCCGTCGCCGCCGGTGGCCCCGAGGTCCCGCCGGCGCTGTTGTCCCAGCTGGCACCGGGCGGGCGGCTCGTCATGCCCGTCGGGACCGAGGACGACCAGATACTCACGCGAGTCACTCGAGAGGGAGAGGAGAAGTTCCGCGAGGAGTCACTCACCGAAGTCCGCTTCGTCCCTCTCATCGGGGAACAGGGCTGGCCCGAAGAGGGAGCGATCCCGCGCGCGCCCGGCAAGTCGAGTCGCAACGCAACCGTCTCCACGCTGATCCGCGAGACCGCCGAGCCGATCACCGACCTGGCGTCGTCCTCCGTCGATGGGCTGATCGAGCGCATCGGAGACGCTCGACTCGTCCTCCTGGGTGAGGCGAGCCACGGAACGAGCGAGTTCTATCGGATGCGCGCCCACATCACGAAGGCGCTCATCGAGCGACGCGGGTTCGACTTCGTCGCGGTGGAAGCTGACTGGCCCGACGCTGCGCGTATCGACAACTACGTGTTCGGCGATCCACCGCGGTCGAGCCTCGAGTTCACGCCATTCGCCCGCTTTCCCGCGTGGATGTGGCGCAACGAGGACGTGCGCGACTTCGTCGAATGGCTCCGCGGACGGAACCTGGAGAAGCCCGACCGGAGAGACCGGGTGGGCTTCCATGGACTCGACCTCTACAGCCTGTTCACGTCGATCGCGGCCGTCCTCGCCTATCTCGACGAAGTCGATCCCGAGGCCGCGTCCGTCGCCCGTGCGCGCTACGGCACGCTGACCCCGTGGCAGAAGGATCCCGCGGCGTACGGTCAGGCCGTTCTGGTGGGGCGCTACTCGAGCTCGGAGACCGCCGTCGTCGCCACACTGCGAGACATGCTCGCGCGGCGCCTCGAGTACGCTCGCAAGGACGGCGAACGATTCTTCGATGCGGCGCAGAACGCCCGCGTCGTCGCTGGCGCGGAGCGCTACTACCGCGCCATGTACTATGGCTCGGCGGCCTCGTGGAATCTCCGCGATTCCCACATGTTCGATACGCTGCAGGCTCTGCTGAACTTCTACGGCCCTGACTCGCGCGGCGTCGTGTGGGAGCACAACTCGCACGTGGGCAACGCGGCGGCCACGGAGATGAGTCACCGCGGCGAGCACAACGTGGGCCAGCTCTGCCATGAAGGGTTCGGCGAACGCGTCTACGTCGTGGGCTTCGGCACGGATCACGGCACCGTCGCCGCCGCTTCGAATTGGGACGCGCCCATGCAACGCATGCGCGTTCGGCCGGCCCACGAGAAGAGCTACGAGCGGCTCTGTCACGATTCGGGTGTCCCGGCATTCGCGCTGCACTTGCGCGATCCGAGGCGGCGGGCCGTCCGAGAGGAGCTTCTGCCGCCGCGCCTCGAGCGGGCCATCGGCGTCATCTATCGTCCCGACACGGAGCTCGCGAGTCACTACTTCTACGCGAGCTTGCCCCTCCAGTTCGACGAGCTGATCTGGTTCGACGAGACCCGCGCCGTCGAGCCGCTTCGGGGGAGCGGGCGACCCAGCGCCGATCTCCCGGAGACGTATCCCTTCGGGCTCTGATCGGAACGAGGCGCTAGGGAGGCTCCCGATGGGTTGGACGCGACTGCTCAAGGACGTGACCCTCGACGATGTACCGACCGTCGGTGGCAAGAATGCGTCGCTCGGCGAGATGCTTCGCGAGCTCGCACCGCTGGGCGTGAAAGTCCCCGATGGGTTCGCGGTCACCGCCGCTGCATACCGACACTTCTGTCGCGAGGCCGGCCTCGCTGCTGCAATCGACGAGGAGCTGCGCGGCCTCGACAAGCGCAACGTCGACGACCTCGTCCGCCGCGCGGAACGCCTGCGAGATCGGATCGCGCATGCGCCGATGCCGCGTGATCTGGTCACCGAGATCGAAGCGAGCTACCGAGCCCTCTCACGCGCCTACGGCGAAGACGCGACCGACGTCGCCGTGCGCTCGTCCGCCACCGCGGAAGATCTCCCCGGCGCGAGCTTCGCCGGACAGCAGGAGAGCTTCCTCAACGTGCGCGGGGCCGCTTCGGTCGTCGACGCCGTTCGGAGGGCGTTCGCGAGCCTCTTCACGGCGCGCGCGATCAGCTATCGCGAGGACATGGGCTTCGCGCACACCAAAGTCGCGCTTTCCGTCGGCGTTCAGAAGATGGTGCGCTCGGATCGCGCCAGCGCTGGAGTGATCTTCACGCTCGATCCCGAGACCGGCCATCGCGGCATCGTGCTCGTGACGTCGAGCTTCGGACTGGGCGAGAGCGTCGTCCAAGGACGCGTCGCGCCCGATTCGTTCGTGGTCCACAAGTCGACGCTGCGCGAAGGGTTCGCCCCGCTCGTGTGGAAGAAGCTCGGCACGAAGGAGGTCCGCCTCGTCTATGACGCGGACGGCCACAGGCAGGTGCGGAGCGAGCCAGTCCCAATCGAAGACCGCGCGCAGTGGTCCCTCTCCGACACCGACGTGCTCGAGCTCGCCGCGTGGGCGCTCCAGATCGAGGACCACTACACGAGGAAGCACGGCGCCGACACGCCGATGGACATCGAGTGGGCGAAGGACGGCGTGAGCGGCGAGCTCTTCATCGTCCAGGCACGGCCCGAGACCGTGCACAGCCGGCGCACACGTCCAATGATCCGCCTCTACGCGATGAAGGGACGCGCCACGCCCATCCTCGAAGGGCTCGCAATCGGCGGCGGAATCGCGACCGGCAAGGCGCGCGTCCTTCGCGATCCCCGAGCGATCGGCGCGATGAAGCCCGGTGAGATCCTCGTCACCGAGATGACCGATCCGGACTGGGAGCCGATCATGAGGACGGCCGCCGGCATCATCACCGATCGTGGAGGGCGCACGTCGCACGCGGCGATCGTCGCGCGCGAGCTCGGCATTCCGGCGCTCGTCGGAACGAAGGCCGCAACTACCCGTCTCGGCGACGGCACGTCGATCACGCTGTCGTGCGCGGAAGGAGAGACCGGGCGCGTGTACGAAGGAACCATCGCGTTCGACGTGCAGGAGATCGACCCACGCGCGATGGCGCGGCCGCGCACGCAGATCATGCTCAACGTCGGCAATCCCGAGCGCGCGCTCGGGTTGTCGCTGCTACCGAGCGACGGCGTCGGGCTCGCGAGGATGGAGTTCGTGTTCGCGAGTTGGGTCGGGGTCCACCCGCTCGCGCTCACGCGCTTCGCCACGCTGCCCCTGGACGTGCGGAGGCAGATCGACACGATGACTATCGGGTACGCCGACAAAGCGCGGTACTTCGTCGAGCGCCTTTCGCAGGGAATCGGGACGATCGCTGCTGCGTTCCACCCGCGGCCCGTCATCCTCCGCTTCAGCGACTTCAAGACGAACGAGTACGCGAAGCTTGCGGGCGGCGCGTCGTTCGAGCCGAACGAGGAGAACCCGATGCTCGGTTGGCGCGGCTCCAGCCGCTACTACCACCCGAGCTACAAGGAAGGCTTTCTCCTCGAATGTGCCGCAGTGAAGCGTGTGCGTGAGGAGTTCGGGCTCACGAACCTGAAGCTGATGATTCCGTTCTGCCGTACGCCGGAGGAAGGCAGGAAGGTGCTCGAGACGATGCGCGAAGCTGGGCTCGTTCGCGGCGAGCGGGAGCTCGAGGTGTACGTCATGGCGGAGATTCCCTCGAACATCCTCCTCGCAGATCGCTTCGCCGAGATCTTCGACGGCTTCTCGATCGGCTCCAATGACCTCACGCAGCTGACCCTCGGTGTCGATCGTGACTCGACGACGGTGGCGCCGCTCTTCGACGAGCGAAACGAAGCCGTGAAATGGTCGTGCGCGCGGCTCATCGAAGCGGCGCACCACGCACATCGGAAGGTCGGCATCTGCGGCCAAGCGCCGAGCGACTACCCTGATTTCGCGGCCTTCCTCGTCGCGCGCTCGATCGACTCGATCAGCCTCAATGCGGACGCGCTGGTACGCACGACGTTGCGCGTGCTCGCGATGGAAGAGGAGCTCGCGCAAGGGCGCGCACCGCACGAAGCACTCGCTTCGGTAGCGCATGGCGCGGAGAGGACGTGATCGGCGGGGTCTGGCTTTCTCTGGTCGGGCCTGTCTGTCTCAGGCCCGAGCGGATCGCGCTCGGAGCTTCCGCAGCTCCTCGAGCACGAGCAGCGCCACGGCGAAGGGCGCCACGAACAGCCACACCTCCACGCCGATCGGCGCCGTTCCGAAGAGCGCGTTGCCGAGCGCGGTGTAGTCGATCCAGAGGACCAGGACGACCTCGAGCAGCGCGCCCCACAGGATGAGCGGGTTGCCGAGCAGCCCCGTCGACCCGAGCGAGCGGTCGGGGCTGCGGCACAGGAACACGTTCACGACCTGCAGCGCGATGATGGCGCTGAAGCAGGCAGTGGTCGCGCGCAGGTACACGGGATCCTGCGCGCCGAGCGGCACGCCGTAGCGCCATTCCGCCGCGCGCAGCGCGAACCCGAAGGCGGCCATCGCGGCGACCGCCTCGATCAGGCCCAGGAACAGGTAGGCGCGCCGCGCGAGCTTCCAGTCGAACAGCCGCTGGCGGGGGGAGCGCGGGGGCACGCGCATGATCTCGGGGTCGGGCTTCTCGACCCCGAGACCGAGCGCCGTGAGCGAGTCGGTGCCCATGTCGATCGCGAGGATCTGGATCGGCGTGAGCGGCAGCGGGATCGCGAACAGGGAGAAGGCGAGATACGGGACCAGCTCCGGCACGTTGTGAGCGAGGATGTACGTCAGGAACTTGCGGATGTTCTCGAACACCGCGCGGCCTTCTTCGATGGCGTTCACGATGCTCGCGAAGTTGTCGTCGAGCAGGACCATGTCCGACGCCTCCTTCGCCACGTCGCTGCCTGTCCGGCCCATCGCGATGCCGATGTGGGCGCTCTTCAGCGCAGGCGCGTCGTTCACGCCGTCGCCGGTGACGGCGACGACGTACTTCTTCCGCTTCAGCGCGTCGACGATCCGGCGTTTCTGGTCCGCGCGCACGCGCGCGAACACGAGCTCGGGCGCGTCGAGCAGGAGACCGAGCTGGCCGTCGGTGAGCGCGGCGACTTCGTCGCCGGTGCGCACGATCGGGGCGGTCGACTCGACGAGCCCCACCTCGCGCGCGATCGCCTCCGCCGTGCGGGGATGATCGCCGCTCACCATGATGACGCGGATGCCCGCCTCCCGGCACTTCCGGAGCGCCTCAGGCACCTCCGGGCGCGGCGGATCCTCGAGCCCGACGAGCCCGCTGAACACGAGATGCTCCTCCAGCGCGCCGCGCGCGGCCACGGGCTCGAGCGAGCGGTGCGCGAACGCGAGCACGCGCAGCCCGTGCGCGGCCATGTCCTCCTGCTCGAGCGAGATCCGCGCCCGGCGCTCCGCCGAGAGCGGGCGGTCCTGGCCGTCGAGATGGATGCGGTCGCACAGGGGCAGGACGGACTCCGGCGCGCCCTTGCACCAGAGCGCGGGGCCCGAGGGCATCTCGTGCACGGTCGAGAGCCGCATCCGCTCCGCATCGAACGGGATCTCGTCGAGCCGGCGATGCGCGCGGAGCTCGGGAAGCGCGTGGTTTGCGAGCTCGACCAGGGCGACCTCCATGGGATCGCCACGGAGCACGGTGTGGCCTTCGTGCTCGACCGGCCGCAGGTCGTGGCAGAGCGCGGCGCCGAGAAAGAGCGGCTCGTGCTCGGCGACGAGCGGCCCGCCCGCCTTCGCGGCGTCGACCGAGAGCCGCTGCATGCCCACGAGCAACGCCCGCGCGACCATGCGGTTCTGCGTCAGCGTGCCGGTCTTGTCGGTGCAGATCACGCTCGTCGAGCCGAGAGTCTCGACCGAGGACAGGTGCCGGATCAGCACGTTCCGCTTCGCCATGCGCT
This sequence comes from Myxococcota bacterium, assembly GCA_035498875.1. Lineage (GTDB taxonomy): Bacteria > Myxococcota_A > UBA9160 > SZUA-336 > SZUA-336 > VGRW01. The sequence continues at coordinate 52,941 of DATJZP010000040.1, forward strand.
GACTCGCCAGAACGAGCGCGAGCGTCAGCGTCGGGAGCAGCCCCTCCGGCACCATCGCCACGATGATGCCGATCGCGAAGATGAAGGCGTTCCAGAACGGCACGCCCGCGAACCGGCCGACCGCGAAGAACAAGAGCCCGATCGCGACCGCCACGACTCCGATCGTGCGCGACAGGTGCGCGATCTCCGCGCGCAGCGGCGAGACCACGTCGCCGACCGTCTGAGTGAGGCGCGCGATCCTGCCGAACTCGGTGTGCATGCCGGTCGCGAAGACGACCGCGCGCGCCTGGCCGGAGACGAGTGAAGCGCCCGCCAGCGCGATGTTCCTGCCGTGGACGAGATCCGCGCCGTCCGCCTGCGCCGCCACACGAGTGCGGGGCAGGGACTCGCCGGTGATCGCCGCGTCGTCGACGCGAACGCCGAAGGCCTCGATCAGCCGGCAGTCCGCCGGCACGCGGTCGCCCTGCTCGAGCAAGAGCACGTCGCCCGGCACCAGCTCCTCGCGCGGCACCTGCAGCACCTTGCCGTCGCGCAGCGCCGCGGCTTGCTGGGGCAAGAGCTTCCGCAGCAGCGCGAGCGTCCGCTCCGCGCGGTACTCCTGCCAGAACGAAAAGACGCCGCTCACCACGATCACCACGACGATCGCGCAGCCGAGCTTCGCCATGCCCTGGCCCGGCGCGCTCCACTCCGCGAAGAACGCGAGCCCCGCCGCGACCCACAGGATGAGCGCGAAGAAGTGCACGAACTCGCGCAAGAGCCGCACGAGCGCCGGCTCGCGGCGCAGCTCCTCGATGCGGTTCGGCCCGTACTCGGCGAGCCTCCGGCGTGCCTCGGCGTGCGGCAGCCCCTCCGCCGAGCTCGAGAGGCTCGCGAGCGCGTCGGCCTCGGAAAGCTGGTCGATCCGGAGGCGCGCGGACGGCTCCGCCGAGACGGGCACGGAAGAGCGCTCAGCGCCTCACCGCGGCAGGGACTTCTTCAGCCGCTCCACGACCGCCGCGGCGGCGCGGACGGCTTCGGCGAGGATCACGTCGGCCGACTGCTTCACTTGCTCCCAGGATCCCTCCGCGGTCTGCGACACCTTGGCCAGGGCGCGCACGACCTCGCGCCGCCGGACGCGCAAGGCAGCGAGCTGTGCGCGCGCGTCCTTGCGCAGCGCTCGAACCCGCGCGCGCGCGTCGGACTCGATCTGGCGCTCCGCCTTGCGCAGGCCTCTCTCGATCTCGCCGATCGACTTCTCCAGATGCTTCATGCCGGTCTTGATCTCGTCGCGGGCGGCACGTCTCTGCTTCGAGACCGCCGGCTTCGCGGCTCGGGGTGCGGGGGCTGCGGGGGTGGTCATCGCTGGGCTCCTCTCGGGGTTCGGATCCGCTCGTCGCGATGCACGCCCGAGTCTAGTGCATGCGCCCCGGCGGCGGCGAAAGGCCGACGGCGCTGACAGCACCCGCGGGTTCTGGTATCGACTGGGCCCACGACCCAGTAGCTCAGCTGGATAGAGCGTCTGCCTCCGGAGCAGAAGGTCCCGCGTTCGAATCGCGGCTGGGTCGCCCGACTTACGCGATTCGCGGGTCTCGTCGTGGTGCCAGTGTGGTGCCAACTGCGCAGAACGCGACCACGCTACCCACCGAGCACCGCGTCGACCTGATTCGAACGCACGCGATTGCCAGAGTCGCTCCGAGCAGCGCGGCGAGTGCGGTCGACGACGGCTCCGGAATCGTGATCGTGGCATAGACCCCGTCGCTTCCAGGAGCGACCGAACCACCCGACAACTGGAGATAGATCGTATTGGGGTCGTAGGGAGTCAGGATGAACGTGTAGTCGAGGCCGCCGTTGGTGATGAAGCCGTTCGCGGTGCCCGGCGGCGGGTACGGGCCTTGCGCCATGACGAAGCTGAGCTGCCCGGGGGCGAGCGCAGTCAGGGTGAAGGGGACGATGGTGAAGGGCCCTTGATCCGCCGTCATCGGCACGAAGTCGATGGGCCTAACGAGCTCTCCTTCGATCCAGAGCGGAATGCTGTCGGAGAGCTGCAACGAGGTGGTGTCCATCCAGTAGGCCGCCGCGTCCACCGAGAAGCCGGTGTCCTGGAAGCCCTCGCGCTCTTTGCTGTCGTTTGCTGTTACGTCCCACGAAGCCAGCTCTCTTCCATTCTCCACGAAGAACGAAGCAGTAACACTCCACAGGTTCTCACCGGGTGCGAGTTCGATTTGCGCGTCGTATGTGACTGTCTCTCCGACGTGGATCATGGAGGGGCCTGACAGCTCGAAGGTGTACGCCTCTGCTTGATCAGCGACCAGCAGAATCACAAGCAGGAGCAGTCGGATGACCACTTTGCACACTCCATGGCAGCAGCTGCCGCCGGTCCCGATCATACAGGGCCTGGTGTTGTTTCGGCCCCCCTGTCTCAGGAAAGCTGGTGTCGCATCAGTGTCTCACGGCGCCAGACTCGACCGCCCACGCCGCGCACGCTCACAAGCCCGTGTGCACCAAGTGGCTGCGACCCCTAGTGATTTGCAGACGCGGCTGGACGAGGCTGGACGCTGCCAGACCCCCTGAGCGGCCTCCGGAGCAGAAG
>DATJZP010000041.1:0-126046 GCA_035498875.1 Myxococcota bacterium
GAGCGAGATCAGCGTCGACAGACCCTGGTCCTCGCTCTGGCGCGCGATGTGGCGCTTCTCGACGTGGCCGATCTCGTGCGCGAGCACGCCGGCGAGCTCGTTCACGTCGCCCGCCGACTGGATCACGCCGGTGGTGATGTACACGTAGCCGCCGCCGATCGTGAAGGCGTTCAGCACCGGGTCGTCGAGCACGGTGAAGCGGAAGATGAAGGGCGTGGGCTCGATCGCCTTCACCAGGCTCTCGCCGACCCGATCCACGTAGTCCAGCACGACGGGATCCGTGACCAGCTTCATCTGGTTGCGGATCTGCGCGTGGATCTGCGCGGTCATCTCCTTCTCCTTCTCGACCGTGATCTCGGTCGCGAACGGATTCTGCGCGCGCGCGGCAGGCGGCGAGAGCAGGAGTGACCAGAGCGCGAATCCGAGCGCCGCGAGACCGCGGCTGCGCCGCATCAGCCGCTCCGCGTCCAGCGCAGTCGGGGCTTGCGCGCGGCGCGGACCTCGTCGAGCCGGCGCACGATCGGCCGCGTCGGGGCGCCGGTCACGAGCCCGGGCTCGGTCTCGGCTTCGCGCGCGATCGCGCGCATGGTCTCGATGAAGCCGTCGAGCGTCTCCTGTGACTCGCACTCGGTGGGCTCGATCATCAGCGCGCCGGCCACGACCAGCGGAAAGTAGATCGTGGGCGGGTGGTAGCCGTAGTCCATCAGGCGCTTGGCGATGTCGGAGGTGGTGACTCCGAAGTCGTGTTGGCGACGGTCGGTGAGCACGCACTCGTGCATGACCCGGCGGCCGTGCGGCGCTTCGTAGACGTCGCGCAGAGACTCGAGGATGTAGTTGGCGTTGAGCGCGGCGCGGCTGGTCACCTCGCACAGCCCGGCCGCGCCGAGCGTGCGGATGTAGGCGAGCGCGCGCAGCCAGATGCCGGCGTTCCCGTACCAGGCGTGCACGCGCCCGATCGAGTGCGGGAACTCGTCGTCGAGCCGGTAGCGATCGCCCTCGCGCCGGATCACCGGCGTGGGCAGGAACGGGGCGAGCGCGTTCCGCACCGCCACCGGGCCCGCGCCCGGGCCGCCGCCGCCGTGCGGGGTCGAGAACGTCTTGTGCAGGTTGAAGTGCATGACGTCGACGCCCATGTGACCGGGCTTGGCCACGCCCAGGAGCGCGTTCATGTTCGCGCCGTCCAGATACACGAGCCCGCCCGCGGCGTGCACGACCTCGGCCAGCTTCTCGACGTGGCTCTCGAAGATCCCGAGGGTGTTGGGATTGGTGAGCATGAGCGCGGCCGTATGCGAGTCGCACAGACGCGCGAGGGCCTCGGGATGGACGACGCCGTCGGCCCCGCTCTTCACCTCGACCACCTCCAAGCCGTTCAGCGCGGCGCTGGCGGGGTTGGTGCCGTGGGCGGTGTCGGGAATCAGCACTTTCGTGCGCTGCCGGTCACCGCGCGCGCGGTGATAGGCCTGGATCATGCGCACGCCCACGAACTCGCCCTGGGCGCCGGCGGCCGGCTGCAGAGTCACTCGGTCCAGGCCCGCCATCTCGGCCAGCGCCGCCTCGAGCTCGCAGGCCAGCGCCAGCACGCCCTGGATGTCGGCCTCGGCAGACAGCGGGTGCACGCCGGCCAGGCCGGGCAGGCGCGCGATCACCTCGTTGATCTTCGGGTTGTACTTCATCGTGCACGACCCGAGCGGGAAGAACCCGGAGTCGATGCCGTAGTTCCACTGTGAGAGCCGCGTGAAGTGTCTCACGACGTCGAGCTCGCCGAGCTCGGGGAAATCCGGCACGTCGTCGCGAACCAGCTCGGCGCCGAGCTCGCGCGCCACGTCGACCGGCGGCACGTCCGGATCGTCGATCGGCACGCCGGCGCGGCCCGGCCGCGATGACTCGAACAAGAGTGGCTCGCGAAACACGAGCCCGCTCCGGCCCGGCCCGATCACGCCGCCAGCTCGCGCACGAGCGCGTCGATCTGCGCGCGCGTGTTCATCTCGGTGGTGCACACCAGGAGCTCGTCCGCGTGCGCGTCGCCGAGGCGCGCCAGCGCCACGCCGGGCTGGATGCCCTGGGCGCGGCAGCGCTCGAGCCGGCCCGAGAGCCCCGGCACGCGCACCACGAACTCGTTGAAGACCGGCGCGGAGTAGGGCAGCGCAAGCCCGGCGCGAGTCAGTGCCTTGCGCGCGTAGCTGGCGCTGGCCACGTTGATCTCCGCCAGGCGCCGGATGCCGCGCCGGCCCAGGAGCGCCAGCCAGATCGTGACTCGCAGCGCGCACAGCCCCTGATTCGTGCAGATGTTGCTGGTCGCCTTCTCGCGCCGGATGTGCTGCTCGCGCGTGGTCAGCGTCATCACGAACGCGCGCTCGCCGGCGGCGTCGACGCTCTCGCCGATCAGCCGGCCCGGCAGCTGGCGCACGTACTTCTCGCGCGTGGCGAGAAAGCCCGCATAGGGGCCGCCGAAAGAGACCGGCAGGCCGAACGACTGCGCGTCGCCACAGGCGATGTCGCAGCCGAGCTCCCCGGGTGACTTGAGCAGCGCCAGCGCGAGCGCTTCGGCCGTGGCGGCGATCGCCAGCGCGCCCTGCGCGTGCGCGGCCTGGGCCGCCGCGCCGAGATCCTCGATGCAGCCCAGAAAGTTGGGTGACTGGACCACCAGCGCCGCACACTCCCTGGGCGCGGCATCGAAACGCGTGCGGCCGCTGGCGTCGAGCGGCACGATCTCGAGCGACACGCCCACACCCTCGCAGTAGGTGCGCAGTACCTCGCGCCAGTGCGGGTGCAGGCCGGCGCTGACCGCGAGCTTGTCGCGGCGAGTCAGGCGCGCCGCCATCAGCGATGCCTCGGCCACGGCGGAGGCGCCGTCGTAGAGCGAGGCGTTGGCGACCTCGAGCCCGGTGAGCTGACAGATCAGCGTCTGGAACTCGAAGATCATCTGCAGTGTGCCCTGGCTGATCTCGGCCTGGTAGGGCGTGTAGGCGGTCATGAACTCGCCTCGGCTCGACAGCGCGTCGACCGCGGCGGGAATGAAGTGGTGGTAGGCGCCGCCGCCCAGGAAGCTCGGGCTCGACAGCACGCTGGTGTTCTCGGCGGCGTGGCTCGCGAAGAAGCGCACCAGCGCGCGCTCGTCGAGCGCCGGCGGGAGCTTCAGCTCGGCGCGGCTGCGCAGCGCCGCGGGCACGCCCTCGAACAGCTCTTCGAGCGATGCCACCCCGATCCGCGCGAGCATCGCGCGCACCTCGTCGGGCGTATGCGGGACGTAGCTCACTTCCCGGCGCGCGCCTTCACGTGCGCGCGGTATTCGACCGCGGACATCAGCCCGTCTACGGCTTCGATGTCTTCCGGGTTGAGCGCGATGATCCAGCCGCGACCGTACGGATCCTCGTTCAGCCACTCGGGGTGCTCGGAGAGCCGGCCGTGAACCTCGACGATCTCGCCCGCCAGTGGCGCCAGCAAGTCACTCACGGCCTTCACCGACTCGACCACGCCGAACGCCTCGCCCGGCTCGAGCTGGCGGCCGGACTCGGGTAACTCGACGAACACGATGTCGTTCAGCTCCGACTGCGCGTAGTCGGTGATGCCCACGCGCACGATCGTGCCGTCGACGCGTACCCACTCGTCGGACTCGGTGTACTGACAGTCGTCGGGAATTTCGTACTCGCGGTCTGCCATCGATCCTTCCGTCAGCCTCTCTTCCGGCGGTAGAATGGAGTCGCCACGACCTCACACGGCACGCGTTTTCCGCGGATCTCGACCTCGGCGCGCGCGCCTGCCGTGAGCCCGGCCGGAGCGTAGCCTAGCGCGATCGAGCGATCGACCGTCGGTGCGTACGTGCCACTGGTCACCACGCCGTCGCCGTGCGGGCTCCGGATCGGGAATCCCGGACGTGCCACCTGGCGGCCCTCGAGCACCAGTCCGACCAGCCGCCGCTTCGGTCCGGCGTCTCTCCTGGCCAGCAGCGCGGGCTCGCCGGTGAAGCCGGTTCCGAACGCGACGAAGCGCTCGAGCCCGGCCTCGATCGGGTCGTGCTCGCGGTCGAGCTCGTGACCGTAGAGCGGCAGCGCGGCCTCGGTGCGCAGCGTATCGCGCGCGCCCAGGCCCGCGGGAGTCAGGTCGGCGCCGCCGGCCTCGCGCAACAGGTCCCAGAGCGCCCCGGCGCGCGCGCCATCGATGAAGATCTCGTAACCGTCCTCACCGGTGTAGCCGGTTCGCGAGAGCATCACGGGCAAGTCGCCCAGGCGCGTCTCCGAGAAGTGCCAGATACGGGGCCGCACGAAGCCCGGGGGAGTCAGCTTGGCGACGATGCCGAGCGCGCGCGGACCCTGCAGCGCCAGCAGCGCGGTCGCCTCGCTCTCGTCGACGATCTCGGCTCGGCTGCGGGTGCGGGCCCGGATCTCGTGCATCCAGTCGCGGTCGGCCGCGGCGTTCGCTGCGTTCACGCAGAACAGCACCTCGCCGGGCCCGGTGCGGTAGAGAGTCACGTCGTCGACCGCGCCACCGCTCTCGAGACACAACAGCCCATAGCGCACGCGCCCCGGCTCGGCGCTGGCCACGTCGTTGGTGAAGAGCCTCTGGGCCAGCTCGAGCGCGCCCGGGCCGCGCAGCCGGAGCTCGCCCATGTGCGAGACGTCGAACAGGCCCGCGCGCGTGCGCACGGCGCGGTGCTCCTCGAGGATCCCGGTGTAGCTGACCGGCATCTCCCAGCCCGCGAACGGGACGAGCTTGGCGCCCGCGTCGTGGTGGCGCGACCAGAGCGGCGTGCGGGCGAGCGGCGCGCCCGAGTCAGTCACGGCGGCTTCGGGGCGGTCTGCGCCTCGAAGGCCTGCAGCGTGTTGCGCAGCAGCATCGCGACGGTCAGCAAGCCCACCCCCCCAGGCACGGGCGTGAGCACTCCGGCGCGCCCGTTCGCTGCCGCGAAGTCTACGTCGCCGATCAGTTTCCCGTCGATCCGATTCATGCCCACGTCGATCACGGCTGCGCCGGGCTTGATCCAGTCGCCCTGTACGAAGCGCGGCTTGCCGAGCGCGGCCACCAGGATGTCGGCCCGGCGCACGATCTCGGGCAGGTCGCGGGTCTTCGAGTGACAGATTGTGACCGTGGCGTTGCGGTGCAGGAGCAGGAGTGAGACGGGCTTGCCCACGATCTCGCTGCGCCCGATCACCACCGCGTTCGCGCCCGCGATCGGAACCTTGTGGTGATCCAGAATGTAGATGCAGCCGAGCGGCGTGCAGGGCGCGAAGCCGGGCTGGTTCGCGAGCAGCCGGCCCGCGCTCACCGGGTGGAGCCCGTCGACGTCTTTCGCGGGGTCGAGCGCGTAGGCGACGCGCCCGGGGTCGATGCCCTTGGGCAGCGGCAGCTGCACCAGCACGCCGTGCACGCCGGGATCGCGGTTCAGGTCCTCGATCACGCGCAACAGCTCGGCCTCGCTCGTGGTCTCGGGCAGGCGGATCTGGCGTGACTCGATGCCGACCTGGCGCGCGGCCTTGTCCTTGATCCGCACGTAGACCTGCGAGGCCGGGTCGTCGCCGACCAGCACCACGCACAGACACGGCTTGCCGGCGACGTACTGCGAGACGCGCTTGCGCACGTCGCCAAGGATCTCTTCCGAGAGATTCTTGCCGCTCGTGATCTCGGTCACGACCCCGCCGCCGCCTTCGACTTCCCGTCGCTCTTGGCGGGCTTCGAGTCGGACTTCGACTCCGACTTGCTCTCGGACTTGGCTTCCGATTTCGACTCGGACGACGACTCAGTCGAGCTCGACTTCTTGCTCGAGCCGTAGCCGTCGGCGTACCAGCCGCTGCCCTTCAGGATGAAGTTGCTGGCCGAGATCAGCCGCTGGACCTTGGCGCGGCAGACCTTGCACCGCTTCAAGGGGGCGTCCTTGATCGATTGCTCGACCTCGAAGTGGTGGCCGTTCGTGCACTCGTACTCGTAAGTCGGCATCTACACGGATCTCCTGGGGAATCCGGGAGCGGGCCGCACTCTAGGGCAGGCAGGGGGACCGGTCAAACGAATGACCGGCTGCCGTCATTCTTCGGGATGTTCCGCCGTCGCCAGGGCGTCGATCAGCTTGCCGTAGCTCTCGAGCGTGCGGCGCAGGTCGGCTTCGAGGCGCTGGCGCAGGTGCTTCTGCTCGCGGATCTCGTTCGCGAGCGTGGCGCGCTGCTCGCGAGCCTCGGCCAGGAGTTTCTCGGCGCGGAGCTCGGCGTCGATCACGATCGACTCGCTCTCCTTGATCGCCGTGCGCTTGAGCTGCTCGACCAGGGTCTGCGCGGTGGTCAGGGTGTCCTGGATCGTCTTCTCGCGGGCGCGGTAGGCGTCGAGCTCGCGCGCCAAGCGCTCGGCCTCGCGGCGCAGCTGGGCGTTCTCACGCACCACGTCCTCGAAGTCGGCGACGACGGTGTCGAGAAACGCGCTCACTTCGTCGCGGTCGAACCCGCGCATCTGCGAGCCGAACTTGTGCTGCCGGATCTCGAGCGGGGTGAGGCGCATCTCCAACCCGCAGAATCGGCCGGAAGCCGGGGTCGCTTGAGATCGTTCTAGGTCTTGCCCAGCTCTTTCGAGCGCTGGGTCGCGGCGCGCACGGCGGCCTGGAGCGTGGCGCGGAAGCCGCCGGCCTCGAGCGCGGCCAGGCCGGCGCTGGTGGTGCCACCTGGCGAAGTCACGCGCTCGCGCAGGATCGCCGGGTGCTCGCCGGTCTCGCGCGCGAGCCGCGCGGCGCCGTAGACGGTCTCGAGCGCCAGCGCGCGCGCGGTCTCCGAGGTGAGCCCTTCGCGCACGCCCGCCTCCGTGAGTGCCTCGATCACCAGGAACACGTACGCCGGGCCGGATCCGGACAGGCCGGTCACGGCGTCGAGCGCCGACTCGGGCACCTGGACCACGCTGCCGACGGCGCGCAGGATGGCGCTCGCGCGCTCCACGTCCGCCGGCTCGGCGCCGCCGTCGCTGGCGACGGCGGTGACTCCTGCGCCCACCAGCGCCGGGGTGTTCGGCATCGTGCGCACGATCCGCGCGCCCGCGCCCAAGAGCCGGCGCAGCCCGGCGCTCGTGGCACCGGCCACGATCGAGAGATAGAGCGGGCCGCCGTCGTGCGGCAGCGAGTGACACGCCGCCTCGAGCTGCTGCGGCTTCACCGCCAGCACCACGACCTCGGAGCGCTGCGCGACCTCGGCGTTGCTCTCGCTGGTGTGGATCCCGAGCTCCTCGCGCAGCAGGCGCCGGCGCTCGGCGCTCACGTCGGAGGCCGAGAGCTGGTCGGCCGAGAGACCCGCGCGCAAGAGGCCGCGCAGGATCGCCTCGGCCATGTTTCCCGCGCCGATCGTCCCGACCGACTTCGGCAATCCGATCACGGCTTCTCCCTCTCTCCGAACAGCGCCGTGCCCACGCGCACGCAGGTAGCGCCCTCCTGCACGGCGACCTCGAAGTCACTCGACATGCCGATCGACAGCTCGCGCAGCGGCGCCCGCTCGCCGCGCGCACGGTTCAGCTCCGCGAGCAGGCCGCGCAGGCGCGCGAACGAGGGTCGCACCTCTTCGGGGTGCTCGCACGCCCGCGGGATCGCCATCAGGCCCAGCAACCGGAGCTGTGGCGCGGCCTCGACCTGCCGCGCCAGCTCGGCCAGCGCGTCCGGCGCGCAGCCGCCCTTCTGCGGCTCGGCATCGATGTTCACCTGCAGGAAGATGCCGGGTCGCCGGCCCTGGGCCGCGGCCTCGCGCGCGAGTGACTCGATCAGCTCGGGGCGGTCGACCGACTGGATCACGTCGCACAGCGCGACCGCGCGGCGGACCTTGTTGCGCTGCAGGCTGCCGATCAGGTGCCACTCGAGGGGATCCCGCGAAGTCTGCGCCAGCGCTTCGATCTTCGACTCCGCCTCTTGGACGCGGTTCTCGCCGAAGCGGCGCAGCCCGAGCGCGATCGCCTCGCGCACGCGCTCGAGCGCGACGGTCTTCGTGACCGCCACGAGCGCCACGTCCGCCGGGTCGCGGCCGGCGCCGCGGGCGCTCTCCGCGATGCGCCCGCGAAGCTCGGCCAGGCGCGCCGCCAGCTCACTCATGCTTCGTGACTCCGAGCCGCGCCAGCCGAGGCCCGAGCTCTTCGACCGGCAGCCCGATCACGTTGGCACGCGAGCCCCGGATCTCGGCGATGAAGCGCGCGCCCTCGCCCTGGGCGGCGTAGGCGCCGGCCTTGTCGAGCGGCTCGCCCGAGGCGGCGTACTTCTCCGCCGTGACTCGCTCGATCGGGTGCATGCGCACGAAGCTCTCGACCACGCCGCTCTCGCGCACGCCGAGCGCCGGCACGAGCAGCGCGAAGCCCGTCAGCACGCGGTGCGTGCGGCCCGCGAGCCGCAGCAGCATCTCGACCGCCTCGTCGGCGTCGCGCGGCTTGCCGAGCTGCGCGCCGTCGATCACCACGATCGTGTCCGCGCCCAGGATGCAGGTCTCGCGCGCCACCTGCGGCAACACGGCGCTGGCCTTGGCCAGCGCCAGCCGGCGCGCCGTGTCTTCGGGCGGCTCCGCGGCGAGCGCCGACTCGTCGACGTCGGGAGACAGCACCTGGAAGCGCAGGCCCGCCTCGCGCAGCAGCTCCCGCCGGCGCGGCGAGGTCGAGGCCAGCACGAGCGCCCTCATGACGCGGGAGCGGGCGCGGCCAGCCGCTGTCGCGCCGCGAGCGCGGCGCGCGCCAGCGATGGGTCGTCGGCATGCTCGAGTGAGTCGAGCAGTGCGCCGACTTCGAGCCGCAGCTCGGGATGAAAGCGCACCAGGTCGGGCAAGATCACCGCGGCAATGCGCGCCATGCGCGGGTCGGGATCGGAGCCGCGCGCCAGCGCGAGCGCGCGTTCGGCGAGCGCGCGCGGCGGGTCGGAGAGCTTGGCGAAGCAAGACAGCGCGGCGCGCCGCACGTGGCCGTCCAGGTCGTCTAGCGCCGCGAGAAACACCTGCGCCGTCTCCGTCTGCTCGGGCGCCAGCTCGCGCAGCGCGTAGAGCGCCATGCGCCGGCGCAGCGGCACGCCCGCGGCGCGCGCCTCGGCCAGCAGCACCGGGAGCACTTCGCCGTGCATGCGGCCCAGCACGGCCAGCATCTGCGCGGCCTGCCAGCGCGCGTCGCCGTCGCCGAGCTCGAGCGACTCGAGCAGCGCCGGCAAGAGCCGCAGGCTCGGCCGCTCGGCGTGGAAGAGCACGAACGCCGCCGCGAAGCGGACCATGGGCCGGGGGTCGCGCAACCGCTCGCGCAGCGCGTCGCGCAACGCCGGCTCGCGCGCGATGCGCTGGGCAGCTTCGTCGCAGGCGCGGCGCTGCTCGGCGCGGTCCTCGGACGCCAGCCGCTCGAGCAGCGCGCCCGCGTCGCCGGAGTCACTCACGCGAGCGCCCAGTGCTCCTCGCCGGCGGCGTCGCGGCTGCGCACGGCGCGGCGCTCGCGCTCGAGCTTCAGCAAGTGCGAGAGCACGGACTGACCGGCGGCCGGCCAGAGCGCGCGCGGCGTGTCGACGTAGATGCGCTCGACCATGCCCATCACGGTGGTGGCGCCGCCGCGCACCGCCGCCACGATCTGGCGCTCGCGCTCGCGGCGGTGCTCGAGATACTCCGTGAGCTTCGCGCGCGGATCGGAGACGAGCGGCCCGTGACCGGGATAGATGCGCTCGAGCGGCAGCTCGAGCATCTGCTCGAGCGACGCCAGGTAGTCGGCCATGTCGCCGCCGTCGAGCGGGATCACGGTGGTGCCCGCACCCAGCACCACGTCGCCCGTGAAGAGCGCGCGCTCCTCCTCGAGATAGAAGCAGATGTGGTCCAGGGCGTGTCCCGGAGTGTGGATCGCGCGCAGGGTGACTCCCGCGCCCCGGAACACGTCGCCGGGGCGGATCGGCGTGAGCTCGAGCTCGTACTTCTCGTCCCGTCCGGGCCACGGGTGCTTGGCGACCGGACGCGCGCCGAAGCGCTCGAGCACGCCGGCGGCGCCCCCGATGTGGTCGCCGTGCACGTGCGTGATCAAGAGCTCGCCGGGGCCATCGGGGCCGTGTTCCTGCTCCAGCGCCTGCTCCAGCAGCGGCAGATAGCTGGGCACGCCTGCGCCGGTGTCGATCAGGAACGGGCGCGCGCCCCGACCCACGAGATAGGTGTTGGTGCCGGGGCCGGTGAACGGGCCGGGATTCTGGCCTCGCACGACCACGACTTGGGGAGACCAGCGCTCGACGTCCGGCAATTTCATGCCCCACATGGAGTCCACGGGCGGACTCTAGCGCTCGGGGGGCGGCGCCGTCTCAGTCCGGCTCACGAGCTGGGGCAGGGCGGTCGTGCCGCGCAGCGCGAGCGCGAGCGGCAGTGGCTCGGTCGGAACGTGCGACATCGCCAGGAAGCCACGCAGCGGCTCCTGCAGGTCGCGGATGTCGATGTCGATGGCCAGCTTGCCGTCGGCGCCGATCTTGCCCGCGGCGTGGCCCGTGATCTGGGGCCCCTGGATGTCGAACGTCTTCAGCTGCCAGTCACCGGCGTCGGGATCGCGCGCGGCGGACACCACGAGCTGCTCGAACGGCACCTGGATCGGCGCCGGCTGCTGCGCCACGAAGGCGCCCCGAGTCACGGTGCCCTCGAAGCGGGTGTCGCGCCCGAAGTGCCAGACGCCGTCGCAGCGGCCCTTGACGCCCATCGGCTCGGTCGAGAGCACCGCCAGTGACTCGAGCGAGATGCCGTCGAGCCGCACGAAGCCGTCCTTGAGCTGCGCGTCGTCGCCGCGCACGAGCAGCGTGCCGTCGGCGATGCGCGCGTCGAGCCGCGGGCCCGACGGCAAGAGCACCGCCCGGAAGTCGTCGATGTCGAGCACGCGGCCGTCGCGGCTGATCTTCAAGTGACTCGCTTGCATGCCGAAGGGCAGGGCGGGCAGCGCCCCGCTGACCTCGATCGTGCCACCGGCGCGCTCGGCCATGCCCGGCAGCGCGAAGCGCAGCATCAGCCACGGCGCGAGCCACACCCCGAGCAGCGCGAGCGCCCCCAGGATCAACAGTCCGCGGAGCCAGCGCCGGTTCACGCGCGCTCGAAGCTCGAGACCGAGAAGCTGACGTCGAGCACCGGGTTGCCCGCCGCGTCGCCGCGCGTGCGCATCTTCAGCGAGCGCACGATCAGGTGCGAGCTCGAGGTCTCGATCCGGTACAGGAAGTCGACCGCTTGCTCGAGCGACGCCCCCTTCAGCCGGACCTCGGCGCGCGTCTCGGGATACTGGGCGTTGCTGCTGGGCTGCTTGGGCTCGATCGACTCGAGCTGCTCCTGCGAGATCTTCGCGTCCTGGGCCAGGGTCGAGAGCACCGCGATCAGATTGGTCTTGGCGCCGGGCTGGATGCGGCTCTCCACGTCGGCGAGCTCGCCCTGCAGGCCGCGCATCTCGGCCGCGAGCTGCAGCGCGCGAGTCACCTGGCCGTCGAGCTCGGTGGTGCGCGCGTTGGTCGCGGCCGCGCGCGCCGACAGCGGAGACACGAACACCTCGTACACGAACAGGAGCGCCGCCACGCAGCCGCCGGCGACCAGCAGCCAGCGCTCGCGCGGCGAACGCTCGGCGAGGTAGCGGCGGACGGCGGCGAGCAGCGCGTTCACGAGCCCTCCTCGTCCGAGAGCCGGATCGAGACCGTGAAGGTCTTGCCGCCGCGGCGCGGGTCGGTCTTCACGTCGGTCACCAGCACGCGCCGGAAGCCTTCGAACTTGGACAGCTCCGCCTTCAGCTGGTCGGCGGAGACGAAGTCGGCGGCGTGGCCGCGCGCGGTGATGCTCTGGCGCTCGATCGAGAGCTCGTCGATCGAGACGTCGAGCGACTGCGGCGTGAGCGCCGAGATCTGCCTCAGGATCTCGAGCACCGACAGACCCTTGCCGGTGACTCCCAGGTGCGCGGCCAGCGCGCGCGTCTCGGCGGCGCGCGTCTCGAACACCTTGATCGGGTCGGCGCCGGGCTCGGCGTCCGGGAAGGTCTGCTTCAGGATCGAGGCGACCTCGCCGCGCAGCTGGTCGATGCGGTGACCCGCGAACCAGGCGCGCGCGCCGGCGCTCGCGGTCCACAGCACGAGGAACAGCGCGAACAGCCCGACCGTGACCTGGAGCTGCGGCCGCAGGCCCGTGAGGTCGGGCGCGTAGGCCAGCTCGGCCTGGCGGAAATCGGTCTGCGTGACGCGCTCGGTGGAGGCGCCGCGCAGCGCCAGCGCGGCCGCTTGGGCGAACACCGCCGGACCGGCCTGGGCCAGCTCTTCGGCGCCGTCGCCCTCGCGAGTGACTTCCAGGACTCGCGTGCTCAAGCCCGTGCGCTCTTCCAGGAAGCGCGCCAGGCCGGGCAGCCGCGCCGAGCCGCCCACCAACAGGATCTCCGTCGGCGAGACCGGGTCGAGCGGGTCACCCGCGATCGACTGCACGGAGCGGATCGTCTCGCGCACCAGCTGCTGCAAGAGGTCGCGGACGCCGTTCGAGACGGGCTTGGTGCTGCCGCGCTCGAACACGCCTTCGGCGAGCTTGCGCTCCTCGGCCGCCTCGGGCGAGAGCGACAGGTCGTAGGCCAGGGCGTGAGTCAGGTGCTTGCCGGCGATCTCGATCCGGCGCAGCCCGATCGGCCGGCCGTCGACCAGGAGACACAGGTTGGTCTTCGTGTGTCCGACGTCGAGCACCAGGCGGGGAACGTCCGACAGGCCGAGATAGCCGATCAGGTTGGCGAGCGAGGCACCCTCGCTCTCGACGATCCGCGGCTCGATCTCCATGCGCCGGCACGAGGCCAGGTGCTGCTCGATGTCGGAGCGCGCGGCCAGGGTCACCAGCACATCGGTCTGGTCGGGGCGGGTCAACACCTGCTCGTGGCCGACGATCACGCTCGTCAGTGGCACCGGCAGCTCTTCGTCGATCTCGTAGGCGATCGCCGCCGAGACGCGCTTGGGGCCCGCGAACGGGAAGCGCAGGTGGCGCTGGGTGAGTCGCTCGGTCGAGAGCGCAGTCACAAAGATCTCGGGCGTGTGACCCCGCCCCTGCAGCCAGAGCTGGATCGTGGCCTCGACCTCCTCGGAGGGCGCGCCCTGCGGCAGGGGCAGCTCGGCGAAGCGCACGAGCTTGGCGCCGCGCAGCCCCGCGGAGAGCTCGGCGAGCTTCAGCGACCAGCTGCCGATGTCGAGCCCGACCACGCTGCGCTCGAACATCAGCTGCAGCCCAGCTCGTAGAAGAGCGTCTTCATCTCGCCGTCGCCGCGGTCGACCACCGCGTGCACGCAGGCGCGCGTCTCGCCGACGGTCGCCTCGACGTCGATCGCGAAGACCCGGCTCAGGTAGGTGAGCGGTGGAAAGACCGTCTCACCGGCGGCGATGCCGAGCAGCTCGAGCGGATCGGTGCACGGATCCTCTCCGGCCTGGGGGCAGAAGACACGACCCTCGTTGCGTGCCTTGAGCAGCTCGAACACGTCGCGCTGGTCGACGAGCCGAAACTCCTCGCCTACGCCGTGATAGATCGCGCCCAGCACGTGAGCTGGCGCCGTGTTCAGGTTCACGCCTCCCCCATCGGCCCCTGGGAACATCGGGTAAGGCGTAAAGTAGGCTTTGAGCGCTTCGAGCAGCAAGGGATCGAGCCCGGGCACGCCGGAGAGCTCGTCGAGTGAGAAGACGGGGCGATTCAGCGGCGCCGACTTGGTGTGCTTCATCTCGACGTAGTACTCGTGCTCAGGCGTGCCCAGGCGCGTCTCGTCGTCCTTGTCGATCCAGTCGAGCAGGGCGTCGGACAAGTCGTCGATGTCCTGGTCCTCGAGCTTGCTCGTGCCCTTGAGCTCGGGCGCGGTGTCTCGCAGGTGCGCGAAGAACGCCTTCAGGAAGTTCTTGCTGGAGTCGCCGATGCGCTTGCCGTCGGCGTCGATCAGCGAATTGAAGTCGATCTTGTTGCCGGCGTCGCGCACGCGCACGCGCAGGATCGCTCCGCCGGGCAGCTCGATGTCCTGGCGCGACACCACCGCCCAGCCGTCGAGCGGCGACTCGACCTGCTTGTTGATGTCGCTGCCCGAGCTCAAGTCGTCTTGCAGCAGCCGCTCGGCCAGGTTCACCCCCGAGCGCGCGAGCAGGTCGGCGCGCGAGTACTGGGCCTGCTGGCGCGTCGACAGGATCTCGATCAGCGAGGTCTTGCTCATGGCGTAGGCGGTCGAGATCGCCACCACCACGAGCACCAGCACCAACAGGAGGACGATGCCCTCCTCGCCCTCGCGCGGCTGCGGCGGCGACGCTCTGGGAGTCACTTGCACTCACCCGCGTCGAAGCCGGGCAGCCCGCCCATCAGCACCTTCAGGCGCTGCAAGTTGGCCGAGGGCTGCTCGGGGTTCCAGCACGCGTCCGAGACCTGGCCGGTGGCGTCCTTGATCGCGGACACGAGCGAGGGGCTGGCCTGTTCCATCGCCGACGCGAACTGGTCGAGGCACTGCTGCACGGTCATGCCCTGGCCGCAGCTCGCTTGCTGACCCGCCCCCTTCGGCGGAGTCAGCTTGAACGGCCGCACCGGCAGGTCGATCGTGCGCGTGAACTCCGGCCCCTGGATGCTCTTGCCCGCGTCGTCGTGCTCCCAGAGCGACACGGTGAGCACGACCGAGGCGGGCAGCTGGTCGAGCTGCGCCGCGCCGGTCGAGTCCCAGCCCTCGGTCGGCTGCAAGTTGTCGCCTTCGTAGCGGAGCAGGAACAGCGCAACGTTGTCGGCGACGACGTCGGGTGACTGCCAGCTGACGTCTCTCACGAGCTGGCTGGTGAGCGGCTCCGCCTGCCGGATCAGCGCGAGCCCCGGCCCCGTCTGCGAGGGAACCGCGCCGTAGGTGATGACCTCGAAAGCGAGCGGCGGGTCGCCGGGCGCACGGATCGGCGTGCGAGTCACGAAGCGCAGCGTGTCGCCCTCGGAGTCCGAATATTCCTTGGTGGCGCCGAAGAAGAAGTAGGGCTGGAGCAGCGGATCCGAGCCATCCTCGCGCTGGATCAAGATGCTGCCCACGAGCTCGCGCTCGACCCGGTCCATGACGGTGCGCGCGGCGCGGTCGCGGCTGGGTGACTGACCCACGCGCTGGTACGAGTGTTCGATGCCCTGGTACGCCTCGAAGGCGAAGGTCAGGACCATCGCCATGATCACGACCGAGACCAGGATCTCGAGCAGCGTGAAGCCGTCGGCGCGAGCGGGAGTCATCGCAGGCCTCCCATCGTGCCCATGCCTTGCGGACTCGGGGTCGAGGCCGGGTTCTGACTCGGCGTACCCGGCGCTCCGGGCTGACCCGGCTGACCCGGGGTCGCTCCCTGCGGCGTCTGCTCGGCCGGCGTGGTGAGCAGCACGACGAACGGGTCGACGCTCTCCGGATCCTGGTCGGCGCTGAACACGCGCACCTCGACCAGCCGCAGCGGCGGCTCGTTCGGATCGGCGAGGCCCGGCTGGGGCGGGCCGGGCTGCGGGGGCGTGGCCGGCACCGGCATGTGGGCGCCGTCGGGCACCTGGAAGAGCGGGGAGGGCGGCAGCTGGCCGCGGTAGTCCACCGGCAGCAAGAGCTTCTGCGGCAGGATCGTGATGCGCCAGTGCAGGTCGTCGTCGGGCGCATCGAACACGCCCTCCTTGATCCCGTCCTCGACCTTGGTGCCGACCTCGAGGTCGGCGCGCAGGTCGCGCAGCCGGTTCTCGGCGAGCTGCGCGGAACGGGCCTCCGCGCGCGCGCGCGAAAGGTCGCGCAGGTTGCGAGTCACGGCCTCGAGCAGGAGCCCGAAGACGAGTGACACGATCAGGATCGCGGCCAGGACCTCGATCAGCGTGAAGCCCGGGTTCGAGGACTTATGGTTCACGCGGCGGCTCCTCGATGTGGATCTCGCCCGTGAACGCCACCAGCCGCACGCGCACGTCGAAGCCGGTGCTGTCGCGCAGCCAGATCTCGGCCGGGTCGGTGCTGCCGTCGATCGAGAAGCCGACCGCGACCACGCCCTCGCTGCGCTTCTCGGTGCCGAGTCGGACCTCGCGGATCGTCACTTCGTCGGCGTCGTCGAGCGCGCGCCACTGACCCAGGCTGGTGTCGACCGGCACGAACTGGTGCTGGTCGATCGGCGGCGCGAGCGACAGTCCTTCCGCGTGAGTGGGCAGGTTGTTGGGATCCACCTCGTCGGGCGGCGGCACCTGCATCTCGACCCGGAACACCTGGTGATCGAGGTCCATCACGAAGCGCTGCGTGTGACCCGTCGTGACCGCGCGCTGCGACACGTACTCGAGCTCCGCGGCCAGGCTGCGCGCCGAGTTCCGGATGTGCACGCCGAAGCCGGTGCCGATCGAGCCCACGAACACGCCCGTGATCAACACGATCAGGAAGATCACGATCATGAGCTCGAGCAGCGTGAAGCCGTCGCGGCGCCGGCTCATGCGAGTCACGCGATCACGGCTCTGCAGCCGGCGACTCCCAGTTGCCGATGTCGGCGTTCTCGCCGTCGCCGCCGGGCTGGCCGTCGCCGCCATAGGTGTAGAGATCATAGGTTCGCGGATGGAGTCTCCCTGGCCGGTCGTAGTTGTACGGCGCCTTCCAGGGGTCGATCAGCGCCTCGGGCGCGACGTAGCCGTCCTCGGGGTAGTACTTCGGTCGTGGCTCGCTGCTGGGCGCGCGCACCAGCGCCACCAGGCCCTGCTCGCCGGTCGGGTAGTTGCCCGCGTCGAGCTTGTACAGCTCGAGTGACTGTCCGAGCTGGCGGATTCCCATGCGTGCGATCTCGCTCTTCACCCGAATGAAGGAGCCGATCAGCCGCGGCACGAGCACCGTCATCAGCATGCCGATGATCAGCACCACCACCATGATCTCGAGCAGGGTGAAGCCTGGAGCACGGTCGCGCGATGCGGTCTTCATGGCGAATGCCTCGCAGTGATTGTCCCGGCTCTGACCTCGCAGCTCGTCGTGAAATTTGCCGCAGACGTAGCTGTTCCAGAGTGACCGACTCAGCGCTGCGCCGTCGACGACTCCCAGTTGCCGATGTCGGCGTTGTCGCCTTCGCCGCCGGGCTGGCCGTCGTCGCCGTAGGAGTAGAGGTCGTAGCTCTGGGGGTTGTTCTTGCCGGGGCGGTCGTACTTATACGGATTCTGCCACGGGTCGACCAGCGCCTTCGGCGCCACGTAGCCGCCGGCCGGGTAGCGCTTGGCGCGCGGCTCGCTGGTGGGCTCGTGCACCAGCGCGTCGAGGCCCTGCTCCGCGGTCGGGTAGTTGCCGTTGTCGAGCTTGTACAGCTCGAGTGACTGCGAGAGCTGAGTGACCTGCATCCGGGCGATGTCGCCCTTCGCGCGCGTGAGCTGGCCGAACAGCCGCGGCGCGAGCAGCGCCATCAGCATGCCGATGATCAGCACCACGACCATGATCTCTAGCAGCGTGAAGCCGTCGCGTTTGTTCATCTGGGGTGTCTCCTCGCGCTGACTCACAGCGCGGTGGTCATGTTCATGAGCGGCAAGAGCGTGGACAGGATGATCAAGAGGATCACCAGCGCCACGAAGATCAACAGGATCGGACCGAGCAGCGCCAGCATGCGCGAGAGCGCGTTGCTCACCTGGTCGTCGTAGGTGTCTGCCAGCTTTCCGAGCATGGAAGGCAGCTCGCCGGAAGCCTCGCCCACCGAGATCATGTGCGTGACGAGCGGCGGGAACTCGCCGCTCGTGCGCATGGTACCCGCGATCGAGGAGCCGCGGGTGATGGCTTCCTTGGCGTCGTCGACGGCGCGGCCGATCACCGCGTTCGAGGCCACGGTCTTCGAGATCTCGAGCGCGGGCACGATGCTGACGCCGCCCGCGGTCAGAGTGGCCAGCGTGCGCGCGAAACGCGCGATCGCGACGTAGCGGATGAGCCTGCCGAAGATCGGCAGGCGCAGCGTGAAGCCGTCCCAGCGCAGCCGGCCGGCTTCGGTGGCGACGACGCGGCTCCAGACCACGACCGCGAGCACCGCCGCGACCAGCACCGGGAACCAGTAGTGAGTGACGACTTCGGAGAGCGCGATCACCAGGCGCGTCGCGAGCGGCAGCTCCTGCTTCATGTCGCGGAGCATGGTGGTGATGTTGGGAATCACCTTGACCAGCAGCACGCCCGCCACGCCGCCGCTGAACACGAGCATGAGCACCGGATAGATCATGGCGTTGATCAGCTGGTTGCGGAGCGTCATGCGGTTCTCCACGTACTCGCCCAGCCGCTCGAGGACCGGCGCGAGCGCGCCCGACGACTCACCAGCGCGCACCATCGAGCAGTACAGCTCGTCGAACACGTTGGGGAACGCGCCCATCGCCTCGGCGAGCGAGCTGCCCTCGTTCACCAGCTCGCGCACGCGTCCGATCACGTTCTTGAAACGCTCGCGCTCGACCTGCTCGGTGAGTGCCTGCAGCGCCTGCACCAGCGGCACGCCGGCCGAGATCAGCGTGGAGAGCTGGTTCGAGAACATCGCCAGGTCGAGGTCGGGCACGCGCCGCAGCTGCGGGAGCTGCAGCTTGGTCAGGAGCTCCGACGCCTCGCCGCGCGTCTTGCCCTCGACGATCTCGGTCGGGAAGATCCCGTCGGCCCGCAGCTTGGCGCGCGCCGTGCGCAGGCTGTCGGCGTCGATCGTCGCAGCGACGGAGCGGTTGCCGGCGGCGACACCCTTGTAGCGGTAGACCGGCACTGACTCAGGCCGCCTGCGGATCGAGCGCCGCGACGGCCTCCTCCTCGGTCTGGCGCACGATCTCGGCGATCGAGGTATTTCCGTCGAGCACCATGCGCGCGCCGTGCATGCGCATGGTCTGCATGCCCAGACGCACGCCCTGATCCTGGATCTGCTTCGAGTCGACACCCTTGGTGATCATGCGCCGGATCACGTCGTCGATCAGCAAGATCTCGAAGATGCCGGTGCGCCCGTGATAGCCCGTGTGATTGCAGTGCACGCAGCCCTTGGCGCGGTAGACCGTGTGCGACGTCAGGTCGGCGCGGCGCAGGCCGATCTCGGCCAGCTCCTCGTCGCCCGGCGTGTATGCCTCGCGGCAGCGCTTGCACAAGACGCGGATCAGGCGCTGCGCGACCGCTGCCACCAGTGACGACGAGATCAGGAACGGCTCGACGCCCATGTCGATCAAGCGAGTCACCGTGCCCGCGGACTCGTTGGTGTGGATGGTCGAGAACACCAGGTGGCCGGTCAGGCTGGCCTGGATCGCGACCTCGGCCGTCTCCAGGTCGCGGATCTCACCGACCAGGATCACGTTCGGGTTCTGGCGCAGGATCGAGCGCAGGCCCGCGGCGAAGGTGAGTCCGATCGACGACTTCACCTCGATCTGACTGATGCCCGGCAGCCGGATCTCGACCGGGTCCTCGATCGTCATGATGTTGTGCTCGGGCTTGTTGATGTCGGCGAGCGCCGCGTACAGCGTGTTGGTCTTGCCCGAGCCGGTGGGGCCGGTCACCAGGATGATGCCGTTGCTGCGCCGGATCAGCTTGCGCAGCGTCTCCTGGTGGCGCGGAGTGAGTCCGATCTTCTCGATCGAGAGCAGCTCCTGCGTGCGCGGCAGGAGCCGGAGCACGCAGCGCTCGCCGTACTGAGTCGGCAGCGTCGACAGGCGCACGTCGTAGTCGCGGCCCGCGATCTTGAGCACGATGCGCCCGTCCTGGGGCAGGCGCTTCTCGGCGATGTCGAGCCGGCCCATGATCTTGATGCGCGTCGTGATCGCCTGCTGCATGCGCCGCGGCAGCGCGCGGATCGGCTCGTGCAGGATGTTGTCGACGCGGAAGCGCACCACCAGGTCGCGCTCCTGCGGTTCGATGTGGATGTCGCTCGCGCGCTCCTTCACCGCCTGCTGCAGGAGTGAGTTGACGAGCCGGATCACCGGCGCGCCTTCCTCGCTCGAGTCGAGCAGGTCTTCCGGCTCCGAGATCAGCTCGCTCGCGATGTCCTCGAGGTCGGTTTCGTTGAACTCCTCGGCCACGTCCTCGGCGGAAGACGCCGAGTCGTAGACGTGATTGATGCAGTTCAGGATCGCGCGGCGAGTCACCAGCACCGGCTCGCAGCGCGCGCCCACGTAGACCATGCGCAGGTCGTCGAGCGGGTCGGTGAGCAGCGGGTCGGCGATCGCCACCTCGAGCCGCGCGCCGTCGCGGCGGATCGGCAGCAGGTAGTGGCGCTTCGCGAACGCGATCGGAATCTGCGTCGCGAGCTCGGCGTCGATCTCCTCGGGCGAGAGCGTCTCGCGCGTGGGGATGTCGTACAGGCCGCCGAGCGCGCCGAGCAGCTCGCCCTCGGGCACGAGCTCGGCCTCGAGCAGAAGGTCGGTGAGCCGGCGGCCCGACTGCTCCTGCTTCTTGAGCGCCTGCTGCAGGCCCTCCTCGGAGAGCGAGGTGTGCTTCAACAGGGCGCTGCGCAGCTCGAGCGGCGTGGCCACGCTAGGGCTCCACCACCACGAGCGCCTGCAAGCCGCGCGACGCCATCAAGTCGCGCGCAATGCCCTGGGCCGTGACCTCGCTGGTGTACGGGCCGAGCTGCACCCAGTGAGTCGTCTGTCCCTGCTCGCTGCGCGAGAACACGCTGCCGTCGTAGCCGTCGGCCATCAGCTTCTGCAACAGGTCGACGGCTTCTTCGGCCGAGCCGAAGTGAGCCACCTGCACGAGATAGTTCCCGCCGGCCTCTTTCTTCTTGAGCTTCTCGATCTGCTGCTGGCGGTCGCGGTCGCGGTCGAGCGCGTCCTCGCGCAGCGCGGGCAGCTCTTCGACCGGGTAGCGCAGGTCGTGGCGCTCGAGCTCGCGCCGGACCGGGTTGGGATCGAGGGGCAGGGGGATGCCCGCCTCGAGCGCCTTGCGCCGCTGTTCCTTCTCTTCGTCGGTGAGGTCGATCGCCGGCGCGGATTCCGACTTGAAGCGCTCGCGGTTCTCCACCGTGAGTCGCTCGAGGTCCTTCGGGTCGCGCACGATGCGCGGCGTCAGGATCACGAGCAGGTTGATCTTCGAGCCGGTGTCGTTCGTGCTCTTGAACGCCCAACCCAGGATCGGGATGTTGCCGAGCCACGGCACTTTGCTGGTGCCGCGGCTCTGTGAGTCGGACAGGATCCCGCCGATCATCACCGACTCACCGTCGCGCACGTAGACCGTGTTCTCGACCTTGCGGTTGGAGGTGGTCGGCCCGAGCGTGGGATCGGCGGTCCCGCTGACGGCGCTGACTTCCTGGTAGACGTTGAGCCGGACGGTATCGCCCTCGCTGATCTGCGGAGTCACGCGCAGGGTCACGCCGACGTCCTGGCGCGCGATGTTCTGCGAGGTCTGGAAAGGATTGTTCGGGTCGACCGTGGTGGTCGCGGCCTGCAAGCGCGAGGTGGGCACGGGGATGTTGTCGCCCACGACGATCTCGGCCTCCTTCTTGTCGGCCGTGAGGATGCTCGGCGCGGAGATGATGTTGATGTCGTCGTCCGTCGCGGTGGCCGTGATCAGGGCTTGGATCACCGGCACGTGGTGAACCACGCCGTTGGGATCGGTGATGTCGAACGTGGAGCCGAGGATCGCCGAAGTGAATCGGCCCGGGCTGAAGTTCCCGGTGGCCAGCGCCGCGCCGGTGGCGGCGGTGAGCCCGCTGCCGCTGTCTCCCGTCGGCGTCTCGCTGCCCACGCCGATCACGCTCCCGTTCTTGAACTTGTGGTTGTAGATCCAGCCGCCGCCGAGCGCCTCGGTCGGGTTGGCCCGGACCTCCATCACCAGCGCCTCGACCATGACCTGCGGCCGGCGCACGTCGAGCGCGTCGATCACCTCGGCCAGCGTCGCGTAGGCCTCGGCGCTGGCGACGATGATGAGTGAGTTGGTCGGCGCGTCCGCGGTGACTCGCACGCCGTCGCCGAGCTCGGCCACCGCGCTCGAGCCGGCACCGATGCCGCCGCCGCCGCCCAGTCCGCCCAGCGCGCTGCCCGCCGGGCTCTGCGAGGTGCCGCCCAGGCCGGTGAGCGAGGTGCGCTGCGTGCCACCCAGCCCGCCGCCGAGCCCGCCTCCGAGACCGCCGCCCAGTCCACCGCCGCTCGAGCTGCGGAAGCCGCCGCCGCCCGGCGAGCCGGTCGCGAGCGCCGAGAGTGTCTGCGCGATCTCGTCGGCGTCGGCGTTCTTCAGCCGATAGACGTGGATGCGGCCCGCGCCCTTCCGCTTGTAGTCGAGCAGCGTCACGATGCGCTCGATCTCGTGGAGCACGCTCTTGGTCGCGATCACCACGATCGAGTTCGTGCGCTGGTCGGGGATGAAGCGCGGCTCGCCCTGCGAGCCGATCACCGTGTCCGTGCCCGGCACGCCGGGCACGCCCGGATTCTGCGGCTGCGTCGCCACCGCGCGCGTGCGCCGCCCGCCGCCCTGGCCGCCTGCGCCGCCGGCGTCTTCGGTGAAGATCTGCTGCAGCTGCTGCGTGAGCTGAGCCGCGTCCGCGTACTGGATCGGGATCAGCTTGATCTGCTCCTGGTACGTCGAGACGTCGATCTGGTCGATGATCTCGGACAGCCGGCGGATGTTCGCGGCGGCGTCCGTGATGATCAGCGTGTTGGTCGGGCCGTACGCGATCACGCTGGCCTCTTTCGAGACCAGCGGCTTCAGCGTGTCACTGATCGCGTCCGCCTTCACGTAGTGCAGCGGCAGGAGCCGCGTGATGAAGGTGTCGCGGTTCTCGGTGGTCTTCTCGCCGGTGACCGTGTCGATCGGGTTTTCCTTGGCGTCGCGCAGCGGCAGGATCTTCATCACGCCGCCGGGCGCGGGCACGGTGGTGAAGCCCTTCACCGCCAGGATCGACTCGAACACGCGGTAGGCTTCCTCGACGGTCACGGGCTCGGGCGAGATCACGGTGACTCGGCCGCGCACGCGGTCGTCGTACAGGAAGTTCTTGCCCGTGGCCTTGGCGATCGTGCTGATCACCTCGGTGATGTCGGCGTCCTGGAAGTCGAGCGAGACCATCGGCTCGCTGCCCGCCGGGGGCGCGGGCGTCTGGGAGAGTGACTGGCCGGCCGCGGCGACCAGCGCCGCGGTGCAACACCACGCGAGCCAGCGGCGCGTTCGGCCTAGATGCATCGGGTGGTCTCCGTGCCGTCGGGCTGGCGGCATTTCAGGCACGACTCACCGTTGCCCATGCTGAGCAGCGCCTGCGGGAGCTGCTGCACGCCGGTCAGCTTGTTGCCGTTCAGCTCGAAGCAGACCGAGTTCTCGGCCATGCCGGTGAACGCGCCGCCGGGCCGGATGTTGGTGAGCTTCACGCCGTTGAACTGGCCGGAGTCGTCGTAGACGGGAGCGAGCTGGGCGCTCGAGAGCACGTCCTGGAGCTTCGGCCGCACGACGTCGTTCAGGCGCTGCTGCTCCTTCAGGTCCTTGAGCCGATCGGAGAGCTTCTGGGTGGCGGCCGGCCGCTGGGCGGGGGCGGGGCGCGGAGTGCCGGGCAGGATCGCTCCCGCGGCCTGCGTCTCTTCCATGCTGAGCTGCTCTCGCGAGCCGTGGTTGTCGATCACCGCGCGCCGCCGCTCGACCGAGATCAGCTTCACCCCGTCCGCGATCTCTTCGTTCACGCGGTACGCTCGGCGTTTCTGCGCGGTCTGGTCATCGATGCAGGCCACCGAGCGCTCCGCGGTAGAGGACGCGAACGTGCCGCAGAGCTTCAAATGGAGCTGACTCTCCTTCAGAGCCTCGGCGGTCGGCGCCTCGGCGGTCACGCGCGAGCGGAAGAGGTTGCGCTCGGCGATCACGTCGTACTGCGCAGCGGTGGTGGCGCGCGGCGGGGGCGCCTCGATCGGCGGGACGTGAGCGGGGCGCAGCGCGGCGGCTCCGACCATGGGCGCCACGGCAGCGTAGATGACGCCCAGGCAGGCAAGCCCGAGCGCCAGCTGTACTGCGCGCATGCCGTGACGGAGAAGCAAACTCGACCCCCGCGGCCTTCCACGCCGCCCCCGCCTTGGACTTCTGCGCTGGCGAAGCCCGCGAAAAAACCTAAGAAATTCCGGCGGAGTCTACGCGTATCAACGCACCGTCGCCAGGACTCATACTGGACCGTCGGCGGGGCTTGTTGCGCATCATGGATCGGCAACTCCGACCGTCGGCATGAGCCGAGAGGACGTCCAAGAGCGTAGATGAAACGCTTTGCATCGCTATTCGCCGTGATCGCGGTCCTAACCGGCGCCGGCTGGGCGTTCTGGCCCGAATTCCTGCGTTTTGCCTACGTGGGGCCGTCGCTGATGCGGGTGGAGAATCCGGAGGACCACAGCGAGGTGCCGGTGGGCGCCGTCGACGTGCAGGTCGACTTCACCGACCGCGACCGGGTGGCGGTGGAGACGTTCGAGTGCACGCTGAACGGCCAGGATGTGACCGACTCGCTGACCGTCGGCCGGAACGGCGCCGCGGGCGAGATCGTCGGCCTGCGCGAGGGCGACAACCACATCCTCGTCCGGGTCTTCGGCCGCAGCTACTGGAACGACCGCTTCGTGGACGAGGTGCGCACCTTCACCGTCCGCGTTCGCGCCGCCCCGTTCATCGATCTGGCCAGATCCTAGCCGGCGGATTTGACAGGCAACTCGCGGCCCTTACGTTGCCGCGCACTTCGGACCTCCCTGGCAAAGGGTGGCCCCGAAAGACGACTCAACGCCCCGCCCGAGCGGCGGTGGCAGACAGGAGAACAAGATGGGACGCGTGATCGGCATCGATCTGGGCACGACCAACTCGGTCGTGGCGGTGATGGAAGGCGGCGAGCCGAAGGTGATCGCCAACGAGGAAGGCGGTCGCACGACCCCCTCGGTGGTCGCGTTCACCAAGGACGGCCAGCGCCTGGTCGGGCAGATCGCCCGGCGGCAGGCCATCACCAACCCGGTCAACACGATCTACTCGATCAAGCGCTTCATGGGGCGGCGCATGAGCGAAGTGACTTCCGAGCAGAAGCTCGTGCCCTACAAGGTCGTGCCCGGCAAGAACGACCTGGCCACGGTCGAGGCCGGGGGCAAGACCTACTCGGCGCCCGAGATCTCGGCGATGATCCTGCAGAAGCTCAAGGTCGCCGCCGAGGCCTATCTCGGCCAGCCGGTGACGCAGGCGGTCATCACCGTGCCCGCCTACTTCAACGACGCCCAGCGCCAGGCGACCAAGGATGCCGGCACGATCGCGGGCCTCGAGGTACTGCGGCTCGTGAACGAGCCCACGGCAGCCTCGCTCGCATACTCGCTCGACAAGAAGAAGGACGAGAAGATCGCGGTCTACGACCTGGGCGGCGGCACGTTCGACATCAGCGTGCTCGAGGTCGGCGACAACACGGTCGAGGTGCTCTCCACCAACGGAGACACTCACCTCGGCGGTGACGACTTCGACGATCGCGTGATGCGCTACCTGGTCGAGGAGTTCAAGAAGGACCAGGGCGTCGATCTGACCAAGGACCCGATGGCGATGCAGCGCCTGAAGGAGGCCTCGGAGAAGGCGAAGATCGAGCTCTCCACCGTGAGTGAGACCGAGATCAACCTGCCGTACATCACGGCGGACGCCTCCGGTCCCAAGCACCTGAACCTGCGCCTCTCGCGCTCGAAGTTCGAGCAGCTGATCGACGACTTGATCCAGCGCACGCTCGAGCCGGTGCGGAAGGCCTGCAAGGATGCGGGTGTCTCGCCGAGCGACATCGACGAGGTCGTGCTGGTCGGCGGCTCGATCCGCATCCCCAAGGTGGGGGAGCTGGTGAAGAGCTTCTTCGGCAAGGAGCCGCACCGCGGCGTGAACCCCGACGAAGTGGTCGCGATCGGCGCGGCGATCCAGGCCGGCGTACTCACCGGCGAGGTGAAGGACGTCCTGCTGCTCGACGTGACTCCGCTGTCCCTGGGCATCGAGACCCTGGGCGGTGTCATGACGAAGCTGGTCGAGCGCAACACCACCATTCCGACCAAGCGCAGCAACACCTTCTCCACCGCGGCCGACAATCAGCCGCA
Organism: Myxococcota bacterium; assembly: GCA_035498875.1. Taxonomy (GTDB): domain Bacteria; phylum Myxococcota_A; class UBA9160; order SZUA-336; family SZUA-336; genus VGRW01. Next base: position 25,866 of record DATJZP010000041.1, read on the forward strand.
GGTCGAGATCCACGTGCTGCAGGGCGAGCGCGAGCTGGCGAGTGACAACCGCTCGCTGGGCCGCTTCATCCTGGACGGCATCCCGCCGGCGCCGCGCGGCACGCCGCAGGTCGAGGTCACGTTCGACATCGACGCCAACGGCATCCTGTCGGTCTCGGCCAAGGACAAGGCCAGCAACAAGGTCCAGTCCATCCGCATCGAAGGCTCGAGCGGGCTCGACAAGTCCGCGATCGAGCAGATGGTGCGCGACGCCGAGAGTCACGCCGCCGACGACAAGCAGCGGCGCGAGCGGATCGATCTGCACAACGCGCTGGACGGCCGCATCTACGAGGCCGAGAAGCAGGTGCGCGAGCACAAGGAGAAGATCCCGGTCGCAGCGCTGAACCCGCTCGAGACGGCGATCGCATCGGCGAAGACCGCGCTCGGCAACGCCAGCGCGCCGGTCAGCGAGCTGAAGTCGCGGGCCGAGGAGCTCGAGCGCGCGCTGCACGCCGTGTCCGAGGCCCTGTACAAGGCCGAGGCCGCGGGCAACGCCGGGCCGAGCGCCGCGGGCGGCACTCCCAATCCCGGCGCGCAGAACGGCGAGCAGGTGGTCGACGCCGACTTCACCGAGGAGAAGTGAGTCACCAGCCGATGCAGGTGCAGCGCGGGAAGATCGCGCGCGAGCTGGCCGAGCTCGAAGAGCAGATGGATCGTGCCTTCGAGCGGGCACTGGCCGGCGCGGTCCGCCTGCCCACCGCCGACGCCTGGCGCCCGCCGCTGGACGTCTACGAGACCGAGCGCGCGATCGTCGTGCGCGTCGAGCTCGCGGGCGTCTCCAGTGACGACGTGCGCGTGGTGGTCGACGGCGAGTATCTGCAGATCACGGGGCGCCGCGCGCTGACTCGCCCCGGCGAGCCCCTGCGCCATCTCCTGATCGAGATCGCGCAGGGCCCGTTCGAGCGCGTGCTGCGCATGCGCGCCGAGTACGATCCCGAGCACGTGAGCGCGCGCCTCGAGAACGGCGTGCTCACGATCGAGCTGCCCAGAAAGGAGAGATCCGCACGCGTGATCGCGGTGCGGGCGCCATGACCGAAGAAGAGCTCTCCGAGGTGGAAGAGGAACAGAACGAGAACGCGCAGGAGATCCCGCCCGAGCAGGTGAAGGTGTCTCCCGACGAGCCGCTGCCGGACGTGCTGCCGGTGCTGCCACTGCGCAACACGGTGCTCTTCCCCAGCCTGGTCGCGCCGATGGTCGCGACCACCGAGCGCGCGAAGCGCCTGGTCGACGACGCGCTGGCGAGTGACCGGCTGATCGTGACCGTGGCCGCGCGCGATCCCGAGAAGACCGAGCCCGGTCCCGACGACCTGTACTCGGTCGGCACGGCGGTGCGCGTGCTGCGCATGTCGAAGAGCGAGGACGGCGCGCAGCGGCTGTGGGTGCAGGGCGTGCGGCGCGTGGCGATCGAGGGCTGGACCTCGACCACGCCGTATCTGCGCGGCCGCGTCCGGCCGCTGGAAGAGACCACGCACACGGGCCTCGAGCTCGAGGCGCTGCACCGCAACGTGAGTCGCCAGTTCGCGGTCATCGCCGAGGGCTCGCAGAACGTGTCCGAGCCCGTGCGCACCATGGTCGCCCAGCTCACCGACTCCTCCGCGCTCGCGGACGTGGTGGCCTCGAACCTCGGGCTCTCGGTCGACGAGCGCCAGCACCTGCTCGAGACACTCGACGTGCAGAAGCGCCTCGAGCGCCTCTCCGAGCACCTCGCGCGCGAGCAAGAGGTGCGCTCGCTCGAGCAGGAGATCCGCTCGCAGGTGCAGGAAGAGCTGTCGCGCAGCCAGCGCGAGTACGTGTTGCGCGAGCAGGCGCGCGCGATCCGGCGCCAGCTCGGCGAGTACGAGTCGCCGAGCGACCAGGTCGAGGACCTGCGCCGCCGCATCGAAGAGGCGCACGTGCCCGAGGCCGTGATGCAGCTCGCCGAGCGCGAGCTGCAGAGACTCGCGGCCCAGCCGCCGGGGGCGATGGAGGCCGGCACGATCCGCACCTATCTCGAGTGGATCGCCGATCTGCCGTGGTCGAGCACGACCGAGGATCACATCGACGTGGCCCGCGCGCGCGAGATCCTGAACGAGGACCACTACGACATCGAGAAGGTGAAAGACCGCATCCTCGAGTACATCGCGGTGCTGAAGCTGAAGAAGGACCTGCGCGGTCCGATCCTGTGCTTCGTGGGTCCGCCGGGCACCGGCAAGACTTCGCTCGGACGCTCGATCGCGCGCGCGCTGGGCCGGAAATACTCGCGGCTGTCGCTGGGCGGCGTTCGCGACGAGGCCGAGATCCGCGGTCACCGGCGCACCTACGTGGGCTCGCTGCCCGGCCGCATCCTGCAGACTCTGCGCCGCGCGGGCACGAACAACCCGGTGTTCATCCTGGACGAGATCGACAAGCTCGGCTCCGACTTCCGCGGCGATCCGTCGTCGGCGCTGCTCGAGGTGCTCGACCCCGAGCAGAACTCGACCTTCAGCGACCACTATCTCGAGGTGCCGTTCGACCTGTCGAAGGTGCTGTTCATCGCCACCGCCAACCTGCTCGAGAACATCCCGCCGGCGCTGCGCGACCGCATGGAGGTGATCGAGCTGCCGGGCTACACCGAAGAGGACAAGCTCGAGATCGCGCGCCGGCACCTGTTGCCGCGCCAACTCACCGAGCACGGACTCAGTGACCGCGCGCCCGAGATCAGCGACGACGCGCTGCGCGCGGTGATCCGCAACTACACGCGCGAAGCGGGGCTGCGCAACCTGGAGCGCGAGCTGGGCCAGATCGCGCGCAAGCTGGCGCGGCGCGCGGTGGAAGGCGACGACCAGAAGCAGCGCATCGAGGTGGCCGACCTGCACGCGCTGCTCGGCCCGGTGCACTTCGAGCCCGAGGTCGCCGGTCGCGTGCAGATCCCGGGTGTCTCGGTCGGCCTGGCCGTGACCGAGGCCGGTGGCGAGATCCTGTTCATCGAGGCCACGCGCATGCGCGGCAAGGGCGAGGTGAAGATCACCGGCTCGATCCGCGACGTGATGCGCGAGTCGGCGATGACCGCGGTCTCGCTGGTGCGCACTCACGCGCCCCAGCTCGGTCTCGACCCCAAGCTGTTCGCGGAGAGCGACATCCACATCCACATCCCCGCGGGCGCGATCCCGAAGGACGGCCCGAGCGCGGGCATCGCGATCGTGACCGCGCTGCTCAGTCTGTTGCTCGACAAGCCGGTGCCGCCCGACCTGGCGATGACCGGCGAGATCACGCTGCGCGGCAAGGTCTTGCCGGTGGGCGGGATCAAGGAGAAGATCCTCGCGGCGCGGCGCGCGGGGGTGACGCACGTGCTGATCCCCGCGGCCAACGAGAAGGACCTGGTCGAGATCCCGGCGGACCGGATCTCGGACCTGAAGGTCGAGCCGGTGGAGAGGATCGAGCAAGTGGCGCGGATCGCGTTCGGGCGGGACGTCCTGGTTTGAGGCGAGCACTTTGGCTCGCTTGCTTCGCGGCGCTGTGCGCGGCGGGCTGTAAGACCCCTGGCCGCTGGGAGGCCGAGGTGGCGCGCCAGCGCGCGCTGTCGGCGGATCTGATCGCCTGCAAGCAGGGCATGCTCGACGCCAGCAAGGGCCGCGAGAAGCTGCTCCAGGAGAAGCAGGCGGTGGACGCCGAGCGGTCCGAGCTGGTGAAGCAGATCGAGTCCGAGCGCGCCGGCGTCGGCGTGCTGAGCGAAGCGCTCGAGAAGGAGCGCGTCGCCCGCATGCTCAAGGAAGAGCAGATCGACAAGATGACCGCCGTCTACCAGGCGCTGCACGAGTCACTGGCGCCCGAGCTCGCGAGCGGCGACCTCGAGCTCGAGCAGATCCACGACCGGATCGAGGTGCGCGCGCCCGAGAAGCTGTTGTTCGACCCCGGCGGCACCGCGCTCAAGGCGGCCGGGAAGAAGGCGCTCGCGAAGGTGGCGGCGGGCATGAAGGACCAGGCCGACAGCGAGATCCGGGTCGAGGGTCACACCGACAATGCGCCGGCGAAGGGGCGCTCGAACTGGGATTTCTCGGCGGCGCGCGCGATCGCGGTCGCGAAGTTCCTGGCCAGTGCGGGCGTGCCGGAAGACCGGCTCGGCGCCACCGGCTACGGCGACCACCGGCCGCGCGCGAGCAACGCCGACGCCCAGGGGCGCGCGCGCAACCGCCGGATCGAGATCGTGCTCGAGCCGTTCGTCCCGGAGTGAGTGCGCGCGAGGAGCTGCGCGTGCTGCACCGCGCCGCGCTCGACGCCGCTCACGCCGGCCGCGCGCTCGAGCGCGCCCTCGGCGAACGCGAGCCGGGCCCCGGCCCGTTCGTGCTCCTGGCCTGCGGCAAGGCCGCCTGCGCCATGGCCGAGAGCGCGCGGCGCGTGCTCGGCCCGCGCATCGCGCGCGGTCACGTCACCACCAAGGACGGCCATGCCCGGCCGCTGCCGCCCCTGGGCGTGGGCGAGGCGAGTCACCCGCTGCCGGACTGGCGCAGTGAGCTGTCGGCGCGCGCGGCGCTGGCGCTGGCCGAGTCACTCGGTCCGCGCGAAGAGCTCCTGGTGCTCTTGAGCGGGGGCGCTTCGGCGCTCTGGTGTGCGCCGGCACCGGGGCTCACGCTGGACGACAAGCGCCGCACGAACGAGCTCTTGCTGACGAGCCCCGCGGACATCCACGAGCTGAACGCGGTGCGCCGGCACCTCTCGAGCGTGAAGGGCGGAGGCCTGGTGCGCGCGGCGCGCGGACGCCCGCTGCACCTGCTCGCGGTCTCCGACGTGCGTGGCGACGCGCTCTACGACCTGGGCTCGGGGCCGGCGAGCGCCGACCCCACGCTCTTCTCCGAGGCGCGTGCGGTGCTGCGCCGGCACGAGCTGTGGAACGCCGTGCCCGCGCCCGTGCGCGCGCGGCTGGAGCGCGGCGTCGCCGGTGAGATCGAAGAGACCCTGAAGCCCGGCGACGCGCGGCTCGCGAGTGTCTCGGCGCGGATCGTCGCCTCGCTCGACGGCGCGCTCGACGCCGCGGCCGCGGCGGCCCGCGCGCGCGGCCTGCGCCCGCGCGTGCTGCGTGACGGGCTCTACGGCGAGGTGGCGGCGGTCGCGCGCGCGCTCGCGGCCGAGCTCCGGCGCGCCGCCGCGAGTGACTGCGGGCTCCTGCTCGCCGCCGGCGAGCCCACCGTGCGCGTGCGCGGCTCGGGGCGCGGCGGGCGCGCCCAGGAGCTCGCGCTGCGGCTCGCGCTCGAGCTGGGCGACGAGCTCCCGTTCGAGGCGCTGTGCGCGGGCAGCGACGGCAGCGACGGCGCCACGCCGGCGGCCGGCGCGTTCAGTGACTCGAGCACGCGCGCGCGCGCCGAGAGACTGGGGCTCGACCTGCGCGGCGCGCTCGCGCGGAGCGACTCGTTCCCCGCGCTCGAGGCGCTCGGCGATCTCTACCTGACCGGTCCGACCGAAACCAACGTCGGAGACCTCGCGCTCGTGCGCTTGCGGCCTCGAGAGGCCGGCGAGTACGATGGCCGAACGGGGGGCCAGTGAGGAGATCCGCCCATGAGAACCCGGTACACGCTCGGCGCCTTGGCCCTCTCGGCGCTCGTTCTGACTGGCTGCGCAGATACCATCGCGAACCTGACGATCGTCTCCACCAAGACGACCGACTTCTCGGCACCGCACGAGCGCGCCGCGAGTCAGGCGTCGGCCTCCGACGGGCGGATCTGGATCACGATCCTGCCGCTGGGTGGCAAGCCCTCCATCGATGCCGCCATCAACGAGCTGCTTCAGAAGTACGACGGCGACTATCTGACCGACGCGCACGTCATCGACGGCGGCTGGTCGCTGCTCGTGATCAGCGGCGGCTCGATCTCGGTGAAGGCCGACGTGTGGAAGGCGGCTCCCCCGCCGGCAATGCCGGGCTCGATGGCTCCCATGACCGCGCCGAAGTAGGACGCGTCCACCGGGAGTGACTCGCGGTCGTTGGATAGCGCTCTCGGCGCTGCTCGCGTGCGCGCCGCTGGGCTGGCTGGCGAGCGACGCGCTGGAGTCGCAGGACGCGTTCTGCACCAGCTGCCACCTGGACGCGCAGACGCCCCTCCACGCGGCGAAGCGGCGCGAGTTCGAGAGCGACCCGGCACTGAATCTCGCCTCGGCTCACTTCGCGCACGACCACGAGTTCCGCTGCATCACCTGCCACCGCGGGGCGAGCCTTCCGAACCGGGTGCGCGTGAAGCTCTTGGCGGCGCGCGACGCCGCCATGTACGTGCTGGGTCGCTTCGACGAGCCGCGCGAGATGGCGCACCCGCTCTGGCGCGAGGACTGCGTGCAGTGTCACGCCAAGTACCGGCCCGAGCGCAAGGACGCGTTCCACGCGATCGAGGTCCACAACCTCCGCAACTTCGCGCTGAACTGTGTACAGTGCCACGAAGCTCACCCGACCGGACGCGCGCCCGAGCTCGCGTTCCTGGCGCGCGAGCCGCTGGTCGCACGCTGTCGAAACTGCCACGAGGAGTTCCAATAGCCATGAAGAGACTCGCCGCGTTCATCGCTTCCGGAGTGCTGGCGACGACGGCCTCCGCGTATCCGGGCGGCACGCCCTCGTACGTGACCGACGTCGCGCCGTACTGCGCGGGCTGTCACTCTTCGGCTTCCGACGACCAGTTCGAGGGCGTTCCGCCCACGCGCGCGGCGGCGGAGCTCGCGGCCAACAAGCACCTGGCCAAGATCAAGTCACCGAGCGACGGCTCGCCCTACGCGAAGCTGTCCGAGGCGGAGCGCGGCGAGCTGCTCGCGAGCATCCAGAAGATCGACGCGGCCACGACCGTGAAGATCAGCGCGCCGGCGACGGTGAAGGCGGGTCAGGAGGTCGAAGTCACCGTCGAGACGCGCGGCGGCTCGGCGCCGGTGCTCGGGCTCGCGCTCGTGGACTCGAACCAGCGCTGGCAGGCGTCGCCCGCGACTTCGCGCGGCTGGCTCGTGCTCGAGAAGCCCAAGGTGATCGGCCCCGACGGCCAGCCCCAGACCAAGTTCACCGACGGCCGCAATCCCGCGCTGCCGCCGGGCATCACCTACGTGAACGTCAGTGGCATCGCCGCCGATCCCGCGGCGGGCAAATGGTCGACGACCAAGGTCACCTGGAAGCTGCGCGCGCCCGCGCAGCCCGGCACCGTACCGCTGGCCGCGGTGATGTTCTACGGCACCGAGATCTCGGCCGCGCACGGCGCCGTGGACACCGCCTATGGCAAGAGCCCGCGCGGCGAGTTCGACGGCAGCTCGGGCCGGATCAAGTTCAGCGACGTGCTGAAAGTCACCGTGCAGTGAGTGTCCCATGCCCGTAGACCGCGACACCTTCAAGCGCTCGCTGGGGAGCTGGGCGAGCGGAGTCACGATCGTGACCTCGCAGCACGCGGGCGAGCGCATGGGCATGACCGTTTCGGCGTTCAACTCGGTGAGTCTCGATCCGCCGCTGGTGCTGGTCTGCGCGGACAAGGCCTCGAACACGAACGGACTGATCCGCCAGTCGCGAGCCTTCACCGTGAACGTGCTGGGCCGTGAGCAGAGCGCGCTCTCGAACCTGTTCGCCGACAAGAAGCGCGAGTCCGTGCGCTTCGACGGGCTCGACTTCAAGATGGGCGTGACCGGCTGCCCGCGCATCCCGGGCGCGCTCGCCAGCCTCGACTGCAGCGTGCGCGACGCGGTCGACGCCGGCGACCACATCGTCTACCTGGGCGCCGTCGAAGCGGCCGTGATCGACGCGGAGCAGGAGCCGCTCGTCTACTGGCGCGGCGTCTACCAGAAGCTCACGCCGCTCTGACTCGAGTCACGCCAGCCGGCCGAGCAACCTCGCCGGCAGGAGATGCATGATCGCGGGCACGAGCAGGATCGCGCCCAGCGCGTCCACGACCATCAGCACCGACAGCAGGAGACTCATCTCCGCCGAGAAGCGCAGGCTCGAGATCGGGATCCAGAACGCGATCCCGACCACCAGGGTCGAGGCGGTGAACGTGATCGCCATGCCGGTGGTGCGGATCGCGTGCTGGATGGCCGCGTCGCGCGTCGGCATGCGCGTGCGCTCCTGGATGATGCGATCGACGAGATAGATCGCGTAGTCGACGCCCAGGCCGACGCCGATCGCCTGCACCGGCAGCGTGTTCACGTCGATGCCGATGTTCAGCACCGACTGCATGGCCAGGGCCGCGAGTGAGCCGCTGGCCAGCGACGCCAGCGTGATCAGCGACAGGATCAGCGACCGGTAGGAGAGCAGGAGCACGCCGAAGGTCGCCGCGAACACGATCGCGAGCGACAGCCCGTGACTCACCTCGATCTCCTGGTTCGCCGCGGCGAGCACGCCGATCGAGCCCGCCGCCCAGCGCAGCTCGACGCCGTCCTTCAGCCAAGTGCCGCTGGGCTGCAGCGCGTAGTCCTGGCCCGGTGTCTTGATCCAAAGCTCGTAGGGCGCCCGCAGGCTCGGGTGCCGCACGTCGAGGCCGAAGCCGTCGGGGGTCTCGTAGTGAGTCAGTCCGGCGGGAATGTCGACGGGCTTGCGCGCGGCGCCGGGGCCGCTGGCCTCGCTGACTTCGAGCGTCGGGCGCGGAGGGCCGAGCAGGGCGTCGACCCAGCGCTGCCGCCGCCACCAGGCGCGCTGGCCCGGCACGAGCCGCACCGCCAGGCTGCCGTCGAGGCGGACCTCCCGGGTGAACTCCTCCAGGCGCGCGATCGCGGCGCTGACCGTGTCGGCGCGGTGATCGCGGTAGAAGATGCGCACCGCCAGCGAGGCGCTGTCGCGCGAACGGTAGGGATCGAGGATGCCGGGCGCCGGCACGCTGGTCTCCATCAGATAGGAGATGCCCGCGATCTCGGACGTGGTCTGCATCCACATCGCCCAGCGCGGGTCGCCGTTGTGGAACAGCCGGCTGGTCGATTTCTGCAGGTCGACCAGCGAGAGACTGCCGCCCGCGTTCTCGTCGGTCTCCATCGCGCGCTGGAGTGACTCGATGAACTTGAACGAGTCCGGGGCGTAGACGCGGCCGAGCGCGTTCGAGTGCGCGATCACGAGCAGGTCGTCCAGGCCGTAGAAGCGGTTGGCGATCTCGCGCGCGGCGACGTTGAACTCCGAGTTCGGGTACAGGATGGGCGTGCCGGGCCGGTTGTCGCCGACCGGCACTTCCAGCGCGAGCCAGAAGCAGACCCCGGTCTGGATCGCGAACAGCGAGACCACGGCGGTGGCTCCGGCGGGCGAGACCACGATCTTCGCGGCGCGGGCCAGGACGCGCGCGGTGAGCGGCGAGATCCGGTGCAGGCGCTCGCGGGGCGCCGGCAGATACAGGATCAACAGCCGGTTCAGGAGCATCTCGGTCACCAGGATCGAGGTCGCCCAGAACGCGCACAAAAGGCCGAGCTTCGACATCAGCGGGATGGTCGCGAGCCCGATCGTGAGCAGGCCGAAGACGTCGGTCAGGATCGCGAGCGTGCCCGGCAGGAGCAGCTCGGCCATCGACCGGATGCAGGCCTCGTTTTTGTCGCCGAGGATCTCGTACTCCTCGTAGAAGCGCTCGACGAACTGCACCGAGTGACTGATCGCGCGCGCCGTGATCAGCATGGGCACCACCAGCACCAGCGGATCGAGGTTGAAGCCGAACCAGGCCGCGAAGCCGAGGCCCCAGATCACGTTCACGGCCGCGCCGGACATCGGCAGGAACACGCCGTAGAAGCGCCGGAAGTAGGCCCAGAGCAGGAGCACCGACACGGCCAGGGTCGAGGCGAACACCAGCAGGATCTCGGTCGCGAACGCGTACGCCCAGCCGAACAGGAGCGGCTGGCCGGTCACGTACACCTCGACCGGGAACTCCTTCTCGACGTCGCGCTTGGCCTGCTGCAGGTGCTTGAACAGCGCGCCGTAGTCGAGCCGGGTCTCGACGAAGCTCGCGCGCACCAGCGCGGCCTTCTCGTCGAGAGACACCAGCACGCCGAACACCGACGGATTGCGCCGGACCTTCTCGCGCAAGGCGTTCAGCCCGGCCTCGTCCTCGGGAATCTGCTCGACCATCTGCGGCGAGATCAGCGTGCCGTCGAGCTGCACGCGCGCGTCGCGCGCGGTGCGGTCGGTGAGGCTGGTGACCAGGTTGTGGTCGACGCCGGTATCGGCCTCGACGGCCGTGCTCGGATGGAACAGCCGGTCTGCGAACGTGACCAGGGCGTGGACCGCCGAGGCGACGATGCCCTTGGGAGTCACGTAGTAGCTCGCCGGGTGCGCGTTCACCTCGGCCGGCACGACCGAAGAGTCGAGCTCGCTCGTGAGCTTCTGGATCGCGCGCAGGATCTCGGGCCGGTAGATGTCGCCGTCGCGCACCACGATCGCGGCCACGACCGTGTTCGCGTTGCCGTACACCTCGCGATAGGTCTCGTAGGTGTGGATGAACGGGTGATTGCGCGGCAGGAGATCGAGGAACTGCGTGTAGATCTCGAGGTGGCGCATCTGGAACAGGAAGAACCCGCTGATCAGCGCGATCACCAGCGCGAAGGCGTTGCGCTGGCGCGCGAAGAAGCGAGAGAAGCGCTCGGCCCAGCTCATGAGTGACTCCCGGCGTCAGGCTTGGCCTCGGCCGACTTCTTGGCGGTGGGTATGCCGCTGTGGACGATCGAGAAGTGAGCGCCGCCGTCGGTCGAGCGCAGGATCAGCCCGCGCGGCCCCACTGCGTAGGCGTGGTCGGCGTCGCCGAACTCCACGTCCAAGAGGGGCACGGGCAGCGCCGGCGCCTCGGACGCGGCAAAGCTGAGTCCGCCGTCGGTCGAGTACGCGAGCAGCCCGGCCTCGCCGCTCACCACTACGTGGCTGCCGAAGCCGCCCACGCCGAACAGGTCGTGGCTGAACTGCGTCTTCACCGGGCTCCAGGTCGCGCCCGAGTCACTCGAGCGCAGGATCGTGCCCGCCAGGCCGACCGCCACGCCGGTCTTGCCGTCGGCATCGAGCCAGGCGTCGTAGACGTAGGTGTCCTCGGGAACGCCGTTCAGCACGCCGCGCGCGCCGGGCGGCTCGAGGTTCTTGAGTCTCTCGATCGTGCCGAACTCGCCCACGCCCACCGCGTCGGCGGCGCCGGCCCGGACGAGCCGACCGAGGATCACGTCCTGCGCGCGCGGGATGCACAGCCAGCGCCCGCCGCCGTCCGTGGTGCGGAGCTGCAGGCCGTAGTCGCCGACCGCCAGCACCGAATCCTTCTCGGTCGCGTACAGGCCGAAGATGTGGCGCGCGAACGGCGTGGGCCGGCGCAGCCAGCTGCGGCCGCCATCCTTCGAGTGCAGGGTGACTCCCGCTCGGCCAGCCGCCCAGACCTCGTCGCCCGGCCCGAACGCGACCGCGTACAGCGGCTCGTCGGTGCCCGTGGCGGGCGCGCTCCAGGTCTCGCCCGCGTCGGACGAGACGAGTGCGCTGCCGAAGTAACCCACCGCCACCACGTGCGGCCCGGAGGCGGCGATGCTGTACAGGTCGGCATGCGGGTGGATGCCGAAGCGATCGGCGACCGTGCCATCGGTCGAGGCGAAGCCGTACTCGCGGTCGGGGTTGGTCTCCTTGGTGATCTGCGCGACGAAGTCATTCAGGCCGAGCGAGGCCGCGCCGCAGCGGATCTTCTCGGCGAGCAGCCCCTGCGCCAGGATCGAGAAGGGGTGACTCTCGTCGGCGAGGAACTTCTCGAGCACCCGACCCACGCCCTGCAGGGCCGGCGCGTTGCCGCTGGTGGCCGCGAGCCCCGCGATTTCGCTGGTCAGGTTGCGGCCGAAGGTCTGCGCCGGTCCCTGCTGCCGCGCGAAGCCTTCGAGCACGACCCAGACCGCGGCCTCGACCGACTCGTCGAAGGGACCCGAGCCGACGCGCTTCTTCAGCGTCTCGAGCTCGGCGTCGTCCGTGCCCACCATGAACTGGTCGTTCTTGTCGGCCTCGTTCCAGTGGACGAGCTTCGGAAACTTGGCCCGAGTCACTTCCATGGCTTGCGCCAGCTCGGGCGGCACGTCCGCGCGCGCGGTCCAGACCAGCGCGAGTGCGCACACTCCCGATAGAAGCCCGGCCAAGAAAGGCCCGGTGAGCCGCATCCTCCCCCCCAATGCGCAGCGGTCGAATCGAAGCGATCAGTCAGTGCCCAGGACTGGACTCGAACCAGCACCCCATTGCTGGGACCAGGCCCTCAACCTGGCGTGTCTACCAATTTCACCACCTGGGCTTTCGAAGCGACGGAGTTTATAGGAGCGCGCACGCCCGCTTTCAACTCGCGCGGGCGCGGTCTTCCGCTCCCGGAGTCCCTGACCGAGTGCGGCTACTTGGCGGGTGGCGGCTGTGGCGGAGCCGGCGGGGCGGACGGCTCGGCCGACGGCTTGGGCGGCTCGACCGCCTCGAAGCCCGAGGGTGCCTCGCCGGGCTCGCTCGGATTGGTCGAGGCGGGCGGAATCGCCGGCGTCGCCGGCTTCGGATTCTCCGCGGCCGGCCCGGTGGGCGCCAGGAAGTCGCTGTGGTCGGCCTCGGTCGAGCAGCGCGCCAGACCGAAGGCGAGGATCATGAACAGGATCGCCGAGCCGGTGGTGACTCGCGTGAGGAAGCTGCCCGCGCCGCGCGCGCCGAAGACCGTGTTACTCGCGCCGCCGCCGAGCGACACGCCGATGTCCGCGCCTTTTCCGTGCTGCATCAGCACGAGCACGATCAAAAGCAAGCAGACGACGAAGTAGATCAGGGTGATGAAGAGGGTCATCGGGGGTCCCCGCGCTAGCGCGCTCGCGAGCGGATGATGGCAGAGAAGCCCTCGGGGTCAAGACTGGCGCCGCCCACGAGCGCGCCGTCGATGTCGGGCTGCGCCAGGAGCTCCGCGCAGTTCTCGGGCTTCACCGAGCCCCCATACTGGACGCGGATGCCGCTGGCCTCGGCTCCGAAGCGGTCCGCCAGCCGCACCCGGATGAAGGCGTGGGCCTCCTGGGCGATCGCCGGCGTGGCGGTGCGGCCGGTTCCGATCGCCCACACCGGCTCGTAGGCGATCACCAGCGCCCGGGCGAGCGCGCGGTCGCTGCCGGCGAGCGAGCCCGCGAGCTGGCGCGCCAGCACGTCGAAGGTGCGGCCCGACTCGCGCTCCGCCAGCAGCTCGCCTACGCACAGGATGGGGCGCAGCCCGGCGCCGTGAACCGCGGCCAGCTTCCGGGCGACGATCTCGTCGGTCTCGCCGAACAGCTGCCGGCGCTCGGAGTGACCCACGATCACGTAGCGCACGCCGAGCTCGGCCAGCATCGGCACGGCCACCTCGCCCGTGAACGCGCCCTGCTTCTCGGCGTGGGCGTTCTGCGCGCACAGCGCGATCGGTGTGCCCGCGAGCGCGTCGCGCAGCGGCGCCAGCGCGGTGAAGGGCGGGGCGATCCCGATCTCGACCTCGCGCAGTCCCGCCAGCCCGGGCGCGAGCGCGCGCGCGAACTCGAGTGACTCCGCGACGGTCTTGTGCATCTTCCAGTTGCCGACGACGAGCGGCGTTCTCAATTCCGGACCCGCAGCGCCTCGACCCCGGGCAGGGCGGCGCCCTCGAGAAACTCGAGCGAGGCGCCGCCGCCCGTCGACAGGTGGCGGATCCGGTCGGCCACGCCGGCGGCCTGCACCGCCGCGAGTGAGTCGCCGCCGCCCACCACGGTGTAGCCCGTGCTGCGCGCCAGCATCTCCGCGACCGCGCGCGTGCCGGCGTCGAAGGGTGGCTTCTCGAAGAAGCCGAGCGGGCCGTTCCAGAACACGGTCCTGGCCTTCGCGACCCGGGTCTCGATCGCGGCGCGCGAGCGGGGGCCGATGTCGAGCGCCATCGCGCCGTCGGGAATGCGCTCGACGGTGCGCGCCCCCGCCGTGTCGTCGGGGTTCGCAGCGACGACGTGGTCGACGGGCAAGAGCAGCTCGGTGCGGCCGGCGAGCAGGCGCTTCGCGGTCTCGACCAGCTCGGGCTCGACCCGTGACTTGCCCACCGGCTCGCCGCGCGCCAGCAGGAACGTGTACGCCATCGCGCCGCCGATCGCGACCGCGTCGGCGCGCGCCGCGAGTGACTCGAGCACGGCCAGCTTGTCCGACACCTTGGCGCCGCCCAGGATGCACAGGTAGGGGTGCTCCGGTGAGTCGCGCACCTTGGACAGCGCCTCGACCTCGCGCGTGAGCAGGAACCCCGCGCCGGATTCGGGCACGACTCGCGCCAGGCCTTCGGTGCTGGCGTGCGCGCGGTGCGCGGTGCCGAAGGCGTCGTTCACGTACACGTCGCAGAGCCGCGCGAGCTTCTGCACGAACGCGGGATCGTTCTTCTCCTCGCCGGCGTGAAAGCGCAGGTTCTCCAGTAGCAGCGCCTCGCCGTCGCGCAGCCGTGAAACCGCGGCTTCGACCTCGGGCCCCACGCAGTCGGGCGCGAGCGGCAGGCGCATGTACTTGGCCACGGGCGCGAGTGAGTACTTCGGGTCGGGCGCGGCCTTCGGCCGGCCCAAGTGAGACGCCAGCACCACGCGCCCACCGGCGCGGCGCACGAAGTCGAGCGTCTCGATCGAAGCGCGGATGCGCGAGTCGTCGGCCACCGCGCCGTTCGCGAGCGGCACGTTCAGGTCCGCGCGCAAGAACACGCGCCGGCCGGCGAGCCGCAGATCCGCGACCGAGCGCAGCGCTGACTTCGAGCTCACCGGAGCTACAGCTTCTGGGCGATCAGGCGCGTGAGCTCGACCACGCGGCGCGCGTAGCCCCACTCGTTGTCGTACCAGGAGACGAGCTTGAAGAAGTTCTTGTTGAGCTCGATCGAGCTTCCGGCATCGAAGATCGACGAGCGCGCGTCGTGCACGAAGTCACTCGAGACCACCTCGTCCTCGGTGTAGCCGAGGATGCCCTTCAGATAGGTCTCCGAGGCGTTCTTCATCGCGCGCTTGATGTCGGAGAGCGAGGTCGACTTCACCGTCTTCACGGTGAGATCGACCACTGAGACGGTCGGGGTCGGCACGCGGAACGACATGCCGGTGAGCTTGCCCTGGATCTCGGGCAGCACGAGCCCTACGGCCTTGGCCGCGCCGGTGGACGAGGGGATGATGTTGATCGCCGCGCTGCGCCCGCCCTTCCAATCCTTCTTGGACGGGCCGTCGACCGTCTTCTGAGTCGCGGTGTACGAGTGCACGGTGGTCATCAGGCCCTCCGCCACCCCGAAGCCTTCTTTCAGCAGCACGTGCACGACCGGCGCGAGGCAGTTGGTGGTGCACGACGCGTTCGAGATCACGTGGTGCTTGGCCGGGTCGTACTTGTCCTCGTTCACGCCCATGACCACGGTCAGGTCCTCGCCCTTGGCGGGCGCCGAGATCACGACCTTCTTGGCGCCGGCCGAGAGGTGGCCCTTGGCCTTGTCGGCCTCGGTGAAGAGACCCGTCGACTCGATCACGACGTCGACGCCCAGTGACTTCCAGGGCAGCTCGGCCGGAGTCTTGGCGGAGACGACGCGGATGTCCTTGCCGTCGATCACGAGCACGTCGTCCTCGCTCTTGTCGGCGGACGACTTCTTGGAAGCGACCTGGCCGCGGAACGCGCCCTGAGTCGAGTCGTACTTCACCAGATAGGCGAGGTTGTCGGCGGGCACGATGTCCCCGACCGCGACCACCTCGAGCTCGCGCGCGGGCACGTTCAACTCGTGGAGCGCGCGGAACACCAGCCGCCCGATCCGCCCGAAGCCGTTGATTCCGACGCGCACACCCGAAGCCATGGGATCTCCTTGGGAATCTCCCTTCGCTGGAACGGCGCGGAGGATACCCAAGCGCTCTTCGGAGCGTCAATCGACCGTGATTTCGCTCGCTTATCTGGCTTTGGCCCTGTGCTAGGTTCGGCCGGCGTGATCGTCGGGGGCGGCATCGACGTGGTCGAGATCGCACGCGTCGAGCGGGCGCTCGCCCGGCGCGGCCCCCGCATGCGCGACCGGCTCTACACGGCGCGCGAGATCGCCGATTGCGGCAAACGCGGCCGCTCCGCCTCGCACTTCGCGCTGCGCTTTGCCGTTAAGGAAGCCGGCATGAAGGCCATCGGCACCGGCTGGCGACGCGGCGTCGCCTGGCGTGACTTCGAGACGGTCGAGACCCCGCGCGGCCTCGACCTCGTGATCCACGGACGCGCGCTCGAGGTGGCGCGCGAGCGCGGCTTCGATCGCGCCTGGGTCGGCGCGTCGTACACGCGCACTCACGCCTTCGCGCAGGTGGTGCTCGAAGGGCCCGGGCGGCCGTCGGGCTCGTGAGTCGCTGGATCCGCATCGCCGCGAGTGCGGCGTTCGGAGGGCTCGCCTTGTTCGCGGCGGGCGCGTTCGTGGTGCTGTCGCTGGTGGGGCGCGATCCCGGGGCGAGCGCGCAGGGCGAGCTCGCGCTGGCGGGGCTGTCGGCGCACGCGCGCATCGTGCGCGATCCGTTCGGCATCCCGCACGTTCAGGCCGAGAATCTCGTCGACGCCTATCGCGCGCTCGGCTTCGCGCACGCGCAGGACCGGCTGTGGCAGATGGAGGTGCTGCGGCGCGCCGCGCGCGGGCGCCTGGCCGAAGTGCTTGGACCGCGCGCCGTCGACAGTGACCGGCTGGCGCGCACGCTCGGCTTCGCAGCCTCGGCCGACCAGGAGGTCGCGCACCTCTCACACGACGCGCGCGCCGCGCTCGATGCCTACGCCGGCGGCGTGAACGCCTGGCTCGCCGAAGTGTCCGGCGGACGCGCGCCGCGGCCGTTCGAGCTGCGCTGGCTCGAGCTCGAGCCCGAGCCGTGGCGCGCCGCCGACTCACTCGCGATCGCGCGCCTGCGCGCCTGGAACGTCGGCCGATCGCTGGGCGCGAGTCTTCTGCTCGACCGCCTGGTATCCGAGCTCGGCGGCGTGCCGTCGCGCGACTTCTTCCCGGTGCGCCCGAGCGACGGCGCGCACGATCCGCTGGCGCCGCTGCTCGAGCTGGGTCGGACC
Organism: Myxococcota bacterium; assembly: GCA_035498875.1. Classification (GTDB taxonomy): domain Bacteria; phylum Myxococcota_A; class UBA9160; order SZUA-336; family SZUA-336; genus VGRW01. The sequence continues at coordinate 42,802 of DATJZP010000041.1, forward strand.
GCCGACCAGCTCTCCTCGATCACGGGGCTTTCGGGTCCGTCGGGCAGCCTCGGTCTGCTCGTGCCGGCGGCGCGCTCGGCCAGCGGCAAGCCGCTGCTCGCGAACGACGCGCACGTCGACTTCACCGCGCCCGCGGTCTTCTATCTCGCGCACGTCCGGGCCGGGCGCTTCGAGATCTCGGGCGCGACCTGGCCCGGTCTGCCGCTGTTCTTCATCGGCACCAACCGCGCGCTGGCCTGGGGCCAGGTGGCCCTACACGGATCGGTGTCGGACCTGTTCGAGGAGACGCTCGATCCGGGCGAGCCCGGCCGCTACGAGCGCGGTGGCCACTGGCGCGAGGCGAGCGTGCGCCACGAACAGATCGCGGTGCGCGGCGCCGCGACCGAGCCGATCGACGTGGTGGTGACCGAGCACGGACCGCTGCTGCGGAGCGTGCGGCCCGACGACCCGCGCGCCAGCGCGCTGGCGCTGCGCTGGACCGGCTTCGCGGAGCAGAGCGGGGTCGAGGCGGCGCTGGCGCTGCAGCGCTGCGGTGACTGGGCCTGCTTCCGCGGCGCGCTGCGCGAGCTGCGCGCGCCCGCGACCACCTACCTGTACGCCGACGCCAGCGGCGCGGTCGGCACGCAGGTCGCCGGCGACCTGCCGATCCGCGCGCTCGACACGGGCCTCTTGCCGGTCTCCGGCGCGTCGCGCTTCTACGACTGGCGCGGTGTGATTCCGTTCGAAGAGCTGCCCTCGAGCTACGGCCCCAACCTGGGGCCGCAGGTCGTCTCGACTCACTACGACAGCGATGCCTTCAAGCACCCGGTGAGCTGGCTGTGGAGCAGTCAGGGTGGGGCGGAGCGCGTGCGCGAGCTGGTGGGCCAGGAGGGCGCGGTCGACGTCGAGCGCCTGGTCGCGATCCAGCGCGACACGACCTCGCGCCGCGGCCCCGCGACGCTGCGGCTGTTGATCGGCGAGCTCACGCCGGCCTCGAGCGCGGCGCAGCGTGCCAAGGCCATGCTGCTCGACTGGGACGGCTCGACCGCCGCCGACTCGGTCGGCGCGTCGATGTACCACGTGTTCCGGCAGAGACTCGCGCTGAGGCTGCTCGACAATCTCGGTCTCTCGCGCGAGGCGCAGTCACTGCTCGAGCAGGCCGAGCCGGAGCCGGGGGTCGTGCTCGCGCGCACGCTCGACCGGGTCGGCCGCGACCAGGCGGGGAAGCTGGTCGAGTCCGCGCTCGATGAGACCTGGGCGACGATGCGCACGCAGATCTCGGCCAACCCCAAGAAGTGGGCCTGGGGCGAGATTCACGAGCTGCGACTCGTGCACGAGTTCGAGCGCTCGGGCTCGGGCTCGCTGCGTTGGATCGGCCGGCGGCTCGGGGTGGGGCCGTTCCCGGTGCCCGGTGACCCCGACAGCGCCTGGACCATGTATCACCGCGCGCTGCCCGACAGCGCGCTCGAGCTCGGCCCCGGCCTGCGCTACGCGATCGACCTGGCCGACCCCGACCACGCGCTGGTCGGGCTGGCGGGCGGTCAGTCGGGAAACTCCGGCTCGGATCACTACGCGGACGCGCTCGCGGACTGGCTCGCCGGACGCCCACGGCCGCTCTGGATGCACCAGAGCGACGTCGCCTACCATCAGAAGGGCACCTGGGAGCTCTCGCCCGACACCGCGAAGTGACGCCCTGCTGTGCGCGCCGGATGAGGGCGCGTTACTTCTCTCGCGGGCGCGCCTCGCGCCCGAACCTCGCATGATCGTCCTCATCCTGGTTCCAGGCTTCTATGCGGCGGTGGAGCAGGCCGACAATCCGGCGCTGCGCGGGCGGCCTGTGGTCGTGGGCGCCGATCCGGCGAAGCGCGGGACGGTCACGAGCGCCAGCCGCGAAGCGCGCTCGCGCGGGGTCGGCGAGGGCATGGAGATGCGCCGCGCGCTCGAGCTCTGCCCCGAGGCAGTGATTCGCCCCACGCGGCTCGAGCGCTACCGCGAGGTGGCGGCCGAGCTGCGCGCGTTGTTGCGCGCCGAGACCGACCGGATCGAGGAGCTGGGGCTGGAGGGCGCCTTTCTCGAGCTCGAGCCGGGCTCGGACGAGCTCGCGCGCGCGGCCGAGCTGTGCGTGCGCGTGCAGGCCGAGCTCGGGATCGCGGCGGTGGCGGGCATCGCGCCCACGCGCTTCGTCGCGCACCTGGCCGCGAGACACGCCGGCCCCGGCGGGATCCGGCAGGTGACTGCCGAGGAGGTGCGGCCCTTCCTCGCGCCGTATCCGGTGACCGAGATCTGGGGTCTCGGTCCCGCGACCGCCGAGAAGCTCGGCGCGCGCGGCGTACACACGATCGCGACGCTCGCAGCGGTCGATCTCGAGACACTCGCGGGCATCGTCGGCCGCGGCGCGGCGCTGATCCTGGAGTACGCGCGCGGCGAGGACCATGCGCCGCTGCGGCCGAAGCCACAGGCGCGCACGCTCTCTCAGGAGCGAACGCTGGAGGAGCCGGCGGTCGACCTGCGCAGTCTGGCCACGCTGCTCGAGACGCTGGCCGAGAAGCTCGAGCGCGGGCTGGTGCGCGAGCGCCGTGCCGCGCGCACGGTCACGGTGGGCCTCTCGTTCGTGGACGGCACGCGCGTGACTCGCTCGAGCACGCTCGACGATCCCTCCGCTGCCGGCGCGATCTTCGCGGAAGCCGCGCAGGCGCTGCTCTCGCGCACCCAGGCCGGCGCGCGCCCGGTGCGGCGCGTGCGACTCGCGGTGTCCGGCCTGGTGCGCGCCGAGGCCGCCGGCGACGCGCGACAGCTGCGTCTCTTCTAGACAGCCACGCCGGCAGCCCACCGGCAGTTCAGGCCACGCGCCCCCGAATCCGAAAGGGTCGGCGGGGGAACCGTGGCCACGGACCGCAGCAACCTCGATCGGCGAAAATATCCGCGCGTTCGCACCGAGTCGCTGGTGTCGATCGCGCGCATCGACCGCCGCGAGTCACTCGCGCACGCGCTCGACGTGTCGATCGGCGGCATCCGCTTCCAGTGCGTCGGCCTCGAGGTCGACCTGGGCGAGACGCTGCGCGTGCAGCTCACGATCGGCAGCCGCACGATCCAGGTCGAGGGACAGCTGGTGCGCGTGACCGAGCTCGACGGCTTCACCCAGGAAGTCGCGCTGGCCTTCACCGCGGTCGATCCCGAGACGCTGCGCTTCCTGGCGCAGAGCCTGCCCGAGGGCTACGAGCTCGAGCCCAACGAGAAGTAGCGCGCGAGCCCGGCGCGCTTGCGCAGCGCGGCCTGGATCTCGGGCAGCTTCGCCTCGAGCTCCGCGCGGCCGGCACTCACCGCGCGCACCGACTTGTGGAACTCGAGCAGGCGGATGCTCCCGAGCTCGGGAGTCAGCACCACGTCGACCGGCTCGCGCGCCAGCCGGTGCTTGGCGATCTCGTGCTCGAGCACGCTCATCGACGCGGACAGGACCTCGATCAGATTCGGCCCGGCCGGCGGCTCGGGCTCGGCCGGGTCTCTGACTCTGGACCGCTTGCCGAGCCGCGCCAGCCCGCTCTCGAAGGCGTCGCCGATCCGCGACACCACCGAGTGTCGGCGCGTGCGCGGCTCGAGCTCGCGCACCGGCTGCGCCTGCAGGTTCACCGCCACCCGCACGTCGACACCCAGCGCTTCGAGCGGCGAGATCGGCACCGGATTGCGGATCGCCCCGTCGACCAGCACGCGGCTGCCCTGGCGCACCGGCACGAAGATGCCCGGCAGCGAGATGCTGGCGCGCACCGCGTCGAGCAGCCGGCCCTCGCGGATCCAGATCTCTTCGCCCGACACCAGATCGACCGCCACCGCCGCGAATGCGATCGGCAGGTCCTCGATCCGCCAGTCACCGATCAGCGAGCGCAGATACTCGGTGGCGCGTTCCCCCGACAACAGCCCGGACCGCGGCCAGACCGGGTCGAGGTAGCGCACCAGGTCGGAGCGGTCGGTGCTGCGCAGCTCGCGCTCGAAGAACTCGAGCTGGCCGGTGGCCCAGAGCGCGCCGATCAGCGCCCCGATGCTGGTGCCCGCGATCGCGTCGATCGCCACGCCGGCTTCGGTCAGCCCGAACAGCACCCCGGCGTGAGCCAACCCGCGCGCGCCGCCCGCTCCCAGAGCCAGTCCCAGACGTTTGCGTTCGCCTCGTCCCGCGCGCAGTGGGGCCTTCACCCGATTTCCAATCCGTTCCCGTTTGCGGCTAAGCTCGCGCATCGCATGAGCGACTTCTACCAGAACGGCGTGATCACCACGCTGCACCGGCTGGCCCCGGCGTCACTCGGGCGGCTCGAGGCCGAGCTCAAACACTTCGCGCGCGAGCGGCCGATGGCGCTGGTGCTGCCGTGTCTGGCCAGCGAGGTCCAGGGCCCGGGCCTGCGCGGCATCGTCGAGGTGCTGCGCGAGGTGTCATATCTGCACCGGATCGTAGTCAGCGTCTCGGGCACCCAGGACGTCGACGAGTTCCGGCGCGTGCGCGAGTTCTTCCGGGTGCTGCCGGAGGCGATCTGCATCTGGGGCAGCGGGCCGACCGTGGGCGAGCTGCTGGCCCGGCAGCGCGCCAGCGGTCTCGAGCCGGGACCCGACGGCAAGGGCCGCGCGGTCTGGCTGGGCGCGGGCTGCGCGCTCGCGCTGGGAGACACCGACGCGCTCGCGTTCCACGACTGCGACATCCTGACTTACGACCGCGAGTTCCTGGCGCGGCTCTGCTACCCGGTGCTCTCGCCTCACCTCGACTACGACTACTGCAAGGGCTACTACGGCCGCGCCACCGACCGCCTGCACGGACGAGTCACACGCCTGTTCGTGACTCCGCTCGTGCTCTCGCTCAAACGCACGCTGGGCAGCGAGCTGCCGCTGCTCGAGTTCATCCAGAGCTTCCGCTATCCGCTGGCCGGCGAGTTCTCGATGAAGACCGCGCTCGCGCGCCAGATCCGCATCCCGAGCGACTGGGGGCTCGAGGTGGGGCTGCTCGCCGAAGTGTTTCGCAACGCGTCGCCGCAGCGCATCTGCCAGGTCGAGCTGTGCGACAACTACGACCACAAGCACCAGGAGCTGTCGCCGCTCGATCCCTCGCGCGGCCTGCACCGCATGGTGATCGACATCGCCACCTCGCTCTTCCGCAACCTGGCGAGCGTGGGCGTGCAGTTCGACGCCGGCTTCCTGAACACGCTGTGCTCGGCCTACCTGCGCCACGCGCAGGACACGATCACCGCCTACTCGGCCGACTCGCGCATCAACGGCCTGCGCTTCGATCCGCACGACGAAGAGGGCATGGTCGAGACCTTCACCGCGGGACTGCGCGCCGCCGGCCTGGCCTTCGTGCGCGACCCGATGCGCGCGCCGCTGATCCCGAACTGGCACCGCGTGGGCGCGGCCATTCCGGAGTTCCTGGCCGACCTGCGCTACGCGATCGAGCTCGACTCTCGGCTCTAGGGGGCGGGCTCGGGATCCGGCGGCCGATAGAGACCGGTCCAGACGCGCATGCCGAGCCGCTCGCCGAGTTCGCGCACGGTCTCCGGACAGAAGCCGTAGAAGCGCATGCGCGCGATGCCACCGTCGCGCTCCTCGATGCGCACGGGGACTTGCAGCCGTTCCTTCCCCCGATGGCGCACGATGCCGAGCAAGAGCCACTCGCCGTCGAGCTCGGCGCGCTCGTAGCGCGCCTCTTCCGCGACGTAGCGCTCGGGCCAGTCGCCGTGACCGTGCAAGACGTAGTAGAGCGTGTTGCTCTTCGAGCCCCGCGCGAAGTCTCGGCCGTACTGCAGCGACAGACCGAGGTTCTCGACCACGGCGTCTTCGAGCAGAAGCGCCGCCATTCCGGGCAGGTCGCGCGCGCGGTAGCGTTCGATCCAGCGATCGAGCAGCTCGGGCGACGCTCCGGCGCGCCGCCGTGGCCCGAGTGAGTCGGGCTCGCGCAGACGGTCGCGCCCGCGGTGGAGGGCCGCCTTCACCGCACCGACCGTGGTGTCGAGCAGCTCGGCGATCTCCGCCAGCGAGAGCTCGAACATCTCCCTCAGCAGCACGGCCGCCCGCTCCTGCGGCGAGAGCCGCTGCAGCCGGGCGCCGGCAGCGCGCAAGTCACTTTCCTCCGGCCCAGTCTCTCGCGGCGCTGCCAGGGCGTCCATGTGCTCTGGGGGCGTAGGCTGTTCGTGGCCACGCCGGCGCAGCTCGTCGATCCACAGGTTGGTCGCGATCCGCAGCAGGTAAGCGCGCGGGTTTGTGATGCCGTGATTCAGCAGGCCGAGCTGACCGAACGCCCGCAGCAGCGTTTCCTGCACCAGGTCCTCGCTGTCCCAGAGATCGCCGGTGAGTCTCCGGCAGTAGCCGTGCAGCGCCGGCCGGAACGGAGCCCAAAGGTCCACGGCGCGATACCAGAAGCTGTGCAGCTCTTCGGAGAGCGCCTCCGAACGTGTCGCCATGGCTGCCTCTTCACCCATCGCGAGTTCCTCCTCGTCCGCATGACGGAGCAGCTCGCAAAAGGATACGGGGCGCCATGGCGGTGGTGCCCAGGACTGGACTCGAACCAGCATGCCCTTTCGGGCACCAGACCCTGAATCTGGCGTGTCTACCAATTTCACCACCTGGGCAGGCGGCGCGGGGGCCGATGCTAGCCTAGGCTTCCGGCATGGCCAACCTCGATCGGCATCCGGTGGTCTCGCACGCCCAGTGGTTGGAAGCGCGCAAAGCGTTCATGAAGCGCGAGAAGGAGTTGACGCGGCTGCGCGACCAGCTCGCCGAGGAGCGCCGGGCGCTGCCCTGGGAGCGGATCGAGAAGCCCTACGCCTTCGACGGGCCGCGCGGCCGCGAGTCACTCGGCGACCTGTTCGACGGGAAGAGCCAGCTGCTCGTCTATCACTTCATGTACCCGAAGAGCTGGGAGGAGGGCTGCAAGAGCTGCTCGTTCTGGATGGACAGCCTCGAGCGGAACGTGGTGCACCTGGCGGCGCGCGACCTGGCGGTGGCGGTCGTGTCGATCTCGCCGCTCGCCAAGCTCGAGGCCTTCCGCAAGCGCCTGGGCTGGACCTTCCACTGGGTGTCTTCCGAGCCGAGTGACTTCAACCGCGACTTCGGAGTCACCTTCACGGACGACGAGATCGCGCAGAAGCTCCCGCTGTACAACTACGGCACCATGGCGCATCCGGTGACCGAGGGCCCCGGCATCTCGGTCTTCTACCGCAACCCCAAGGGCGAGATCTTCCACACCTACTCGACCTACACGCGCGGGCTCGACCCGCTGAACGCCGCCTACCAGCTGCTCGACCTGGTGCCGAAGGGACGCGACGAGGACGCGCTGCCCTACACCATGAGCTGGCTGCGCCACCGGGACCGCTACTAGTCGTGCTCACGGCAAGCTGTCACTGCGGCGCGGTCAGCATTCGCGTGGCGCGGCCCCCGACCGAGCTCACGGCCTGCAACTGCTCGATCTGCCGCCGCTACGCGGCTCATTGGGCGTACTACAGCGCGGGAGACCTCGAGGTCGTGGCCCCGCCCGGCGCGACCTGCGGCTATGTCTGGGGCGACAAGAGACTGCGCTTCGTCCGTTGCTCGACCTGCGGCTGCGTCACCCATTGGGAGCCGGTCGAGCCACAGCCCAACGCAAGGACGGGCGTCAACGCGCTGAACTTCGACCCAAAGCAGCTCGGCGAGGTGCGCGTCCGGCACCTCGACGGTGCGGACACCTGGGAGTTCCTGGACTGACTGCGAGTCACTCGGCCTCGGCGCTGATCCGCTCCCATTCCGGATACAGCGCGTCGAGCTTGTCCTTCTGAGCGCGGCGCTCGGCGGCGATCTCGCGCATGCGCTCGCCGTCCTTGGCCACCTCGGGGTCGGCGGCCAGCCAGTCCAGGCGGGTGACCGCCGCCTCGAGGGACTCGATCTCGCGCTCGAGCGCCTCGGCGCGCTCGCGCAGCTTGCGCTGGGCGTTGTCCTTGCGCTTGGCCGGCTTGGGCGGGGCGGCCGCTGGCTTCGGCGCCGAGCTCCTCTGCTTGGGCGCGGGCTCGGCTTCCTTGGCCAATGCTGCCGCGTACGACTCGTAGCCGCCCAGGAAGTGGCGCACGCGCGCCTCGCCCTGTCCGGGCGTGATCTCGACCACGCGCGTGGCCAGCGCCTCGATGAACAGCCGGTCGTGACTCACGAAGAGCAGCGTGCCGCCGTAGCCCGCGAGCGCCTCGGTCAGCACGTCGCGCGCGTCCATGTCCAGATGGTTGGTCGGCTCGTCCAGCACCAGGAAGTTCGCGCGCGCGAGCAGGAGCTTCGCCAGCGCCAGTCGCGCCTTCTCGCCGCCCGACAGCACCGAGACCTTCTTGTCCACGTCGTCGCCCGAGAACAGGAAGGCGCCCAGGATGCCGCGCAGCCGCGGGATGTCGTCGAGCTTGGCCTCGTGCTCGAGCTCGCCCAGCACCGTGCGCGAGGCGTCGAGCGCGTCGACCTGGTGCTGCGCGTAGAAGGCGCAGTGCGCGTTGTGACCCAGCTCGCGCGCGCCGCGGTCGGGAGTGAGCGCGCCGGCCGCGAGCCGGAGCAAGGTCGACTTGCCGGCACCGTTCGGACCGACCAGCGCGACGCGCTCGCCGCGCTTCAGCTCGAAGTCGAGCGAGCGATAGACCGTGTTCTCGCCGTAGGCCTTCGCCGCGCGCTCCATGCGCAGCACGATCTCTCCCGGGCGCACGCCGGCGGAGAAGCGGGCGCGCATCTTGCGCTGCGCCGCGGCCTCGGGCAGCTCCTCGAGCTCGGCCTGGAGCTTGTCGATCGCCTTCAGCCGGCTCTGCGCCTGACTCGCCTTGGTGCCGTAGCGGAAGCGGGCGACGAACTTCTCTTTGTGCGCGATCGCGCGCTCCAGGTTCGCGCGGCGCGCCTCGACGTCCTCGAGCCGGAGCGCCTTCTGAGTCACGTAGCCAGAGTAGTTGCCCTTGTACAGCGAGAGCCGCGCGCCCTCGAGCTCGGCGATCCGGTTGGTGTGGCGGTCGAGGAAGACCCGGTCGTGCGAAACTACGACGACCGCGCCCGGATAGCTCGCGAGCACGCCCTCGAACCAGGCGATCGAGGGCAGGTCGAGGTGATTCGTGGGCTCGTCGAGCAGCAAGAGCTCGGGCTTGGCGATGAGTAGCTTGGCCAGCTCGACGCGCATCAGCCAGCCGCCCGACAGCTTGCGCAGCGGCTCGTGCCACTTCTCGGGGCCGAGCCCCAGCCCCGTGAGCGTGGAGCGCAGCTCGGCGTCCGCCGAGAAGCCGCCGGCCGCCTCGTAGGCGCGGTGCGCGGCGTCGTAGCGCTCAGCGAGTGATTCGGAGGGCGATTCGTGCGAGGCGGCCATCTCGTCCTCGAGCGCGCGCAGCCGGGCCTCGAGCGCCCGGATCGGCGCGAGCGCGGTCTCCGCCTCCTCGATCACGGTCCGTTCCGAGACCGCACTCACTTCCTGGCGCAGGTAGCCGATGCGCGTGCCGCGCTGCAGGCGCACCGCGCCCGAGTCGGCGTGCTCGGCGCCGGCCAGGATGCGCAGCAGGGTGGTCTTGCCGGCACCGTTCTTCCCGACCAGACCCACGCGGTCGTCGGCGCGGACCTCGGCGCTCGCGTGCTCGAAGAGCACGCGGCCGGCGTACGACTTGGCCAGTTCGTCCAGCTGCAGCACAGGGCGCGGAAATGTACCGGGCTACGCCTGCGATGCACCCAGCGGGAGCTGGCTGGCGCGATAGACGCCCCCGGCCTCGCGCAGGCGCTGGATCCGGGCCAGGATGGCGGACGTGTCCCAGTCGACCGGCAGGCGCACCCGCTCGCCGTCCTTGCGCTGGAACAATACGTGGCGCTCGCGCGCCGCGAACGCCAGTAAGTCGCGGCACAGCTCGACGTCCATCCGGCAGTAGGTCTCGATCAGGTCGAGCCGGCCCTGCTTCCACCAGTCGAGTGACTGGAGGCCGTCGCCGGTCTTGCCGCGGCCGAGCGTCTCGCGCGCCAGGTGATCGAGCGAGAGCCGGTAGCCGAGCTTGCGCTGCACGTCCTCGAGCAGGTCGAAGGTGGGCAGGTCCTCGAACCGGCGCGCGCTGTAGGCGCGCAGCACCGCGTAGTCGAAGCGGCGCACGTTGAAGCCCAGCACCGCGGGCGCCGAGAACAGGCGCGCGACCAGCTCCTCCGCCCGCGCCTCGGTGTAGGTCTCGAACTCACCCGTGCCCGTGTCGTACACGACCGCGAGCGCGAGCCGCATCAGGTGCGTGTTCTGCCAGCCGCCCACGTCCTGCGCCGAGCGCTGCGTCTCGACGTCGAAGATCACCGGCCCCGGCTCGGCGCGCGCTGGGGGTGTCTCGTCGTCCCAGGGCAGCTCGAAGAGCTCGGGCTCGACCAGCTCCGCGGGCGCGGGCAGCGGCTCGCGCGCGAGTGCGAGGTCGACCACGCGCACCACCGCGCGCTTGTCGAGCGGGTGGTTGCCGGCGCCGCAGCGCGGCGAGTGGATGCACGAGGGACAGCCGTCCGCGCACGGACACTCGCGGGTGATCTCGCCCGCGAGTGACACGAGCTCCTCGAGCTTCGGGAAGATCGCGCGCGAGATCCCGATCCCACCTGCGTGTGAGTCGTACAGGAAGATCGCCGGCCCGCGCACCTGCGGGTGGCGCGGGATCGAGATGCCCGCGGCGTCGAAGCGGTCGCACAGCGCGAACAGCGGGAACAGCGCCAGCGCCGCGTGCTCGAGTCCGTGGATCCCGCCCATGAAGTGCCGGCCCTCGGACTTGCACACGCGCTCGATCTGTGGCGCCAGCTCGAGCCACACGCCTTCGGTCTCGAAGCGCGTGGGCGGCAGCTCGAGCGGGTGGCGGCCGAGCAGATCCTGGCCGTAGATGCGGCGCTTCTCGTAGGCCTTGGTCCAGGAGGTGACTCGCAGGCGGCCGAGCTTGGCCAGCGTGTTCCCGATCGGGCGCGAGCGCAGCACCTCGAGGATCTCGGTCTCCTTCTCGACCACCGGTCGCGTGTACCAGTCGACGGGGTGGGGTCCAAGGACCTCGACCTGGCGGCGCTCGAAGTCGAGCGAGGTGACCTGATAGGTCTGCGCGCGGTGCAAGTAGATCGCTCCCGGGTGACACTCGCCCGAGACGCGCGAGCGCCCGATCGTGCCGACCACCCGGCGGCCCGGATCGCCGGCCCTGCGGATCGCGAACGACTCACCGGCCGAGCGCAGGCTGACCTGGCGCGCCGGGTCGCGGCGCGCCGCGAACGACTCACCGCCGGCGGCGCTCTCGAGCAGCCCGCCGCGCTCGTGCGCGAGCGCCAGCGCGCGCTGCAGCCCCGGCGGCTGCAGCCAGGGCTCGGCGTGCAGGAGCGGCACTTCGGCGGCGGCGCAGGGCAGGTGGGCGGCGGTGATCTCCTCGCTCGTGGCGTCGAGCACTGCGTCCTCGCACGGGCGAGTCACGAGCCGCTCGGGATGGCGCAGGAAGAAGCGGTCGAGCGCGTCCTCCTGGGGGATCAGGAACACCAGCCCCTCGCGGCCGCGCGCGACCCGGCCGGCGCGCTGGCGCGTGGCCAGCACCGAGCCCGGGTAGCCGACGAGGATGCACACGTCGAGCCCGCCCACGTCGATGCCGAGCTCGAGCGCCGAGGTCGAGATCACGCCGAGCAGATCGCCGTCGAACAACCTGCGCTCGATCGCGCGCCGTTCCTCGGGCAGGAAGCCGCTGCGGTACGACGAGATGCGCGGGGCGAGCGCTGGCTCGGCCTCGAGGATCCACAGGTGCATGAGCTCGGTGACTCGCCGCGCCTGCGTGAAGGCGATCGTGCGCAGGCCGGCGTGTACGCAGCGCCGGAACAGCCGGGCCGCCGTGGTGTAGGTCGAGACCTCGGGCTCGAGCGTGGCGAGCCAGCGCTGCGCAGGCGGCGCGCCATCGGCGTCGACCACGTCGAGCTCGCGCCCGAACAGCTCGCGCGCGAACGCACCGGGATTGCCGATCGTGGCCGAGCAGGCGATGAAGCGCGGCTCGGCGCCGTAGTGTCTCGCGATGCGCACCAGCCGGCGCAGCACCTGGGCGAAGTGCGCGCCCAGCACGCCGCGGTAGGTGTGGACCTCGTCCACCACCACGAGCTCGAGGTTCCGGAAGAACTCCTGCCACTGCTCGTGACCGGGGAGGATGCCGGCGTGCAGCATGTCGGGCGTGCTGAGCAGCACCGACGGCGGTGACTCGCGGATCTTCTTGCGCCGGTGCGGCGAGGTGTCTCCGTCGTAGATCTCTGCGGTCGGCGGGTCGAGCGCCGAGAGCGTCGCCAGGTCGGCGCGCAGGCCGCCGAGCTGGTCGTGCTCGAGCGCCTTCAGCGGGAACAGGAACAGCGCGCGCGCTTCGCGGCGCGCCAGCACCCGCGCGGCGGCGGCCAGGTTGTAGACCAGGCTCTTGCCGCTCGCGGTCGGCGTGGCGAGCAGCACGTCGCGCCCGGCCTGCACGCGGGCCAGCGCCTCGGCCTGGTGCGACCAGAGCGCGCCGATCTTGCGCCGCGAGAGGATCCCCTTGAGCTCGTCGGCGGGCTCGGCCGCGAGCGGCGGCGCCGGTGAGTCACCCGGCGCGGTGCCGCTCTGCGCGGACAGCGGCAAGAGCGCGCGCAGCGTGCCGCCCAGCTCGTGAGTCGGCAGTCGCGCGAGATCCTCCGCGAACCGCAACAGCGGTCGCGACGAGCGCGGGTCGAGCGTGTTCGCGGCCTCGTCTCCGGAGGAGGAGTGGGCGAGCTCCCGACTCTATCGATTCACTGCGCGAGTTGCCCGTGCGAGCCCTCGTGGTACGGTCCGCGCGCAGACATGCGAGCGACGCAGCAGGTCCGCTACGCCATCTACGGGATCTTCGATCTCGCCTACAACGGCGGCGCCCGGCCGGTGCCGCTGGTCGAGGTCGGCCGGCGCCAGACCATCCCCGCGCGCTACCTCGAGCAGATCTTTCAGAAGTTGCGCCGAGCCGGCCTCGTGACGAGCAAACGCGGCCCGGGCGGCGGCTACCAGCTCGCCCGCGGCCCGGCCGAGATCACGCTGGCCGAGGTGGTGCGTGCGGTCCAGGGCAACGTGCTCCTGCTCGCCGATGTGGACAAGGAAAAGGCCGGGGACAAGGGCGGCCCGGGCCCGGACTTCGTCTGGGGTCAGGTGCGCGCGAGCCTTTCGCAGGCCCTGGGCCAGCACACGATCGCCGACCTGTGCCGCGAGGCCGCCGAGCGCGGGATCGAGCGCGCCTCGAAAGACCCGGCCTCGTACGAGATTTAACCGTGGATGAATGGCGCGAGCGCGCGGCGGTGGTGTCCGATCCGGACGCCGAGCCCGCGGAGTTGCCGCGCGAGCTCTTGCTCGAGGTTTTCCAGCACGCCCGCGAGTGCTATCCGGAGGAGTGCTGCGGTTTGCTCATCGGCACCGAAGTCGATGGTCCCCTGCATGTCGTTCGGTGCGCGAACGTCCAAAGCCAGCGGGTTGCGCGAGGCGAGTCGAACCTCGCCGCGAGCCGTGCGTTCTGGATCGACGAGCAGGAGTTGTTGCATGCGCTGCGAGCGGCGGAGTCTGTGGGGGAGAGACTTCTTTGCATCTATCACTCGCACGTCGACGCGGCGGCGTACCTGTCGCACACCGACGTCGCTGGCGCGCTCGGGCCCGATGGCGAGCCGCTCTACCCGGGAGCGGCGCAGCTCGTGGTCTCGACCGGAGAGTCGGGCGTGGACGCCGCGGCGCTGTTCGAGTGGGATCCGGAGGCGCGCGCCTTCCGCGGTCGCGCCGTTCGCTAGCCGCGTCCTCGCGCTGGCCGGCGCGCTGGGCTGCGCGGCCTGCTTCAGCCACATCTCGCAGAGCGACCTGCCCGAGGATCCGATCGCGCTGGTCCGCGACGCCCCGTCCGAGGGCATCCTGTCGGTGAGTCAGTTCAAGGACGCGCTCACGATCGAGAGCCCGGACGACGACATCGGCTTGTACAAGAAGCCCAAGATGCGCACGAATCTCGCGCTCTTGTATCTCCAGACCGGCAAGCTCGTGAACGTGCCCGACGTGGGCGCAGGCGGCTTTCCGCTCGACTGGAGCTCCGACGGCGCGCGGCTCCTGGTGGCGCGGCTCGACCCGTCCGACGGCTCGCTCGGGCTGTGGACCTGGAACCGACTCACCGGCGCCTGGGCCGTGGCCTCGCACAACAAGACCGGAGTCGGCGCGGGCCTGGCCGACGGCCCGATCCGGCTGGCCTGGCACGGCCTGGTCAGCTTGTCGGGGGGGAAGCGCGCCGGCGGGATCTGGATCAACACCGACGAAGGGGGCGACCAGCTCCTGCCCGACACCGTCGGGTGTTGGACGCCGGACGTCTCGCTCGACGGTCGCACGGTCGTGTTCGCGCGCAAGGCGGCGCACTCCACCACCGACTCGACCATCTACCTGATGTCGCTCGGCGAGAAGGAGCCGCGGCCGATCACGCGCGGCAGTCACCCGCGCTTCTCGCGCGACGGGCACTGGATCGTCTTCCAGCGCGAGATGCAGTCGGGCAACACCGACATCTGGATCATGCGCGCGGACGGCGGCGGCAAACGCCAGCTCACCCACACCGACGATGCCGAGGAGTATCCCTCGCTCTCGCCCGACGGCCGCTTCGTGGTGTACGCGTCGGCGCGCGGCGACTCGCAGACGAGTCAGCTCTACGTGGCGCGCGTGTCGGACGGTGTCGAGCAGGAAGCCACGCACGAGGGCCAGGCCAGCCGACCCGTCTGGTAGCGAGCGTGCGGAGCACGCGAACACGAGACGGTCTCCAGTTCGAGCTTCGCCTGTCCGATCCCCCCCGAGTCCGGACTCTTTGCGCGCTATGTTCGCGGGGTCCCACTGGAGGAGCCGGCTGATGCGCGTGGGCGTGTTGCGCGAGACCAAGGACCGGGAGCTGCGCGTGGCGCTCCTGCCGAGCGGCGCGCGCGCGCTGGTCGCCGGCGGTCACGAGGTGGCGGTCGAGTCCGGCGCGGGCGAAGGCAGCGGCTTCGCCGACGAGCAGTACGAAGCGGTCGGCGCCGTGATCAAGAAGTCGGCCGACGAGATCATCGCCGGCGCCGACGTCGTGACCAAGGTGAAGGAGCCGACGCCGAGCGAGATCGCGGCCATGCGCCCGGGTCAGGTGCTGTTCGACTTCCTGCACCTGGCGCCCGAGCCGGCGCTGACTCGCCAGGTCCTCGAGCGCGGCATCATCGCGATCGGCTTCGAAACGGTGCAGCTCGACGACGGGTCACTGCCGCTGCTCGTGCCGATGAGCGAGGTCGCGGGCCGGCTCGCGGTGCAGCTCGGCGCGCACTACCTGCAGGCTGACCAGGGTGGGCGCGGCGTGCTGCTGGGCGGCGTGCCGGGCGTGCCGCGCGGCCGCGTGTGCGTGATCGGCGCGGGCATCGTGGGCACGGCGGCGGTGCGCATGGCGGTCGGGCTCGGCGCCGAGGTCTCGGTGCTCGACATCGACCAGCGCCGGCTCTCGCACCTGTACGACATCTACCACGGCGGCATCTCGACGCTGTACTCGAACGTGGTGAACCTGGAGCAGTCGGTGCTCGACGCCGACATCGTGATCGGCGCGGTGCTGATTCCCGGCGCGCGCGCGCCGCTCCTGGTGACTCGCGACCTGGTGCGCCAGATGAAGCGCGGCAGCGTGATCGTCGACGTGGCGGTCGACCAGGGCGGCTGCGTCGAGACGATCCACCCGACTTCGCACTCGAACCCCACCTATCTCGTCGACGGCGTGATCCACTACGGAGTCACGAACATGCCCGGCGCCGTGCCCCGAACCTCGACCCTGGCGCTCAACAACGCCACGTTCCCGTACCTGATGGAGCTGTGCCGGCGCGGAGCGGTGGCTGCATTGGCGGCCAATCCGGCGCTGGCGCGCGGCGTGAACTGCTACCGGGGCCAGGTGACGCAGAAGGGCGTTGCCGACGCGCTCGGCCTGCCGCTGGCCGCGGCTCCCTGGCGCGCTTAGAAATCGCTGAATCCGAGCCGCGCGCTGCCGATCAGGCAGCACATGAATCACAGCGTTCTCCGGTTTGCGGTCGCAGCGCTCCTCTTCACCGGTGCCAGCTTCGCCCAGGCGGGCTCGCCGATGATGTTCAAGGCCAAGATCAGCGGCACGGTGCTGGTGCAGCTCAGCAACAGCCCGACCGACGGCCAGATCGTGAAGACCAAGCTCGACAACAAGCGCGTCTTCCAGGAGTTCGGCGTCTCCGACAGCGACTACGAGCTGGTGTGGAGCTTCGACGGCAACGCGGGGCTCGAGCTGGTGGCCAAGAGCCTGTTTGCGAAGCTGCCGGTGATCTCGGTGCTGCCGATCGGCGACGTCGATCCGATCGTCGACACGCACACGCGGACCTTCGCGCTGATCGACAACCTCGAGGACGGCGGCGCGCTGGGCAACCTGTTCGAGGGCATCACGGGCGGACTCACCGGAACGGTGAAGTACCGCGGCGACGTCATGTCGCCGGAGATCAGCAAGATCTCGCTCACCGTGGTCGCCACCGGCAACAACCCGGCCGGCACCACGAGTCACCTGGCGCTGATCAACGCCAAGATCAGCACGTCAGGGCTGTTCACTCCGCAGTGATTCGAGGAAGCGGCCGACCAGCTCGCAGGCTTGCGCGTAGGCGGTCTTGCGCTGCTTGGCCGCATGGATGGCCGCGGCGCTGTCCCGCACCAGCGCCAGCAGCACGGGCGCGAGCATCTCGAGTGGATAGCTGCGCATGATCCCGGCGCGCATCAGCTCCGACACCGCTCCCTGCATGGCGCCGTACGAGTAGCGCAGCTCGACCTCGCGCCAGCGCTCGGCGCCGAGCACGAGCGGCGCTTCCTGGAACACGATCCGCTGCACGTCGGGCGCGGAGCAGGCCTCGAGCAATACGTCGAAGCCGCGCCGCAGCCGCAGCCAGGGGTCGGCCTCGTCGACGCTCGCCGCCCGCGCCAGGAGCTCCTGCTCGATCTCTTCGGCGACCGCGAGCAGCAGCGCTTCCTTGTCGTCGAAGTGGTGGTAGAGCGCGCCGATCGTGACCCGCGCGCCGCGCGCGATCGCCTCGATGCCCGTGCCGGCGAAGCCGTGCTTCGCGAACAGCCGGCGCGCGGTGCGCAGCAGCGCCCGGCGCGTGGCGGCGCTGTTCTCGTCCCGGCGGCTCTTCATCGCGGGCTTGCGAATAGCACGCTCCTGTTACATAGTCATACTATGTAAAACATCGGCGCTATGTCAGCGTTCGATCACCAGGAGATTCCATGACCCCCTCCGAATTCCGCGCCGCGCAGCAGACCCACCGCACCGCCTCGGGCGAGATCGCCTGGATCGAGCAGGGCAGCGGCCCGGCCGCGCTGTTCGTCCACGGCTTTCCGCTGAATGGCTATCACTGGCGCTACCAGCTCGCGGGCCTCGCCGAGCTGCGGCGCTGCATCGCTCCCGACCTGCTCGGACTGGGCTACACCCAGCCGGCCGCCGGCGCCGACGTCGGCTTCGCCGGCCAGGTGAAGATGCTCGTCGAGCTGCTCGACGCGCTGGGCATCGAGCAGGTGGACCTGGTCGGAAACGACAGCGGCGGCGCGATCAGCCAGATCCTCGCGGTGCGGCATCCGCGGCGCGTGCGCTCACTCACGCTGACCAACTGCGAGGTCGACGAGAACTGCCCGCCCGACGCCTTCAAGCCGCAAGTCGAGCTGGCGAAGCAGGGCGTGCTGCTCGACCTGCTCGCGGGAGCGCTCGGAAACCTCGAGGCGGCGCGCGCGCCGACCGGGCTCGGCTCGGCCTACCAATATCCCGAGCGGATCACGCAGGAGCTGCTCGAGCTCTATCTCGCGCCGCTGGTCGCGAGCCCGGAGCGCAAGGCGCTGGCCAATCGCTACGTCGCCAGTGAGTCGCCCGAGGCCACGGTCGCGATCCGCGGCGCGCTCGCCAGGCTCGAGCTGCCGCTGCTCCTGGTCTGGGGGCTCGACGACGTGTTCTTCGCGAAGTCGTGGGCCGAGTGGCTGATGAAGACGGTGCCCGGCGCGCGCGGCCTGGTCGAGCTCGAGAACGCGAAGCTGTTCTTCGCGGAGGAGCGGCCTGACGAGCTGAACCGCGCGCTGCGCAGCTTCTGGAAGGCCTGAGCCTCGGAGCCTCAGTCGGTGATGCGCGTGCGCCGGGCGGCTTCGAGCAGGGCGCGCGTGGTCTGGCCGTCGGCCGGGAAGGTGGCGTAGCCGAACTCCAGGTGCAGTGACTCGCCCAGGCCCGGGGTGGGCTCGCGTCGGATCGCCTCGCGCGCGCGGCGCGCGAGCGGTCCGAGCAGGAGCCCGACCTCGCCCTCGGGCTCGGGAATCAGGATCAGGAATGTGTCGGGCGCGGTCCGGCCGATCACGTCGAACTCGCGCAGGCCCGCGCGCAGCTCCTGGGCCAGCGACAGGGCGAGTCTCTCGCCGTCGCCGGGCTCCGGGGCCGCCAGGAGCTCCGCCAGGCCCTCGACCCGGAAGCGCACCAGCGCGAAGCCGCGGCCCGCGCGGCTCGAGCGCGCGATCTCCTCCTCGATCCGCTCGCCCACGTGCGTGGCGTTGGGCAGGCCGGTGAGCTCGTCGAAGCGGCGCTGGTGGCGCATGCGCTCGCGCTCGCCGACCTGCTCGAGCGCCTGCTGCACGTGCTCGGCGTAGCGGCCGAGCAGCGCCTGGTCCTGGCTCGAGAACGACTCGCTCGTGAGCGCGTCGCGGCTCACCTTGCCGAGCAAGGAGAGCGAGCCGAGCACCCGGCCGTCGCGGCGCAGCGGCCAGGACAGCGCCGAGACCACGTCGGCCTGGTGCGGGGCGAGCTCGGGGTCCTTGGCCACGTCGACCACGCGCACCGGCTTCTGCTGCGAGAGCGCGCGGATCGAGAGCGTCTTCTCGAGCTCGAGCAGCCGCGCCTGCGCGTCGGTGTCGGCCGAGCCGAAGTAGGAGCGGATCTGGTAGCGGCCCGTCGCCGGGTCCTGCAGCCGCAGCACCGCGTGCTCGGCCTCGAAGATCATCGCCGCCGACGAAGTCACCGAGCGGTGGAGCTGAGCCGAGTCACCGGCCGAGCCGAGCCGCGCCGCGAGCTCGGTGATCGCCGCGGTCTTGGTCGCCTCGCGCTCCATGAACAGCGCGCGCAGGCTGTCGGAGAGCTCGCTCGCCAGCGCATCGGCCACCGACGAGATCCGCTCCTTGGTGAGCTCGGGCGTGCCGCCCGGCAGCATGCCCTCGAACGAGAGCAGCCCGACCGTCTCGCCCTTGGCCAGGAGCGGCAGCACCGCGAAGCAGGCGCAGCCGCTCGCGCCCGCGTGGGAGAGCACCACGGGCTCCTTCTGGCGCGCGGCCCAGCCGTGCAGGCCGTCGCTGGTCTGGATCCGGAACGGCGACGCCAGCGGATCCATCTCGGTCGAGGAGCCACGAAGCGCGAGTGACCCGAGCTCGGGATCGACCAGGAACACGTGCGCGACCCCGCCCTCCAGGTCCGCCGCAACCGCGCGACACACTTCGGACAGCCGCCGCTGCAGCGGCTCGGGCCGGGCCATGATCTGGCGCACCAGGCCCTGCGCGCGCAGACGCTCCGAGTCGCGCAGCAGCCGGTGATACTCCTCGGCGCGCGTGATGATCTTGGCGTCGATCGCCGCCAGGCGAGTCACGAACTCGAGGTCTTCTTCCGAGAACGCGCCGCGGCGCAGGCTGTGAGACAGGTTCAGGACGCCGAGCGCGCGGTCGCCGTGGATCAGCGGCGCCGAGATCGCGGACTCGACGTCGCTGCGCTCGCGCGCGATCTCGTAGCGGCGCTGGTCGGCCTTGCCCGAGAGCAGGATCGGCCGCTTCTCGGCGAACGCGCGGCCGGCGATGCCTTCGCCGGGGCGGACGCGGATCTTCGGGATCAGCTCTTTCTCGATGCCCAGCGCCACCTCGACGCGCAGCGCGCCGGCGGCCGAGTCCCACAGCATGAGCGAGCCGCGGTCCGCGCCGGTCGAGCCGACCGCGATCTGTAGGATCCGGTTCAAGAGCCCGCGCCGATCGACGGTCAGGTTGTACGACTCGAGGATCTCGCCCAGCGCGTGCAGCAGGTCGGGCTTGCGCGCCGCGTCGACCGGGCCGAACGCGTACAGGAGCTTCGCGATCAGCGGCGTCGTGACTTGCACGCCGCGCTCCGGCGCCTCGGCCAACACGCTGCGCAGGCTGGCCGGCGCGTCGGCGTCGATCAGCGCGACCAGGCCCGGCGTGCGCAGCACGCTCTGCGGATCGGTCGACACGAGTGTGTACGAGCGCAGCGCGTACTTCGGATCCAGCTTGACCAGCCCACGGCGTGCCTGGTCGGCGTCGTCGGCGAGCACCGCGAACAGCTCGACGTCGGGGTTTGCCTCGAGCAGGGGAATGAGTCCCAGCCCCTCGTCCGAGTAACCGACGATGGCCAGGCGCTTGCGCACGACGACTCCTTAGAGTGAGTCGATCGCGACGCGGACCGCGATCTCCACGCGGCGCCCGCTCGCCTCGTCGACGAGGCGGATCGGAATCACGATCTCGCTGCCGCCGCCCTCGACCGGGCCGGCGCTCTCGATCGCGAAGCCCTTCTCGGGCGCGGCGGCCGGGCGTTTGGCGCTGACGCGCGCGGTCAGCGCGCCCGTGCCCGTGGGCGGCTCGAGCGGGTCGACCTCCTCGATCACGCGCACCGCCTTGGCGGGCGTGCGAGAGACTTCGTCGACCGCGGTGCGCAGCTCGGCCAGCACCAGCTTCGACAGCGTGGTCAGCGTCTGCAGCACGCCCGTGCCCTCGGCGGCCACGGCCTCGAAGCAGGCGCCGGGCAGTGACAGCTTGCGGTGCAGGCGCTCGACGGCGTTCTCGTCCACCTGGTCGCGCCGGTTGTACTGCAGTACCAGCGGCACGTCCTCGAGCTTGCGGCCCTGCGCGGTCAGGAGCTGGCGCAGCTCGGCGGCCGCGGCCAGCGTGGCGTCGTGGCGCTCGGGCCGGAGATCGGCCACGAACACGATGCCGTCCACGTCCTTCATCAGCTCGCGCCGGATCGCCGAAGCGGAGGCGGCGCCGGGCACGGTCATGATCTGGATCGAGGTCTTGTAGCCGCGCACCGCACCGAGTGAGACGGGCAGCATGTCGTAAGTCGAGCTGCCGTCGCGCGCGGTCTGCTTCTTCAGCTCACCGCGGTGCTCGCGCTTCAGCTTGCGCTGGATGAACTGCAGGTTCGCGCTCTTGCCCGCGCCGGTGGGCCCGAAGTAGACCACCTTGCCGTGGATCTCGTGCGCTTCGCGATCGGCGGTTCCCATCTACTTTCCCTTGCGGGCGAGGATGCGGCGCGCCTGGACCGAAACCGGCCCCGGCACGTCGCGGCTGCGCATGATCGCGCCCAAGTCCCGATCGGTGAGGAAGTTCAGGAACTTGATCGCCGTCCCGGGCGGGCACTTCGGGTTCATCACCAGGCCGAGCTTCACCGGGTAGTTTCTCGTCCACTGGCGGTTGTTGGCGATGATGCGGATGACTTCGTCGGTGAGCTGGCGCGACTTGGCGTAGCCTTCGACCTCGCTCTCCGTGATCTTCGGATTGCGGATCGCGGCGGCGGCGACCAGCTTGTTGCGGTCGCGCACGAGCAAGCTGCGCGCGTCGGTGTTGCCCATCCGCGCCAGCTTCATCTTCTCCATGATCGACATCTTGCCGATCCGCGCCATGATGTTCTTGCTGCGCTCTTCCTTCTCGTCCTCGTCGAGCTCCTTCTCGGGCTCGTCGCTGAGATCGCTGGGAATGTCACTCGTATCTTCGAGGTCGACGGGCTGCGCGGCCGCGTCGGGCGCGGACTCCGGTGGCGGCGGAGCCGGCACCGACTCGCTCTTGCGCTCGGGCTCGGGCTCCTCGTGCTCGCCGCGCTCCACGCCCAGGAAGTGGAGGATGCGGTCGATCGTGGCCATGCCCGTCAGCGGGTTCTCGCCCAGCGCCTCCACCAGTGACTCGCAGCGCAGCAGGCGCACCTGGTTCTGAGCCAGGATCTCGACCACGCGCGGGTTGGGCAGCTTCGCCAGGAACACGCAGGTCTCGTCCGCCGAGGCGGCGTTGAGCGCGATCTTCTCGATGCGCGGGCCGTTCTCGCGGAACAGCTCCGCGCAGAAGGCGAGCGCGCCGTAGTGCAGCTTGGCGGGCAGCGCGGCGTCGACCACGCGGTCGGGCAGGGCGCGCAGCGAGGCGGTGGCGCGCTCGACCACGCTGGAGTCGGGGTCGAGCGTGAGCGCGTACAAGACGGACACGAGCTGCGGCGGCGGCATCGGCAGCGCGCCGCTCGCGGCCATGAGTCGTGACTCGAGCGGACCGCTCGGGTCGGCGAAACGCCGCGCCGGTCCGAGCGCCGCGAGCACCTCGCCGGCCTCGATGTTCACGCGCGCTCCGCGGCGCCGACCTCGTGGCGCGAGTGGGACCTACTCTTCGGCGTGTCGCAGCTTGGCCGCCTCGGCGACGACGCGTTCCTGCACCGCCGCCGGCGCTTCCTCGTAGTGCGAAAACTCCATGTCGAAGCTGCCTTGGCCACCGGTCATGCTCGTCAAATCAGATGCGTACGAAAGCACTTCGGCCATCGGCACGTGAGCCTTGATCACCTCGGAGTGACCGCGCGCTTCGACGCCCGCGACGCGCCCGCGCCGGCTGTTCAGGTTGCCCATGACGTCGCCCACGAACTGGTCGGGAACGTTGACGCTCATGGTCATGATCGGCTCGAGCAGGATCGGCTTGGCGGCGGCGACCGCGGCGCGCAGCGCCAGGCTGCCGGCGGTCTTGAACGCCATCTCCGAGCTGTCCACGGTGTGGTACTTGCCGTCGATCACCGCGACCCGGATATCGGTCAGGTGATAGCCGGCGATCACGCCGCGGTCGCAGGTCTCGCGCACGCCCTTCTCGACCGCCGGGATGAACTGTCTCGGGATCGAGCCGCCCACGATCTCGTCGAGGAACACGACGCCCGAGCCGCGCTCGCCGGGCTCGATCGTGAGATAGCAGACGCCGAACTGGCCGCGGCCGCCCGATTGCTTCTTGAGCTTGCCCTCGACGTTCTCGGCCCGGCCCTTGATCGTCTCGAGATAGGGCACGCGCGGCGGCTTCAGCTTGACCTTCACGTGAAACACGCGCGCGACCTTGGCCAGCGACACTTCGATGTGTAGCTGGCCGAGCCCGGTGAGCAGGAACTCGCCGGTGCGCTCGTCGCGCTTCAACGTCAGGCTCTTGTCCTCTTCGACGATCCGGTGCAGCGCGTCGAAGACCTTGTCCTCCTCGCCCTTGTTCTCGGCCTCGACCGCGAACGAGATCACGCCGTGCGGCGGCGGCTCCATCGGGATGGTGAGCGCGTGCTTCTCGTCGCACAGCGTGTCGCCGGTGTGGGTGTCCTTGAGCTTGGGGATCGCCGCGATCTGGCCGGGCAGCACGGCCGTCACTTCTTCGGTCTGCTCGCCGTGGATGCGCAAGAGCTTCCCGATCCGCTCGTGCGCGCCGGTGCGCGTGTTGCGCAGCGTCATGTCCTTGCGCAGCGTGCCCGAGAACACGCGCAGCACCGAGAGCATGCCGGCGTAGCGGTCCGCGACCGACTTCCAGACCAGCGCCGAGACGTGCGCGCCGGGATCGGCGCTGAGCTCGACCTCGTGATCGCCCTGCACGGCCTTGCGCGGCGGGGCGTCGAGAGCGGTCGGGAAGATGTGCGCGGCCGTGGCCAGCAGCGCCTCGCCGCCGATGTTCCGGGCGCTGGCCGCGCACAAGAGCGGCAAGAGCGTGTCGTCGCGCACCCCCTTGCGCAGCGTCGCGAAGATCTCGGCCTCGGACAGCTCCTCGCCGCCGAGATACTTCTCGAGCAGCGAGTCGTCGGCCTCGGCCACGGCTTCGATCATGGCCAGGCGCGCGGCGGCGATCGCGTCGGCGAGCTCCGCCGGCGGATCGAACGCGGTCACCTTGCTGTCGCCGTTCAGGTGGTAGCCGCGCCCGTTCAAGAGGCTCACGTAGCCCTGGAACTTCTCGCCCCGGCCCAGCGGGAAGTGGAGCTTCACCACCCGCACGCCGAGCGACTCCTCGAGCTGGTGTGCCACCGCGTCGTAGTCGGCGCGCTCCTGGTCGAGCTTGTTGGCCACGGCGGCCAGGCCCAGGTGGTGGTCGCGCGCGTAGGTGTAGGCGCGCTCGGCGCCGACCCGGAGGCCGTCCTGGCCCGAGATCACCAGGACCGCGTTGTCGACCGCGGCCAGCGCGCCGCGCAGCTCGCCGCCGAAGTTGGCGTCGCCGGGCACGTCGAGGATCGTGAGGTCGGCGTCACCGTGCGCGAAGGAGCAGACCGAGGTGGAGATGCTGGCGCGCCGCAGCTTCTCTTCGGGCAGCCAGTTCATGAACGAGGTCCCGTCGTCGACGCGCCCCAGCCGACTCGTGACTCCCGCAGACCACAGGAGCGAGTCCGCCAAGGTCGTCTTTCCGTCTCCGCCGTGTCCGATCAGCGCGAAGTTGATGCTGCGGCGGATGTCGCTCATGACTCACTCCTCTTTGGGTGGTTCTCGATTTCGCTCGTAGATGAGGCGAAGCCCTTCCAAGGTCAGGAAGGGCTCCACGCGTTCGATCGTCTCGGTCTCGCTGGCGATCAGGCTCGCGAGGCCGCCGGTGGCGATCACCCGGGCGTCCTCGCCGAGCTCTTTGCGCAGGCGACGCACCATGGTGTCGACCATGCCCGCATAGCCGAAGACCATCCCCGACTGCAGGTTCTGGGCCGTGTTCTTCCCGATCGCGTTGGGCGGCCGCACGATCTCCACCGACGACAGGCGCGAGGCGCGGTTGACCAGCGCCTCGAGTGACACGAACACGCCGGGGTAGATCGCACCGCCCACGAACTCGCCGTCGCGCGAGACGCAGTCGAAGGTGGTGGCGGTGCCGAAGTCGATCGAGATCGCCGGCGTGCCCACGCGCGCGACCGTCGCCACCGAGTTCACGATCCGGTCGGCGCCGACCTCGCGCGGGTTCTCGACCCGGACCGGCATGCCGGTGCGGATGCCCGGCCCCACCACCAGCGGCTCGCGCCCGATCAGCTTCTCGCAGGTGCGCTCGAAGATCGGGAGCAGCGGCGGCACCACGCACGAGATGATCGCGTCGCGCAGCTCGCCGCGCTCGATGCCGGCCAGCTCGAACAACGAGCGCAGCGTGGCCGCGCACTCGTCCGAGGTGTCCTGGCGGTGAGTGCCGATGCGCCAGTGGTGCAAGAGCTTCTCGCCCGCGAACACGCCGAGCACCACGTGGGTGTTTCCGACGTCGATCGCCAGCAGCACGACTCACGTTCCTCCGCGCAGGATCGTCACGTCGCCCGCCAGCACGCGCTCGACGGAGCTCGGCCCGCCCTCGGACGGACGCAACAGCAGAGCTCCCTCTTCGTCCACACCCAGCACCGTTCCGATCACCTCTCGGGCGACCCCCGGTCCGCCGATGCGTACCTTCGCTCCAGGCATTCTGAACGACTTGCGAAAGCGTTCCAAGACCAGCGCGAACTCGCCGGCGCGCAGCCGGTCGATCTCGCGCTCCAGCGCGGCCAGCAGCTCCTCGCCGAAGCGGATGCGGTCCAGCGTCTTTCCGCCCGCGATCGCGAGACTGGTGGCGATCGGGCGCAGCTCCTCGGGCAGCTCCTCCACCGCTAGATTCACGTTCACGCCGACGCCCAGCACCGCGAACACCACCCGGCCGGCGTCGACGTGCACCGGCAGGTTGATGCCGCTGGTCTTGCGGCCGTCGATCAGCACGTCGTTGGGCCACTTGATCTCGACCTGGCTCGTCGCCGGCAGGGCCGCGCGCGCGCAATCGGCCACCGCCACCGCGGCCGCGAACACGTGCCGGTGCACCTGCTCGAGCGGCTGCTCGGGGCGCAGCAGCACCGAGAGATACAAGCTGCGCCCGCCCGGCGAGAAGAAGCTGCGGCCCAGTCGGCCCCGGCCCGCGCTCTGCCGGTCGGCGATCACGACCGTGCCGTCCGGGGCGCCCTGGTGACCGAGCTTCTCGGCGTACAGGTTGGTCGAGTCGAGCTCCGCAAACACGTCGAGCCGCTGGCCCAGCCAGCGCGTGGCGGGAGTCAGCTCGAAGAGCGAGCGGTCCATTCCAACGCGACGTCGGCCGCGGGCGCGGAGTGAGTCAGCGCGCCGACCGAGATCTCGTCGACGCCGGTGCGCGCGATCGCGGCCACCGTCTCCAGCGTGACTCCACCGCTGGCTTCGACCAGCGCGCGGCCCTTGGCCACGGCGACGATCGCGCAGATCACGTCGGGCGGCTGGTTGTCGACGAGCAGGGCGTCGGCGCCGGCATCGAGCGCCTCGCGCGCCTGCGCGAGTGACTCCACCTCGGCGCGCACGCGCAGGTGGCGCGAGCCGCGCTCCTTGGCGCGCGCGACCGCGCAGCCGACCGAGCCGACCGCCGCGATGTGGTTGTCCTTGATCAGGATGCCGTCGTAGAGCGCGAAGCGGTGGTTGCGGCCGCCGCCGCAGCGCACCGCGTACTTCTCCAGCGCCCGCCAGCCGGGGGTGGTCTTGCGCGTGTCGACGATCTCGGCCGAGGTGCCGCGCACGGCGAGACAGAAGCGCCGGGTGTGAGTCGCGACGCCCGAGAGCCGCTGCACGAAGTTGAGCGCCGTGCGCTCCGCCTCGAGGATCCCGATCGCCGCGCCGCGGACGCGCGCGAGCGCCATGCCGGGCTGCGCGGCGTCGCCGTCGCCGGCGACGAGCTCACAGCGGACGCCGCGCTGGGCGAACACCTCGCAGGCGATCGGCAGGCCCGAGACCACGATCTCGGCGCGCGCTTCCAGCACCGCTTCTCCGGTGTCGGCGGGGGAGAGCAGGGCGAGCGACGTGGCATCGCCCGGCCCGAGGTCCTCGGCGAGCGCGGCCTCGACCAGCGGCAGCCAGGTCGCGCGCGGCGGCAGGTGCGGCATCGCGTCGAGGATACCCTCGCTGCGCTACTCCGACATCTCCGCCTTGAGCCGCGCGATCTCCTCGCGGATCAGGCGCTCGCAGAGCTGCGGCACCACTTCCCAGACCACGGCCTCGACGCGCTTCAGCACCTCGCCGACGACCTGCTCCGAGAGCGCGCCGAAGGCTTCCCAGGCCACCTTCTCGACGCTCTGCGCCAGCACCTGGGAGTCGACCACCCCCGCCGAGCGGCTCGCGGGCGCCGGCGCGCGGCGCATCGGCGGCGGCAGAGTGTCTGCCTCGGCCAGGAGCGGCCCCACGCGCGGCGCGGTCGTGGCGGGCGAGGGCAGGTTGAGTCGCGTCGGAACGGGGGTCTCGGGCTCTTCGGTGCGTACCGTCGATCGCGTGGGCACCCGACCCATGCTCTGAGCGAAGCTCGCAGGCCGCGGCGGCTCGGCCACGGGCTCGAAGTGTGGCTCGTCGAGTGCGGCCGCGGTGTCGGGCGAGAACGGCTCGGCCAGTGGATCGACGTGTTCGGGGCCGTCGTCCTCGGGAGCGGTGTCCGCCTCTTCGAGCTCGAGCTCCTCCTGTGAGTCGTCGCTGAAGGCCTCGAGCGGGCGGGGCTGCGGCGTCGGCAACAGGTCCGGCAGCGCCGGCGCCTCGGCCGAGCGCTCGTTGCGCGCCGGGTCGAGGAAGGTGGTCTGGCTGTACAGCGGATCGGCCAGCGCCTCGACCTCGGCCGGCGCGGGAGTCACTGGCTGCGCGAACTCGGGCTCGAAGTCGTGCGAGCCGTCGGAGCTCTCGCCGAAGATCTGCGACTCGGTCGAGGGCGGGTTGGTCGGCTCCTCGAAGTCGAGGTCGTCGAACGAGAAGTCAGCGCGGCGAGCCGGCGCCCGCGGCGGGTCGGGGACCGCGGGCGGCTCGGCGTGAAGCTGCGTCGGCCGGCCCAGGAGGTCGGGCGCGAACAAGCGCGTCGCTTCGGGCGCGGCCGGCTCGTCCGACACCGGCTCGTGTAGCGCGACCGCTTCGGGCTCGAGCGCGGTGTCGGCCAGGATCTCCGGCTCGGGCTCGGCCTCCCAGATCGGCTCCTGGTCGGCCGGCGCGGGCGGCGCCGCCGGCTTGGCAGCGGCTGCCGGCGGCAGCTCGAACTCGAACGGTGTCGACTCCCGCTTGGGCGCGGGGCGCGGAATCGCCGGCGCCTGCTGCGGAGCGGGCTTGGGCGGCGCAGCCGCGGGCGCGGCGGGGCGCGGAACGGGAGTCGGCGGAGCGTGGGGAACCGGCGGCAGCTCGGGCCGCGCGCGCGTGCCCGAGGGCGGTGCGGCGGGCGGGGCGGCAGCGGGACGCGGCGCGGCGGGCGCCGGGCGCGGAGCGGGTGACTGCGGCGGCGCGGGAGCCGCCGCCTGCGCCGGCGCGGCGGGCTTGGTCGCCGGCGCCGGGGGCTTCGCGGGCGCTGCGACGGGCTTGGGCGGCGCCTGCGCGAGTAACTGGAAGACGCGGTCGACCAGCGCCTGCGCCTCGAACGGCTTCGCGATGTGACCGCTCGCGCCGACGTCGCGCGCGCGCGACTCGTCGTAAGTCTCGAACGTGCCGGTGAGCAGCAGCACCGGGATGTGTGACAGGTTCGGGTCGCGGCGGATCGCGGCGCACAGCTCGTAGCCGTTCAGGCCGGGCATGCCGATGTCGGCCAGCACGAGGTCCGGCTTCACCTGGCGCGCGCGCGTGAGCGCGTCGTCGCCGTTGTCCACGGTGACGAGCTCGACGTCCTCGTTCGCGAACGTGATGCCGACGACCTTCTGGATCGTCACGCTGTCGTCCGCGAGTAGCAGGGTCTTCGGCATCAGCGCCCAACCTCCGTGCGCCTGCCGCTGCAAGCGGCTGCACTTGCCGGTGTATCGGAACGCATCCGAAGTCGATTGAGCCGAGTCACCCCGCGCGGAACCATACCAAATCAAGCCCGATCCGAGCGCACCCGATGTCGTCTGAATCCGACGCGGAGGTCCGACAGGCATGGAGTGGATCGTGGCCAGTCGCTCCGACACCGGTCGGAAGCGCTCCGCCAACGAGGACTTCTTCGCCGCGGACGAAAAGCTGGGCCTGTTCGTGGTCGCGGACGGACTCGGCGGACACGTGGCGGGCCGGCGCGCGTCCGAGCTGGGTGTCGGCGTGTTCTGCGAGACGGTCACGGCCGAGGCCGACGACTCGCCGCTGGCGGTGCTGCGGCTGGCCTTCGCGCGCGCGAACGACGCGATCCGCCGCCTGGCCGAGCGCGACCCGCAGCTGCGCGGCATGGGTACCACGCTGGCGGCGCTCTGGCTGCGCGGCGACGAGGCGCTGATGGCGCACGCCGGAGACAGTCGGCTCTACCTGTTTCGCGCCGGCGCGCTGCACGCGCTGACGCTCGATCATTCGCTGGTCGGCGAGCGCGTGGCGCGCGGCGAGCTCACGCTCGAGCAGGCGCGCATCCACCCCAGCCGGCACGTGATCACGCGCGCCGTGGGCGTGCTGGAGTCGGTCGACCCGGACGTCGCCTCGCTGCGGCCGCGCCCCAGCGACGTGTTCGTGATCTGCTCGGACGGAATCTGCGCGCAGCTCACCGACGGGGAGATCCGCGACTGCCTCCAGGACTGTCGCAGCGACCTGTCCCAGGCCTGCAAGGAGCTCGTCGACCTGGCGAACGCGCGCGGCGGCGAAGACAACGCCACCGTGATCCTGGTCGGGATCCGGGACTGAGTTTGCGGAAAGGGCCCTAGCCCTCGTCGTCCCCGTCGCAGCCGCAGTCCGAGTCCTCGCCCTCGCCCTCTTCCGCGTCGCGCTCCGCCATGTTCACGCGCGACAGCATGCCTTCCGCAATCGCATCGGGATCGGGCTTGTAGGCGCCCAATGCGATGCGTCGCTTGAGCTCTGCCAGGCGCTCCTGGCGGGCGTCTCCACCGGCCACGTCGGCGAGATACTCGACCGAGTAGGCATCGGACATGTCGACGAGATCGGGGGTCGTCTCGCGGGTGGAGACTCGCTTGCGCTTGCCACCTGGCTCGTTTCGATCGCCGGCCATCGCCACTCTCCCGGGGCCGTGTCGGCCCCTTTCCTGCATCGGTGCCGGGCGCGACTTCTTTAGCCCGCAGCGCCGCACCCGCCACAGTGACGCGAGTTGGCGCTGCTCTTGCGCACGAGTCGCGGCGGTCCGGATCACTCAGTCGGGTGTCTGGGTGATTCCGAGGGCGCGGATCTTCTCCACCAGAGTGGTGCGCTTCAGGCCCAGCCGGACGGCGGCCTTGGTCTTGTTCCAGCCGGTGCGATCGCGGGTCTCTTCGAGCGCCTGCAGGATCAAGTCGCGCTCGAACGACTTCACCATCTCGTCGAAGTTGGCGTTGCTGGCGGGCAGCGACGCGACCGGCCGCTCGAGCTTGCCCTTGGTGATGTGGGGCGGCAGCTCGGCTTCGTCGATCCAGCCCGAGCGCTGCAGCACGGCGAGTCTCTCGATCAGGTTCTGCAGCTCGCGCACGTTGCCGGGCCAGTCGTACTCCGCCAGGCGTTTCTGCGCGGCCTCGGTCAGCCCGCGCAGCTCGGGGTACTTGCGGCGCTGCACCTCGACGAAGTGGCGAAGCAACAGGATCACGTCCTCGCGGCGGGCGCGCAGCGGCGGGACCTCGATCGGCACGACGCTGAGCCGGAAGTACAGGTCTTCGCGGAAGCGGCGCTCGCGAATCAGCTCGGGCAGGTCGCGGTGAGTCGCGGCCACGATCCGCACGTCGGCGCGCACCGTGCGCGAGGAGCCGACCGGCGAGTACTCGCGCTCCTGCACGACCCGCAACAGCTTGGTCTGCAGGTTCATGCTCATGTCCCCGATCTCGTCGAGGAAGATCGTGCCGCCCTGCGCTTCGGCGAAGCGGCCCGCCCGGTCGCGGACGGCGCTGGTGAAGGCGCCTTTCTCGTGGCCGAACAGCTCGCTCTCGAGCAGGTCTTCCGGGATCGCTCCGCAGTTCACGGGCACGAACGGATGCTGCGCGCGCGTGCTGTTGTAGTGAATCGCGCGCGCCACCAGCTCCTTGCCCACGCCGCTCTCGCCGAGCACCAGCGCCGTGGCCTCGGAGTCGGCGACCTTGCGCACGATCTCGATCGTGCCGCGCAGTGCCTCGCTCTCGCCGACGATGTTGTCGAAGCCGTAGCGCGTCTCGAGCTGGCGCTGTAACTGCCGGTTCGCGCCGTGCAGGCGGCGGAACTCGAGCGCCTTCTCGATCAGCGGCGCGAGACAGGCGATGCGCTCGTAGCTCTTCTCGATGAACCAGAACGCGCCCGCGTGCAGCGCTTCGATCGACTGCTCGGGATTGCCGAAGCCGGTGACCACGATCGACACCGCGTCGGGATCGAGCGCGCGCACGCGGCGCACCAGCGAGATACCGTCGATCCCGGGCATGCGCAGGTCGGTCAGCACCAGGTCGAAGCTGCGCCGCTCGATGCGCTCCAACGCCGTGGCCGGATCGCCTTCTGCGACGACCGCGTAGCCTTCGCCTTCCAGATAGCGTACGAGCGCCGCGCGAAACAGCGCATCGTCATCCACGACCAGCACAGAGCCGCGAACGGAACCGCGATTCATCCCCACCCCTGGTGTTTCGCAGTGTAGGCGAGGGGCTAGCGTCACTCAAGCGTGTGAGGCGCGGGTCCGATCTCGTTCGCGGATGCCCCCCGACTCGCCGAGCGACACTGGCAGAAGCTCCGTCCCGCGTGTGCTCGTGGCGGACGACGAGCCGGGGATCGTGCGCGGGCTGCGCCGTCAGCTCGAGCGCGGCGGATACTCGGTCCTGGAGGCGAACGACGTCGCGCTGGTCCGGACCCAGCTGGCGCAGGAGCCCGAGGTGGTGCTGCTCGACCTGCGCCTGGGAATCACTTCGGGACTCGAGCTGCTGGGCGAGCTGCGCGAGCGCAGGCCGGACACCGAGATCATCGTGATGACCGGCTACGCCAGCATCGACTCCGCGGTCGCCTGCATGCGCGCCGGCGCGTTCGACTATCTCGAGAAGCCGTTCGCGGACCCGCACCGCGTGATCCAGACACTCGAGCGCGCGCTCGAGCGCCGCCGGCTGCGCGTGCGCAACCGCGAGCTCGAGGGCGAGCTCGGCCGGCGCTCGGCGCTCGAGCGCGTGATCGCGCAGTCGGCCTCGATGCGCCGCGTGCTGCAGACCGTGCGCGACCTGGCGGCGAACGAGAGCAATGTGCTGATCGAGGCGGAGAGCGGCACCGGCAAGGAGCTGATCGCGCGCGCGATCCACGAGACCTCCCCACGCCGGGAGGGCCCGTTCGTGCCGGTCGACTGCGGCGCGCTGCCCGAGGGCATGATCGAGGGCGAGCTGTTCGGCCACCTGCGCGGCGCCTTCACCGGGGCGGTGCGTGACTCGGAAGGCCTGTTCCGCGCGGCGCACGGCGGCACGCTGTTTCTCGACGAGGTGGGCGAGCTGCCGCTGCCGCTGCAGTCGAAGCTGTTGCGCGCGATCCAGGAGCGCCAGGTGCGGCCGCTCGGCGCGACCGAGGCGCAGGCCGTCGACGTGCGGCTGATCGCCGCGACCAACCGCGATCTCGCCGCCGAAGTGCGCGCGGCCCGCTTCCGCGCCGATCTCTTCTACCGGCTGCGCGTGGTGTCACTCGCGCTGCCTCCGCTGCGCGAGCGGCCCGAGGACGTGCCGGTGCTGGCGAGTCACTTCGTCGAGCGCGCGGCGCGCGGCACCAAGGTGGTCGGGCTCGAGCCCGAGGCGCTGGAGCGGCTGATCTCGCAGTCCTGGGAAGGGAACGTGCGCGAGCTCGAGAACACGATCGAGGCGGCGGTCGCGCTGGCGCAGGGCCCGCGCATCACCGCTGCCGACCTGCGGCTGGGCAGCTTCGATGCGCCGCGCGCGTCCCTGCCCGGCGACCTCTTGCTGTCGCTCGAAGCCTACGAGCGCGCCTGCCTCGAAGAGGCGCTGCGGCGCTGCGAAGGCGACGTGCGCGCCGCGGCGAAGCTGCTCGGCATCGGTCGCAGCACCTTCTACCGCAAGCTCGAGCGCCGCGGCCCGGGCCGCAGCTAGGTCGACTCGCGCGGCCGCGGCCGGCCCGCGATCACGATCACGTCCGCGAGCTCCGGGAAGCGCGCCGCGACCGCGTCGGCCGCGCGCAGGAGCGCGAGCGCCCATGCCTCCGGCAGTCGCGCCAAGAGTCGCGCCCAGCGCCGCACGCCCCAGAACAGCGACGTTCCTTGGACGCTCTCCACCACCACGAAGCGCGCGACCTGCTGGCGCAGGAGCGCGGCGTCGTAGCGCGTGAAGTGATCGCTGGGCACGTGATAGGTGCGCCGCCCGGGCTTCGCGGCGCCGCGCCGCAGGCGCTCGGACAGGCGCTGGATGCGGCAGCCCAGAGACTCGAAGTTCGCCACCGCCAGCACCACCCGCCCGTCCGCGCGAGTCACCCGCGCGAGCTCGGCGATGCAGCGCTCGGGGTCGTCGAAGTGGTCGAGCGCGCCCTTGCAGAAGGCGGCGTCGAAGCTCTGACTGCGGAACGGCAGCGACTCGGACCAGGCGCGCGCCCAGCGGACTCGGCCCGGATCCGGGGCGGGCTCCTTGGCGGCGACCAGCTTCGCCAGCTCGATCATGCGCTGCGAGGGCTCGGCGCACACGGCCGCGGCGCCGCGGCGCGCGAGCGCGCGGCTGTCCTGACCCAGGCCGGCGGCGGAGTCGAGCACGCGCTTGCCGTGCGCGCCGGCGGTGGCCGCCAGCGTCAAGGCCTCCATGCGCCGGAAGAGATACTCCGAGTCGCGCGTGGTCCCGGTCGGGATCACGTGAGTCATGTCGCGGTCGAGATCGACCGCCCTCACGCGCGCTCCCGCCAGTCGCGCAGCACCTGCTCGTAGACGCGCAGCGTGCGCAGCGCGGTGGGGCGCCAGCCGAAGATCGCTTCGAGCCGCGGCCGGGCCGCCAGCGCCGCGGCGTGCGCCGCGTCCCAGTGCTCGAGCGTGTCGGCGATCGCTTTGGCCAGCGCGGCGGGGTCGCGCGCCGGCACGAGCGTGCCCGTGCCGGCGTCGGAGATCACCTCGGGCAGCGCGCCCGCGCGCGTCGCGACCACCGGCGTGCCCGCCGCGAGTGACTCGATCGCCGGCAGGCCGAAGCCCTCGAACAGCGACGGCAGCACCACCGCGCTGGCCGCGCGGTAGGCCTGGTCGAGCTCCTGGGCGGTGACTTTCCCGGAGAAGCGCACGCGACCCTCGAGCTCGAGCGCGCGCACGGTCGCCGCCAGCGGGGTCCCGGTCGGGAAGCCATCCAGCACGCGCAGCCCGACCTCGCGCGGCAGGAGCGCGAGCGCGTGCAAAAGGAACTCGAGGCCCTTGTTGGGGTCGCCGCAGCGGCCCACGAACAAGAGCTCGTGGCGCTCGGGCCGCGCGCGAGTCGCTCCCGGTTCGGCCAGCTCGACGCCGTTGCGCACGTCGTGGACGCGCTCGTAGCGCACCTCGAAGTCCTCGACGATCGCGCGCTTCGAGGCCTCGCTCGAGGTCAGGATCGCGGCCAGCCGGCGCGCCGTGCGCGCCTGCGACCGCACCGGATAGAAGGTGAGCGAGCCCTTGCGCTCGGCGAAGCTCCGGTCGCGCCCCAGGCTCGAGCGCAGGTCGATCGAGAGCGGATGGTGGATGGTGGTCACGACCGGCAGGCCGAGCGCCTGCAGGCCGAGCAGCCCGTAGCTCACGGACTGCACGTCGTGCACCAGGTCGTAGCGCCGGCCGGCGCGCAGCTCGCGCACCAGCGCGGCGGCGGCGCGCACGCTGAACGCGAACGGCTCGGGCAGGAAGCCGAAGCGAGTCACTGCGAACTCGTAGAAGTCGAGCGGCCGGAAGATCGACCAGGGCGCGGCTCGGTCGAGGAACGCGCCCTTCCGCTTGTCGAAGCGCTTGCCCCAGAACATCTGGTTGGGTAGCTGCGTCACGCGCGCCCAGGGCAGCGGGTCGGGGTAGGGCGGCCCGACGAACACGTCGATCTCGCAGCCCAGCGCCGCCAGCTCGCGCGTCAGCGCGGCCAGATACACGCCCTGGCCCCCGCTCTTCATGTTCCCGCGGTAACAGAGAAATGCGATACGCACTAGCGAGTCACCAGGCGTCCGGTCGCGACCCGCGTCCCGTAAAGCACCAGGCTCTTGGGCCAGACCCAGTCGAACATGCGCTCGATCCGCGACCAGGTCTTCGAGAAGGCGGCGCGGACCAGGAAGGCGCGGAAGGCGCGCGTCGGCGCGGCGCGCTCGTCGTCGAGACCGATCAGCGCCCGGACACCCCAGTAGGGCGAGTGGAAGGCGTGCGCGAAGCCCACGCCGTCGACGCGCACCCCGGCGGCGGCCAGCGCCTCGGCCAGCGCGCGCGGCTGGAACACGCGGATGTGACCGCCCGGGCTCTCGAAGTATCTGCGGCTCGCCGCGAGATACAGCCACTCGGTGATCGCGGTCGGGATCGTGACTCCGATCGTCCCGCCCGGGCGCAGCACGCGCGCCAGCTCGCGCGCCGCCGCGCGGTAGTCGTGCACGTGCTCCATGACTTCCGAGCAGATCACGCGGTCGAAGGCGCGGTCGGGGAAGGGCAGCCGGAACACGTCGCCGCGCAGCACGCCGCCGTGCAGCTTCTCGGTGGCACGCCCGCGCCGCTCGTGGATGCCCGCGCGCGCGATCAAGAGCGACGGCACGTCGAGGTCGAGCCCGATCGTGTGCACGCCCCGGTCGAGCGCGCCGAAGCAGTGTCTGCCCGCGCCGCAGCCCGCGTCGAGCAGCCAGTCACCGGGCTCGAGCCCGAGCCTATCGAGATCGACGGTGAGCACGGACGACCTCGGCCAGCACGTCCGCGGTGCGCGCCGCGGCCTCGCGCCAGGAGAAGACCCGTTCGACGCGCCGGCGCGCGGCGAGCCCCATCTCGGCGAGGCGCTCGTGCGACAGGCTGCACAGCTCGGTGATCGCTCCGGCCAGCGCCGGGGGATCGCGGAACGGGACGATGCGCCCGGTATCTCCGCTCGTCCCCACCACCTCGGGCAGCGCGCCGCCGGAGGTGGCGATGACCGGCAGCCCGCAGGCCATGGCCTCCGACGCGGGGAAGCCGAAGCCTTCGAAGAACGACGGCACCAGCGCGATGCGCGCGGTGGAGTACTGCTCGACCAGCTCCTCGACCGTGAGCAGGCGCTCCACCAGGATGACTCGCTTCTCGATCCCGAGCTCGCGCAGCTTGCGCGGCACCAGGCCGTCGCGGGGAATGCGCCCGTCGACGATCTTCAGGGTCACGTGCTCGGGGGTGCGCGCGAGCGCCTCCAGTAGATAGGGAATGCCCTTCTTCCGGTCCTCGGTCCGGCCCACGAAGATCAGGTCGGTCTCCTTCGGCCGGTCGAGCGGGCGGAAGGTGTGTGTGTCGGTGCCGTTGTAGACGACCGACACGTCCTTCTCGGGCACGCCGAAGTGGCGCTCGATCTCGCGCGCCGACGCGTTCGATACGGTCAGGATGCGCGCCAGGCGCGGTACCACCTGCTCCTGCATGAAGAGCGGGAAATACAGCGTGCGCTTCCACTTGCGGCGGAAGCGCGGATCGATCTCGAAGTCGGCGAGCCGATCGATGTGCAGGGGGTGGTGCACCATCGCCGCCACCGGCGTGCCCAGCGCCTGCAGCGCGAGCAGTCCCCACGAGAGTGACTGGTTGTCGAGCACGACCTCGAAGCGGTGCTCGCGCTGCAGCGCTCCCCAGCGCGCGAGCAGGCGCAGACCGAAGGCGGTCATCTCCGGGAAGACACCGAGGCGAGTCAGCGCCAGCTCCCAGAGGTTGCCGGGCCAGAACGTGCGGAACGGATTGTCTCGCGGCAGCGCCTGGCGCATGGGCAGCGCGAAGAACATTTCGTTCGGGATCACGTGCAGCGGAATGCCGGGCTGCAGCTCCGGCAGCGGCGGACCCGAGATCACGTGCACGTCGTGACCCAGTTCGTGCAGCGCGTTCGCGAGCGCGGCGGTGTACACGCCCTGGCCGCCGCAGAACATGTTCCCGCGATAGGTGAGGAGGGCGATGCGCATCGCGGCTAGCGGACGCCCCGCGGGTTCTCTTTGGGTGCTTCGGTGGTCGCGCCGCCGGCGCCGCCCGTGCCCGAGAGCGGCTCGCCTTCGGCCTCGACCTGGACGGTCGCGATCGTCCAGCCGATCCAGGTCACGAGTCCGAGCACGAACAGCACCGCCGCCGAGACCGGGATCGCCAGCGCCCAGTAGCTCCCCGACAGCACGCCCGCGATGAACAGCGCGGCGGCGCCGATCGCCGACAGGCACACCAGCCCGCCGAGAATGCGCGAGCGATCGTCCGCAGGCTGGCTCATTGCGGCGCAGCTTACCAAATGAGCCATCAGAACTGCGCATCGGGATGTGACATATGCCACGCGATCAAGGGTTTGGGCGTTCGGGCCGATGAGGGACGACATGGCCACGACGCCGGCCAAACGCCGAAACCTGCGACCGCCGCTCCGGATCGAGTGCGCGCGCGGCGGCGGCCGGCCGAGTCACTTCCTGGGCTACGGCGCGAACCTGTCCGAGACCGGGGTGTTCATCCAGTCGCTCGCGCTGCGCGATCCCGGCACGCGGCTGCGCCTGGTGATGCATCTTTCCACGCCGGGCGGCGAGCCGATCGCGACCGACGCAGAAGTGCGTTGGGTGCGCCGCTACGGCGGCAAGCGGGCGCCGTCGCCCGGCATGGGGCTGCGCTTCCTGGGCCTCAAGCCGTCGGACAAGAGCTACTTGCACGAGCTGTGCAGCGCGCCGGTGGCCCGCACCTCCGCAGAGATCACGCCGAAGTTCAAGGTCGATCGGCGCGAGCCTTCCGATTTGAAGACCTGAGCGCGTCGAGGTATAGGCCAAGCCGTGCTCTGGATCGGTCTCATGTCGGGCACCTCGGCGGACGCGATCGACGCGGCCCTGGTGCGCGCGGGCGGGCCCGGCGAGGTCGAGCTCCTGGCGCTGCACAGCGAGCCCCTGCCTGACTCGCTGCGTGCGCGCATCCACGACCTGGTGAGCGGCAAGGTCGAGCTGCGCGAGCTGGTGAAGCTCGACGTCGAGCTCGGCGAGCGCTTCGCGGCGGCCGCGCTGGGCGCTGCGCGCGCCGGCCGGATTCCACTCGAGCGCGTGCGCGGGATCGCTTCGCATGGCCAGACCGTGGGTCACTATCCCGAGCCGGACGTGCGCGGCACGCTGCAGATCGGCTCGGCTGCCGTGATTCACGCCCGCACCGGTCGGCCGGTCGTGTCCGACTTCCGCAGCGCCGACATCGCCGCCGGCGGACAGGGCGCGCCACTCACTCCGTTCTTCCACTTCCACCGCTTCGCCGACGGCGCTGAGCGCCGCGCGGTGCTGAACATCGGCGGCTTCACCAACGTGACCTACCTGCCCGACCGCGACCCCGCGCACGTGGTGGCGTACGACCCGGGCCCGGGCAACGCGCTGCTCGACCGCGCGGCGCGCTGGGCGAGCGACGGCCGTGAGCGCTTCGACCGCGAGGGCGCGCGCGCGGCGCGCGGCCGGGTGATTCCCGAGCTGGTCGAGGACTGGCTCGGCGATCCCTACTTCGCGACGCCGCCGCCCAAGAGCACGGGTCACGAGCGCTTCGGCGAGTCCTTCTTCGCGCGCGCGCGCGACGCGGTGCTGGCGCGCGGCGGCAGTGCCGACGACCTGTTCGCGTGTCTCGTGCGACTCAGCGTGGAGAGCGTGGCGCGCTCGGCGGAGCGCTTCTTTCCCGGGCCGGTCGAGCGCTGGATCCTGTGCGGCGGCGGCGCGCGCAACCCCGTGCTGGTGGGCGCGCTGCGCGCGCGCGTGGCGCCGGCGGCCGTCGATACGACCGACGACCACGGCGTTCCCGGCGACGCGATCGAGGCGATGGCGTTCGCGATGATGGGTCACTGCGCCAGCCTGGGCGAGCCCTCGAACCTGCCGGCGGCGACCGGCGCGGCGCGCCCGGTGTGTCTCGGCACGGTCTGCCCGCCCGACGCGTTCGCGGACCGCGCGCGCTAGAGCGTGAGCTCGAGCCCGTCGTGGGCGGTGTCGAAGGCCAGCCGGCCTTCGTTCTCGAGCACCGAGTTCCCCAGGTGGGTGAGTCGGATCGAGCCGCAGCCGAAACGCGAGCGCTCGCGCAGCAGCTGGCGGTGCGAGAGGTGGAAGGCGAACTCCTCCTCGTAGAACACGCACTCGCAGATGAACAGGTCGACGTCGCCGACCTTCTCGGGCAGCGACTCGTGCCAGCCGGTGTCACCCGAGAACACGAGCGAGCGCCGGCCCGCGTCGACGCGCACCATGTGCGGGCAGGTGTACTCCTGGTGCACGGCCGGCATGGGAGTCACCCGGAAGCCCGCCACGTCGATCGGCTTGTCGACCTGGAACTCGAGATAGCGGATCGGGTAGCGCTTGGGCTGCTCGTGGTCGTAGTGATAGGCGCGCGAGAGCGCGGCCAGCTTCTCCTGCACGCCCGGCGGGCCCAGGATCTCGAGCGGCCGATCGCGCGGGTTGGCGTAGATGTAGTCGAGCAACAGGAACGGCACGCCCGCGATGTGGTCGCCGTGGAAGTGCGAGAGCGCGATCGCGTCGATCTCGAGCGGGTCGATCCCCATCTCTTTCAAGCCGCCCAGCGTGGTGGGGCCGCAGTCGAGCAGCAGCGTCTTCTGGGCCTCGCGCACCAGGATCGCGCTGTTGCGGCGTCCGCCGCTGCCGAATGCGTCGCCCGTGCCGACGAACAGCACCTCAGGCATCGCGCCAGACCTCGCGCCCGAAGGCCACCGCGCGCTCGAGTGACTGGCCGGGAGCGACCTCGGCGCCGGGCAGCGCCAGCGCGCGAGTGAGTCGCGCGCCGCTGCGGATCACGGCACCGGCGCTCAGCACCGCGTGCGGCCCCACTTCGGCGCCCACTTCGACCTGCGCGCCCGCGCCGATCCAGACCGGGCCGGTGATCTCGCCGGCGACGCGCGCGTCCGGCGCCTCGACCGGAGTGTCTCCGTGCTCGTGCGCGAGCGCGCAGAGGTTGGCGTCGAGCAGCTCGGCCGGCGTGCCCACCGGCCACCAGCTCTGGCTCTTCGCCTGGTGGAAGACGCTCACGGGCAAGCCGTCGCGGAGCGCCGGCACATACACCTCGGGAATGATCTCGAACGCCTCGCGAGCCGGCATGCGCGCGAAGATCTCTGGCGACATCACCTGCACCCCGATGAACAGACCGCTTGCCTTCTCGCTTCCGAGGTCAATCCGGTCCGTGATTCGGCGCACATGCCCGTCGCGATCGTACCCGATCGACCCGAATTCGCGCTCGCGAGAATCACCTCGCAGAGCCAGGGTGGCAAGCGCGCCACTGGCTCGGTGCTGCGCCAGCATCGCCGCGAAGTCGAGCTCGAGGCACATGTCGCCGTTCACGACCAGGAACGGCTCACGTTCGCCGAGCAGCGGGCGCGCGCCGAGGATGCCGCCGCCGCTGCCGCGCGGGGCCGGCTCGGCGAGCCAGTCGATCGGCAGGGGTGACTCGCGCAGCGCGGCGTGCAGAGACTCGGGATGCGCATGGGTATTCACGATCGCCCGCTCGACGCCCGCGCGCCGTAGCGCGCGCGTCAGTCGCGTGATGACCGGCACGTCCAGCACGGGCAGGGCGGGCTTCGCCACCGCGCGCGCCAGCGGACTCATCCGGGTGCCCAGGCCGGCCGCCAGGATCATGGCCTTCAAGGCGCGGTCTCGGCCAAGGCCTGGCGCAGCTGCTCGCCCAGCCGGCGCTGAGCCGGCGGCAGCTTCGGGACCGCTTCGAGCACCGCCTCGGCGGCGCGCGCGATGAACGGCCGGTAGCGGTGATCACCTTTTCGTTCCACGAGCACGCGATAGCGCCCGTAGTCCTTGCACTTTCTCTGGACCACGAGCAGCGCGAACGCCTCCGGATCGAAGCGCTGGCCGCGGGCGCGCCAGTAGCGCTCGACCAGCGCTGCGCGCTCGGCCGGCTCGAGCTCGACGTACGAGTCGTGGACCAGCGCGGCCAGGTCGAGCTCGGGCGGCGCGCACAAGGCGTCCTGGTAGTCGAGCAGGCGCAGGCCGCCGCGTGAGTCGATCATCAGGTTCTGGCTCTGGTAGTCGCGCAGCGACAGCACCCGCGGCAGGGCTGCGACCGCGCGCGCCAGGGCGTCGAGCTCGGGCGAGAGCGGGGCACGCCAGCGCTCGGCCAGCCCGTGCTCGGCGAAGGTGCGCAGCTCGAAGCGCACCCACTCAGCGTCGAACGCGCGCCGGAACGGCAGCGCGTCCTCGCGCGGCAGGGCGTGGACCCGCGCGAGTAAGTCGACGGCCTCGCCCAGCCGGACCGAGCGCGCCGCGGCCTCGAGGTCGAGCAGGTGCACGTCGCCCAGGTCTTCGAGCAGCACCCAGCGCTCGGGGCGCAGGACGGCGTAGATCTCGGGCACCGGCAGGCCGTGCCGCGCGAGATACTCGGTGACTTCCAGGAACGGCAGCTCGTCGGCGGCTGCGCGCAGCGCGGGCGGCAGGATCGCCGGATCCTCGGGCAAGGCGTGCATCAGGATCGCGCTCGAGCCGTCCGCGAAGCGGGCGCGGTAGTAGCGGCGCTGGCCGGCGCCGCCGCGAATCGCGCACAGCTCGCCGAGCGCTCGGCCGCGAGCGGTCTCGATCCAGGCGCGCGCGCGCTCCATGCCTGCTCCCTCACCCCCGGCAAACGAGGATGGCGAGCGCCGGGCGGGGCGGCAAGCGCGCGGGCAGTTCTCTAAGGTCGCGCGCCGATATGTGTCGCGTGCGCACACTCACCGCAATCGTGCTGCTGGCGCTCCTCGCCCGTCCGGCCTGGGCCGAGGAGGCGAGCCTGTCGCAGTGTCTCGCGCAGTTTCTGCGCGCGCCGGCGCTGCGCGGCGCGCGCGTCGGCGTCGTGGTCGAGGACCTGGCGAGCGGCGAGCGCCTGGCGGAACACCTGCCCGACGGCGATCTGGTGCCGGCCTCGAACCAGAAGCTCCTGATCTCCGCCGCGTCCCTCGAGCACTGGGGGCCGGCGCACCGCTTCGAGACTCCGATCCTGGTCGAGGGCGAGATCGCCGACGGCGTGCTCGACGGCACGCTCTGGATCGTGGGTCAGGGCGACCCGAGCTTGGTCTCGGAGACGCTGTGGAAGCTGGCCGAAGAGATCCGGCTCGCCGGCGTGCGCGAGATCAAGGGCGGGCTCGGCGTCGATGCCTCGCGCTTCGACGCGCTGCACTTCCATCCCGACTGGGAGCCAGTGTCGTCGCGCGCCTACTACGCGCCGGTGAGCGCGCTCTCGGCGAACTACTCGAGCTTCCGCGTCGACGTCGTGCCGGGCGAGAAGGTGGGCGCGCCGGTCTCGCTGCGGCTCGCGCCGTCGCTCACTTACTTCCGCAGCGCGGCGGACGCGATCACGTTGCGCGGCGGTGGCCAGCTCGTGCTCGACGTCGACGTGCTGCCCGACGGCACGGGCGAGAGCGTGCGCGTCTCGGGCGCCGTCTCCGCCGACCGGCCCGCCAGCACTTACTGGCGCGCGGTGGCGCTGCCGGAGCGCTACGCGGCGTCGCTGCTGCGCGCGCAGCTCGAGGCCCAGGGCGTGCGGGTCGCGCCGCGCGTGCGGATCGGCAACGCGCCGCCCGAGGCGCGGGAGCTCCTGCGCTTCAAGGGCGAGCCGCTCTCGCTGCAGGTGCGGCTGCTCGAGAAGTTCAGCAACAACTTCGTGGCCGAGCAGCTCACGAAGATCCTGGGCGCGGAGCTCTACGGCGCGCCGGGCACCTGGGAGAAGGGCACGCGTGCGATCACGGCCTATCTCGCGGCCAGCGGCATCTCGGATCCCGGCCAGGTGATCGCGGACGGCTCGGGCCTCTCGCCGCGCAACCGGGTGGCGCCTGCGACGCTGGTGCAGGTGATCCGCCGTGCGGCGGCGCGCTTCGACTTCGGCCCCGAGTATCTCGCGGCGCTGCCGATCGGCGGGCGCGAGGGCACGCTCGAGGACCGCATGGACGGCGGCGCGGTCCAGATCCGCGCCAAGACGGGTCACCTGCAGCGGGTCGCGGCGCTCACCGGCGTGGTGCCCGGAGAACACGACTCGCGCCGCGTGTTCTCGATTCTCGTGAACGGCGCGCGGGGTGACTCCGAGGGTGTGGATCAGGCGATCGACGCGTTCGCCGGCCGGATCGGCAGCGCGCCGGTCCAGCCGGGCGATGCCAAGACGGTGGCCACACCGCCCGAAGCGATTCCAGCTCCGTCCGAGCCCGAACCCGCGCCCGACGTCGCGCCGCAGCGCGACAACACGCCGCCGGACTGACTCGACCTACTGTCGGGCGAGCCGGGCGTAGACCTGCTGCACGTACGCTTCGGGCACCTGATCGCCGTCGGCGAGCCGCTTGTCGATGGCGGCCGGGCCCCAGTTGTAGGCGGCGAGCGCCTTCTGCCAGGTGCCGTAGCGCGCGTGCAGGATCGCGAGATAGCGCGTGCCCAGGCGCACGTTGAGCTCGGGTGCGAACAGCGCGTCGGGCCCCGACCAGTCCAGGCCCGCCTCGGCGGCGAGCATCTCGCCAGTCGCGGGCATGATCTGCATCAGGCCGAGCGCGCCCACCGGCGAGCGCGCGAAGTTGTAGTAGCCGCTCTCGGTGTGCATCACGGCCATCACCAGGCGCACGTCGATATGATTGCGCGCAGACTCACGCACCACCGCCTCCGCCGTGCGGCGCAGCTCGAACGGTGCCAGCCCCGTCATATAAGTCGAGAGCAGGGTCTCGATCTCGTCGGCGGGGCTACGGGTCGGCCCTTGTACCTGGGCCACCGCCGACGGCTCGGCGGGCTCCGGCGCTTTGTGCTGCAGCGAGCACGACAGCGCGCAGCCGAGTGACAGGGCGACGATCTGGAGCTTCGTGGTTTTCAGCATCGTGGCTAGCTCCACGCGATCGCCAGGTTGGTGGCGCGAATCACCCAGAGATTGTTCAGCGCCGCCCAGGCGGGCAGGGCGGCGAGCACGATCAAGAGCGCCAGCTTCACCCGGTAGGGCACGTGAGTCGTGACCACCAGGAAGGCCACGGCGGCACTGGTGACCACCATCTCGAACACGAGGCCTGGCACGAGCCCGACGCTGCCGAACAGCCAGGCGGCCGCGGGATTGGCTTCCGAGACATCGAAGCCGGGCACGGGAGCGCGCAGACACAGGAAGGTCGTGGTGTTGTCCGCGAGGTTCAGGAGGACCACCAGGACCCCCAGAGCGATGCGCATCGAGTTTCCTCCAGCGACGACGACTCGCGTGCCGGGGAAATACAAGATCCATGCCGCGCGGCTCGGCGCGCGGCGAATCACGAGCGAGTGCGCGCGTTCCCGCGACTCACTGCGCGCGCGTGCGCGCGCAGCGATCTCCGACGTGAGGGAAGCCGACTACCCTCGGGAGTACCGCCGGCCTACTTCTTCGAGCGGCCGCCCTTGCCGAGCAGGAGCCAGTCGAGCGAGATGCCCTCGCGGACGGCGAGCGTGATCAGGAAGTCGGCGTGGGGAGTCGTGCCGCTCTCGTAGCGATTCACGTTCTGCTGAAACACTCCGAGCTCGCGCGCGAACGAGCGCTGGGAGCGGCTGCCGCGAACCTGAGCGAGCCGCGCGGAGA
Source organism: Myxococcota bacterium (assembly GCA_035498875.1). GTDB lineage: Bacteria > Myxococcota_A > UBA9160 > SZUA-336 > SZUA-336 > VGRW01. The sequence goes on from DATJZP010000041.1 coordinate 87,224, forward strand.
CCAGCTTCTTCTGCTTCTCGATGGTCGCCTTCGAGTTCGCACCACTCTGACTCTTCTTCGCTGCCATCTCCCGCTCCCTTTCGCTCGAGTGCTTGCTCGGGCGTCGTCACCGAGTGATTTGCTGGTTCGTTGCGGCCGGCTCGTGCCGGGTCCGACGAGGCGCGATGGCACGGGGAACACTCGTGACACCGTGCCATGTCACCCTCGCGAGCGGGGCATGCTAGCGAAGGTACACGACGGTTCAAGACATTTGCGACGCGATTTTCCGACGCGTGCGCTATTCGCCGTTTGGTGTAGGCCTGCGCGTCGCCTTGACCTCTGTGTCGCGAGGTTGATACGGTGCGCGACGCTTCGGTCCGACGAGACGGGGAGCGAGATTCGATGCGCGTCGTTGCCGGGGAGCTGCGGGGGCGACGCCTGCTCGCGGCCTCTGGACGCGAGACACGACCCACCTCCGAGCGCGCCCGCGCCGGCTTGTTCGATTGGCTCGGGCCGCGCGTCGCGGACGCGCGCGTGCTCGACCTGTTCGCGGGAACCGGCGCGCTCGGCATCGAGGCGCTGTCGCGCGGCGCGCGCTCCGCCGTGTTCGTGGAGAGAGCGCGGCCCGCGCTGCGCGCGCTGCGAAGTAACCTGGCCGAGCTCGAGCTCGAGTCCCGCGCGCAGGTGGTGGAGCGCGACCTGGCGCGCGGGCTGGGCAGCCGCGTCGTCGAGGGCGGCGCGTACGACCTGGTGCTGGCCGATCCGCCGTACGAAGGCGGATGGCTCGCAAGATTGCTTGCATGTGAGACGCTTCCCACACTGCTGCCGCCCGACGCCGTGGTGATCGTCGAGCGCTCGGTGCGAGCGCCGGCGGCGCCGGGCAGCGGGCGGCTTCAATATGGGGGCAGCAAGCGCTACGGCGAGACGGCTTTCGACTGGTACGAGAACGCCGCGGAGGGCGGCGAGCAGGGAAGGGCGGATTCATGAGCGAGAAACGGGTCGCGGTCTACCCCGCGAGCTTCGATCCCATCACCAACGGCCATCTCGACCTGATTCACCGCGCGGCGCGGCTGTTCGACGAAGTCGTGGTTGCCGTGGCGACGAACGTCGACAAGAGCGGCGGGACGTTCCCCGTCGACGAGCGGGTGGCCATGATCAGACACGCCCTCGGTACCATGCCGAACGTGCGCGTGGATGTGATCCAGACACTATTGGTCGACTATCTGCGCCGGATCGGCGCGCGCATCGTGATCCGCGGCCTGCGCGCGCTGGCCGACTTCGAGTACGAGTTCGAGATGGCGCTCATGAACAGTCACATGTTCCCGGAGATCGAGACCGTGTTCCTGATGACGAGCGAGCGCTGGTTCTACGTCAGCGCCTCGCGGGTACGCGAGCTGGTCCGCTTCGGCGCCGACGTGACCGAGTTCGTGCCCGCCGAGGTCGCCCAGAAGCTGAAGGAGCGGATCGGACCGAAGCGCTAGGAGGCCGAGCGAAGGCCGCAGGCGAACGTAGCTAATCGGACTCGCGGTCGATCTCCAGCTCCTTCATCTTGAGCTGGAGGCCGCGGCGAGACAGGCCGAGCTCCTTGGCCGCCCGCGTGACGTTGCCTTCGGTGAGTCGCAGCGCCTCGAGGATGGCGTCGCGCTCGATGCGCTGGGTCGCGGCGCGGATGCGCTCGCGCAGCGGCGTCGCGCTCGCGGGCGCCGGTGTGGCCGGCGCGTGGTGACCGAGCTCGGGCGGCAGGTCGCGCGGCCCGAGCGTCGCGCCGTCGCACATCAGGGTCGCGCGCTCGATCGCGTTCTCGAGCTCGCGGATGTTGCCCGGCCAGGCATGCGCGCGCAGCGCGTCCATCGCGGCGGGATCGATGCCGGTGACCGGGCGCGAGAGCTTCGCGGCGAAGCGCTCCAGGAACAGCCGCGCCAGCATCGGGATGTCTTCGGGCCGCGCGCGCAGCGGCGGTAACTCGATCGGCACCACGTGCAGCCGATAGAACAAGTCCTCGCGGAAGCGGCCGGCGTTCACCTCGGCGCGCAGGTCCTTGTTGGTGGCGGCGACCAGCCGCACCGAGACGTGCACGGTCTCGGTGCCGCCCACGCGGTAGAAGCGACCCTCCTGGATCGCGCGCAAGAGCTTGGGCTGCGCGGCGAGCGGCATCTCGCCGATCTCGTCGAGGAACAGCGTGCCGCCGTCGGCCAGCTCGAACTTGCCCGGCTTGCGCGCGGTCGCGCCGGTGAACGCGCCCTTCTCGTAGCCGAAGAGCTCGCTCTCGAGCAGGCCTTCGGGAATCGCCGCGCAGTTCACCTTCACGAACGGGCCCGCGCGCACAGCGCTCGCGCGGTGCAGGCTGCGCGCGACGATCTCCTTGCCCGTCCCGCTCTCGCCGCTGATCAGCACCGTGGCCGTGGTCGGGGCGACGCGCTCGATCACGTGGCGCACGTCGCGCAGCAAGACACTCTCGCCCACCAGCAGCGGCTCGGGGCTCTCGTCGGCGGGGAGCCGCGTCTCCTGCGCCGCGAGCCGGCGCGTCGAGACCGCCTTCTCCATCACCTGCCGGATCTCGTCGGGATCGAAGGGCTTGGTGAGATAGTCGAACGCGCCCTGCTTCAGCGCCTCGACCGCGCTGCCCACCGTGCCGTGCGCCGTCAGCATGATCACCGGGATCTCGGGGTATCTGCGCCGCACCGCCTCGAGCAGCTCGAGCCCGTTCAGCTTGGGCATGCGCAGGTCGGTGAGGATGGCGTCGACCGGCTCGCGCGCCAGTAACTCGAGCGCGGCGGCGCCGTCCGCGGCCTCGAGCGCGCGGAAGCCGTCGCGCTCGAGCAGCGCCGACAGCACGCGCCGCATGTTGGCCTCGTCCTCAGCGATCAACACCGTGCGCAGCGGCTGCGGCTTCACGCCGGCTCCTCCGCGGCCTTGGCCTCGACCGGCAGACGGATCAAGACACTCGTGCCCTCGCCCGGGCGCGAGCGCAGCTGAATCGTGCCGCCCTGCGCGCGAATCAGTCGCTCGCACAGCGCGAGGCCCAGGCCCGTGCCCTGCTGCTTGGTGGTGTAGAACGGGATGAAGGCGCGCTCGAGCGTCGTGTCACTCATGCCCGGGCCGTCGTCGTCGACCTGGATCTCGAGCCAGTCGTCGCCGAGCGGGCCGGGCGCCCCGCGGCGCAGCGCGACCCGGACCCGGCCGCGCCCCTCCAGCGCCTCGTACGCGTTCTGCACCACGTTCACCACCACGCGCTCGAGCTGATCGGCATCGGCGCGCAGCTCCGGGAGGCCGGGGTCGAGCTCGAGCGCGAACTCCACGTCGCTGCGCCCTTTCGAGCGCGAGACCGCCTCGGCGCAGCTCTTCACGAAGGCGGCCACGTCGCGGATCGCGGCCGGGCGCGTGGCGGGCCGCGCGTAGTCGAGGAATGACTCGACCACGCGGTTCAGCCGCGCGATCTCCTCGATGATCACGCCCCAGAGCTCGGCGGACTTGGCGTCGGTCGGCTGCTGCAGCACCGCCACCGCGCCGCGGATCGCCGCCAGCGGATTGCGGATCTCGTGCGCCAGTCCGGCCGCCATCTCGCCCAGTGACACGAAGCGGTCGCGCGCGCGCACGCGCTCGAAGGTCTTGGAGTTCTCGAGCGAGGTCGCGATCTGGTCGGCGACCTGGCGCAGCAGCCGCACCTCCTCGCTCGAGAACGACTCGCGCGAGCGCGCGTCGGCCAGCGTCCAGAACCCGACCACCTGTGACTTCGCGCGGAGCGGCAGCACCAGCTCGGCCTCGAGGTCGCGCAGCGTCTCGACCAGCACCTCGAGCCGCGGACGCTCGGCGGCGTTCTTGGGATCGTCGAGCCGGCGCTCGAGCTCCTCGCGCTGCAGCACGTCGACCACCTCGACCGTCGAGACCCAGACCGGCTCGGACAACAGACTCACTCGCGTGCGCGTCGGCAGCCCGATCGAGCCGGCGAGCTGGAAGCCCAGGGTCGCGTCGTCGCGCAGGTAGATCGCGGAGGCGCGGAACAGCTCGGCCTTCTCGACCGCCGCGAGCAGCTCGGTCAAGAGCTCGTCGAGGGTGAGAATGTGTTTCAGGCGCTCGCGCAGCGGACGCAGCCCGCGCTCGAGCGCGACCTTGCCGGCGAGGAAGCGCAGCTCCATCGCGCCTTGGATCCTGTCGCGCATCGGGGCGAAGAACAACAGCAGCGCGAACGACGCCACGAACGCGTTGAACACGAACAGGTCGAGGCGCTCGCCGACCCAGAGCCGGATGGCCGCGAAGAAAGCGGCCAGGCCGACCGCCATCACCGACAGCGCCACGGTGTTGCCCACCAGCTGGCGCAGGTCGGCGACACGGACCTGTGTCAGGTGGAGATAGCCGGCGTAGAGATACAAGAGCGGGAACAGGAGCGAGGCCACGCGCGGCAGCGAGAGCTGCCACATCAGCACGTCGAGCAGCACCCCGCCCACGGCGATCGAGTGAGCCACGATCACGTAGCGCACGCGGCGCGCCTCGGGCGAGGCGGCTTCGTCCGCGCGCGCGTCGTCGGCCGCGCCGTCCGCGGACGCAGGCGCGTTGCGCCAGAGCGCGAACGCCGAAGCGGCCACGCAGCCGAGCGCGAACAGGTGCGCGGCCACGTGCACGGCGGGGGGCGCGGGGTGGAACAAGAGGAGCGCCCCGGCCAGCGCCAGTACCGTCGCGCCGAAGGCCGGGCTGAAGCGCGGCGCGATCGCCGGCCGCCCGGCGAGCGCGGCCGCGCAGGCCAGCGACAGGGGGCCCAGCGCGCACAGCGACAGGTCGGCGAGCACGGCGCCCCAGTCCGCGCCCAGGCCGCGCGCGGCGCAGCCCGTACACCAAAGTCCGTAGGCCAGCGTGAGCCGGGCGAAGCGGCGCGCCGCGAGCTCGCCACGCAGCGACAGGAACGCCACCAACAGGACCGCGGCCGCCGCCGCACCCATGAATGCGCTCTGAGTCTCCACTCGCCTCGCCGCCGTGCTTCTCTGACCTACGCTTCGGGTTTGGAGCGGGCCGCTTTACGGCGGGTTGACGGTCTCGGTCGCCGAGAGCTACGTTCGCGAAAAGAAAGAGGATTTCCGAGAAGTGAGTCGCATCCTTCTGGGCGTCTCCGGCGGCATTGCGGCGTACAAGGCGTGCGAGCTGGTGCGGCTGTTCGCCCAGCGCGGCCACGAAGTGCGGGTGGTTGCCACCGAGCACGCGCTCGAGTTCGTGTCCGCGCTCACGCTGCAGACGCTGTCGGGCGCGCCCGTGCGCTCGCAGCTACTCGAGGCCGGCGCCGAGTCGGAGATCTCGCACATACAGCTCGCCGATTGGGCCGAGGTGCTGGTGATCGCGCCGGCGACGGCCAACGTGTTGGCGAAGCTCGCCCACGGCATCGCCGACGATCTCTTGACCACGGTCGCGCTGGCCTGCACCGCGCCGCTCGTGCTCGCCCCCGCGATGAACGTGAACATGTACCGGCACGCCGCCACGCAGGCGAACCTCGACCTGTTGCAGAAACGCGCTGCGCGCATCGTCGGGCCGGGCAAGGGCGACCTGGCTTGCGGCTGGGTGGGCGAGGGTCGGCTGGTCGAGAACGAGGCGATCGCGGCGGTGACCGAGGCCTGCGTGCAGGAGCCCGTGCTGCGCGGCGAGGTGGTGCTGGTGAGCGCGGGCCCGACGGCCGAGCCGATCGATCCGGTGCGGGTCATCACCAACCGCTCGTCGGGCAAGATGGGCTTCGCGCTCGCCGAGGCCGCGGCGCGGCGCGGCGCGGAGGTGACGCTGGTCGCGGGGCCGACTGCGCTCCCGACACCGTATGGTGTCGCGCGGCTCGACGTCGAGACGGCGCTCGAGATGCGCGAGGCCGTGCTCGGCGCCTTCGACCGGGCCACGATCGTGATCCTGGCCGCGGCCGTGGCGGACTACGCGCCGGCGCAGGCGCACGACACGAAGCTGAAGCGCGAGCAGAGCGACTCACTCTCGCTCCAGCTGGTGCGCAATCCCGACATCCTGGCCGAGGTGGTGAAGCGCAAGGGCGGCCGCACGGTGGTGGGCTTCGCCGCCGAGACCGACCACGTGCTGGAGAACGCGCGCGGGAAGCTCGTGCGCAAGGGCTGTGACCTGATCGTGGCCAACGACGTGTCGCGCAGCGACATCGGCTTCGACGTCGACCGCAACGAGGTCGTGATCGTCGGACCCGGCCCGGACGAGCTGCGCGAGGTCCCCGCGGGGCCGAAGTCGGAGATTGCCGAGCGCATCCTCGAGCGCGTGCTCGAAGTGCGCAGGAGATGAGGCGCGGGCGCTTCCGGGCGCTCGTCCTGGCGGCGTTCGCGCTGCTCGCCGCGCTGGCCGCGCAGCGCGCCCACGCGCAGTCGGTGAGCGCGATCCGGATCGACGGCGCGATCAATCCCGCGATCGCCGACTACGTGGTGAAATCGATCGCGGCGGCGCACGCCTCGGGCGCGAGCGCGCTCGTGATCGAGCTCGACACGCCGGGCGGACTGGTGTCTTCCACGAAAGACATCGTGACCGCGATCCTGAACGCCGAGCTGCCGGTGATCGTGTTCGTGTCGCCGCGCGGCGCCTGGGCGGCGTCGGCGGGCACGTTCATCACGCTCTCGGGTCACGTGGCGGCGATGGCGCCGGGCACGACGATCGGCGCCGCGCACCCGGTCACGATCGGCGGCGACAATCCCAAGCCGCCCGAGCCGGAGTCACCCGCGGATGGAAAGAAGGCGCCGAGACACTCGGACTTCATGGCCGAGAAGCTCGAGAACTTCACCGCTGCCTTCATCGAGTCGATCGCCGCCGAGCGCAAGCGCAACGTGGAGTGGGCGGCGTCGGCGGTCCGCAACTCGGTGGCGATCGGCGCGCCCGAGGCGCTGCGGCGCAACGTGATCGACCTGTTGGCCGACGACCTCGACGACTTGCTCGTCAAGGTCGACGGGCGCTCGGTGCACCTGGGGAAGCACGCGGTGACTCTGCACACGCGCGGCGTCAGCGTCGTGCGTCTGCCGATGGACCTCGTGACCCGCGTGTTCGCGGTGATCGCCGATCCGCAGATCGTGGGTCTGTTGTTCCTGATCGGGCTGGCCGGGATCTACGTCGAGTTCCAGAACCCGGGGCTGGTCGCGCCCGGCGTGATCGGCGCGGTCGCGCTGCTGTTGGCCGCCACCGCGCTGCAGATCATCCCCTTCAACTGGGTGGGGCTGCTCCTGGTCGCGGGCGGCGTCGCGCTGATCGTGGCCGAGGTGCACGTGTCGAGCTACGGCGCGCTGTTCGGGCTGGGGCTGGGCGCGCTGTGCTGGGGCGCCTGGCTCACCTTCCACGTGCCCGAGCTCTCGGACCTGTCGCTGCCTTTCTGGCGCGCGATCCTGCCCACGGCACTGACTCTGGCGCTGGTCATGTTGGGGCTCGCCTGGACGGTCTCTCGGGCGCAGGCGCGGCCGCAGTACGCGGGCGCGGAGGGGCTCCTGGCCGAGATCGGCACGGCGGACAGCGATCTGTCACCGCAGGGCCGCGTGCGGGTGCGCGGCGAGCTGTGGAACGCCGTGGCCGACGCGCCCGTGCGCCGCGGCGACAAAGTGGAGATACTCGCGGTCGAGAATTTGGTCCTGCGCGTGCGGCCCCGGGCCGGCGGGCGGGAAGGGGGAGGCGAGTGATGGTGATCGGGTTCCCGGTCGTGGTCGTGCTTCTGCTGCTCTTGTTCTCTTCGCTGCGCATGCTGCAGGAGTACGAGCGCGGGGTGCTGTTCCGGCTGGGGCGCTTCAACGCGGTGAAGGGTGCCGGAGTGCGAGTCGTGATTCCGGTCGTCGATCGCCTGGTGCGTGTTTCCCTGCGTGAGGTGGTCATGGACGTGCCGCCGCAGGACGTGATCACGCGCGACAACGTCTCGGTCAAGGTGAACGCCGTGCTGTACTTCCGGGTGGTGCACCCGCAGGATGCGATCATCAAGGTCGAGAACTTTCTCTACGGCACCTCGCAGCTCGCTCAGACCACGCTGCGCAGCGTGTGCGGTCAAGCCGAGCTCGACCAGCTCCTGGCCGACCGCGAGCGCATCAACCAGCAGCTGCAGCAGGAGCTCGACCACGGCACCGACCCCTGGGGCGTGAAGGTGCGCGCGGTCGAGATCAAGCACATCGACCTGCCCGAGGACATGCGCCGCGCCATGGCCAAGCAGGCCGAGGCCGAGCGCGAGCGGCGCGCCAAGGTGATTCACGCGCAAGGTGAGTTCGAGGCAGCGCAGCGTCTGAAGGAGGCCTCGGACATCATGACTCAGTCGCCCTACACGCTGCAGCTCCGCTATCTGCAGACGCTGGGCGAGATCGCCGTCGAGCACAACTCCACGATCCTGTTCCCGATGCCGCTCGACCTGATCACCCCGTTCCTCGACTCGATGCGCGCGCGCAGCGCGCGGACCTGAGCCCCACGATGCGCGCCGCACGCATTCTGCCGTTGGGAATCCTCGTCGCCGGTCTCTTGCTCTGGGTTTCGCGGGGCTTCTACGACGTCGCCCCCGACGAGCAGGCGATCGTGCTCCGGCTGGGCCGCTACGACCGCACCGTCGACCCCGGCCGGCTGCGCTGGCATGCGCCCGGTCTCGAGACCGTGCTCTCGCAGCGAGTCACCACCACGCTGCGCGAGGAGTTCGGCTACCGCACCACCGCGACCGGCACCGAGGAGCACGCCGAGGAGAAGCGCATGCTGACCTCGGACGAGAACCTGGTCGACGTGGACTTCGTGGTGCAGTACCGGATCGGCGACGTCCGCGAGTATCTCCTGAACTACCGCCCCGACGAGCGCGAGAACGTGATTCGCGAGGCCGCGCGCGCGGCCGTGCGGGCGGTGGTGGCGCAGAACCCGATCGACCAGGTGCTGACCGCGCGGGGCCTGATCCACGACACCGCGCGCGAGCAGCTGCAGGCCGCGCTCGACGCCTACCACATCGGAGTGCACGTCGAGAACATCCAGCTCCAGGACGTGGCGGCGCCCGAGCCGGTGCGCGAGGCGTTCGCCGACGTGACCAGCGCCCAGCAGGACCGCGAGCGCGCGGTGCTCGAGGCGCAGGGCTACGCCGACAAGGTGGTGCCCGAGGCGCGCGGCAGGTCGGAAGAGACCGTGAACCTGGCGCACGCCTATCACGACCGGCGCGTGCTCGAGGCGCAAGGCCAGGTGGCCGGCTTCAAGGCCGTGCTCTCCGAATACAAGAAGGCGCCCGACGTGACTCGTCAGCGGCTGTATCTCGAGACGCTCGAGCAGATCCTGCCGAAGATGGACAAGGTGATCCTCGAGAAGGACGGGAGCGGACAGGTCGTGCCCTATCTGCCGCTCTCGCGGCGGGAGGGCGCGAAATGAGCCGCTGGATCACGGGTCTCCTGCTGGTGGCCGCATTGGTGGTGTTCGCGCTGTTCTGCGTGACGATCATCGACGAGCGCGAGCAGGCGTTCCGCACGCTCCTGAACAAGGCCGAGCCCGAGGTCCTGGGCATCACGCTGAACCACCCGAATCTGGTCGAGCCCGGCTGGTACATCGTGATTCCCGGCCTGCACGAGCTCACGCGCTACGACCGGCGGAACATCCTGTTCCACTCCACCAAGCGCTCGCTCAACACCGTGGAGCGGACGCTGGTCGACGTGGACTACTACGTGATCTGGCGGATCGCGGACCCGAGGCAGTTCTACGAGTCGAACCGGCGCGAGGACGCCGCGGTGCAGCGCATCGACGAGCTGACTTACAGCGAGGTGCGCGAGACCGTGAACAAGCACAGCCTGGCCGACCTGCTGTCGGGCTCGCGCGCGGAGGTGGGCAAGGAGATCACGGCCGCCTCCGAGGCGAAGCTCGCGCCGCTGGGCGTGCACGTGGTCGACGTGCGGCTGGGAGCCACGCTCTATCCCGACGAGAACCTGCCGCGCGTCTACGAGCGCATGCGCACCGAACGGGCCCGCTTCGCGCTGAAGTTCCGCGCCGAGGGCGAGCAGCAGGCGCGCGCGCTGCGCTCGAAGGCGGACGGCGAGAGCCAGGTGATCCTGGCGCAGGCCGAGCGCGAGTCACTCGGCCTGCGCGGCCAGGGCGACGCGGAGGCCGCGGCGGTCTACTCGGAGGCCTACTCGAGCGATCCCGAGTTCTACGCCTTCTTCCGCAGCCTCGAGGCGTACCGCAAGTCGCTCGACGCGCAGACCACGGTGGTGCTCTCGCCGCGCTCGGGCTTTCTCAAGTACCTGTTCGACATGAACGGCACGCCGCCGGTCGGCGCGCGCTCCGAGAAGTAGTCACTCGGGAATCGCGCGATAGCGCCAGAGGCCGAGCGCGAGCGCGCCGAGCGTCACGCCCCAGACGGGCAGCGGCGGGGGCACCGCCCCGGTGCGCGCCGTCAACAGCGCCAGGGTCCAGGACAGCCAGAACAGGAACGCCGCCAGCAGCGACCGGAGCAGCGCCTGCGGCAGTGAGTCGCCGCGGCCGTCGCCGGTCGAGAACGGAATGGCGAACAGCACCACGATCAGCACCGCCAGCGGCTGGGCGAGCCGGCTGTGGAACGCGAGCTCGAGCTTGGCGCGCTCGGCGGCGTCGCCCGCGCTCCTCTTGATCAGGCGCGCCAGCTGGTGCAGCGACGCGAACGTCGAGGGCTCGGTGGCGCGGCCCATCTCGGGCCCGGTGATGCCCAGGTTCAGACGCAGCGCCGGCGCTTCGTGTCTCGAGATGCCCTCGTCGGCCGAGAAGTCGAGGATGTTCGCGTCGCGGATCTCCCAGGTGTCTCCGTCCAGGCTGGTCGCGGTCTTCGCGTCGATGCGCTCGCGGATGCCGCGCTGCTCGTCGAACAGGAACACGGTGACGTCGGAGAGCACCTTGGTGTTGGGCTCGTACGACGCGGCCGAGAAGATCGAGGTGTCCGACGCGAACCACCAGCGCTTCAACAGCCGCTCGGGCGCGCGTACGCCCTGGTCGTCGAGCGCCCGCCCGCGCTCGAGCGCCTCGCGCAGCGGCAGCAGCACCCGGTCCTCCATCACGCAAAGACCGACCGCGAACAGAGTGCACAGGATGAGCACGGGCGCCAGCGCCGCCTGCAGCCGGATCCCGCCGCTGCGGATCGCGGTCAGCTCGCGGTTGCGCACCGCGCGCGAGAGACACAGCACGGCACCGGTCAGGCCGGACAGCGGGAGCACGATCGGCAGCACCGGGAAGGCCCGCAGCGCCACCTCGCGCATGCCGGCCGCGATGTGACCGGCCAGGTCGTCGATGTGAAGCAGCACGTCCGCCGCGAGCCACATCGCCGTGATGCCGAGAAACACGCCGGTGCTGGTCACGATGAACTCGAACAGCATGTGCCGCGCGATCGTTCGCACGGGCGGAGCATAGCGGGTCGGGCGCTGCGCGTCGGCTGCGGCGCGGACGGCCGAAGTTAGTATGATGCCCCGGATGCAAGTCATCGAAGGCAGCGACCGCCCGCGCGAGGGCATGCGGGGCTGCGTGCTGACGGTCGGGAACTTCGATGGCGTGCACCTGGGACATCGCGCGCTGATCGCCGCGGTGATCGAGCGCGGCCGCGCGCTGGGCCGTCCCACCATCCTCTACACGTTCGACCCGCATCCGCGGCGCGTGCTCTTCCCCGACCGTCCGCAGCCGCTGCTCATGACCTGGGAAGAGCTCGTGGCCGAGCTCGAGGGCTGCGGCATCGACTATCTGGTGCGCGAGCACTTCACGGCCGCGTTCGCCGCGCTCTCGCCCGAGGAGTTCCTGCGCGACGTGATCGCCGAGCGCCTGGCGCCGCGCGAGGTGTTCGTGGGCCGCGACTTCCACTTCGGCAAGGGCCGCGCCGGCTCGGGCGAGATGCTGGTGGCGCGCGGACCGGCGCTCGGCATCCGGGTCGAGCTGCTGGCTCAGGTGCGCGCCGGCGGCGAGGACGTATCGAGCACGCGCATTCGCGAGGCGCTGGCGCGCGGCGACGTGGGCGAGGCGCGGCTGTGTCTGGGCCGGGCCTACACCGTTTGGGGTCGCGTGGTGCTGGGCGAGCAGCGCGGGCGCACGCTCGGCTTTCCGACCGCCAACCTGGCCTCCGAGAACGAGATCCTGCCGGCGAACGGCGTGTACGCGACGCGCGTGCGGCTGTTCGGCCCGGACGCGCGGCGGCCCGACGGGAAGTCACTCGCGGCGGTCACCAACATCGGCACCCGCCCGACCTTCGAGCCGGGCAAGGTCTCGGTCGAGACTCATCTGCTCGACTTCGACGGCGACCTGTACGGGAAGCGCCTGGAGCTGGCGTTCCACTCGCGCGTCCGCGACGAGCGCCGCTTCTCGGGGCCACAGGAGCTGGCCCGGCAGATCGCGAGCGACGCGGAGGACGCGCGGCGCTCGCTGCGCGCGGAAGCCGAGTGACTGCGCCCGAGAGCCGCACGGCGCGCAGCCCGCTGCGCTTCGCGCTCGACTGGCGCGTCTGGGTCGGCATCGCGCTGCCGGTGGCAGCGGTCGGCTACACGCTGCACGACGTCGACCTGCACGAGGTCGCAGGTCACATCGGCGACGCCAATCCCTGGCTCGTGCTGGCGATGGTGCCGCTGCACGTCGCGGCGCTGTGGCTGCGCGCGCTGCGCTGGCGCTGGCTCGCGCGCTCGCTCTCGCGCGACCCGCTGCCGATCCGGCCGCTGTTTCGCGCCACCGCGCTCTCGTTCATGGCGATCAACGTGCTGCCGTTCCGGCTGGGTGAGCTGGCGCGACCCTGGCTCTTGGGCCGCGAGACCGAAGTCAGCGGCTCGGCGGCGCTCGGCACGCTCGTGCTCGAGCGCGCGATCGACTTCACCGCCGTGTCGGTCATGGGCGGGGTCCTGCTCTTCCTGCACACCAAGGCCATGCCGTCTTGGGTGCGTTCGGGCGCCGCGGTCTTCGCGCTGTTCACGCTGGTGCCGGTGGCGACGATCGTGGCGCTGCGCGTGAACGAGGCCGGGTCGCTCGCGCTCCTGCGCTGGTTCCTGCGGCCCTTCCCTGAAGGCGCGCGCGAGCGGGTGATGCGCCTCGTCACCGAGGTGTGTCGCGGGCTGGCCGGGCTGCGCGGCTGGCACGCCGGGTTGCAGGTGCTGTTCCAGACCATCCTGCTGTGGGTGGTGGTGCTGCCCGGGCCGTTCCTGCTCGGCCTGTACGCCTTCGGCATCGAGTTCCCGCCGCGCCAGCAGTTACTGGCGACGTTCACCACCAACATCTTCGTGGCCCTGGCGGTGGCGGCGCCGTCGGCTCCCGGCTTCTTCGGCGTGTTCCACTTCGCCTGCCGGGAGGCGCTGCACCTGTTCGGCGTTCCGCGCGCGGTGGCCGTCGCCTACGGCACCCTGGTGCACATCACTTATTGGCTGCCGGTGACCGCGATCGGCTCCGTCGTCGCCGCGCAGACGGGTGCGCATTTGGCGGAGATCGTCGCGCCCGGACTCGGTAAAGCTCCCTCCGGCGACACCCGATAACCCGGTCGATCTCGGGTCTCCTCGCGACACCCGCGTGTGTCGCTGGCTCCGTGAGCGGAGGGGTGCGTTGAACGATCGGATCGGCGAGCTCCTCGTACAGAAAAATCTTCTGTCCGAGGAACAGCTGCGGCGCGCGAAGGAGGAGGCTCGCTCCAGCGGCACGCGCATCGGCTACCAGATCACGAAGCTCGGCTTCGTGGAAGAAGAGAAGGTCGCCGAGGCCGTCTCGACTCAGTACGGCGTGCCCACGATCGAGCTCGACGACTTCGAGGTCGACAGCGAAGTCATCGCGCTGATCCCCGAGGACGTCGCGAACAAGCACACGATCCTGCCGGTGAACCGCGCCGGCTCGACCCTGATCGTGGCGATGTCCGACCCGTCGAACATCTTCGCGATCGACGACGTGAAGTTCCTCACCGGCTACAACGTCGAGGTCGTGGTCGCGGCGGAAGAGGCGATCAAGCGCGCGATCGACCGCTACTACGACAAGGGCGCCGACCTCGACGAGGTCATGGCCGGCTTCGACGACAACGAGTTCGAAGTCATCGGCGAGGAAGACGGCCCCAACCTCGAAGAGCTCGAGAAGGCCGTCGAGGACGCGCCCGTCGTCAAGCTCGCCAACCTGATCCTCACCGACGCGATCAAGAAGAACGCGTCGGACATCCACATCGAGCCGTACGAGAAGGACTTCCGCGTCCGGTACCGGATCGACGGCGTGCTCTACGAAGTCATGCGCCCGCCGCGCAAGCTGCGCAACCCACTCACTTCGCGCGTCAAGATCATGGCCGACCTCGACATCGCCGAGCGCCGGCTGCCGCAGGACGGACGCATCAAGCTGAAGATGGGCAAGTCCAAGGAGATGGACTACCGCGTCAGCGTCCTGCCCACCCTGTTCGGCGAGAAGATCGTTCTTCGGCTCCTCGACAAGGGCAACCTGCAGCTCGACATGACCAAGCTCGGCTTCGAGGAGAAGCAGCTGGTCGACTTCAAGCACGCGATTCACTTGCCCTTCGGCATGGTGCTCGTGACGGGTCCCACCGGCTCCGGCAAGACCACCACGCTGTATTCCGCGCTGTCGGAGCTCAACAAGACGAGTGAAAACATCTCGACCGCGGAGGACCCGGTCGAGTTCAACCTCACCGGCATCAACCAGGTGCAGCAGAAGGAAGACATCGGGCTCAACTTCGCCGCGAGCTTGCGCGCCTTCCTCCGGCAGGACCCGGACATCATCATGGTCGGCGAGATCCGCGATTTCGAGACGGCGGAGATCGCCATCAAGGCGGCGCTCACCGGTCACATGGTGCTGTCGACCCTGCACACCAACGACGCGCCCAGCACGATCAACCGCTTGCTCAACATGGGCATCGAGCCGTTCCTGGTGGCCAGCTCGGTCAACGCCATCGTCGCCCAGCGCCTGGCGCGCAAGGTCTGCCCGGAGTGCAAGCAGGACGACCAGACCATCACTCGCGAGGAGATGGAGAAGGCGGGCATGACCGCCGAAGAGGCCAAGAAGTGCCGGCCGGTCAAGGGCGCGGGCTGCGGGAACTGTTCAGAGACCGGCTTCAAGGGCCGAATCGCCGTGTACGAGGTCATGGTGGCGACGGAAACGCTGAAGGAGTTCGTGCTGAACGGCGCGAGCTCGACCGAGATCAAACGCGAGGCGATCCGCGGCGGCATGAGCACGCTGCGGCGCAGCGTGCTGAACAAGGTGCTCGAAGGCACGACGACGCTGGGCGAAGTCTTCCGCGTCTCGGCGAGCGACGGCTGAGTCGGCATGGCGAACCTGCACCAGCTGCTGAAGGCGATGGTCGAGAAGGGCGCCTCGGACCTGCACCTCACGACCGGCAGCCCGCCGCAGCTGCGCGTCGACGGTCACCTGACTCCGCTGCGCATGGATCCGCTCTCGCCGCAGGACACCAAGCAGGCCTGTTACTCGATCCTGACAGACGCCCAGAAGCACCGCTTCGAGGCGAACAACGAGCTCGACCTGTCGTTCGGGGTGAAGGGCCTGGCGCGCTTTCGCGCGAACATCTTCGTACAGCGCGGCGCGGTCGCCGGCGCGTTCCGCACCATCCCGTACAAGATCCTGACCTTCGAAGAGCTGGGGCTACCACCGGTGATCGAGAAGCTCTCGACCAAGCCGCGCGGGCTGATCCTGGTGACCGGTCCCACGGGCTCGGGCAAGTCGACCACGCTGGCGTCGATCATCAACAAGATCAACACCGACAACAACCATCACATCATCACGATCGAGGACCCGATCGAGTATCTCCACCCGCACAAGAACTGCCTGGTGAACCAGCGCGAGGTCGGCGCCGACACGCAGAGCTTCAAGGCGGCGCTGCGCTACATCCTGCGCCAGGACCCGGACGTCGTGCTGGTCGGTGAGATGCGCGACCTCGAGACGATCGAGGCCGCGCTGACCGTGTCCGAGACCGGTCACTTGTGTCTGGCCACGCTGCACACCAACTCGTGCGTGCAGACGATCAACCGCGTGATCGACGTGTTCCCGGCGCACCAGCAGTCGCAGATCCGCACCCAGCTCTCGTTCGTGCTCGAGGGCGTGGTGAGCCAGACGCTGTTGCCCAAGGCCACCGGCGGCGGCCGCGTGATCGCCCTCGAGGTGATGGTGCCGAACCCGGCCATTCGCAACCTGATCCGCGAGGACAAGATCCACCAGATCTACTCGCAGATGCAGATCGGCCAGGACAAGTTCGGCATGCAGACGCTGAACCAGTCACTCGCCGACTTGTACCAGCGGCGGCTGATCACCCTGGAAGACGCACAGGCGCGCAGCTCCGACCCGGACGAGCTGGCCAACTTGATCGCGAATCCGAACGCGCTCGCGGGCCGACGGCGCCCGGCAGCGGGCTGACCGCGAGCGGGAGAGCACATGCCGACATTCAACTGGGCCGGGAAGACGCGAGACGGGGTCAACAAGAAGGGCGTGATCGTCGCCGACGACGTCGAGGCGGCGATGGGCACGCTGCGGGCTCAGGGGCTCACGCCGAGCTCGGTGAAGCCCAAGAGCAAGGACCTCGGCGAGATCTTCCCGTTCCTGGCCAAGGGCGTGAGTATCCGCGACCTGGTCATCTTCACGCGCCAGTTCGCGACCATGATCGACGCGGGCCTGCCGCTCGTGCAGTGTCTCGACATCCTGGGTACGCAGCAGGAGAACGCGGCATTCAAGAAGGTCATTCTGCAGATCAAGGGCGACGTCGAGGCCGGCTCGACCTTCTCGGACGCGCTCGGCAAGCATCCCAAGGTCTTCGATCGCCTGTTCGTGAACCTGGTCGCGGCCGGCGAGGTCGGCGGTATCCTCGACACGATCCTGGCGCGGCTGGCCGCGTATCTCGAGAAGGCCGACAAGCTGCGCCGCAAGGTCAAGGGCGCGCTGACCTACCCGGCGGCAGTCACCGTGATCGCGATCGTGGTCGTGGTCGTGATGCTGACCAAGGTCATCCCGGTCTTCGAGAAGATGTTCAAGGACTTCGGCGGCACGCTGCCCGCGCCCACGCAGATGGTCATCAACGTCTCGCACTGGATGCAGCACTACATCCTCTACATGATCATCGGGGTGGGCGTCTTCGGCTACGGCCTGAAGCGCTGGTACGGCACGGCCCGCGGCCGGGCGATCCTCGACGCCCTGTTCCTGAAGTCACCGATCTTCGGGTCGCTCCTGCGCAAGGTCGCGGTCGCGCGCTTCTCGCGCACGCTCTCCACCATGCTCTCCTCGGGCGTGCCGATCCTCGACGCGCTCGAGATCGTGGCGCGCACCGCGGGCAACGTGGTGGTCGAGAGAGAGATCCTGATGACGAAGTCGTCGATCGCCGAAGGCAAGACGATCGCCGAGCCGCTGCAGGGCTCGAAGGTCTTTCCGGGCATGGTCGTGCAGATGATCTCGGTCGGTGAGCAGACCGGCGCCATGGACGCGATGCTGGGCAAGATCGCCGACTTCTACGACGACGAGGTCGACACCGCCGTCGACGCACTCACCTCGCTGCTCGAGCCGCTGCTCATGGTCGGCCTCGGCGGCACGATCGGCTGTCTGCTCGTCGCCATGTATCTCCCGATCTTCAAGATCGCAGAAAACGTGTAGCGTCGATGCCGGCGCGGGCGCGGGACGGGAACATCCCCGCGAACGCGTTCGCCGCCCGGCTGATCGCGCTGGCCGGGATCCTGACGCTCGCCGTGCTGGCACAGCTGCGCGGCGGCGGCGCGTACTCGAACAGCGTCCTGTCGGCGCTGTATCTCCTGGTGCTGGCCGGCTTCCTCCTGGCGCTCGCGTACGGCGCGCTGGCCGCCTGGAGCCCGTGGAAGCGGCTCCACCTGCTCGAGCTCGCGGGCGACGCGGTGCTGATCTCGGGCTTCGTGTACTGCTCGGGCGGGCCGCGCTCGATCTTCGGCTTTCTGTTCATCATCTGGATCGTGTACGCGGCACTCACTCTCGGCTCGCGCGGAGCCCTGCTGGCTTGCGCCTTCGCCACGGTGGCGCAGCTCACGATCGCCTGGGGGCCGATCGCGGGCTGGTTCCCGCCCTACAGCCCCGAGTTCGCGATCTCGAGTCACGAGATCGGCTCGGCGGTGGGCGCGCACGCGATCGCGTTCCTGGCGGTCACGCTGCTGGCGCGGCGGCTGGCGGCCGAGGTCCAGGCGGGTCGCGAGGAGCTGCAGGAGCTGGGCGAGCTGCACCGCCGGATCGTCGACAACGTGTCCTCGGGCCTGCTCACGGTGACCCGCGCCGGCACCATCTCGTCGTTCAACCGCGAGGCGGAGCGGATCACGGGCGCGACGGCAGCGGAGGTCGTGGGCCTGCCGCTGGGCGAGCTGTTCCCGACGCTGGGAACGCTGGATCCGGGCGACCGCCAGCGTCGGATCGAGCTCGAGTATCTCGATCGGGCAGGGCGCAAGCTCCACCTCGGTATGTCGCTGTCGTGGCTGCGCAACGGGCGCGGTGAAGCGGACGGCGCGATCGTGATCTTCCAGGACCTGACTCACCTGGTCGAGATGGAAGAGCAGCTGCGCAAGAGCGAGCGGCTGGGCGCGATCGGCCAGCTCGCGGCCGGGCTCGCGCACGAGATCCGCAACCCGCTGGCCTCGCTTTCGGGCGCGATCGAGCTGCTGGCGGCCGACCTGCCCGCGTCGGACCGCCACTCGCAGACGCTGTCGCAGATCGTGCAGCGCGAGACCGCGCGCCTGAACCGGCTGGTGAGTGACTTCCTGACCTATGCGCGTCCGGGTCCGGGGCGGAGCGAGCCGGTGGCGCTGTTGTCACTGTTCCAGGAGATGGCCGAGCTGATCGCGCGCGACGCGAGCCTGGGCATCGAGCTCCGGCTCGACGTGGCGGGTGGGCTCTCGGTGCTCGGCAACGCCGACCAGCTGCGCCAGGTGTTCTGGAACCTGGTGCTGAATGCGGCGCAGAGCGAGCCGCGCGATCGCGCCGTCCACGTCGCCGCGCGGCGCGTGGGCGACGGCGTCGAAGTCACGATCGAAGACCACGGCTGCGGCATCGCGAGCGAGACCATGGACCGCATCTTCGAGCCGTTCTACACCACCAAGCCCAAGGGCACGGGGCTCGGCCTCGCCACGGTACACCGCGTGGTGGAGGCCCACGGCGGGCGGATCGGAATCACCAGCGAGCTCGGCGTGGGCACGACCGTGCGCGTCGTCCTGCCGACCGGCTCATCCTCGAGTTAAGCGTTGTTGGAACCACTCCGATCGGGCCAGAGGGCCGGAGCGCGGGTAGGGTGCCTGCGCGATCGGAACGGGGGGGAGATTTGGCCAGGATTCTCGTAGTCGACGACGAGACCAGCATGCAGGAGTTCCTGCAGATCCTGCTGCAGCGCGACGGCCACGAAGTCAGCGCCTGTGGCTCGGCCAGCGAGGCGCTGGTCGCGCTCGAGAGCGACGACTGGGATCTGGTGATCAGTGACATCCGCATGCCCGGGATGTCGGGTCTCGAGCTGCTCGACCAGATCCGCCGGCTGCACATCGAGACCACGGTCATCCTGATCACCGCGCACGGCACGACCGAGGCGGCGGTCGAGGCGATGAAGCACGGCGCCTACGACTATCTCACCAAGCCCTGCTCGGTCGACGAGATCCGGCTGGTGGTCGAGAAGGCGCTCGAGAAGCGCGATCTCTCGCACGAGAACCAGCGCCTGCGCCAGCAGCTCAAGGTCGAGAGCTCGTTCCCCACGATCATTGGCAAGAGCGCCCGCATGCAGGAGATCTTCGCGCTGGTGCGCCAGGTCGCACCGACGCGCGCGAACATCCTGATCACCGGCGAGAGCGGCACCGGCAAGGAGCTGATCGCGCGCGCGATCCACAATCTGTCCGACCGGCGCGACGCGCCGTTCGTGGCGGTGAACTGCGGCGCGATTCCCGAGAACCTGCTCGAGAGCGAGCTGTTCGGTCACGTGAAGGGCTCGTTCACCGGCGCCAGCGCGAACAAGCCGGGTCTGTTCGAGGTCGCGAACGGCGGCACGCTGTTTCTCGACGAGATCGGCGAGATGGAGCTGGGCCTGCAGGTGAAGGTGCTGCGCGCGATCCAGCACCGCACCTTCCAGCGCGTCGGCGGCACGAACGAGATCCACGTCGACGTGCGCATCCTGTGCTCGACCAACCGCCGGCTCGACCAGGAAGTGAGAGAGGGCCGCTTCCGGGAGGACCTCTTCTACCGCTTGAACGTGATCGAGATCGAGCTGCCACCGCTGCGCGAGCGGCCCGAGGACCTGCCGCAGCTGGTGCAGCACTTCGCGGAGAAGTACTCGGAGGAGCTGGGCAAGGACGTGCGCGAGCTCGACCCCGCGGTGCTGCCGGTGCTCGAGGCGTACGCCTTTCCCGGCAACGTGCGCGAGCTCGAGAACGTGGTCGAGCGCGCGGTCACGCTGGCGCGCTCCAGCCGGATCACCCCGGACTGTCTGCCCGCCACGGTGCGCAGGCCCGCCGAGCCCTCGCCCGCGGCGCGCATCCCGGCCGACGGCGTCGACCTCGACTCACTCCTGGCCGCTTACGAGACCTCGCTGATCCAAGAGGCGCTGCAGCGCACCGGTGGCGTGAAGAAGCGCGCGGCCCAGCTCTTGGGCGTGACCTTCCGCTCGCTGCGCTACCGGCTCGAGAAGCTGCGCCTCGATGACGGGAATGACGAATGAGTCGGTGACGCGCACCGTCACCGGCGCGCGCGCAGAACGTCACTCGGTGACCTCGGACACGTTCGCCAGGGCATCGGCAGCAGTTGCCGGACGAGTCATTGCGGCGCGGACTTGGAAGGGCGGCTGCGCGCTCGCGAGCGCGCAGCGTCGGCCCGGCACGGCGCTTGCTCAATGCCTCGGCGCCGGGCGCTCGTGGCGTCGTAAGGGCGAGTGAGCCCGTGACCGATTCATGAGTACGGTACTCAGCAAGGAGAGAAACAATGCTTTCGCACCTGAAGCGGCGTGAAGGTTTCACGCTCATCGAGCTGATGATCGTCGTGGCGATCATCGGCATCCTGGCGGCCATCGCCATTCCCAACTTCATCAAGTTCCAGCTCCGCTCCAAGGCCGGTGAGTCGAAGGTCAACCTCGCGGCGATTCGCACCGCCGAGGAGTCGTACTTCGCCGAGGCCGGCTCGTATCTCGACATGCCGGCGACCCCGGCGAACTACGTGCTGGGTCTGAAGACCCCGTTCCACCCGATCGCGCTGGGCCCGTGCCCGAGCCCGCTCCCGGCGTGGGCGCCCGGCTCGCAGGGTGACTGCTGGATCGGCTGGTCTCCGGAAGGCGACGTGTACTACTCGTACCAGATCCAGACGGGTCGCGCGGGTGCGATCGTGGCGGCCAATCCGCTGGCCGGCGCGATCGCGAACGAGTTCTACGCTTCGGGCGTCGCGGACATCGACGGCGACGGCAACCCGCTGCCGAACTCGTGGGGCGTGAACGTTCCCGACACCGCGGGTGTCGCGCTGGTTCCGGGCGCCTGGGCCCAGGGCCCGCTGGCCGCGACCTGCGCGGCCTCGAACCCCGGTACGCCGAACGTCGGCCCCCTGGACCTCGGCACCGGCCTCTCGGTGCTTGGCCAGGTCGGCCCCTGCGACAACATCGACAACGGCCGCAACATCTTCTAGGCCTCGCCTAGACGTTACGGTCTAGTCTTCGACCCGGCGGAGCCTCACGGTTCCGCCGGGTCTCTGTTTAAAGCGTACGCAACTCGGCGCCGATCATGGCGGCGATGGTGACTCGCGCTCTGCACCTGCCGCTCGAAGCGACGCTCGTGCCGCTGCTGCTCGCGGCCGCCGTGCTGGCCCACGATGCGAATCACTGGCTCGAAGCCCGCCAGGTCGAGAGCGTGGCGGACGGGAACGTCGGCGCGCTCCCCGACGGACACATGGTGCGCGTGGCGTCGCTCGGCTTCGAGCGCCTGGCCGCGGACCTGTTCTGGATCCGCACGACCTACTACGTGGGTGACCCCGTCGCGTCGCACGCGGGCTGGCCCGGCGCGGAACGGCTGGCCAACCTGGTGGTCGACATCGATCCGCACTTCGACTCGGTCTACGTGCTGATGGCCTCGGTGCTGAATGGCCTGCAGCACGATCCGGACGCGGCGATCCGCTTGCTCGAGAAGGGCGCGGCGGTCAGCGGCTACTGGCGCATCCACTTCCTGCTCGGCTTCCAGTATTTCATGGAGAAGCACGACTACGCGCGCGGCGCGCAGTGTCTGGAGCGCGCCGCTGCGCTGGGCGGGCCTTCCTACCTGCAGTTCCTGATCAGCCGGCTGTACGCGAGCGCGGGCGACCCCACGACCGCGATGCAGTTCATCGCGCTTCGGCTCAAGAACGAAGAGAACAGCCAGGTGCGCGCGGCGCTCGAGAAGCGGATCTCCGACCTCTGGATCACCCGCGACCTCGGCCTGATCGACGACGCCATCGCGCGCTACACCGCCGAGCGTCACCGCGCGCCCAAGAGCGTGCGCGAGCTGGTCGAGACGAAGTATCTGGCTGCGCTGCCGCGCGATCCGCGCGGCGGCGAGTACGCGATCTCCGCCGAGGGCAAGGCCGGCACCGACCTCGCCTACGACGTGATCCAGTTCCAGAACCCGCGACCCGTGGCGCCCCCGCAGCCCGTGACCCCGGAGAAGCAGCCGTGAACGCGATCCGCACCCGCGCCCTGCACAAGACCTTCCGCACCGGCTTCTGGATGCGCCCGGTCGAGGCGGTGAGAGACGTCGACCTCGAAGTGAAGGCCGGCGAGATCTTCGGCTTCATCGGGCCGAACGGCGCCGGCAAGACCACGACCATCAAGATGCTCACCGGGCTCGTGCTGCCCAGCTCCGGCGAGGCCTGGGTGAACGAGATTCCCGCGAGTGACCCGGAGAGCCGTGCGGGTCTCGGCTTCCTGCCCGAGGGCACGTTCTTCCACGACTATCTCAGCGCCCGCGAGTTCCTGGATTTCCACGGCGCGCTGCTGCGCATTCCGAAGCAGCTGCGCCGCGAGCGCATCCCGAAGCTGCTCGAACGGGTCGGCTTGTCCGGCGCCGCCGACCGGCAGATCCGCCGCTACTCGAAGGGCATGCGCCAGCGCGCGGGCCTCGCCCAGGCGCTGATCGGCGATCCACAGATCGTGATCCTGGACGAGCCGATGTCGGGCCTCGATCCGCTCGGCCGCAAGGAGGTGCGCGACGTGATCCTTTCGCTGCGCGACGAGGGCAAGACGGTGTTCTTCTCGAGTCACATCCTCGAAGACGCCGAGGTGATCTGCGACCAGGTGGCGATCATCCTGTCGGGCAAGATCGTGAAGCAGGGCTATCTCGACGAGCTCCTGGGCCAGGAGCTGGTGGGCAGCGAGCTCGTGGTCGAGGGTATCTCGGAGTCACTGCACGAGGAGCTGGGCCGTCAGGCGCGGCGCGCGGTGGTGCAAGGGAACCGCTTCATGTTCGAGTTCGCCGGCGAGAGCGACGGCGAGAAGGCGCTCGATCGGGTGCGCGAGAGCGGCGGCCGGATCCGCAGCTACGTGCCCAAGCGCAAGAGCCTCGAGGACCTGCTGCTCGAGGGCCTGGAGCAGGAGAAGCGCTCGTGAACTCACTCTCGCGAATCGGCGTGCTGGCGTGGAACACCTACCGCGAGGCGGTGCGCGACAAGCTGCTCTACAACCTGTTGATGTTCGCGGGGCTGATGATCGCGAGCTCGATCCTCCTGGCGCAGATGCAGATCGGCAAGGACGAGCGCATCTACCGCGACGTGGGGCTGGGCGCGATCGCCTTCTTCGGCGTGCTGATCGCGATCTTCGTGGGCATCAACCTGGTATACCGCGAGATCTCGACCAAGACCGTCTATACGATGCTCTCGAAGCCGGTGCGGCGCTGGGAGTTCCTGGTCGGGAAATATCTGGGGCTCCTGACCCTGCTCGCGGTCGAGGTCGGGATCATGACGATCTGCTTCCTGGGCGTGCTGGTCTGGAAGGGCTCGGACTTCTCGATCGGCCTGGTCTGGGCGATCGCCATGATCTATCTCGAGCTCGCGCTGGTGACTGCGATCGCGATGTTCTTCTCGAGCTTCACCTCGCCCTATCTCGCGGGCATGTTCACGGTGGCGCTCTGGATCACGGGTCACTTGCTCGCCGACCTGCGGGCGTTCGGGAAGAACTCGGACATTCCCGGTCTCAAGGAGCTACTCGAGGCGCTCTACTGGACGCTGCCCAACCTGACCCGGCTGGATTTCAAGGCGGACGCCAGCGCGGGAAATCCGATCGAGCTCGCGCGCGTGGCGATGGCCGCGGCCTATTCGCTGCTCTACTCGCTGGGCCTGATGGTGAGCGCGGTGCTGCTCTTCCAGCGTCGTGACTTCCGCTAGGGCGCGCTAGCTTCTCGGCCATGGGGGAGCTCGCGGTTCCAGCGCCCGTGCTGGGCGCGTTCGCGTTCTTGCTCGGCGCATGCGTCGGCAGCTTCCTCAACGTGGTGGTCTGGCGCCTGCCGCGCGGTGAGTCGCTGCTCAGCCCCGGCTCGCACTGCCCGGGCTGCAACGCGCCGATCCCCCCCTGGGCCAACGTGCCGCTCCTGTCTTACCTGGCGCTGCGCGGGCGCTGCCGCGCCTGCGGAGCGCGCATCTCGCTGCGCTACCCGGGGGTCGAGGCGCTCACCGGGGCGGTGTTCCTGGCGCTGCTCTACGTGCACGGCCCCACGCTGCGGCTCCTGGTCGACTGGGCGCTCGCGGCGGCGCTGATCGCGGTCACGTTCATCGACATCGACCACCACATCATCCCGAACTCGATCACCTATCCGGGCCTCGCGATCGGGCTGGCGCTGTCACTCCTCGCCCCGCAGCTCGGCGTCGACTGGCGCGACGCGCTGCTCGGGGTGGTGGGGATCGGCGGCGCACTCTGGGCGATCTCGGCCGGCTACGAGAAGCTGTCGGGCAAGATCGGGCTGGGCATGGGCGACGTGAAGCTGGTCGCCATGCTGGCGAGCTTTCTGGGTCTCGAGGGCGCGCTCGGGGTCTTGATCGTGGGGTGTCTGGTCGGCATCGCCTACGGCGTCGCGATCCTGGCCTGGGTGAAGGGCGGGCGAGACACGCGCATCCCGTTCGGTCCCGCGCTGGCGCTGGCCGGGCTCGTGTTCCTGTTCCAGCCGAACTTCCTCGATCACTTCCTGGTCCGGCCGTGAGAGCGATCCGCGGCGGCGTCCAGCTCGAGATCGTCGCGAACCTGTTCGTGATGATGTTCGCGGGCATGGCGCTGGTCGCGGTCGTGCTCGTGAGTCACTCGGCGGGGATCGTGCGCCAGGACGAGCTCGAGCGCCTGCGCATGGGCTCGCGTCACATCGAGGCGCTGCTCGACCGCGGCGTGGTGCGGCTGCGCGACCTGGCGGCGCTCGCGCGCACGACCGGACCTCGCATCGCGGGCGGCGAGTTCAGCGTGCTCGACGCGGCCGGTCGGCCGCTGCTCGCCGACGCCCTGGGCCCCGAGGCGCGGCACGAGATCGCCGAGCTCGTGAGTCTCTCCCGCCAGAGCGGCGAGGTGATCCAGGAAGGCAGCCTGTGGCAGGGCGATCTCGCGCTCGTGACTCCGATCCACACGCAGTCCGGGGAAGAGGGCTTCCTGGTCGGCCGGACGACCGGCGAGGAGTACCGCCAGCGGCTGGCGCCGCTCGTGCTGTCCGGGGCGTGGCAGCTCGGGATCGCCACGCTCGTGTTCGGCGCGTTCGGCGCGTGGCTCTTGCGCCGGCGCGTGGTGCTGCCGCTGGGCGCGCTGGCGGAGGGCACGCGGCGCATCGCTTCGGGCGACCTCGGCGCGCGCATCCAGGTCCAGGGCCCGGCGGAGCTCGCGGAGCTGGCACAGTCGTTCAACCGCATGGGCGAGTCACTCGAGGCGGACCGCGCGGCGCTCGAACGCGCGCACGAGGCGATCGCGCGCGGACGGCGGCTGGCGGGCGTGGGTCAGCTCGCGGCCGGCGTGGCGCACGAGGTGGGCAACCCGGTGGCGGCGATCCTGGGCTACGCCGAAGTGTGTCAGCGCGACCGCGGCGCCAGCGAGCGCACGCGCGAGCTCTCGGAGCGGATCGGCGAGGAGGCCCTGCGCATCCGCACGCTGGTGCGCGAGATGCTCGACCTGTCGCGGCCCGATGCGCTGTCGCTCGAGCCGGTGGGCGCGGGCGAGCTGGTCGAGCGCATCGCCGAACGCATGCGGCCGCAGCCGCTGCTCGCCGGAGTCGCGCTCGAGCTCGAGCTGGAACCCTCGTTGCCCGCGGTCGAGGTCGATCGCCGGCGGATCGAGCAGATCTTCGTGAACCTGGTCGAGAACGCGGCGCACGCATTGCGCGGCATTGCAGGGGCCCGGATCGCCCTGGGCGCCGAGCGCACGCGCGATCCGGCGCGGCCTTCACGGCGCGCCTCCGACCGCGCTGGCCAGGATCACAGCGCCGACCGCGCCCCCGACTCCGTCGCTTTCACGGTCACCGACAACGGTCCCGGCATCGATCCCGAGCACCTGCCGTACGTGTTCGACCCGTTCTTCACGACCAAGGAGCCGGGCGAGGGCACGGGGCTCGGGCTGTGGAACGCGCACCGGCTGGCCGAGCTCCTGGGCGGAAGACTCGAAGTCGCGAGTCAGTCGGGCCGGACTTGCTTCAGATTGGTGTTGCCCGCGGCCGATACGAACGCCGGCGATGGCAAAGCGGCGAGCCCTGATCATCGATGACGAGTCGGGAGTCCGCGACAGTCTCGGGCTGATCCTCGAGGACGAGGGCTGGGAGGTCGCGCGCGCCGCCGACGGTGACTCGGGTCTGCGCGCGGCGCAGGGCGAGCGCTTCGACGTCGTGCTCACCGACGTCCGCATGCCGCGCCGGGGCGGCCTCGACATCCTCGAAGAGCTGATCGCCGCCCAGCCCGAGGCCACGGTGCTGGTGATGTCGGCGTTCGGCCAGGTCGAGCAGGCGCTCGAGGCGGTGCGCAAGGGTGCCTACGACTTCCTCGCCAAGCCGTTCACGGGCCCCGAGCTCTTGCTCGCGATCCGAAAGGCGGACGAGCGCGAGAAGCTGCGGCGCGAGAACCGGACCCTGCGCCGGGCGCTCTCGCACGAGTCGAGCGCGGTCTCGCTCGCGGCGGCGTCGCCGGGCATGCGCGCCGTGTTCGAGCTGGTGGAGCGCGCGGCCGAGTACAAGACGACGGTGCTCGTGACCGGGGAGAGCGGAGCGGGCAAGGAGGTCGTGGCGCGCGCGGTGCACGGTCTCTCGGACCGCCGCAGCGCCCCCTACGTGGCGGTGAACTGCGGCGCGATTCCCGAGTCACTGATCGAGAGCGAGCTGTTCGGTCATGCCAAGGGCGCCTTCACCGGCGCCGACAGCGAGTCGCGCGGCATGTTCCGCGAGGCCGACGGCGGCACGCTCTTTCTCGACGAGATCGGCGAGCTGCCCCCGGCCATCCAGGTGAAGCTGTTGCGCGTGCTGCAGGAGGAGGAGGTGCGGCCGGTCGGCGCCGCCAAGAGCTTCCCCGTCGACGTGCGGATCATCGCCGCGACCGCGCGCGACCTCGAGGCCATGATCGCCGCACGAGATTTCCGCTCCGACCTCTACTACCGCTTGAACGTGTTCCGGATCCACGTGCCGCCGCTGCGCGAGCGCCCCGAGGACGTTCCCGTGCTCGCCGACCAGCTGTTGGCGGCTCACTCGCGGCGGCTGGGCAAGCCGGTCGAGCCGCTCGACCGCGCGGCCCTCGACCTGCTCTCCCGCTACGCCTGGCCCGGCAACGTGCGCGAGCTCGAGAACGCGCTCGAGCGCGCGCTGATCCTGGCGCGCGGGCGCCGGCTCGGGCCCGAGCTGTTCCCGTTCCTGGGACCCGCGGCCGAAGCGATCACGACTGACTCGCCTGACTCGAAAGTCACTCGCGAGCCGGTCGGCGCGCTCTCCGACGAGGACCTGTCGATCAAGCGCCGTGGCAGGGCGCTCGAGGAACGACTGATTCGCCGGGCGCTGGTGCGCACGTCTGGCAACCGCACGCGCGCGGCCCGGTTGCTCGAGCTGTCGCCCCGCGCGTTGCAGTACAAGCTCAAGGAATACGCGATCGACCCGCTCAACCCGCTTCCTGCCGACTCCGATAGCTGAGCTACCTCGGGGCCGAATTGCTCGCGGGTGGAGGGTCGGCATGACGAAGCGAGTCATCGCAATCGCGATCGCGCTGGCGTGCGCGGCGTGCGGCGGCGGCTCATCGGACACTGCCGATGCGCCGCCTGCGAAGCCCACCGCCTTCGGCGCGAAGCCCGGAGTCAACACCGAGCCGGTGATCGAGCGCGCCGAGCTCGAGCCGAATCCCGCCGGCGCCGGCGACGCGATGAGCGTGCAGGTGCACGCGCGCGACGACGACCGCGATCGCCTGCACACCACGATCGAGTGGTACCGCAACGGCGAGCGCATGACCGACGTGACGGCGAACGTGGTCGAGTCCGGCACCTTCAGCCGCGGCGATCGGGTCTACGCGATCGTGCACGTCACGGACGGCAGTCACGACGTGAGTCGCGCGACCAACGAGGTGACGATCGGGAACTCGCTGCCGAAGGTGCGCTCGATCGTGATCGGTCCGGCGCACGCCACCGCGGCCGACGTGATCGAGGCCCAGGCCAACGTGCAGGACGTCGACGGCGACTCGTTCGAGCTGTCGTACCGCTGGTACAAGAACGGCCAGCCGATCGACGGCGCGGCCAGCGCGCGGCTCAAGCCCGGCAGCGCGCACCGCGGCGACAAGCTCGCGGTCGAGGTGTCGGCGAACGACGGCAACGGCCAGACCGACTGGGCGCGCTCGCCCGAGTTCATGCTCGCGAACGCCGAGCCGGTGATCACCTCGCAGCCGGGCTACGAGATGGGCCCGACCGGGACTTACAGCTACGACGTCATGGCCAAGGACGCCGACGGCGACCAGCCGTTGAAGTACGAGCTGGTGACTGGCCCTCCGGGCATGACGATCGACGAAGCCAGCGGCTCGGTGAGCTGGAACGTGCCCCAGGACGCGAAGCCGAGTAACTCGGTCGAGGTGCTCGTGACCGACGGCTTCGGCGGCAAGGCGACGCAGCGCTGGGTGCTGTCGGTCGACTGGAATCAGACCGCGCCCGCGGCGCCGGCGCGCGAGGCAGGCGACAACGACAACGGCGAGCCCGCCAGCGGCAAGAGCGCGCGGCCCGCTCCGGCGCAGAAACAGCCCACGGGTGCGCGCGTGACCGCCAACCCGGGTGAGACCAAGGCTGGCGACAAAGCCAAGACACCGCCGCGCGCTCAGCCTCAGAAGGGCGACGGCGACGACATGGATCGCGATCAGGGAGAGGAGTACCGGCAGGAAAAAGAAGACGAGTTCTAGCCGCGGCGCTGCGGGTCGCTTTAGCCAACCTAGGGGTCGCCAAGCCTCAAGTCGGTTTTTCGGCCCGCCGATCAAGCGCGAGGCGGATGGCCCGGATCCGATGGTGATCCAGCGCACCTCCGGCCGCGATGCAAACGGAACTCAAGCTCTCTGCCGGCTCCTGGAAACGGAGGGTCTCTTGGTCAGTAACAACGTTCGGCGGATACGCGAGGCGCTCATGATGAGCAAGGCCGAGCTCGCGCGTAAGGCCGGCCTGTCGACCCTCACGATCGACCGCGTCGAAGCGGGCAAGACCTGCCGCCTGGACACCAAGCGCAAGATCCTCCACGCGCTCGGCTTGCGCGTCTCGGACAAGGACTCGGTCTTCGGCGACCGGCCCGTCGATCACTTACTCGCGTCCCACAGCGCCGACGCGCTGGCGGACGGGAACTGAGGCTCGCATGGCACTGTTCGGAAGCAAGACGGTCATCGGACTCGACATCGGCTCTTCGACCGTGAAGGCGGTCGAGCTCGAGCCGCACGGCGGCAGCTACCGGCTGCGCGCCTTCGGCTTCGCGTCACTGCCGCCGGAAGCGATCGTGCAGGGCTCGTTCATGAACGCGCCCGCGATCTCGGCGGCGATCTCCGAGGCCTGCTCGATGGGCGGCTTCAAGTCGAAGGAAGTGGTGACCTCGATCTCGGGTCACTCGGTGATCGTGAAGCGCATCGCGCTGCCGGCTCAGAGCAAAGAAGAGCTGGAAGAGACGATCCGTTGGGAAGCCGAGCAGTACATCCCGTTCGACATCAACGAAGTCAACATCGATCACCAGATCCTGCGCGAGACGGGCATCGATGGCCAGATGGACGTGCTGCTCGTGGCCGCGAAGAAGGACCTGATCGACGACTACCAGAGCGTGATCACCGAGGCGGGTCTTCAGCTCGTGGTCATGGACGTCGACGCGTTCGCGGTCGGCAACATGTATCAGCACAACTACGAGCCGGCCGACGACACCACCGTGGCGCTGCTCGACATCGGGGCCTCGGTCATCAACATGAACGTGATGAGCGGGTCGGTCCCGGTGTTCACCCGCGACATCACCTCGGGCGGCAATCAGTACACCGAGGAGATCCAGAAGACCCTGGGAATCACCTTCGAGGAAGCCGAGCGCATCAAGATCGGCGGCAAGCCGGGTGAGACGTCGAAGGACGTCGTGCCGCAGGAGGTCGAGGAGTCGATGCGCGAGGTCTCCGAGACCATGCTGGGCGAGATCCAGCGCTCGCTCGACTTCTACCGCGCCACGGCCTCGAGCTCGCGAATCGAGAGACTGCTGTTGTGCGGCGGAGCCGCGCGCGTGCCGGGTCTCGACCGGATCTTCCACGACAAGCTCGAGATCGCCGTCGACATCGCGGATCCG
Organism: Myxococcota bacterium; assembly: GCA_035498875.1. Taxonomy (GTDB): domain Bacteria; phylum Myxococcota_A; class UBA9160; order SZUA-336; family SZUA-336; genus VGRW01. The sequence continues at coordinate 117,823 of DATJZP010000041.1, forward strand.
TTCCAGCGCGTCGAGATCGGCTCGAGCGCCGGCGACGAAGACCGCCTCCGCGAGCTCGGTCCGGCGCTCTGCACCGCGATCGGTCTCGGCATGCGGCAGGGGGACGACAAGTGATTCGAATCAATCTCCTTCCCGTCCGCGAGGCGCGCCGTGCCGCGAACATGCGCAAGCAGGGCCTGCTGCTGGCATTCGCGGCGGGAGCCGGCGTGGCCGTGTGTCTTTTGATCTCGACCTGGATGGCCGCGAGCATCGCGCACGAGAAGGCGCTGATCGCGAAGAGCGAGGCCGACCTGAAGAAGCTCGAGGGCACGCTGGCCGAGGTCAAGAAGTACCAAGCGGAGCAGGAAGAGATCGAGCAGAAGCTCGCGATCATCGACCAGATCGAAGCCGCGCGCATGGGGCCGGTGAAGATCATGGACGAGCTGGCGACGCGCATCCCGCAGCGCGTGTGGCTCACCCGGATGAGCGAGAAATCCGGGAGCCTCGAGCTCGAGGGCCGCAGCATCGACGCCGAGGTGGTGGCCGACTTCGCCGCCGTACTCGAAGAGTCACCGATGCTCTCGCAGGTGGATCTGAAAGAGACTCACCTGGAAGAGGTCGAGGGGCTGAAGCTGTCCGCGTTCAAGATGACGGCGCAGTACCCGTTCCTCAAGCAGGACGACAAGAAGAAGCCCGCCGCGGCGCCCGCGCCGCGCGCCGCACCGCCGGCCAAGAAGCCGTCGGGGGATTGAGAGGCGAGTCATGGCGATCGGCCAGAACATCGACGCCCAGAAGCTGCTGCAGAGGTTCGAGAGGCTGCCCGCGCCTGCGCGGAGCGGCGTGCTCGGCGCGATCGCGTTGGTCGTGATCGCCCTCTACCTGGTGCTGTTCTTCGGGGGCAACCAGTCGCAGCTGCGCGCGCTGCAGACCCGCCACGCCAAGGTCGACCAGGACATCCAGGCTGCGCGCACCGTCGCCAACAACCTGGACGCGTTCAAGAAGAAGCGCGAGGAGCTCGGCGAGCAGCTGCAGGCGGCGCTCGAGAAGCTGCCCGAGTCGAGTGACTTGCCGGCGCTGCTGACCAACATCTCGACCCTGGGCAAGAAGTCGGGCCTCGAGATCCAGACCTTCAAGCAGGGCAACAAGATCGACCGCGGCTTCTACTCGGAGCAGCAGATCGAGCTGCAGTTCACCGGGGTCTACCACGACATCGCGCTGTTCTTCGATCGCGTCGCGAACCTGTCGCGGATCGTGAACCTGAATGACCTGGTGTTCGAGGTCGAGAAGGACACCGGCGAGAACCCGACGCTCAAAGTGAAGGGCATCGCGGCCACCTTCTACTTCAATGACTCGTCGAAGACGAAGTCCGCCGCGCCTGCGGCGGGCGCGCCGGCGGCGAAAGGAACCTGAGATGAGTCAGCTGCGAATGCTGCGTCTCGCCTGCGCTCTGACGCTCACGGTCGCCGTGGCGACGGCCTGCGGCAGCAAGCAACAGGCGGATCCGAACGCCGACAGGCAGGTGGTGCCGAAGGCTGCGAAGGCCGAGGCCCCGGCGGCGGCCGCGGTCGCGTATCACTACGACCCGACAGACAAGACGGATCCGTTCAAGAGCTACATCCGCCGCGAAGTGACTCTAGAGAACGACGCGTCTTCTTCGCCACTCGAGCGCTTCGACCTGTCCCAGCTGGTGGTCATGGGAATCATCTGGGGCGTCGAGGAGCCGCGGGCGCTGATCAAGGACCCGACGGGCAAGGGCTACATCGTGAGAGCCGGCACACCGATCGGGAAGAACAAGGGCCGGATCTTGCGGATTTTGGACAACAAGGTGGTGGTCAAGGAGACCTATCTCGACCACCTCGACCGGGCGACCACCAAAGAGGTGGAGCTCGAGCTCTACGCCAATGGAAGGAACGGAGCATGACTCGGAGGGTGTCACTCACGCTGTGGACGCTGCGCGCCGTCGCTGCGCTCGCACTGGTCGCGTTCCCGCCGCAAGCGCGCGCGCTCGGGGCCGACGTGAAGACGATCTCCGCCGTCGAGGTGCAGAACGACGGGGGAACGACTCGGATCGTGCTGCGCGGCGCCAAGGACGCGATCTACACCGCGTTCATGAAGGACAATCCTCCGCGGCTGATCATCGAGCTGCCGGACGTGGCGTTCGAGAACGTCGCGACACCGATCAGTGTCAAGAACGGCCTGGTCGACGAGGTCACGCTGGGCGCGTTCGGCGACGTGAAGGCGGGTCACAACATGGCGCGCGTGTCGATCGCGCTGGCCAAGACCGCCGAGTACGAGGTCAAGCCGCAGGGCGACGAGATCGCGATCGAGCTGCACCCCGGCGCCGATGCCCCGGCGGCCGCCGCGCCGACGCAGCCCGGTCCGCCCGACGTGTCTCCGGACGATGAGGCCGCGTTCGCCGCGGCCGCCAACGACGCCGCTCCTGCCGCGACCGCGCCGGCGCCGCCCGCGGTGCCCGTGCCGAAGTCGGGCGCGAAGGCCCCCGCCGACAAGCCGGCCGCTGCCGCGAAGTCACATCCGAAGACGACCGCCGCCTCGGCGAAGCTGAAGGCGTTGGTCGCGAGCCCGACCGGGATCGAGATCCAGGCCGACGGCCCGATCGACAACGTCGATTCCTTCCTGCTGCAGAACCCCGACCGCGTCGTGGTCGACGTGTTCGGCGCCAAGAGCGGGATCGGCAAGGCCAAGCAGAGCTTCGCCGAGGGCATCGTGTCCCAGGCGCGCATCGGCGAGCACCCGGACAAGGTGCGCGTCGTGCTCGACCTGCGCTCGAAGACCGGCAAGCCGACCGTGGTGCCCACCGACAAGGGCGTGCGCATCGAGCTGGTGCCGGACGGCAAGAGCGCGGCGACGACGGACTCGGCGAGCGCTGCGCCTGCGGCGCCCGACATGGCTGCTGCGACCGGTGACGCCGGCAGCGCCGCTGCGATGCCCCAGGGCGGCGCGGCTGCGCCCGCCGCCGAGGCCAACGGCGACGCCACGGTGCAGAGCGTCCACTTCGAGTCACTGCCGGGCGTCGACCGCGTGGTGCTGACGCTCGGCCGCAAGGTCACTGCGACTCAGTTCGAGCCCGATCCGGGCACGCTGATGGTGCTGCTGAAGGGCGCCATGATCGACGCGGCCACCGAGCGCCGGGTCGACACCAAGGAGTTCGGCGGCCCGATCGAGATGTTCTCCGTCTTCAAGACGCCGGACGTGCCGAATCCCGAGGTACGCGTGGTGCTGAAGCGCAACACGCCCGAGAAGGCCAAGCTGACCTGGGACGGCGGCCAGCTGCGGATCGAGATGGCTCGACCGGGCGGCGCGCCTCCGGCGGCTCCGGCCACGGGCGATGCGGGTGCGATGCCGACGGACGCGGCGGCGGCGCAGGCGACTCCGGCCGCGGCGGATGCAGGCGCGACGGCGCCGGCACCGGCTCCTGGTGCGAGCCCTGCGGCGCCGGGTGCGGCTGCCACGGGCGCTGCGCCAGCGGCGGCGGCCGGTGACTCGGCCGGGTCCGAAGACACCGTGCCGGGCAAGGCGGTTCCCACCGAGGTGGGCGGCAAGCATGCGCCCGCTCCGATCAAGACCGCGAACGGCAGCCAGGTCGCGTTCGATCCGTTCCTCGACGGCCCCGCGGACCCGGCGTCGATCGACATCCTCGAGGAGGGTGGCTTCGACGAGGAGAAGCAGTATCAGGGCCGCCGCATCTCGCTCGACTTCAAGGACGCCGACATCGGCAACATCCTGCGACTCATCGCCGAGGTCTCCGACCTGAACGTGATCGCGGGCCAGGAAGTCACGGGCAAGGTCACGATCCGCCTGGTGGACGTGCCCTGGGACCAGGCGCTCGACGTGATCCTGTTGACCAAGGGCCTGGGCTTCGTGCGCATCGGTAACATCCTGCGCATCGCGCCGACCGACGTGCTCAAGCAGGAGCGCGAGGCGCGGCTGCAGGAGCGCCGCTCGCGCGAGAAGCTCGAGGACCTGGTCGTGAAGCTCCAGCCGGTGAACTTCGCCAAGGCGGGTGACCTCGACAAGCTGGTGAAGCGCCTGCTCTCGACGCGCGGCTCGGTGAACGTCGACGAGCGCACGAACACCCTCATCATCAAGGACATCCCGTCGGTGATTCACGAGGCCACGGCGCTGGTGAAGGCGGTCGACACGCAGACTCCGCAGGTCCTGATCGAGGCGAAGATCGTGGAAGCCTCGCTCAAGTTCTCGCGCGGCCTGGGTGCGATCTGGGGCGTGGGCTGGAAGGCCCCGACCGACAGCACGGGCACGACTCGCCCGGCGCTGTTCGGCGGCGACGACCAGCAGAACAACTTCCTCGCCAACAACGCGATCTCGGCCGCGACCGGTCTTCTGAACCTGGGCATCCTGGGTCTCGACGACCGGCTGCAGCTCGACATCCAGCTGCAGGCGCAGGAGGAGAACGACCAGGGCAAGGTGATCTCGGCTCCGCGCGTGATCACGCTCGACAACAAGGCGGCGACGATCAAGCAAGGTGTCGCGATCAAGTTCGAGGAGGCCACCGCGGACAAGCTGACCACGACCTTCGTGGACGCGGTGCTGCAGCTCAAAGTGACTCCGCACATCACCGCCAACCGCTCGATCATCATGAAGCTCGGCGTGTCGAAGAACTCGCCGGCGCTCGATGCCTCGAACGGCTCGATCGTGGGTATCAACAAGAACGAGACTACGACCGAGGCCATCCTGCACGACGGCGAGACCATGGTGCTGGGCGGCATCTACGTGATGGACAGCGGCAAGACGGTGACCAAGGTGCCGTTCCTCGCGGACATCCCGATCCTGGGCACGGCCTTCAAGAGCAACTCGCTGCGCGACGAGCGCCGGGAGCTCCTGGTGTTCGTGACTCCGCGGGTGGTGACCGGCGCTCAGGCAGACGTCGAGTAGCGCGTTATCCTCCCCGTCCATGGGGAGCAGTGAGCGCGACCGGTGTGTGCTCTTGTGCGGGCTGATGGGCTCGGGCAAGAGTCGCGTCGGTCGCGCTCTCGCTTCCAGGCTCGGCTGGCCGTTCCTCGACACGGACGAGCGGGTCGAGAGCGCCGCCGGCGTGAAGGTGGCCGAGATCTTCGCGCGCGACGGTGAGTCCGCGTTCCGCCGCCTGGAGAGCGCCGCGCTCGCCGACCTGCCGACGCATCGCCACGTGGTGGCGCTGGGCGGCGGCGCGGTGGTGTCGGCCGAGAACCGGCGCGTGCTGCACGAGAAGGGGCACCTGGTCTGGCTCGACGCGGACCCCGAGACACTGGCCGAGCGGATCGGCGACAGCCAGAAGCGCCCGCTGCTCGCCGGCCTCGACCGCGCCGCCCGTGTCGCCAAGCTGCGACAGCTGCGCGCCGAGCGCCTGTCCGCCTATTCCGACCGGACGCTCCAGGTGAAGACCGACGGCTTGTCGGTCGAGCAGTCGGCCGCCAAAGTCCACGCGGCACTTCAGGGCCTACTTGCCGGCGAACGATAAGGAGAGCGCGGGGTAGGGTGCCCGCGCAATCATAGGGCGGTCATGGCTTCGAGCAAGAATTCAGCGACGCTGCGACTCGAGCTGGCGCGCATGCACTGGGCGCTCGGCGAGCGCGCCGAGGCGGTGGGCGCGCTCGAGAAGAACGGCCAGGCGCTCGGCGACCCCGAGTCACTCCTGGCGCTCGTCGACGAGTATCTCGAGGAGCTCGAGGCCGGCGACGCGGTCGACCTGGCAGCGCGGCTCGCCGGCCTGCGCGCGCGTGCGGTCGAGGCGCTCGAGGCGCGCGACAGCGCCGAGCTGCCGCCGCCGCTCGTGACTCCGACGGTGGCGCGGCTGCTGGCCGACCAGGGTCACTCGGAGAAGGCGCTGGCGGTGACCGACGACCTGTTGCGCCGCAACCCGCGCGACGTCCGCGCCCGGGCGGTGCGCGACGCGCTGACCGCGAAGCCGGAACGGCCGCGAGACGAGAATCATGCGCCGGTGATCGAAGAGCTCGAGCGCTGGCTCGGGAACCTGGCGCGCCGCAAGCAGGGAGGAGCCTTGGCATGACGTTCCGCGAGATCCTGAGCACGTTGGTCGAGCGCACTCCGGGCGCGCTCGCGGCCGCGGTCATGGCCCAGGACGGGGTGGCGATCGACGAGTACGCGCGCGAGGGGGCCGAGGTGGATCTCGGCGCGATCGCGGTCGAGTTCGGGCGAATCTTCGCGCAATCCCAGAAGGTTGCGTCGGCGCTCTACGGGGCGCGGGACGGCGAGCTCGACGAGCTCCTGCTCGTGCTGGGCGGCCACCAGATCCTGTTCCGGAAGCTCGACGAGGACAGCTTCCTGTTACTCGCGCTCGAGCAGACGGGCCTGGTGGGCAAAGCGCGCTGGCTGGCCCGCAACCTGTTGCAGGAAATCCGCGACGCGCTCTAACGTGAGGCGCCATGAAGATCCTGGTGCTGCACGGGCCGAACCTCAACCTGCTGGGGGAGCGCGAGCCGGAGATCTACGGCCGCACCACGCTGGCTGAGATCGACGCCAAGCTGCGCGACCAGGCCGCCGCGCGCGGCGCCTCGGTCGAGTCGTTCCAGTCCAATCACGAGGGCGCGCTGATCGACCGGATCCAGGCCGCGCGGCGCACGCACCAGGCGATCATCGTCAACCCGGGCGGGCTCACTCACTCGAGTGTCTCGCTGCGCGACGCGCTGGCCGCGACCGGCCTGCCGGTGGTCGAGGTGCACCTCTCGAACATTTACGCGCGCGAGCCGTTCCGGCACCGCTCCTACGTCTCGGGGATCGCCCTGGGCCAGATCTCGGGGCTGGGCGCCAAGGGCTACGAGCTCGCGCTCGAGGCGCTGCTCGACCGCCTGAAGTAGGTCGAAGGTGAGCAGCTGGCGGCTCCTGCTCGACGGCGCCGGCGACGCGGCGCACAACATGAGCGTCGACGAGTCACTGCTGCTCCACGCCCGCGACTTCGGCCCGGTGCTGCGCCTCTACGAGTGGGACGAGCCCAGCGTCTCGCTCGGCTTGCGCCAGGTCGAGCCCGGCTGGCTCGCGCGCTGCGACGCGCTGGGCGTGCCGGTGGTGCGGCGAGTCAGCGGCGGCGGCGCGGTGCTCCACGCCGGCGATCTGACCTACAGCGTGGCGGCGCCGCTCGACGTTGCGGGCCTGCCCGGCGACCTGCGCGGCAGCTACGAGTGGATCCGCGCGCGGCTCGTCGCGGGGCTCGCCCGCGCCGGGCTCGCCGCTGCCGCCAGCCGCGCGCGCGCGGGCGCCGATCGGCTCGAGCTGTGCTTCGCCGGCGCCACGGGCTTCGAGGTGGAGCTCGACGGCGAGAAGCTGGTCGGCAGCGCCCAGCGCCGTACGCGCCACGGCTTCCTGCAGCACGGCTCGATCCGGATCGCCGACGACTCCGCGCTGTACCGTGCGCTCACCGGCGACTCGCCCGCCGGGCCCAAGCCCCCGGCGCTCCCGATCCGAACCCTCAAGGACGCCCTGGTCGCGAGCTTCCGCGAGGCGTTGGGCGGCGCGCTCGAGCCGGCGCGCCTGTCCGCTCCTGAGCAGCGTTGTGCACTCGAGCGCACGGCGCTCCGGCGTCAGTCACGGCTACTCGCGCCAGCGCTCGCGTTCAGAAGAAGGTCCGAACTCGCCGATACGCAGACGTAGCGAGGACCCCCCGTACTTTCGCGGTCTTCGCAGCGAGCGAGGACCCACCCCTGGCCTTCACGCCGAAGAAGCGCAAGACGCTCGAGTCCGCGCAGAAATATGCGCAGAAGGGCTCGTACGACAAGGCGCTCGCCGAGTACGACAAGCTGCTCAAGGCAGACCCTCGTGACTCGAACATCCGCCTGAAGATCGGCGACCTGCTGCTGAAGAAGGGCGACAAGGCCAAGGCCTTGCAGACTTACACCGAGGTCGCCGAGATGTTCTCGCGCGGCGGCTTCGACGCCAAGGCCGTCGCGATCTACAAGCAGATCCTGCGCACCGAGGAGGACTCACTCGAGGCGCGCACCCACCTTGGCGAATGCTTCCAGCGCATGGGGCTGACCTCGGACGCGCTGCGCGAGTTCCAGGAAGCCTTCAAGATCTGCCAGAAGAAGGAGCTGAAGCGCGAAGCTTTCGAGCTGCTGCGCCGCGTCGCCTCGCTCGACCCCTCGAACATCGCCAACCGCCTGAACCTGGCGGACCTGTTCGCGCGCGAGAAGATGGAGGACGACGCGCGCCGCGAATACACGTCGTTGCTCGACGAGGTGCGCAAGCAGACCGGCGTCGACCTGGTGCTGCG
>DATJZP010000042.1:0-33135 GCA_035498875.1 Myxococcota bacterium
ATCTGCGCGGCGATGAAGCTGCGCACGTTGCCGGCGGCGTTCTTCTGCTCGACCGCGCCCAGGACGGCCGAGGCGGCGAGCTCGACCTCGAGCTTCGAGGGCACGATGATGTCGATCGAGCCGCAGAACGCGAGACAGTCGAGCGTGGTGATGCCGGGCTCGAGCAGCGCGCGCCGGAAGTCGAGAGTCACGTTGCCGAACATCGCGCGCACCTGGATGTCCTCGGCGGGCAGCCACTCGCCGCGGCGGGCGGTCGCCGAGAACCAGGCGCTGATCGTCTCGCGGTGCGGCTCGAAGTGGTCGGGCAACGACTCGTGCATCTTCCTGGCGCGATGATGACACAGCTCGGCGCGCTTGCGAGGGCAGGGCGCGCGGCGCAAGATGGCCCGCCCCGGAGCCGGTGAGTGCGCCCGGGAGAGGGAAAGAACCATGATCCCACGCATCGCCGCTGCCGCGCTCCTGGCCTGCATGCTTTCCGCTGCGCCGGGCGCCCGCGCCCAGCAGCCCGAGACCGAGGAGCAGAAGACGATCTACGCGATCGGGCTCGCCGTGGCCCGCAACCTGCGCAGCTTCGACCTGTCGCCGGACGAGATCAAGCTGATGGAGGCGGGACTCACCGCGGGACTGACTGGCGCCAAGCCGGCGGTCGATTTCGAGGCCTATGAGCCGAAGCTCGACTCACTGGCCAAGTCGCGGAACGAGGCCCGCACCAAGCGCGAGAAGGACGCCTCGAGCGCGTTCCTGAAGACCGCCGCGGCCGTGAAAGGCGCGCAGACGCGGCCCAGCGGCGTGATCTACCGCGAGCTCAGGGCCGGAACCGGTGACCACCCGACGACCAAGGACAATGTGAAGGTCCAGTACACCGGAAAGCTGCGCGACGGGCGCGTGTTCGACAGCTCGGTCGAGCGCGGCAAGCCAGCCGACTTCCCGCTGAACCGCATGATCCCGTGCTGGCAGGAGGCGCTGCCCCTGATGCGCGTGGGCGGCAAGGCCGAAATCAGCTGTCCGTCGGACACCGCTTACGGGGACTCGGGAGTTCCGCCGGGAACGGGCGACCGCGTGCCGCCGGGCGCGGCACTGTCGTTCGAGATCGAGCTTCTGGGCATCGAGAAGGGCGCCAGCACGCGCGAGAAGCTGCCCCAGACCCCGAATCCGCTCACCGAGTGAGTCAGGTCGAGGGCGGCAGCGCGGGGCCGCCCCCGTCGTCGCGGCTGCGCGCGCGGCGTCGCCGAGCGAGACCCTGGACCGCGACGATCGCCCCGCCCACGCCGAACATCAGGTCGGTGAGCGAGCTCCAGTGAGTGAGGCGGGCGCCCGCGGCGATCCCGAACCCAAGGCCGATCAGGTGCAGGCCCTGGCGGCCCCAGGCCAGGTTCAGCGCGCGGCCGAGCGTGAGCCCCAACAGGATCGCCCCGCCGGTTGGTAGCAGTCCGTCCGTGTGCATGCCGTATTGCTCGCTCGTGTACAGCGCCGCGCCGATCACGAGCAGCGTCGCGATGTCCGGTCGCAGGAGCGCACCGAGCAGGCCCCGCCGTGGCTCGGGCCGGCGTTCGCGCGCGCGGGCCCAATCGCGCCGCGCCGCCCGCAGCCGGCGCGCGCGTCGGTCCTCGCGGCCGCTGGGCGGCCGGACGCTGGCCGGCGGCGCGTTCGCGGCCACCAGCGCCGACGGCACGACCGCGTAGACCCGGACCGGATGCTCGATGTTCTTCAGCTCGCGGAAGCCCAGGTCTCGGAAATCGACCGGAAGCTTGTTCCGCACCTGCTGGTATACCGCCTCGGACACCAGGATCGACCCCGGGCGCGCGAGTGACTCGAGGCGGGCGGCGATGTTCACGCCGTCGCCGTAGACCTTGTACTCCTCGACGATGACGTCGCCCACGTGCACGCCGATGCGCGTGTCGATGCGCCGCTCGGGCGGCTGTGACTGGTTCTCGCCGGCCTGGTCTTCCTGGATCGCCTGCGCGCAGCGCGTCGCGTTCACCACCGAGTCGAATTCGGCGAACACCGAGTCACCCGCGGTGTCGACCACGCGCCCCTCGTGCTCGCGCACGCGCGACTCGGCCCGGGCGTGGAAGGCGCGGATCGCGCGCGTGGTCCACTCCTCGTCGCGCTCCATCATCCGGCTGAAGCCCGACACGTCCACCATCAGGATCGCGGCGAGCTTGCGGCGCGAGCGCGGCGACTCAGCCTCCAACCCGCGCCCCCGCGCGCTCGAGCTCGCCCATCAAGCCGAAGAGCGCGATCGGATTGGCCGCTCCCTGCTTGCCGCCGCTCCACTCGCGGTAGAGCGCGTGCACGTTCACGGCGATCCGCTCCGCCTCGCCCCAGCGCGCGAACGGGCCCAGCGGGAGCGCGCGCGCGGCGTCCGCCGGCGCGAGACCCGCGTCGAAACATTCGCGCGCGCGGTCGCGGATGTGCACGAGATAGTCGCGCACCGCGAGCGCGCCCTTGGCGTCGGTGAGCGGGCCGTGACCGGGCACCACCACGGCGGCGTCGAGCGCGGCGATCTTCTCGCAAGCCGCGATCCAGTTCGACACCGGCCCCTGCCAGATGATGGGGGTGCCGCCGATGAACAGGATGTCGCCGGTGAAGACCACGCGGTCCTCCGGCACCCAGACCAGGATGTCGCCGCGCGTGTGCGCGGGGCCGACCTCGAACAGCACGACCTCCTTCGCGCCCACGCGCAGGCGCAGCTCGCCGTCGAAGGTCTCGGTCGGCGGCGTGTAGGCGATGCCGCGGAAGTCGAAGGGCGCGAACACGCGCTTGAAGTACTCGCCGGCGGGCCCCAGCGCGGCGGCGTTCTCGATCACCCGCGCCATCGCCGCGGGCGGCAGCTCGTCCATCTCTTCGGCGCTGGCGCGCGAAGCCACGATCCGCGCGCCCGCCACGAGCTGGTTGCCGTAGCAGTGGTCGCCGTTCGCGTGGGTGTTCACCAGCGTGGCGATGCGCGCGGCGGCGGGCACCTGCTTGCGCATGGCGGCCAGCATCTCGGCGGTGAGTCGCAGGTCGAACAGCGTGTCGACCAGGAGTGACTCGCCCGAGTCGGTCACCAGCCCCGCGTTGCTCCAGCCCCAGCCGCCGTCCGGCTGGAGCCAGGCGAAGCAGCCCCGGCCGAGATCGTGGAGCCCCTTCGTGAACGGGGTGTCTGGCATGCGCGAAGCGTAACACGCACCGGCGTTACGCCGGCCCTCGCCGCATGGTAGAAAAAGCGGGACATGCTGCGCGTGCTGACTCTCAACGTGTGGAACGACTCGGGCCCCTGGCCGCAGCGCGCGGAGCGCATCCGCGCCTGGATCGCGAAGCTGGCCCCGGACCTGATCGCCTTCCAAGAGGTGCTGCAATCGCCGGCGCTCGATCTGGCCCGCGAGCTGGTCGGAGACCGGGGCTACGAGCTGGCTTTCGCCAAGGCCAGCAACTTCTGGCGCTCGCCCGAGCAGGCCATCGGCAACGCGATCGCTTCGCGCTGGCCGATCGCCAAGAGCGACGTCCTGCCGCTGCCGGACAAGGGCGACGGCGAGAGCCGCTGCGCGCTCTTGAGTCAGATCGAGTCGCCGCACGGCCCGCTGCTGTTCGCCTGCACTCACTTGAACTGGAAGTTCCACCACGGCGCGATCCGCGAGCGCCAGGTGGTGGCGCTGGCCGACTGGGTGCGCGGGCAGCGCGTGCATCGTGCCTTTCCCGCGATCATCGCCGGCGACTTCAACGCCGAGCCCGACTCCGACGAGATCCGCTACATGACCGGACGCCACTCGATCGACGGCCGCAGCGTGTACTGGAACGACGCCTGGCTGCTCGCCGGCCGTGACTCCGACGGAGTCACCTGGTCCAACCGCAACGCCTACGCGCGCACGGCGCTCGAGCCCGACCGCCGCATCGACTACGTCTTCGTCGACTACCCGCTGCGCGACGGCCGGGGCCTGGTCGAATCGTGCCGGGTGGTGTGCGACGACGAGCGCGCAGGTGTCTGGCCGAGCGACCACTTCGGTCTTTTCGTGGAGCTGCGCACCGAGCCGCTGTAGCAGGCCGTAGGCAGCTTGCGGCCTTGGACGGCGCTCGGCCACGTCGACTAATCTTCGCGCATGAAGTTCCGGCTGTTCGCGCTGCTCGATCCGCCGCTCTCGCGGCTGGGCGACAGCAACGCGGCCAAGCTCGGCTGGATCGTCCGGCTGCGCTGGATTGCTCTTGCCGCACAGGGACTTTCGATCTTCCCGGCGCTGCAGTTCGACCTGCTCGAGCCCGCGCGCGTGCCGCTCTTCCTGGGCCTGGTCGCGGCGCTGGCGCTGCTCAATGCACTCACTTGGGTGAGGCTGCGCCGCGGACGCGACGTGTCACAGCCCGAGCTCGGCCTGCAGCTGTTCGCCGACATCGCGGCGCTGTCGGCGCTGCTCGGTCTGTCGGGCGGCGCCTGGAATCCGCTGGTGCCGCTGCTCTTCTTCCACGCGGGTCTCGGCGCGCTCTTGCTCGAGGGCCGCGTGTCACTCAGCTTCTTCTGGAGCCTGGTCGCGTGTCTCGCCTTCGTGCAGGCGTTCGGTCACGTGCCGCCGGGACTGCTGGGGACGCGCGTGTCTCCGGCGGTGCTGTTCCCGGCGCAGTTTCTGGTGGCCGGGGTGTTCTGGCTGTTCACGACCTGGCTCTCGCACACGCTCGCCGCGCTGCAGGCGCACGTGCACGCGCGCCGGCAGGAGCAGGGCCGGATCGACCGGCTGCGGGCGGTGGGCGCGCTGGCTGCGGGTCTCTCGCACGAGTTCGCGACGCCGCTCAACACCGCCATGCTCAAGCTCGAGAGACTCGCGCGCAAGCTCGACCTCGCCGCCAACCCGGCGCTCCAGGAAGCCAGCGAGGCGCTGGCGCGCTGCGAGGAGGTGCTGCGGCAGATGGCCGGCTCGCAGCTCCGGCCCGACGCCCTGCAGCTCGAGGTCGAGGACGTCGGCGAGCTGGTCGAGAAGGTGTGCGCCGGCCTGCGCGCCGAGGACCCGGCCGTGCCGCTGCGCTTCAAGCGCGAGCGCGGCCCGGCGCTGGTGGTGGTGCCGGTGGTGGCTTTCACGCAGGCGGTGATGAACCTGGTCGACAACGCGCTCGAGGAGAGCAGCGCCGAGACGCCGACCGAGGTCGAGGTGCACGCCACACCAGAGCGTGTCAGCGTCGAGGTGCGCGATCGCGGCCCCGGCTGGCCCGAGATCGTGCGCGCCCACCTGGGTGAGCCGTTCGTGACCACGCGCCCGGGTGGCGTGGGGCTGGGGCTCTACTTCGCGTACACGCTGGCGGAGACGATCGGCGGCGTGCTCGAGCTCGACGCGGCTCCGGGTGGCGGAGCGATCGCGCGCCTGGTGCTGCCGCCGGCGCGCGCGCTCGCCGCGGAGACGCGCGCGTGACCCAGAACGAGCAGTCACTCCTGATCGTCGACGACGACCCGCGCTTCGCCGAGACGCTCGCGCTCGAATTCGCGGAGCGCGGCTGGCGCGTCGACCGGGTGGCGGACCTGGACGAGCTGCGCGGGCTGCCGCCGTTCCCGTACAAGTTCGCGAGCGTCGACCTGCGGCTGCGCCATCAGAACGGGCTCGACGCGATCCCGCTCATCCTCGAGCGCTCGCCGAGGACGCGGATCGTCGTTTTGACCGGCTACGGCAGCATCGCGACCGCGGTCCAGGCGGTGAAGCAGGGCGCGTTCAACTATCTCACCAAGCCCGTGCACGTGGACGACCTGCTGGCCGCGTTTCGCAGCGAGCCGGTGCCGTCGCAGGGCGCCGCGAGCGAAGCGGGCCAGACCCTGGCGCGGCGCGAGCGCGAGTACATCGAGTGGGTGCTCGCGGAGTGCGGCGGAAACATCAGCCGCGCCGCGCGCCAGCTCGGCCTGCACCGCCAGAGCCTGCAGCGCAAGCTGCGCAAGTTCACCCCGCGGGTGTAGGGAGCACGGGTAGGGTGCTCGTGCGATGGCCGGAAGGGCCGCGCAGCGAGGCGCAGCCGAGCGAACGTCAGTCAGAGCCCGTCGATCTTCCAGCCGCCGTTCTCGCGCACGATCGCGGCGCGGCGTGACTCGCGCGCGACCGTCTTCCACAGGAAGAAGCTCTTCTCCTCGCGAGTCACGGTGACCTGGATGTCGATCTTGCCCGTGTCGAAGCCGGCGATGAAATCGATCGACAGCTGCTGGCGCACGTCCTTGCCGGCGAAATCGGCTTTGTAGCGCTCGAGCTGGCCGGGCCGGAGCTTCTGCACGTGCGGGAGCGCGGACCAGTTGCGCGCGTTGATGTCGCGATTCCAGGCCTGCAGGAGCTCCTCGATCACCCGGCGGTCCTCGCGGTGAGCGTCGGTCGCCGGGCTCTTCGAGTCCTTCGGGACCGGCTGCACCGCCGGGGCGGCGCCCACCGGGGGCAGCGGGGCCGCCGCGGTCGCGGCCGCAGGCGCTGCGGCGGGTGCGAGCGCTGCGGCGGTGGCGGGCGGCGGTGCGCTGCCGCCGCGCTTCGCCAGCTCGGCGCGCAGTGACTCGGCCGAGAACAGGCGCGCGCGCTCGGCCTCGGCCGCGCTGCAGCCGGAGGCAGTGGACGGGTCACCGAGCGCGTTGGCGCGCTCGACCAGCTCCTGTGGCGGCGAGCTCAGCGAGCGCAGCGCGGCGCGCGCACCCTCGACCTCGCTCTGCGCGAGGCCCTTCAGCCAGCCGTCGACCAGCGTCTGACACGCGCGCGTGTAGCCGTCGGTCGCGCGCGCGAAGTGCTCGAGCGCGCTGGCGTACTCGGTGGCCTCGAGCGCTTTGTCGGCGTCGTTCTGCTCCTCGCGCGCGTACTGGATGCGGCGCCGCGCGTCGTCGATCGCCTCGTTCGCGCCGTCGCCGGCGCGGCCGGCCAGCCCGCCCACCAGCGCCACCACCTGCGCGTGCGCGGCTTCCGCGGCCGTGCGCGCGCTGCGCGCGTCGGTGCGGCGCCCGTACGAGCCGAGCCCCAGCCAGAACGCGAGTCCCAGCACCAGGATGCCGACCGCAGCCACGACGCCGAAGCCGACCGCGCGGCGCTGCGGTGACTCGAGCGCGCGCGCCGGGGGCGCGAGCGAGGCCGCGGCGGCCCGGGCAGGTGCCAGCGCCGTCGACAACGCTTCGGACATCGCCTCCGCGCTCTCGAAGCGGTCGTCCGGGTTCATCCGGCAGGCGCGGCGCACGACCTCGCGCAGTGACTCGGGCACGGGCGCCGGGAAGTCGAAGGCGAACTCCTGCGACGAGCCCTGCAGGCTCCACAGGTGGCGCAGCACCGCCATGCTGTTGGTGGAGTCGGCGCCCAGCGCGGAGTCGTACACGGTGCGGCCGGTGAGCACGCGGTAGAGCGCCAGCCCCAGCGAGAACAGGTCGGTGCGGGTCGAGGCCTCGAAGCGCAGGGACTGCTCGGGCGCCATGTAGAGCGGCGTGCCGGGCACCACGCCCTTCTGGGTCTCGTCGGCGACCGATGAGCTCTTGGCCACTCCCAGGTCGCCCAGCACCGCGCGGCCGTGTGAGTCGACGAAGACGTTCTGCGGCTTGATGTCGCGGTGCACGATCCCGCGCGCGTGCAGCCGGCCCAGCGCCGACAGCACTTCGACGAAGTAGCGCACGATCTCGGCCATGCTGCGCGCGTCGGCCGGCGTGCTGCCCTCGGGTGTGCCGTCGAGCCAGTCCGGGTGGATCTGCGCCAGGTTCCGCCCGGCGATGAAGTCCATCGTGTAGTACTGACAGCCGGTGCCCGGGTCCTCGCCGAACTCGTAGATGTGCACCAGGTGGGGGTGGTCGAGCTTCGACAAGAGCTCGGCCTCGCGCCGGAAGCGGCGCAGCGTCTCGGGATCGGCCTCGCCGGGCTTCAAGAGCTTCAGCGCGCGGCGCGCGTCGAACAGACCCGGGTCCTCGACCTCGAACACCCAGGCCATGCCGCCGCCCGCGATGTAGCGGCGCACCTTGAAGCGTCCGATGCGCTCCAGTGATTCGGGATGGAGTGGCTCGCCCGCCATTGGACTCCGCCGCTCAGTGCTCGCGCAGCTCGAGCTTCGCGATCTGGTTGCGGTGCACCTCGTCCGGACCGTCCGCCAGGCGCAGCGTGCGCGTCATCGCGAACATGCGGGCCAGCCCGAAGTCCTCGCTCACCCCGGCAGCGCCGTGCGCCTGGATCGCCCAGTCGATCACCTGCTGGGCGACGTTGGGCGCGCTGACCTTGATCATGGCGATGTCCTTGCGCGCGACCTTGTTGCCGACCGTGTCCATCATCCAAGCGGCGCGCAGCACCAGGAGCCGCGCCTGGTCGATCATGATGCGCGACTCGGCGATCCGCTCCTGAGTTACCGTCTGCTCGGCGATCGGCTTGCCGAAGGCCACGCGCGTCTTCACGCGCTTGCACAGCGAGTCGAGCGCGCGCTCGGCCACGCCCAGGACGCGCATGCAGTGGTGGATGCGCCCGGGTCCGAGCCGGCCCTGCGCGATCTCGAAGCCGCGGCCCTCGCCCAGGATCAGGTTCTCGGCCGGCACCTTGGCGTTGTCGAACAGCACCTCGCCGTGGCCGTGGGGAGCGTCGTCGTAGCCGAACACGGGCAGGTGTCTCACCATCTGCACGCCCGGAGTGTTTCGCGGCACCAGGATCTGTGACTGCGCCTCGTGCGGGGCGGCGTTCGGGTTGGTCTTGCCCATCACGATCAGGATCTCGCAGTGCGGATGGAGGATTCCCGACGTCCACCACTTGCGGCCGTTCAGCACGTAGTGATCGCCCTGGCGCTCGATCCGACAGCGGATGTTGGTCGCGTCGGACGAAGCCACGTCGGGCTCCGTCATCGCGAACGCCGAGCGGATCTTGCCGTCGAGCAGGGGCAACAGCCAGCGCTTCTTCTGCGCGTCGGTGCCGTAGCGGGCAATCACTTCCATGTTTCCCGTGTCGGGCGCGGCGCAGTTGAAGACCTCGGGCGCGATCGGCGAGCGGCCCATGATCTCGCACAGCGGCGCGTACTCGAGGTTGGTGAGTCCCGCGCCGAACTCCGACTCCGGCAGGAAGAGATTCCAGAGACCTTCCTTGCGCGCACGCTCCTTCAGCTCCTCCATGATTCGCGGCTGCGACCAGCGACTCTCCTGGACCTGCTCCTCGTAGATGGCTTCGTTCGGATAGACGTGGGCGTTCATGAACGCCTGGAGCTGTCTGGACAGAGCCTGGACTTTGACGGACGACTGGAAGTTCACGCGGTCTCCCTGGCAGCCGAAGGACCGAAAGGCGGCGCCATTATACTGGCGCGCTGCGTCAGATTCGGCAGGATGCGGGCCCCATGGCCCTGCGCTGCGGCATCGTCGGTCTTCCAAACGTCGGCAAGAGCACGCTCTTCAACGCGCTGACCGACTCACGAATCGCCGCCGAGAACTACCCGTTCTGCACGATCGAGCCGAACTCGGGAATCGTGCCGGTTCCCGACCCCCGGCTGGCGGCGCTCGACGCCCTGGTGCACTCCGCGCGCATCGTGCCGGCAACTGTCGAGTTCGTCGACATCGCGGGCCTGGTGCGCGGCGCCTCGCAGGGCGAGGGCCTGGGCAACAAGTTCCTGGCGCACATCCGCGAGACTCACGCGGTGCTGCACGTGGTGCGCTGCTTCGACGACAGCGACGTGGTGCACGTGGACGGCGCGCCCGACCCACTGCGCGACGTGGAGACGATCGAGACCGAGCTCGCGCTGGCCGACCTCGAGACCGCCGAGCGCCGCGCCGAACGCGCGCGCAAGGTCGGGAAGTCCGGTGACAAAGAGGCGCAGGCCGAGGCGGCGTTCTTCGCTGGACTGGTCGAGCACCTCTCCGCCGGCAAGCCCGCGCGCACGGTGGCCGTTCCCGACTCACTCGCCAAGGCCTTCCGCGAAGCCAACCTGCTCACTTCGAAGCCTGTGCTGTACGTGGCCAACGTCGACGAGGCGGCGCTCGCCGAGGGCAACGCCTACTCGCGCGCGCTCGAGGCGCTGGCCGAGCAGAAGGGCGGTGGCTCGGTGCGGGTGTGTGCGAAGGTCGAGGCCGAGCTGCTCGAGCTCGACCCCGCGGAGCGCGCGGCGTTCCTCGCCGATCTCGGCGTCGATGCGGCCGGACTCGAGCGCTTGATTCGCGCGACTTACCGGCTGCTCGACCTGGTCAGCTACTTCACCGCCGGCCCGAAGGAGGTCCGCGCCTGGACCATCCAGCGCGGCACCAAGGCGCCGCAGGCCGCCGCCGAGATCCACACCGACTTCGAGCGCGGCTTCGTGCGCGCCGAGGTGATCGCCTTCGATGATTACTTGAAGTGTGGTGGTGAAGCGGGCGCCAAGGAAAAGGGACTGATGCGCGCGGAGGGCAAGGAGTACGTCGTCGCCGACGGCGACGTGATGCACTTCCGGATCGCGACTTGAGGCGCGTCCCCGCGCTCCTCTGTCTGGGGCTCACCGGCTGCTGGTCGTATGTCACTGGAGCGTTGCCGGAAGCGAGAGCCACCGAGCTGCCGGTCCGGATCGACGTGGTTGCCCATGATCCCGATTGCGCCTGGTTCCAGCAGCGCGACTACTGCGACCAGCGCACGCGAGCCGACGTGTTCCTGATCCAACAGGCGGCGAACAAGGTGCTCGAGGCTCCGCCAGACCGGAGCGCGCTGAACCTCCCCTGGCTTCAGCTTTCCGCGCGCCTCATCGCCCCGCCACGCTGTTCATCGTTCCGCAGTATTCGTCAGTGAGACCTCCGTGGAGTGGGCGGGCTTCTTCGCCGGCCCCCTGGCTCGTGCCCTGCACGAGGGCAAGGTCTGGGAGGACGACTCGATCACGGGTGCCGACATGGAAGCGATCGAGCGTTCTCTCGCCGAAATCGCCGCGCGGATGGCACCGGTCGTCCGATCGAGCTGCGTTCCCAGCTAGCCCCGCCGAAACACTCGCAGCGGCAGGAACGAGAGACTCATCAGCAGCGCCGCCGCGGCGAAGAAGCCATGGTAGACGGGCAATGGCTCGGAAGCGTGCGCCAGCAGCGGATCGAGCACCGCCCCGGCCAGCGCCGGAGCCAGCCCGCAGATGACTCCTTCGACGACGGCGGTGACCACCAGGGTCTTCGACGGCGTATCGGCCGGCGCGAGCTCGAACAGGAGCCGGGTCTCGGCCACGCCGAAGCCGGCCATCAGCGCCGAGTGTGCGAAGAAGAAGCCGACCGCGAACAGGGTCGTGTCGGCGCCCGGGCCGAGAAACGCCAGGCCGAGATACAGCGCGCTGACTCCCAGGACCGCAGTGCGACAGACCCAGAACGCGCCCAGCCGGTCGGTGACCGCGCCCCAGAGATAGAGCGAGACCACGCCACCCGCGTAGTGAGCGATCGTGGTCACGATCGCCGCCGAGTTCGAGAAGCCGAGCGCGCGCCGCAGCATCACCAGCGCGAAGGGCAGCGCCGCGAAGCGCACCGCGTACGTCCAGCACACTCCGAGCGAGTAGCGGCGCAGGCGGGGCTCCCGATAGAGCGCGAGCGCGTCGCGCGCTCGCAGGCGCTCGCCGCCGCGCTCGCTGCGCTCGGGCAGGCGCCAGATCAGCGCCAGCCGCACCAGCCCGAGCAGCCAGGCGATGCCGAACAGCAGCCCGAAGCCGTTCTCGTGGCGCGCCAGCCAGAGCTGGCCGCCGACCAGAAACACGATCACCGCAGCGTGCCAGCTGGTGCGGATGATCCCGAAGAAGCGCCCGATCCGCTCCGGTTCGACGTAGGCGCGGAGCAGCGGGAACCAGACCAGGTCGCCCAGGTCGAGCCCGAGCGCGGTCAGGAAGAGTGACCCGAAGACGATCGCGAGCGCGGTGCCGTGCTCGAGCCCGGCGATCGCCGCGAAGAACACCAGCGGCAGGCTCGCGGACTGCGCCAGCAGGTGGCCGGTGATCAGGAGCGTCCGCTTCGGGTACCACGAGATCAGCCGCAGCGCGGGCAGCTGGACCACGGCCAGGCCCAGCCGCATCCCGCTCTGGATCCCGATCAGCGTCTCACTCGCGCCCAGTGACACGAGCGCGAGCGTCGGGAGCTGCTCGCTGAACGCGACCCAGAAAGTCTGGAAGGGAACGTTGCTCGCGATCGCCAGCCGGCGACCGCGCGCACGTTCCTCGTCCGACAGAGGAGAGGCCGGATCGAGGGCCGGCGCCGCGCTCACGGAGCCGAGCTTAGCGGCGCTTCGAGGCGGAGGACGCCTGGTATTCCTCGATCAGCGTCTTCTGGATCTCGCCCGGCACCGGCGCGTACTTGGCGAACTCGAGCGTGAACTCGGCCTTGCCCTGGCTGCCGGAGCGCAGATCGGTGGCGAAGCCGAAGGTCTCGGCCATCGGCACCTCGGCCTCCACCTGGCTGAAGCCCTCGAGGTCGGTCGAGCCGATGATCACGCCGCGGCGCTGCATGATCAGCTTGATGTAGGCGCCCTGGAACTCACTCGGCCCCTCGACCTCGAGCTTCATGATCGGCTCGAGGATCACCGGTCGCGCCTTCGGGTAGGCCTCGCGGAATGCGGAGCGCGACGCGACCTGAAAGGCCAGGTCCGAAGAGTCGACCGAGTGCGCCTGGCCGTCGTTCAGCACCACGCGCACGCCGAGCACCGGCGCGCCGATCAGGTCGCCCTTGGTGAGCGCCGAGGCGAAACCCTTCTCGCAGGCCGCGATGAACTCGCGCGGGATCGCGCCACCGCGCACCTCGTCCACGAACTCGAACTCGTCGGAGTTCTGGATCGGCTCGATGTAGCCACCCACCTTCGCGTACTGACCCGAGCCGCCGGTCTGCTTCTTGTGCGTGTACAGGTAGTCGGCGCGCTGCGAGATGCACTCGCGATAGGCGACGCGCGGCGCACCGGTCTCGACCTCGGTGTTGTACTCGCGCTTCATGCGCTCGACGTACACGTCGAGGTGCAGCTCGCCCATGCCGGCGATCAGTGTCTCGCCGCTGTCCTCGTCGACGGTGGTGCGGAACGTCGGGTCCTCGCGCACGAAGCGCTGCAGCGCCTTCGACATGTTGTCGAGCGTCTTGTTGTCCTTGGGCTTGATGGACAGCGAGATGACCGGCTTGGGCACGAACATGCTCGACATCGCTACGTTGTAACCCTGCGCCGTGAAGGTATCGCCCGAGGCGCACTCGATGCCGAACAGCGCCACGATGTCGCCCGCGGTGGCGCGGTCGATGTCTTCCATCTTGTCGGCGTGCATGCGCACCAGCCGGCCGACCTTGTGTCGCTTCTGCGTGCGCGCGTTCACGATCGTCGAGCCTTTCTCGACCGTGCCCTGGTACACGCGGATGTAAGTCAGCTGGCCGTAGCGGCCGTCGTCGAGCTTGAAGGCGAGCGCGACCAGCGGCTTGTCCGGGTCGGCCACGATCTCGATCTCGGCCTCGTCGTGGTCGAGGTCGACGCCCTTGTTCTTCACCTCGTTCGGCGCGGGCAGGAACAGAGTCACCGCGTCGAGCAGCTTCTGCACGCCCTTGTTCTTGTAGGCCGAGCCCAGGAACACGGGGGTCAGCTCGAGCGAGAGCACGCCCTCGCGCACGGCGGCGAGGATCTGCTCCTCGCTCACGCGCTCCTCGAGGATCGCTTCCATGAGCTCCTCGGAGAACATCGAGACCGCGTCGAGCATCTTCTCGCGCGCCTCGGCGGCGTCGCTCGTGAGCTCGGCGGGGATCGGCTTCTCGACCACCTCGTTGCCGTCGTCGCCCTCGAAATAGTACGCCTTCATCTTGATCAGATCGACGACGCCCTGGAAGCGGTCCTCGATGCCGATCGGGATCTGCATCAATACGGCATTGTGCTTCAGCTTGTCGCGCAGCTGCTGCACCACGCGGTAGGCGTTCGCGCCCGAGCGGTCGAGCTTGTTGATGAAGGCCAGGCGCGGGACGTTGTATCTCCGCATCTGGCGGTCGACGGTCATCGACTGCGACTGCACGCCCGCGACGCCGCACAGCACGAGGATCGCCCCGTCGAGCACGCGCAGGCTGCGCTCGACCTCGATCGTGAAGTCGACGTGGCCCGGCGTGTCGATGATGTTGATCTGGTAGCCCGCCCAGCTGCAGTAAGTCGCCGCGGACTGGATGGTGATGCCGCGCTCGCGCTCGAGGTCCATCGAGTCCATGGTCGCGCCGACGGCGTCCTTGCCGCGCACCTCGTGCATCTGGTGAATGCGCCCGGTGTAGTAGAGGATCCGCTCGGTCAGCGTGGTCTTGCCCGAGTCGATGTGCGCACTGATCCCGATGTTCCGGATGAGCGAGAGGTCGTTCGACATGGTCATGGGCTCCTCGAGTCCCGACTGAGAGCGTTCCGCGCCAGAAAAATGGTCGCGCAGCATAGCCTGAAAGTGGTGCCCGCGCTCGGGCTTTCCCCGTTTCGGCCCTGCCGTTGGCGGGCCTGAACCAGGCCCGGCCCTCTGATCCCGCAAGCTCTATTGCGTTTCCGGCGCGAGGCAAGTGGTTTAGGCTGCGCCGGTGAACCTTCCGGGGCGAAATTGCGGGCTGGCGCTGGGCCTCGCCGCGTCTGTCGCAGTCTGTGCCGCACCGGCCCGCGGAGCGACCGGCTCGGCTGACGTTCATGCGTACGCTGCGTACGGCTCCCCAGTCGAGCGGTGGCAGATCGGCGGCCAGATCAGCCTGGTGGAAGATGCATTCACTGGCATCCCCGGCGCCTTTCCGGATCCCACCAACCAGGCGGTCGTGGATGCGCTGGCCGGACTTGGAGTCCAAATTGGCGCCCCGTTCGTGGCGACGTTGCAGTTCGATCCATCGGCGAGCGGCGTCTTCAATCCTTACGACCAGAGCATCGACTTCCCAGGGGCCGGAGCCGTCCTCGGCTTCGGCTCCGGGGGTCTGGGCTTTCCATCGAGCGATCCTGGGAATGCCCAGGCCTTCGTTCCGCAAAGCCCGGAGGATGGCCTCCCATCCCTGCTCTTCCTGACCGACGTCAGCCTGCCCTCCAGCTCCGGAGTGGCGCGGCCCGTGATGCCCGAGCACGGCGAGGTCCTGCTCCTGGCGGGTCCGGGGCTCGACTTCTCCTCCTTGTTGCCTTCTTCGCCGATCGACCCGGCGCTGCTCGACCCGAACAGCTACGTCCAGGTGCGCGGAGAGATCGACGTGGCCAATCCCTTGCCGACCGGACCCGCGGACATCGTGGTGCCGTTCATCGTTCAGGGGACGATCACGAGCATCGTGCCCGCGCCCGAGCCCGCCGGACTCGACCTGCTCGCGGTCATGGTCGGGCTTCTCAGTCACCGTAGAATCTGCAAAGGACTCTGAGCGGGCATCAGCGGGCTGGCCGGGCAGGCTGGCGCCGTTCTTGCTCTCGGGACACTCGTGACCCGAACCTTCCGCGTCTTCGTCGCGACCCTCACCGCAGTCGGAACATTCGCGCTCGCGCCGCCCGTGCGCGCAGCGGGCGACTCACCCTCGCCGGGCTTCAACCTGTTCACGGTCGACCAGGACATCGAGATCGGGAAGCAGTCCGCGGCCGAGGCGGAGAAGCAGCTCACGCTGCTCGGCGATGCCTCGGTCGATGCCTATCTCAACAAGCTGATGGCGGTGCTCGTCGCGCAGGCGCCGGGCGCCAAGTACCCGTACCACGCCAAGGCGGTGAACGACGCGGCGGTGAACGCCTTCGCGCTCCCCGGGGGGCCGCTGTACGTGAATCGCGGGCTCCTGCTCGCGGCCAAGGACGAGTCCGAGCTCGCGGGCGTGATGTCTCACGAGATCTCGCACGTGGCGCTCCGCCACGGCACTCACCAGGCGTCGAAGGCCTATCTCGCCCAGGCTGGCCTGGGTATCCTGGGCGGCCTGCTCGGCCAGAACGGCAGCAGCGCCGCGCAGATGGTGAACGTGATCGGCGGTCTCGGGCTGAACGCCGCCTTCCTCAAGTTCAGCCGCGATGCGGAGGCCGAGGCCGACCGCACCGGCGCCGGAATCATGGCGCGCGCCGGCTACGACCCGAACGCGCTGGCCGACTTCTTCGAGGTGCTGCGCAAGGAGAGCGCGGGCAACCCGAGCGCCCTGCAGACCTTCCTGAGTGACCATCCCGCGCCCGCCGACCGCGAAGCCACGATCCGCGCGCTCGCGCGCACGCTGCCGCGCGGCTCGGCGCATCCGGTCGGGGGCTTCGACGTGGTGCAGGCCGACGTGAAGAAGACTCCCGCCGCCGGGACTCACGAGCTGGCGCGCGGCGAGCCCGGTGAGCGGGGAGGCTCGTCGAGTCCGCCGGTCGCGCTCAAGCTGACTGCGCCGTCGTCGAAGCTCGTCACCTTCACGCACCCGAAGGGCTCGTTCTCGATCGGCTACCCCGCGAACTGGCAGGCGCACACCTCGGACTCGGGCTCCGGCGCCTCGTTCTTCCCCGAGGGCGGCGTGGTCGACGTCTCGGGCGGCGACCAGGCGCTGGTGTGCGGCGTGATCGTGAGTCACTACGAGCCGTTCGAGCGGCAGGGCAAGCCGAACCTCGACGATGCGACGCAGGACCTGGTCGAGCAGATCGAGCGCTCGAACCCCTACCTGAAGATCGTCGACGGCTCGCGCCATGCGGACACGATCGACGGCGCGCCTGCGCTGACACTCTCGCTCTTGGGTCGCTCGCCGGTCACCGGCGAGGACGAGAAGGTGAACGTGTCGAGCCGCGTGGCCGGAGACGAGATCCTGTACGCGCTCGCGATCGCGCCCGAGAAGCAGTACCCCGAGCTCGCGCGCACCTTCTCGAAGATGCTCGAGTCACTCGACGTGCACTGACTCGCGGCGGCTCAGCAGCCAGCTCGGCGCCCACCAGTTCCACTTGCCCAGCAGCTGCATCGTGGCCGGCACGAGCAGCGCGCGAACGACGGTCACGTCGAGCGCGATCGCCGCGGCCATGCCGACACCGATCTGCTTCACGTAGACGAGCTTGCCCGCGGCGAAGGCGCCGATCACGACCAAGAGGATCAGCGCGGCGCTGGTGATGATCCGACCCGTGTGCGCGAGGCCGAAGATCACGCTGTTCTGGTTGTCACCGGTGCGCAGCCACTCCTCGCGCATGCGCGAGAGCAGGAACACCTCGTAGTCCATCGAGAGGCCGAACACGACGGCGAACATCACCAGCGGAATGCTCGGATCGATCCCGTCGAGCGGCTCGAAGCCCAGGAGCCTTGCGAAGTGACCGTCCTGGAACACCCAGACCAGCAACCCGTAGCTGGCGCCGAGCGAGAGCATGTTCATGAGCACGGCTTTGATCGGCACGACGACCGAGCGAAACGCGACCAGCAAGAGCAGCAGGTTCCAGCTCACCACGAGCACCGCGGCCACACGGCCATAGCGGCGCAGGGCGAGCTTGAGATCCACCATCTGCGCGGTCGCCCCGCCGATCTTCACGACCAGGCCGGGATGCACGACGGCGCGCGCCGCTTCGAGCGACTCGGCCGCCGCCGCCGAGCGCCAGGGGTTCGCACCGGTTGCGACCAGGAACGAGCGGTCTCGATCGGTCATGCGCTCGAGCGCGGTGGCGACCGGCTCGCTCTGCGCGGCGAGCGCGAGCGCCGCGGGTGACTGGACGTCGGGATCGAGGCTGGCGAACGGCGTGCGCACGGCCGTCACGCCGTCGACCGCGAGCAGGCGCGCCGTGTACGCCCGCAACAGCCGCAAGTTTCGTGACTCGAGCGGCGCGCCGTTCGAGGCGACGATCACTTGCATGGCCGAAGCGCCGCCCGGATCGAAGCGGCTCGGGTCAGCCAAGGCTTCGTCGACGCGTCGCACTTCGGACTCGTTCGGAAAGATGCGGGCGTCCGGCAGCACGCTCCTCATGCGCAGAACGGGGCTGGAGATCGTCAGCAGCAGGACGCCGCAAGCCAGCCCGGTGGCGAGCGGATGGCGCATCGAGAGCCGGCCGACGCCGGTCCAGAACGGACTCGCTGCGCCGGCGTCCGGTGCCCGCCCGAGCGACCAGCGATCGACGCGAGGGCCGAGCGCGACGAGCAGCGCGGGCAGGAGCAGGAGCGCACCGACCAGCGCGGTCGCGGTGGCCAGCACGCCTCCGAGTGCGACGCTGCGCAGGATCGCGACGGGGACTCCCAGCAGCACCACCAGACTGACCATGACGGCGAGACCGGAGATGAAGATCGAGCGGCCAGCCGTATCGAGCGCGGTGATCACCGCGGCGCGGGCCGAGTGACCTCGCTGGAGCTCCTCGCGAAAGCGCTGCACGAGCAAGAGCGAGTAGTCGATCGAGAGCCCCAGCCCCAGAAATGCGGCGACGTTCAGCGCGAAGATCGCGATCTCGGTGAAGTGCGAGCCGAGCCGCACGATCGCCGCGGAGCTGGCCAGTGAGAACGCACCGATCGCGATCGGAAGCAGCGCGGCCACGAGGCTGCGAAAGAACAGCAGCGTCAACACCGCTGCGATCGGCAGGGCGATCTTCTCCGCCGCGAGGATGTCGGACGTGGCGATCCCCTGCGCGAGCAGCGAGGCCGCCACGTGGCCGCCGATCGCCACCCCGATCGGTGCGGGCACCTGGCGCAGCAATGACTCGATCCGCGGCAGCGTTCGCAGCTTGTCGGCGTTGCTGCCGGCAAGCGAGACGATCAGCAGCGTCTCGTGCCCGTCGCGCGAGACGAGACTCGAGTCCCCGGTGTCGAAGAACGACGAGACACCCACGACCCCGGGGCTGCCCAGCAGGCCATCGCCCAGGTCGACGATCACCGAGCCGAACTGCGCGTTGCGCACGTCGCCGCCCGGATCCCGATACAGGGCGAGGACGTCGGCGGAGCCGACTCCGAAGTGACTCTCCGCCTCTTTCACCGCGAGATCGGACTCGCTGCCCGGCACCTCGAAGCCACCGGCGGGGAGATCGTCGGCCGCCGAAGCGCCATAAAGAGCGGCGGCCGCGAGCAACGCGGCGAACACCACCAATACGGCAGCGGGGCGATCCGCGATCCAGGCCCCCAGCCGAGCCAGCGTAGAGGCACTCATGCAGAACCCTAAACAGACAGGGTTGCGCACTCAGAGCCGTCCCGCCCCTTTTTTTAGCTAGCGCGTCGCGATGATCGCCGCAGCGCGCGCCAGCGCGAGCAGTGGCTGCGCGTGGGTCGCCGCGAGCACCAGGGTGGGCCCGTCGCGGCCGCTGGCGAAGGCGCTGCCGCGGCGTACACCGCACGGTGTCGGCGGGTCCGAGGCGATGAGGCCGCCGTGCGCTGAGTCAACGGGCGCGCGGTGCGGGCCTCGAGCCGTCCTCGATCCGGCCGAGCAGGCGCAGGAGTCCGTCCAGAATCGTGATGGGGTGCGGCGGGCAGCCGGGGATGTAGAGATCGACGGGCACGACCGCACCGGCGCCGTTCAAGACCTCCGGGTGGTCGATGTACGGCCCGCCGGAGATGGCGCAGGCACCGACCGCGATCACGAGCTTGGGCGCCGGCACGGCGGCCCACGTCTTCTCGAGCGCGAGGCGCATGTTCTGACTCACTGCGCCCGTCACCAGCAGGCCGTCGGCATGGCGCGGCGACGCGACGAACGAAATGCCGAAACGGCCGAGGTCGAAGACGACGGTGCCGAGCACGTTCACGTCCGCCTCGCAGGCGTTGCAGCCCCCCGCGGAGACTTGGCGCAGCTTCAGCGAGCGGCCGAACAGGCGCCGCATCTTGGCGTCGAGCGCGTCGGCGAGGTGCAGGGCCCGATCGCGCAGCACCAGCGCCTCGCGCGTGCGCGTCGCGAGACGCCAGTCCTGCGTGAACTCGATGGCTCCCTCGGGGCAGACCTCGACGCAGTCGGTGCAGAACAGACACTTGCCGAGATCCAGCTTGGGTCCGGCTGCGTCCGCTTCCAACGCGCCGGTCGGGCACGCGTCGATGCATGCGCGGCAGCCGTTGCGGCAGCGCGCGAAGTCGAGAGCCGGCGCGCCGCGCAGCCGATCGGGCAGCGCCGGCTCGCTGGCCGGGAACGCGATCGTCCGCGTTCCCTGCGCGAGGCGTGTGCGAAGGATCTTCCACATGTCCGGCCTCCGGAGCCCCTACAGGTCGAACCCGCAGTAACTCAGGTTGAAGCTCTTGTTGCACAGGGGGAAGTCGGAGATCTGCTGACCGCGCAGCGCTAGCGCAAGGCCGATCCAGTTGTGAAACGACGGATCCACGATCTTGTAGCCGGCGAGACGCCCCGACCCGTCCGTCCAGCCAACGTGACAGATTTCGCCGCGCCATCCCTCGACCAGTGACACGCAGAGGTGGTCCGGCGCGAGCGCGCCGCAGCTCGCGCGCACGTCGCCCCCGGGCAAGCTCCCGAGCAGGTCGTCGGCAAACTCCGCGGAGCGCCTCACCTCGAGCCAGCGCACGTAGGCGCGCGCGAACACGTCGCCGGAGTCCCAGGTCGCCGCGGGGATCTGTGCCACGCGGTAAATCCCGGTCGGATGGGTCGTGCGTACGTCCTGAGTCAGACCGGAGGCGCGCGCCGCGGGTCCTACGAGGCCGACCTCCTCGGCCTGCTCGCGCGTGACCCGCCCCGTGTCCTCGAAGCGTGACATCACCGACGGGGTGTCCCAGAGGAGGTCCGCCGCCTGGCCGACCTCGGCCACGGCGCGTTCCACGGCTTCGGCCATGCGCCCGACGCGCGCGGCGTCGACGTCGAACCCGAGCCCCCCGGGGCGCACCAAGCCGCGCCCGAAGCGATTGCCGCACAGCTCGGCGGAGAGATTCAGCCAGTCACCGCGCAGCCGGCCGCAGAATGCGGCGGTGGGCTGGAAGCCCACGTCGCCCGCGAGCGCGCCGAGGTCGCCCGTGTGGTTCGCCATGCGCTCGAGCTCCAGCGCGATCGCGCGCAGTGCGTGAGCGCGCGCCGAGACCCGGGAGCCCGCGAGCGCTTCGACGAGTTGCGCGTACGCCGTCGCGTGTCCGATCGTCGTGTCGCCCGCGGCCGTCTCGAGGTAGTGGAGTCGGCGGCGCGGGTCCCCGGTCACCACGGCGCGCTCCACGCCGCGGTGCTGGTAGCCGAGCGAGATCTCCAGGTGCATCACGTTCTCACCATGACACTGGAAGCGGAAGTGACCTGGCTCGATCACTCCCGCGTGGACGGGCCCGACGCCGACTTCGTGGACCTCGTCGCCATCGATCTTGTAGAAGTCCGCGATTCCGATCGCAGAGGCCACTCCCGCGCGCGGCGGAAAGCGCACCGGCTTCGGCCACGGGTGTCCCTCCGGCCGCAGGTCGTGCTGCTCGAAGATCTCGCGCTCGAACAGGTGGACGGCTGGAAGATGCGGAGTGAGTGACGGGAACGATTCCCGGAGCGGCGCGCTGCGGCCGATGCGGACGGTTCCGTCGCGGTCCGAGGCCAGGACGGCGACGAGGCGAGTCCCGTTCGCTTCGGGCGCCCCGAACAGCGCGGCGACGCGTTCGCCGCGGCGTGCGCCGGCGACCAGCTCCCCCTGCAGCTCCTCGAGCGCGAGCTCCGGCACTTCGTCCATGGGGCTCGCCACGGAGTTCTGCGTGCGCAACAGGGCGTCCGCGGAGCTCACCGCGGGGCCTCCAGCGTGGCGGCGGCCTCGCGCAGCAGGGCGACGAACGGCGCCGGGATCCAGAGTCCGAGGACGAGCACGAGCCCGAGCAGCACGGCGATCGGAGTGACTCCGAGCCAGCTGTCGCGGTACGGCGTCGTTCCGCTGCGCGCCGATGGCTCCCCCTGCACGACCGCCAGCACGGTCGAGCCCATTCCGACGAAGACCAGGACGAGCAGGAACAGGAACGCCGCCGCCACGCCCCAGCGCTCCGCATGGAGCATCGCGGAGAGGATGGTGAACTCACTCACGAACGTACCGAACGGCGGAGTGCCGGTGATCGCGAAGAAGCCCGCGAGAAACAGCGCGCCCGATGCGGGCAGGACGGAGAGCGCGCCCGAGACCTCGGAGGTGCGCTTGCTGCCGAAAGCGCGGTGGATGTTCCCGGCCGACAGGAACAAGACGCCCTTGGAGAATCCGTTGTTGAGCAGGTGAAGCAGCGCGCCGAACGAGCCCGCGCCGCCGATTGCGATCCCGAGGACGAGGATCCCCATGTGCTCGACGCTGGAGTAAGCGAGCATCCGCTTGTAGTCGCTCTGGCGCACCATGAACGCACCGGCAACCGCCATCGAGAACAGCCCGAGGAAGAGCAGGAGCGAGCGCGCGAACTCGGAGTCTGCGGCGGCCGCGCAGATCTGGAAGAAGCGCAGGATCGCGACGAACGCGCAGCTCGTGAGTCCGCCCGCGAGCAGCGCGCCGACCAGCCCGGGCGCCTCGCCGTAGGCGTCGGGCTTCCAGGTGTGCATCGGCGCGAGGCCCATCTTCGTGCCGTAGCCCACCAGAGCGAGCACGAAGCCCGAGTGCAGCCAGGGCCGCGAGAGACGCGGCGCGCTTGCGAACACGTCGGAGAGCAGCATCGAGCTCGCGATGCCACCGCGGAGCGCGGCATAGGCCACGAAGAAGGTGCCGAGCAGGGCGAGGGCGATGCCGACGGAGCCGATCAAGAGATACTTCCAGGTCGCTTCGATCGAGCGCGGATTCCGGTTGAAGTAGAGCAGCGGCCCCGAGGCGAGCGTCGTGGCCTCGACCGCGACCCACATGAGCCCCAGGTGCTGCGCGCTCGCGATCAGGTTCATCATCGCGAAGAACACGAGCATCACCGAGCAGAAGATCCGATTCGGCCGTTCGGCGCGGAGCGCGAGATAGCCAGGCGCGTATGCCGCGCACAGGAAGAACAACACCGCGAGATAGGCAGTCACCAGGCGTCCGATCGGATCGAGCCCGATCCAGGGCTCGCCGGCTCCCGAGCCTCGGGTCCCGAGTTCCAGCGCCACCAGAACGAGCTGGGTCGCGCCGGCCGCCGGCAGGAGCCACGGCCGGACGCGGGCTCCGGGGATCGCGAATGCGAAGGCGGCGAAGCCGAGCGGCGCGAGCACCAGCCACAGCGCCACCGCCTACTCCCGCAGCGAGGTCAGGTGCTCAGTGCTGAGCGACGAGAACTCGCGGTGGATGTGGTCCATGATGATGCCCATCACGAGGACGGCGACGAACAGGTCGAGCAGGACGCCGATCTCGACCAGGAACGGGATCGCCTCGACCAGAGTCAGTCCGAACACGAATATCCCGTTCTCGAGCGTGAGGTAGCCGACCACCTGGGTGATCGCCTTGCGGCGCGTCGTGAGCACGAGAAACCCCGTGAGCACGGTGGCGAACGAGGCAGGGACGACGAGCTCACCTACGTGCTCGTCGAGCAGCGGCAGCGAGCGCGAAAATACCAGCGACAATCCCGTCGCGAGCGCGCCGAGCACCAGCGACGCCGTGAATCCGACGAACGGCTCGATCTCGCGCCGGACCGAAATGTTGCGAGTCGCGCGCAGGAGGATCGTCGGGATCACGATCCCCTTCAGCAGCACGGTGACGATGGACAGGAGCAGGATGCGTCCGCCGGTCTGGCCGTGCGCGATGAAGAGCGCCGCGCCGAGCAGCACGCCCTGCATGGCGGCGAACTGGATCGCGGCTCGGAGCCGGCTCGTGCCGAGCATCAGGAAGTTCAACAGCAGCACGCCGACCAGCACGAGATCGAGAGTCTCTCCCATGACTCACCCTACCAAGAGCAGCACGCCGAAGGCGCTCAGGAGGCTCGCGCCCACCAGCAGACTGGGAACGCGCAGAAGCCGCAGTCGGGCCATCACGGACTCGACCACGCCGATCAGGATCGCGATCACGAGCAGCTCGCCCAGTGCGACCGCCGCTCCGAGCGCGGGGCCGCCGACATGGAAGGGAGTGGCCAGGCGCGCGAGCAACAGGCCATAGGCGAACAGCTTGATCGCGGACCCGTACAGGATGAGCGCGAACGGCGGTCCGCTGTGATCGAGGACCATCACCTCGTGAATCATCGTGAGCTCGAGGTGTGTGGTCGGATCGTCGAAGGGCATCCGGCAGTTCTCGGCCAGCAGCACCACGAACAGCGACACGGTCGCGAGCCCGAGCGAGGGGGCTCCGCGCGCCCAGAGATCCGGCAGGTCCGGCCCGAGCATCGAGCCGATCGAATAGGCGCCGGACAGCTTCACGAGCACGAGCAGCGCGAAGAACGCTGCGGGCTCCGCGAGACATGAGAACGCGGCTTCGCGCGATGCGCCCATTCCTTCGAATGCCGAGCCGGTATCTAGCGCCGCCGCGATCGTGAAGAACCGGCCCAGCCCCAGGAGATACGCAAACGCGATCAGGTCGCCCGGGAACGAGAGCAGCGCGCCGTTGGCCCCGAGCGGGACGATGGCCGCGGCGAGACATGCGGTGACGAGGCCGACGACCGGGCCCGCGAGGAACACCCAGCTCGTGGTGCGACTGCGAACCACGCCTTTGCGCAACAGTCGGAGCAGGTCGTAGTACGGCTGGAAGAGGGGCGGACCGCGGCGGCCGGCGATACGCGCTTTGGTCCGAGTGATGACACCGAGCATGAGCGGCGGGAAGAGGAGGGGAATCACGACCGCGAAGGCGACGTCGCTGAGTGTCATTCGGTCATCCCAGTCACTGCGAGAAGCGCGAACAGCGCGAGCCAGACATAGAGGAGGTAGGCGTGAACGCTGCCCCGCTGCAGCGGACGCAGCCAACCCGCTGCGTTGGCGAACGCCCGTGCGGCCGGCACGAGCAGGCGATCGAGCACCGGGTCCACGACCTCGCTGTGGAAGGCGCCGCGGCCGGGAAACACTGCAGCGAGCTGTGGCGCGCGCACTCGGGGGAGGAGCGCGAACGAGAACGTGCGCACCAACGGCTCGGCGAACGACGACGCCGAATACTGCATATGCGGACTCGGCGCCGCATAGCCGCAATCCCAGGTGAGCCCGGCTTCGAGCGGCGCCCGCCTGAGTCGCGTGCGGAGCGCGAGAGCGAGCAGCGCGCACAGCGCGAGCGTCAAGAGCGCGACGAGCGAGATGGCGCCCAACGGAGCGACGAGCTGCGCCTCGGGCTTCCCGAGGGCGACTGCACTCGCGGCGGACAGAGCGGGCGCCAGCGCGAACGGTGCGATCCCGATCGCCGTACACGCGGCCGCGAGTCCGGCCATCGGTGCGAGCATCGGCGCGGGCGCCTCCGCGCCGCCCGTCATCGAGGAGTGCCGCGGTGAGCCGAGGAACACGCTGCCGACCACTTTCGCGAAGCAGGCGAGCGCGAGCCCGCCCACCAGCGCGAGCGCGGGCGTCGCGAACCCAGCAAGCAACCACAGACCGCCGTCGGCGGCGACGGCAACCTGCAACAGACCCGAGTAGACCAGGAACTCGCTCACGAACCCGTTCAGGGGCGGGAGGCCGACGATCGAGACCGCACCGACGACGAAGCAGAGCGCCGTCGCCGGCATCGCTTTCGCGATCCCGCCCAGGGCGTCGAGCGAACGGGTGCCCGTGCGCTGAATCACTGCGCCGGCGCCGAGGAACAGGAGGCCCTTGAACAGCGCGTGGTTCACTACGTGCAGCAGCGCGCCGGCGAGAGCGAGCGCCGCCGTCTGCCAGTGACCCGTCGCGCGCGCGATCAGCGCCGCACCGAGCCCGATTGCGATGATCCCGATGTTCTCGACGCTGTGGTAGGCGAGCAGCCGCTTCACGTCGTGCTGGGCGAGCGCGAATGCCACGCCCAGCACCGCCGACACGACGCCGAGCGCGAGCAGCGATTCACCCCACCACGGCGGGGCGTCGGGCAGGAGCGATGCGACGCGGACGATCCCGTAGATCCCGACTTTGATCAGCACGCCGGAGAGCAACGCCGACACGTGCGTGGGCGCCGCCGCGTGCGCCGGAGGAAGCCAGTAGTGCAGCGGCACGAGGCCGGCCTTCAGGCCGAAGCCCGTGAGCGCGAGCGCGAACAGCGCCGATTGGATCGCGGGCGAAACCGCGCCGGCGCCGATCGGCACGAGGTCGAAGCTGCCGGTGGCGACCCAGTGCAGCGCGAACAGTGCGAGCAGGCACAGCGTGCTCGCGCGCGCGCTCACCAGATAGAGGAAGCCCGCATCGCGCACCTCGGCATCACGGTCCTCGGTAGTGACCGCGAAGAATGCGGAGACAGCCATGATCTCCCAGCCCGCGAGGAACACGAGGGAGTGGCGGGCCAGGAGCACGATGATCATGCCGCCGCTGGCCAGCCCGAACGACACGCGAAGCCGCGGTGCCTCGCGTGGGTGCGCGGCGGCCGGGAAGTAGGCGAGGGCGTAGGTGGCGCAGGCCGCCGTGAGCGCGGCGACCGGCAAGAGGAACAGGGCCGACAGAGCGTCCAGACCGAGGCAGAGCACGCCGCCCGGGAACCCGCCGTCGAGGCTCAGTGAGTCGCCTCCGCCTGCGAGCGCGAGGACTGAGGCCGCGAGCGCGCTCACGGCACCCGCCCCCACCGCGGCAGCGGCGACGCGGTCCGCGAAGCGGGGTCCGGTGCGGCGCACGCACAGCGCGAGTAACCCGCTCGCGGAGATCAAGGCGGCGCCGATCAACGCGAGCCACGTGCTCACGGCTGGAGGCTCCGACTCAGCGACACCCAGGCCAGCGCCGCGACCGCGGCGAGGGTGATGTACGCGAGGTAGAGCTGGATGTTCCCCTGCTGCAGACCCCGCAGCCGCGCAAAGCGACTGGCCAGCGACTCGAAGAGCGGCTCGTACACACGCGCGGCGATGGGCTCGGAGTAGTCGGCCCGAAGAGAGCCCGCGGGCGGAAACACACCGTCGGGCCGCGGCGCCCGGACTCGAGGCGCGAGCGTGCGCGCGGGGACGCCGGTCATGAATGGCTGGGAGAACGAGAGCGCGGAGTACTGCATGCGCGAGGAGGGTGCCGCGTAGCCGCAGGCCCAGGTCTCGTCCGCCGCGCGGGGTGCGCGGCGGAGCCGCAGAGCGAGCGCTACGGCGACCACGCAACCCGCGAGCCAGAGCGCGAGCGCGAGCCCGGGGAGCGGCGCGAGCGCGTCCGCGGCTGGCAGCGGGGCGAGCGCGACTCCGCTCGCGGTGCCGAGCTCGGCGAGCGGCGCAGCGACCGCGCGCAGGGCGAGCATGGGCGCGAGCCCGAGCCCGATGCAGACAACGCCCAGGCCCGCCATTACGCCCAGCATCGAACCCCGGACGTCGTGCGCATGTCGAGCCGAGTCACTCCGTGGCTGACCGAGAAAGACGACGCCGAACAGGCGCACGAAGCTCGCGGCTCCCAGTGCGCCCACGAGCGCGAGCAGGCCGAGCGCGACGGAGGCGGCGACGGATCCGGCCGGCGGCGAAGCGACTACGGCGTGAAGCAGACCGAGATAGAGCAGCCACTCCGTCGCGAAGCCGTTGAGAGGCGGGAGCGCGGCGAGGGCGACGGCCGCCACCGCGAACAGCAGGGCAGCAGCCGGCATGCGACGAGCCAAGCCCCCCAGGCGCTCGAGGTCCCGAGTTCCGGCGCCGTGCTGAACGCCTCCAGCGGCGAAGAACATGAGCCCCTTCATCGCGGCGTGATTCCAGACGTGAAACAGTCCCACGGCCAACCCCAGCCCGGCGAGCGTGGCGTCGCCCCGCGCAGAGCCTGCGAAACCGAGCCCCAGCCCGAGTCCGATCAACCCGAGATTCTCGACGCTCGAGTGCGCCAACGCACGCTTCAGGTCGCGCTGAGTGAGTGACAGAGCGACGCCGGTGAGGGCTCCCGCGAGGCCGAGCACGGCGAGTGACACGCCAAGCTCCGACGCGACTCCGCCGAGCAGAACCACCACGCGCAGCAGCCCGTAGTAGCCGAGCTTCACCATCGCGCCCGACATCAGGGCCGACACATGGGACGGTGCGGCGGCGTGCGCTTCGGGCAGCCACACGTGGAGCGGGAAGATCCCCGCCTTCACCCCGAACCCGGCGAGCGCGAGCGCGAACAAGGTCTGCGCGCTCGCCCTGCCGGACGCCAGCGCCGCCCCAGGCCCGCCGCCGAATGAGTCACCGAGCAGTACGAACAGCGCGAGCAGCGCCGCCGTGCCCGCGTGCGAGGCGATCAGATAGATCCAGCCCGCGCGCCGTGCCTCCGCGCGCTCGTAGTCGAGGCTCACCAGCACGTAGGCGCACAGCGACATCGTCTCCCAGGTCACGAGAAACAGGATGGGGTCGCGGGCGAGGCACACGACGATCATCGCCGCACACAGCAGGTTGAAGAAGAACCAGCTCGAGCTGGACCAGCGTACCCCCGTGTGACTCGACAGATAGGCGCGACCATAGGTTGCGCCGAGCGCGGACAGTCCCAGCACCGGGAACAGGAAGAACGCTGAGAGCGGGTCGATCCCGAGAGAGAGCGTGGCGCCGGGCATGCCCCAAGTCAGCTCGAGACGCGAAGTCTCTCCAACGAAGAGCGCCCTGAGCACGGGGGCCCCCGCGAGCAGCGCGGCTAGCGGAGCGCCAGCGGAGCCCACGCCCGACGAGAAGCGGGGCCAGCGCAGGGTCGCCAGCGCTGCCAGTCCCGAGCCGAGCAAGACGAGCAACGCCGCGGCGAGCAGAGTCATTTCGGAGCGGCGCTCGCCCCGTTCGCGAACCCCTTCTCGACCCGGTGCAGCTCCGTCGCGATCACGTCGGAGGGCGCGTGGCGCTCCAGCGCGCGGCGGAACTCCGGGTCGTGCAGTGCTGCGGAGAGTCTCGAGAGCAGCCGCAGGTGCGTGCGACTCGTGGGCGCGACGATCACGAAGAGGATTCCGACCGGTTTACCGTCGAGCGCGCCAAAGGCGATCGGCTGCTCGAGGAAGCACAGCGCGACGGCGGGCCGGACGTGCAGGAGCACGGGATTCCGCACGTGCGGAATCGCGATCCCGTCGCCGATCGCCGTCGAGCCCAGATTCTCGCGCGCGAGCAGCACCTCGTACAGAAACTCGCGGTCGATCTCGTCGGGGAGCTCCAGCACGCGCACGACCTCGCGCAGGACGGCTTCCCGGGCGTTGCCCCCCTTGAGGAAGTGAATCCCGCCCGCTTGCAGTGCGCTCTCGAGAGTCGGAAGCGGCGACTGGTGCTCGTCCGTCTCCGCGAAAAGCTCCGCCGAGACGCGCACGCCCTGGGCCGTCGCCCACTCCAAGAGCTCCGCGCGGTTGAAGCGGTGTTGGCCGTGTGCGCGGTGGACGGGGAGGCCTCGCTCGTCGATCCAGCGAAAGACCGTCTTCTCGGGGACACCGAGCAATCGCGCGGCGTCCCGGACAGTGATCTTGACCCCCACCGCAGCTCTCCGCCCGCGCGGACCCGCAGGCGCGCCGGTTGTTTAGGCCGCGCCTACGGTGCTGTCAACCAACTGTGGCGGTGTGACTCACTGGCCCGGCAGCTTGATGCCCTGCTTCTCGAACTCCTTGGCGATCGCGCCGCCGTACTCGGCCAGGAGGTCGCCGTGCGCCTTCTGTACCGCCTCGATCGTGGCCACGCGGCCGGCGTTGCGGTCCTGGAAGCGCGGCATCACGTAGCGCGAGAAAAGCTCGTAGCTCTTCTTGGTGTCGTCCCACGAGGCCCAGTTGTGCGCGAGTTGCAGGAACGCGCCGAAGCCACCGGACTGCTGCTGCAGGTTCTCGAGCTGCTCGATCGCGTCGTCGGGCGTGCCGATCACCGCGAACTTCTGGGCGATCATGTTCTCGATCACCTCGTCGACCGAGCCCTCCATGCCCAGCGGCAGCGCGGCGACCTCGCGGAAGTAGAACAGCCAGTCGCCCAGGCCGAAGCGGACGTTCGCCTTGGCCTGCTCGCGCGTCTCGGCGATGTGCATCGGGCCCACCAGCCGCCAGCGCGAGCGGTCGACCGGGTGGCCGTTCGCCTGGCTGGTGTCGGTGTAGACCTGCCAGTTCATGCCCAGCATGTTGAAGCCCTCGAAGCTGGTCGCGCCGAGCGACAGGAGCCCGGCGCCGTGCTTGCCGGCGATGCGCGCGCCCGCCGGTGAGATCTGCGAGGCGACCGCGTACTCGAGGTTGCGGCTCCACGGACGGAGCTGGAGCCGCGCCTCCTTCAGCGTGAACCACGAGCCCTCGTGAGTCACGGTCTCGCCGCGCAAGAGCCGCAGGATCACCCCCAGGCCCTCGTCGAGCCGCTCGCGCTGTGTCGAGGCTTCGATCCCGAGCATGCGCGCG
Organism: Myxococcota bacterium; assembly: GCA_035498875.1. Classification (GTDB taxonomy): domain Bacteria; phylum Myxococcota_A; class UBA9160; order SZUA-336; family SZUA-336; genus VGRW01. The sequence continues at coordinate 29,958 of DATJZP010000042.1, forward strand.
TCGGACTGCAGCGCGCCCGGGCCGGAGCCGAACATGATTCGACCGCGCGTCATGTGATCGAGCTGCACGATCCGCTCGGCGATCATGAACGGGTGGTGATACGGCACCGAGATCACGCCGGTGCCGAGCCGGATGTGTTTCGTGTGCTGCGAGGCGATCGCGAGAAAGATCTCGGGCGAGGCGATGATCTCGTAGCCCGCCGAGTGGTGCTCGCCGATCCAGGCCTCGTCGTACCGCAGTGAGTCGAGCCACTTGACGAGCTCGAGGTCGCGGTCCAGACACGCGGTCGGGTCCTCGCGGACGGGGTGGAAGGGCGCGAGGAAGATCCCGAAGCGGAGCGGCGGATGGTTCATCGGTGGCCTCCTTCGAGACCATCGTGCCATACCTCGAGGCGCGGAACATGTTGCAGCCCGGGGCCCTGCATCCGGCGAACGGGCGTGTCCGTAACAGGCTGCGGGCCTACTGCTCGGCCCGTAGGAGAACCGACAATGAGACGCATCCCGTTGCGCGGCACGGTCGCCGCGCTCGTCCTGATCTCGAGCCTCACCCCGGGGCTCGCGCAACTGTCTCGCGCTGCCAGTCACCGCGAGGCGCCGCTGATCTCGCTCGACCCGGCCGCCGACATCACCGACGTGTACGCGTTCGTGAGCTACGACGCGGCAAATCTCGCGCGCTCGCCCGCGGACCGGAAGGTGACCCTGATCATGAACGTGATCCCGGGCCAGGAGCCGAGCTCGGGCCCGAACTACTTCTCGTTCGACGACGGCGTGTCGTACGCGCTGCACGTCGACAACGACCGCGACGGCAAGGAAGACGTGACCTACGAGATCCGCTTCCAGACCGACACCGTGAACCCCGCGGCGTTCATCGCGAACGGCCTGACCAACGACCCGAACAGCGGCGCACTCACCGGTGCGGCGCCGATCACGGCGCTCGACGGCGCCGGCTCCGAGGGTCTCTCGCGCAAGCAGCACTACAGCGTGACCGAGCTGCGCAACTGCCGCCGCGGCGACAAGACCTGCAAGCCGCGGACGGAGCTGTTCCAGGGTCAGACACTGTCTGCGGTACCCTCGAACATCGGGCCGCGCACCACGCCCGACTACGCGGCGCTGGCGGCGAAGGGCATCTACAGCGACGCCACGACCGGCGCGCGCGTGTTCGCGGGCCAGCGCGCGGAGACCTTCGCCATCGACCTGGGCGCGGTCTTCGATCTCATCAACCTGCGCACCGAGACGCCGTCGGCGCGGCTCCTGCCGTCACTCTCCAACGCCGAGGATGCGGACGACGCGCACAACTCGTTCGGCAACAACTCGTTCAGCGGCTTCAACATCAACACGATCGCGCTCGAGCTGCCGATCTCGCGACTCACGCGCGACCGCCAGCCCGCCGCCGACGCCGACAAGCTGATCGGCGTCTATGCCTCCACGTCGCGCACCAAGTTCGAGGTGCACAAGGGCGAGCCCGGGAAGCTCGACCCGAATGATCCGACGCTGCAGAACGTGGGCACGTTCCGGCAGGTGTCTCGCATGGGCAACCCACTCGTGAACGAGCTCATCATCCCGATCGGCCAGAAGGACTTCTGGAACGCGAGCGCGCCCGAGGACGAGGCCCAGTTCGTGGATGCCTACCGCCGGCTCGACGTGGCGCAGGCGCTCCAGCTGGTGTCGGGCGTGCCGGTGCCGAAGGGGCCGCGCGACGACGTGGTGAGCCTGCTCCTGACTTACCCGGGTCAGTCCCCCAGCGCGCGGCTCTCCGACCTGCTGCGGCTCGACCTCACCGTGCCTCCGACGGCGCCGGCGGGCATCAAGCGGCTCGGTCCGTTCGCTCATGATGCGGCGGGGAACCCGACGCCCGATGCGGCGGGCTTCCCGAACGGCCGGCGCCCGAACGACGACGTCACCGACTTGGTCGTGCGCGTCGCGGGCGGTCCCAACTTCATCGCCAACAACGTCGGCGACGGCGTGAACGACAACGAGCTCGGGGTGAGCCCCGACTTCCCGTTCCTGCCGACCCCGTTCGACGGCCGCAACCGCCGGCACGTCGATCCGGGCGAGTGAGTGACCCCCGCGTTCCCAGGGCGCTCAACGGGCCCGCAGCGAGCCGCCATCGCGCGACTCGCAGCGGGCCTCGCGGCGCTCGCGCTCAGCCGCGCGGGCGTGGCGGCCGCCGAGCCATTCGTGCCCACGAGTGACTCGCAGGTGCTGGAGCGGCTGGCCGATCCGCGCAGCCCCGACCTCGAGGAGCTCGCGGCGCTCCAAGCCGACCATGCCGCAGCGCCCGACTCGGCGGGACCCACGCTCGCATTGGCTCGGCGCGCGCTCGCGCTGGGACAGCGCGACGCCGACCCGCGGCTGGTCGGGCGCGCCGAGGCCGTGCTCGCTCCCCTGCTGCGCGATCCGGAGCCGCCGGTCGAGGCGCTGGTGCTGCACGCGACCGTGCAGCAGAACCGCCACGCGTTCGGCGCGGCGCTCGAGACCCTGGACCAAGTGCTCGAGCGCGATCCGCGCAACGCACAGGCCTGGCTGACTCGCGCGACCATCGAGCTGGTGCAGGGGGACCCCGCGGCCTCGCTGCGCAGCTGCTCCCACTTGTACGGCCCTGGCACCGCGCTCTGGGCGGGCGTATGCGCCGGCCAGGCGAGGTCCCGGATGGGCCAGCTCCGCGCCGGCTACGACTCACTGGGCGCGCTGCTCGCAGGCTCGAGTGAGGCGCCGAACGCGCTGCGCGCGTGGCTGGAGCTCTCGCTCGGCGAGATGGCCGTGCGCCTCGGAGACCCGGCGGCGGCCGAGTCGCACCTGCAGCGCGCTCTGGCGGCGCAGCCCGGCGACGTGGTGACTCGCGCCGAGCTCGCGGACCTGTGGCTCGACACGGGTCGTCCCGAACGGGTGCGCGATCTCCTGCGTGGGGAGACGCGCGCCGACATCTTGATCCTGCGTCTGGCCATCGCCGAGCACGCGCTCGGCGACCCGGCGGGGGAGGGCCACGCGCGGCTGCTCGAAGCACGCGCGGAAGAGGCACGCCTGCGCGGCGAGACCGTCCACGCGCGCGAAGAGGGGCGGCTGGCGCTCGAGGTGCGCGCCGACCCGGGGGCAGCGCTCGCGCTCGCCCGGGTGAGCTTCGCGGCGCAGCGCGAGCCCGCCGACGCGCGACTGTTGCTCGAGAGCGCGCGCGCCGCGCA